>NZ_MWSM01000012.1:3512-73385 GCF_002087075.1 Streptococcus pseudopneumoniae ATCC BAA-960 = CCUG 49455
ATGAAACTGACGAAGTCAGTAACCATACCTACGGCAAGGCGACGCTGACGAAGTTTGAATTGGATTTTCGCAGAGTGTAAATTGTTGAAACTAGGTTGTCATACCATGTATACCACTTGGGCTTTGGTAGTAGCTAACTGCACTAAATATAATATAAGGAGGGTTTTATGGGGAAAGGCCATTGGAATCGGAAAAGAGTTTATAGCATTCGTAAGTTTGCTGTGGGAGCTTGCTCAGTAATGATTGGGACTTGTGCAGTTCTATTAGGAGGAAATATAGCTGGAGAATCTGTAGTTTATGCGGATGAAACACTTATTACTCATACTGCTGAGAAACCTAAAGAGGAAAAAATGATAGTAGAAGAAAAGGCTGATAAAGCTTTGGAAACTAAAAATGTAGTTGAAAGGACAGAACAAAGTGAACCTAGTTCAACTGAGGCTATTGCATCTGAGAAGAAAGAAGATGAAGCCGTAACTCCAAAAGAGGAAAAAGTGTCTGCTAAACTGGAAGAAAAAGCTCCAAGGATAGAATCACAAGCTTCAAATCAAGAAAAACCGCTCAAGGAAGATGCTAAAGCTGTAACAAATGAAGAAATGAATCAAATGATTGAAGACAGGAAAGTGGATTTTAATCAAAATTGGTACTTTAAACTCAATGCAAATTCTAAGGAAGCCATTAAACCTGATGCAGACGTATCTACGTGGAAAAAATTAGATTTACCGTATGACTGGAGTATCTTTAACGATTTCGATCATGAATCTCCTGCACAAAATGAAGGTGGACAGCTCAACGGTGGGGAAGCTTGGTATCGCAAGACTTTCAAACTAGATGAAAAAGACCTCAAGAAAAATGTTCGCCTTACTTTTGATGGCGTCTACATGGATTCTCAAGTTTATGTCAATGGTCAGTTAGTGGGGCATTATCCAAATGGTTATAACCAGTTCTCATATGATATCACCAAATACCTTCACAAAGATGGTCGTGAGAATGTGATTGCTGTCCATGCAGTCAACAAACAGCCAAGTAGCCGTTGGTATTCAGGAAGTGGTATCTATCGTGATGTGACTTTACAAGTGACAGATAAGGTGCATGTTGAGAAAAATGGGACAACTATTTTAACACCAAAACTTGAAGAACAACAACATGGCAAGGTTGAAACTCATGTGACCAGCAAAATCGTCAATACGGACGACAAAGACCATGAACTTGTAGCCGAATATCAAATCGTTGAACGAGGTGGTCATGCTGTAACAGGCTTAGTTCGTACAGCGAGTCGTACCTTAAAAGCACATGAATCAACAAGCCTAGATGCGATTTTAGAAGTTGAAAGACCAAAACTCTGGACCGTTTTAAATGACAAACCTGCCTTGTACGAATTGATTACGCGTGTTTACCGTGACGGTCAATTGGTTGATGCTAAGAAGGATTTGTTTGGTTACCGTTACTATCACTGGACTCCAAATGAAGGTTTCTCTTTGAATGGTGAACGTATTAAATTCCATGGAGTATCCTTGCACCACGACCATGGGGCGCTTGGAGCAGAAGAAAATTATAAAGCAGAATACCGTCGTCTCAAACAAATGAAGGAGATGGGAGTTAACTCCATCCGTACAACCCACAACCCTGCTAGTGAGCAAACCTTGCAAATCGCAGCAGAACTAGGTTTACTCGTTCAGGAAGAGGCCTTTGATACTTGGTATGGTGGCAAGAAACCTTATGACTATGGACGTTTCTTTGAAAAAGATGCCACTCACCCAGAAGCTCGAAAAGGTGAAAAATGGTCTGATTTTGACCTACGTACCATGGTCGAAAGAGGCAAAAACAACCCTGCTATCTTCATGTGGTCAATTGGTAATGAAATAGGTGAAGCTAATGGTGATGCCCACTCTTTAGCAACTGTTAAACGTTTGGTCAAGGTTATCAAGGATGTTGATAAGACTCGCTATGTTACCATGGGAGCAGATAAATTCCGTTTCGGTAATGGTAGCGGAGGGCATGAGAAAATTGCTGATGAACTCGATGCTGTTGGATTTAACTATTCTGAAGATAATTACAAAGCCCTTAGAGCTAAGCATCCAAAATGGTTGATTTACGGTTCAGAAACATCATCAGCAACCCGTACACGAGGAAGTTACTATCGCCCTGAACGTGAATTGAAACATAGCAATGGACCTGAGCGTAATTATGAACAGTCAGATTATGGAAATGATCGTGTGGGTTGGGGGAAAACAGCAACCGCTTCATGGACTTTTGACCGTGACAACGCTGGCTATGCTGGACAGTTTATCTGGACAGGTACGGACTATATTGGTGAACCTACACCATGGCACAACCAAAATCAAACTCCTGTTAAGAGCTCTTACTTTGGTATCGTAGATACAGCCGGCATTCCAAAACATGACTTCTATCTCTACCAAAGCCAATGGGTTTCTGTTAAGAAGAAACCGATGGTACACCTTCTTCCTCACTGGAACTGGGAAAACAAAGAATTAGCATCCAAAGTAGCTGACTCAGAAGGTAAGATTCCAGTTCGTGCTTATTCGAATGCTTCTAGTGTAGAATTGTTCTTGAATGGAAAATCTCTTGGTCTTAAGACTTTCAATAAAAAACAAACCAGCGATGGGCGGACTTACCAAGAAGGTGCAAATGCTAATGAACTTTATCTTGAATGGAAAGTTGCCTATCAACCAGGTACCTTGGAAGCAATTGCTCGTGATGAATCTGGCAAGGAAATTGCTCGAGATAAGATTACGACTGCTGGTAAGCCAGCGGCAGTTCGTCTTATTAAGGAAGACCATGCGATTGCAGCAGATGGAAAAGACTTGACTTACATCTACTATGAAATTGTTGACAGCCAGGGGAATGTGGTTCCAACTGCTAATAATCTGGTTCGCTTCCAATTGCATGGCCAAGGTCAACTGGTCGGTGTAGATAACGGAGAACAAGCCAGCCGTGAACGCTATAAGGCGCAAGCAGATGGTTCTTGGATTCGTAAAGCATTTAATGGTAAAGGTGTTGCCATTGTCAAATCAACTGAACAAGCAGGGAAATTCACCCTTACTGCCCACTCTGATCTCTTGAAATCGAACCAAGTCACTGTCTTTACTGGTAAGAAAGAAGGACAAGAAAAGACTGTTTTGGGGACAGAGGTGCCAAAAGTACAGACCATTATTGGAGAGGCACCTGAAATGCCTACCACTGTTCCGTTTGTATACAGTGATGGTAGTCGTGCAGAACGTCCTGTAACCTGGTCTTCAGTAGATGTGAGCAAGCCTGGTATTGTAACGGTGAAAGGTATGGCTGACGGACGAGAAGTAGAAGCTCGTGTAGAAGTGATTGCTCTTAAATCAGAGCTACCAGTTGTGAAACGTATTGCTCCAAATACTAACTTGAATTCTGTAGACAAATCTGTTTCCTATGTTTTGACTGATGGAAGTGTACAAGAGTATGAAGTGGACAAGTGGGAGATTGCCGAAGAAGATAAAGTTAAGTTAGCAATTCCAGGTTCTCGTATTCAAGCGACCGGTTATTTAGAAGGTCAACCAATTCATGCAACCCTTGTGGTAGAAGAAGGAAATGCTGCAGCACCTGTAGTGCCAACTGTTACTGTTGGAGGTGAGGCAGTAACAGGTCTTACTAGTCGACAACCAATGCAATATCGTACTCTATCTTATGGTGCCCAACTGCCAGAAGTCACAGCAAGTGCTGAAAATGCTGATGTGACAGTTCTTCAAGCAAGCGCAGCAAACGGCATGCGTGCGAGCATCTTTATTCAGCCTAAAGATGGTGGCCCTCTTCAAACCTATGCAATTCAATTCCTTGAAGAAGCACCAAAAATTGCTCACTTGAGCTTGCAAGTGGAAAAAGCTGACAGTCTCAAAGAAGACCAAACTGTCAAATTGTCGGTTCGAGCTCACTATCAAGATGGAACGCAAGCTGTATTACCAGCTGATAAAGTAACCTTCTCTACAAGTGGTGAAGGGGAAGTCGCAATTCGTAAAGGAATGCTTGAGTTACATAAGCCAGGAGCAGTCACTCTCAAAGCGGAATATGAGGGAGCTAAAGGCCAAGTTGATCTCACTATCCAGACCAATACTGAGAAGAAGATTGCGCAATCTATCCGTCCAGTAAATGTAGTGACAGATTTACACCAAGAACCTACTCTTCCGTCAACAGTAACGGTTGAGTATGACAAAGGTTTCCCTAAAGCTCACAAAGTCACTTGGCAAGCTATTCCGAAAGAAAAACTAGACTCCTATCAAACCTTTGAAGTACTAGGTAAAGTTGAAGGAATTGACCTTGAAGCGCGTGCAAGAGTCTCTGTAGAAGGTATCGTTTCAGTTGAAGAAGTCAGTGTGACAACTCCAATCGCAGAAGCACCACAATTACCAGAAAGCGTTCGGACATATGATTCAAATGGTCACGTTTCATCAGCTAAGGTTGCATGGGATGCGATTCGTCCAGAGCAATACGCTAAGGAAGGTGTCTTTACAGTTAATGGTCGCTTAGAAGGTACGCGATTAACAACTAAACTTCATGTTCGCGTATCTGCTCAAACTGAGCAAGGCGCAAACATTTCTGACCAATGGACCGGTTCAGAATTGCCACTTGCCTTTGCTTCAGATTCAAATCCAAGCGACCCAGTTTCAAATGTTAATGACAAGCTCATTTCCTACAATAACCAACCAGCCAATCGTTGGACAAACTGGAATCGTAGTAATCCAGAAGCTTCAGTCGGTGTTCTGTTTGGAGATTCAGGTATCTTGAGCAAACGCTCCGTTGATAATCTAAGTGTCGGATTCCACGAAGACCATGGAGTTGGTGCACCGAAGTCTTATGTGATTGAGTATTATGTTGGCAAGACTGTCCCAACAGCTCCTAAAAACCCTAGTTTTGTTGGTAATGAGGACCATGTCTTTAATGATTCTGCCAACTGGAAACCAGTTACTAATCTAAAAGCCCCTGCTAAACTCAAGGCTGGAGAAATGAACCACTTTAGCTTTGATAAAGTTGAAACCTATGCTGTTCGTATTCGCATGGTTAAAGCAGATAACAAGCGTGGAACGTCTATCACAGAGGTACAAATCTTTGCGAAACAAGTTGCGGCAGCCAAACAAGGACAAACAAGAATCCAAGTTGACGGCAAAGACTTAGCAAACTTCAACCCTGATTTGACAGACTACTACCTTGAGTCTGTAGATGGAAAAGTTCCGGCAGTCACAGCAAGTGTTAGCAACAATGGTCTCGCTACCGTCGTTCCAAGCGTTCGTGAAGGTGAGCCAGTTCGTGTCATCGCGAAAGCTGAAAATGGCGACATCTTAGGAGAATACCGTCTGCACTTCACTAAGGATAAGAACTTACTTTCTTATAAACCAGTTGCTGCGGTTAAACAAGCTCGCTTGGTACAAGTAGGTCAAGCACTTGAATTGCCGACTAAGGTTCCAGTTTACTTCACAGGTAAAGACGGCTACGAAACAAAAGACTTGTCAGTTGAATGGGAAGAAGTTCAAGCAGAAAATCTGACAAAAGCAGGTCAATTTACCGTTCGAGGCCATGTCCTTGGTAGTGATCTTGTTGCTGAGTTCACTGTACGAGTGACAGACAAACTAGGCGAAGCTCTTTCAGATAACCCAGAGTATGATGAAGACAGTAACCAGGCCTTTGCTTCAGCCACTAACGATATTGATAGAAACTCCCATGACCGTGTGGATTATCTCAATGACGGAGATCATTCAGAAAATCGTCGTTGGACAAACTGGTCTGCAAGACCGTCTACCAATCCAGAAGTATCAGCAGGCGTAATCTTCCGTGAAAATGGTAAGATTGTAGAACGGACTGTTGCACAAGGAAAAGTTCAGTTCTTTGTAGATAGTGGTACAGATGCACCATCTAAACTTGTTTTGGAACGTTATGTCGGCCCAGACTTTGAAGTGCCTACCTACTATTCAAACTACCAAGCCTACGAATCTGGACATCCATTTAACAATCCAGAAAATTGGGAAGCTGTGCCTTATCGTGCGGATAAAGACATTGCAGCTGGTGATGAAATCAACGTAACATTTAAAGCTATCAAAGCCAAAGCTATGAGATGGCGTATGGAGCGTAAAGCAGATAAGAGCGGTGTTGCGATGATTGAGCTGACCTTCCTTGCACCAAGCGAATTGCCTCAAGAAAGCACTCAATCGAAGATTCTTGTAGATGGAAAAGAACTTGCTGATTTCGCTGAAGATCGTCAAGACTACCAAATCACCTATAAAGGTCAACGGCCAAAAGTCTCAGTTGAAGAAAACAATCAAGTAGCTTCGACTGTGGTAGATAGTGGAGAAGATAGTCTTCCAGTACTTGTTCGCCTCGTTTCAGAAAGTGGAAAACAAGTCAAGGAATACCGTATCCAGTTGACTAAGGAAAAACCAGTTTCTGAGAAGACAGTTGCTGCTGTACAAGAAGATTTTCCAAAACTCGAATTTGTTGAAAAAGATTTGGCATACAAGACAGTTGAGAAAAAAGATTCAACACTGTATCTAGGTGAAACTCGTGTAGAACAAGAAGGAAAAACTGGTAAAGAACGTATCTTTACAGCGATTAATCCTGATGGAAGTAAGGAAGAAAAACTCCGTGAAGTGGTAGAAGCTCCGACAGACCGCATCATCTTGGTTGGAACCAAACCAGTAGCTCAAGAAGCTAAAAAACCACAAGTGTCAGAAAAAGCAGATACAAAACCAATTGATTCAAGTGAAGCTAGTCAAACTAATAAAGCCCAGTTACCAAATACAGGTAGTGCGGCAAGCCAAGCAGCAGTAGCAGCAGGTTTAGCTCTTCTAGGTTTGAGTGCAGGATTAGTAGTTACTAAAGGTAAAAAAGAAGACTAGAAATTTTGATACCTTCTTTATCATTAAAGACCAAAGAAAAACTCTTGTCCTAAATAGAAGATAAAGAGCCTGAGACAAAATAGTTCTCAACCACAAAAAAGCTAGATATTTCCAATTGCGGAACTCTAGCTTTTTAATTTTGAGTCGTTCTCTTATTGTATAGTAGATTGAAACTAGAATAGTACACTTCTACTTCTAAAACATTGTTAGAAATCAATTTGACTGTCCTTATCGATTTGTCCTGTTCTTATTTCATTTCACTATGTTTTAGGAGGTTATTGGCCATAAGTACCAATCCCATGTCAATTCTCACTTGACGCATCCCTCTCAGATTACATCTCTTGTAACCCAAACAAGCCTTTATCTGCCCAAAGACAGGTTCCACATCAATCTTGCGTTGAGCGAAAATCTGTCTACCTTGGGGAGATAAAAGCGCCTGACATTCTTTAACTTTCAAGTTTTGGTAGCCTTCGTTCATATACAGTCCCTTTTGAGGGGCTGATTCAGGTTCGTCGGCGTAGTAAACCTTGATTTCCTGTTGCAAGTCTGTCTGTGTTTTCTGATGTTTGATATGGTGAAAACGATAGCACCAGCCATCAGGATGTGTGTAGCTATCCTCCTTGTTATCATAGTGCCAATTCGCTAAGTTTCTAGCTGACTGTTTATAGCCTCTTTTCTGTTCCTTGTCAAACATGGCATATTTAATCAGAAGGGGAGTGATTTCTTCTTGAAAATAGACCTGTATCTGTTCTTGAAGTTTGGCGGAGAATTTCTCTGTCGTTTTCTTCCACACAAAACTATACTTGTTGGCATTGGCTTCAATCTTAGTTCCGTCAATAAACAGACAATCTAAGGTCACTAACTCTTCCACTTTTAAACGAAGATTGAGGTCGATGAAAAGATCACGAATAAGGTCTTCCATCCCTTCAGCGACTCGAAAACGATTGATGGTGCGATAGCTGACAACCAACTGCCCTGTTAGGTATTACATAGCCAGATTTTCAATCATCATTTTTTCAATTTTTCGCCCAGAGAAAATCCCTTGTGAATAGGCAAATAGAAGAGCAGATACAAGCATTTTTGGGTGATAAGACGGGCAATCAAAGGTATGATAGAAGGCGTAGAAGTGATGTTCCTCCAAGGTATTCACCACTTTTTCAATCGTAAAGACGAGATGGTCTTGTGGCAAGAAGGAACTGATTTCTAGTGGTAAAGTTGTTTGATTTGTGTTATAGTGAATATGCATGGGATAGCCTTTCTAAACGGTTTATTGTGCAATTCTATTTTACCAAGACTATCGCAACCATGCAAAAAAGCAACGGCAAATCCGTTGCTTTTTTGGATATAAGAGACTATTGTCCCAGACTCTTTTCTTTGTATAAAATTGTATAGTGTTATTGTCTATACTATTTTGTAGAGAAAGCAAAAATCCCTAGAAAAAAAATGCTTAGGGATTCGACTATTTCATTAAGAACAATTCAACAATCATTTCTATATACATGATAAGGGTTAATAAGAATCCTGCACGCCAGAAGAATTTGATGAATTTAGGATAGTAAAAGCTGCGTTTTTTCAAAAGGAAGAAAAAGACGAGAATAATGGCTAGGAACGAGAGGGCTAGCCCCAGTCTAGGGAGGAAATTATGGGTAAAGGTTTTAGCTGTAATCAAGTAATACTCAAATACCAAGACTGGAAAAGCCAAATCCGCAAAGTTTCGTCCTAGTTTTTTTAATCTAAAAAGTTTGGTTAGGATAATGCAGACGACTAAGGTCAGTATCAATAATAAAATAGATGCTAATTTCATTAAAATCATACCCATATTGTATCATAAAAAAAAGGCTAATGGAAACGAGAAACAGAGGAATTTATAGGAAAGTCAGGCTTTTGAGATTGTGGGTGATTTTTGTTATAATGAAAGTTATAAAATCTTATAATACCTTGAATGATTATTATCGAAAACTCTTTGGAGAAAAGACTTTTAAAGTCCCTATTGATGCGGGATTTGACTGTCCCAATCGTGATGGAACTGTGGCTCATGGAGGCTGTACTTTTTGTACGGTTTCAGGTTCTGGAGATACTATTGTAGCCCCAGATGCGCCTATCCGTGAGCAATTTTATAAGGAAATTGACTTTATGCACCGTAAGTGGCCGGATGTTCAGAAGTATCTGGTTTATTTTCAAAATTTTACCAACACCCATGAAAAGGTGGAAGTTATTCGAGAGCGTTATGAACAGGCTATCAATGAGCCAGGTGTGGTAGGAATCAATATTGGAATGCGCCCAGACTGTTTACCAGACGAAACCATCGAATATTTGGCTGAGTTATCGGAGTGCATGCATGTGACGGTTGAATTGGGCTTGTAGACTACTTATGAAGCAACTTCTGACCTGATTAACCGTGCGTATTCTTATGAATTGTAGGTGGAAACGGTCAAGCGTTTGAGAAAGTATCCCAAGATTGAGATTGTTTCCCATTTGATTAATGGTTTGCCTGGTGAAACCCATGAGATGATGGTTGAAAATGTCCGCCGTTGTGTCACGAATAACGATATTCAAGGGATTAAACTGCATTTGCTCCATCTTATGACAAATACTCGTATGCAACGAGATTACCATGAGGGACGTTTACAATTGATGAGTCAGGACGAATATGTCAGGGTCATCTGTGACCAACTGGAAATCATTCCCAAACATATCGTCATCCATCGAATCACAGGAGATGCACCTAGGGATATGCTGATTGGGCTTATGTGGAGCCTCAATAAATGGGAAGCTCTCAACAGCATTGAGATGGAGATGCGACGTCGTGGAAGTGTTCAAGGATGCAAGGCTGTAAAACAGGAGTTTGAAAATGAAAAGACCACTTGAGATGGCACATGATTTTTTGGCTGAGGTCGTGACAAAAGAGGATGTCGTAGTGGATGCGACTATGGGAAATGGTCATGACACGCTTTTTTTAGCCAAGCTAGCCAAGCAAGTCTATGCCTTTGATATTCAGAAGCAAGCCTTGGAAAAGACCCAAGAGCGTTTGCATCAGGCTGGCTTGACAAATGCCCAGTTAATCTTGCAAGGTCATGAGACACTGGACCAGTTTGTGACAGAAGCCAAGGCAGGGATTTTTAATCTGGGTTATCTGCCGTCGGCTGATAAGTCAGTCATTACCCAACCTCAGACAACGATTGAAGCCTTAGAAAAGCTGTGTAGCTTACTTGTCAAAGGTGGACGGATTGCCATTATGATCTACTATGGTCATGATGGAGGCGACCTCGAGAGGGATGCTGTCTTGGATTTTGTGAGCCAGTTGAACCAACAAGAGTACACAGCTACCATTTACCGAACTTTAAACCAAATCAACAATCCACCATTTTTAGTGATGATTGAAAAATTAGAGAGATATAAACATGGATAAACAATACCTACGTGAAAAGCTGGATGCCATGCGCCAAAATTTTGTTGAATCAACCCACCACGAACGAGCAGTAGGTGTGTTAGAACAAGCGCATATGAGCAAAAAAATGCTTAAAATCAAGAAAAAATTAGTTGCTCTTGAGATGGAGCGGTGCCAGAAAAAAATTGAGCACAAAGATTGTTCCAAGATTGACCAAAAAATCAAAGAGCAGAAGGAGATATTTGAATCCTGTTGTAAAAAAGATTAAGGAGGACGTGCGTGGAATTACTGATTTACCTCATCCTATTTTTACTGGTTTTGATTGTCTCAAGTACAACCAATAAGCTCCTGCCCTTTTTGCCTCTCCCTTTGGTGCAAATTCTTTTGGGAATTGTGATTGGTCTCTTTTTACCCAATACTGACTTTCACCTTAATACGGAGTTGTTTTTGGCACTGGTTATCGGACCCTTGCTTTTCCGAGAGGCTGAAGAAGCAGATGTTACGGCTATTTTAAAACACTGGCGAATCATTGTTTATCTCATATTTCCAGTGATTTTTATCTCGACCCTGAGTTTGGGTGGCTTGGCCCATCTTCTTTGGTTCAGCCTTCCCTTGGCAGCTTGCTTGGCTGTTGGGGCAGCCCTTGGTCCCACGGACTTGGTGGCCTTTGCCTCTCTTTCGGAGCGTTTTAGCTTTCCTAAGCGCGTGTCCAATATCCTTAAGGGCGAAGGACTCTTGAATGATGCTTCTGGTTTGGTGGCTTTTCAGGTAGCTTTGACAGCTTGGACAACTGGAGCTTTTTCTCTGGGGCAAGCTAGCAGTTCGCTTATCTTTTCAATCCTAGGCGGTTTTTTAATTGGCTTTTTAACAGCCATGACTAATCGTTTCCTCCATAGCTTCTTGCTAAGTGTGCGAGCAACGGATATTGCTAGTGAGCTCCTTCTGGAATTGAGTTTACCCTTGGTAACCTTCTTCCTGGCAGAAGAAGTCCACGTTTCAGGGATTATTGCCGTCGTAGTTGCTGGGATTTTAAAGGCGAGTCGCTTCAAGAAAATCACGCTCCTCGAAGCCCAAGTGGATACGGTGACCGAGACAGTTTGGCATACAGTGAATTTTATGCTCAACGGTTCTGTCTTTGTGATTTTAGGAATGGAGTTGGAAATGATAGCAGAGCCTATCTTGACCAATCCAATCTATAATCCCTTGCTCTTGCTGGCATCTCTTGTCACCCTTACCTTTGTCCTCTTTGCTATTCGTTTTGTCATGATTTATGGCTATTATGCCTATAGGACTAGACGTCTCAAGAAAAAGCTAAATAAGTATATGAAGGACATGCTTCTCTTGACCTTCTCAGGTGTTAAGGGAACGGTGTCGATTGCTACAATCCTTCTGATACCAAGTAATCTAGAGCAGGAGTATCCTCTCTTGCTTTTCCTCGTCGCAGGTGTGACACTTGTAAGCTTTTTAACAGGCCTCGTGGTCTTGCCTCAGCTTTCTGACGAACAGGAAGAAAGCAAGGATTATCTCATGCATATCGCCATTTTGAATGAAGTAACGCTAGAGTTGGAAAAAGAGTTGGAAGATACCAGAAATAAACTTCCCCTCTATGCGGCTATTGACAATTACCATGGACGTATTGAAAATCTCATTTTAAGCCAAGAAAACCAGGATGATCAAGAAGATTGGGCTGCTTTGAAACTCTTGATTCTTAGTATTGAAAGTGATGGTTTGGAGCAGGCCTATGAAGAGGGGAACATTAGCAATCGTGCTTACCGAGTTTACCAACGTTATCTGAAAAATATAGAACGAGGAATCAATCGTAAGTTTGCGTCACGATTGACCTATTATTTCCTTGTTTCTTTGCGGATTTTACGTTTTCTCCTTCATGAAGTTTTTACTCTCGGGAGGACTTTCCGTAGCTGGAAGGACAAGGAGCAAAGCCGTCTCCGTGCTCTTGATTATGACCAAATTGCAGAGCTCTATCTTGCCAATACAGAGATGATTATTGAAAGTTTGGAAAACCTGAAGGGAGTCTATAGACGCTCTTTGATTAGTTTTATGCAGGAGTCTCGTCTTCGAGAAACAGCTATTATCAGCAGTGGTGCCTTTGTCGAACGGGTTATCAATCGCGTTAAGCCTAACAATATCGATGAAATGCTGAGGGGCTATTATCTGGAGCGCAAGTTGATTTTCGAATACGAAGAAAAACGATTGATTACGACCAAGTATGCCAAGAAGTTACGACAAAATGTCAATAACTTAGAGAACTATTCCTTGAAGGAAGCTGCCAATACCCTGCCGTATGATATGGTGGAATTGGTAAGAAGAAATTAGTTAATACTCTTCGAAAATCTCTTCAAACCACGTCAGCGTCGCCTTGGATTATATATGTGACTGACTTCGTCAGTTTCATCTACAACCTCAAAGCAGGGCTTTGAGCAACCTGCGGCTAGCTTCCGAGTTTGCTATTTGATTTTCATTGAGTATAAGATTATAAGTGAAGGAGTGTGACATGAAAAAGTGGTGGAAAGAGCTGATAGACAAGCCTCTATTAAAAGCCTTTTTGCATTATTATCAAGCATCAGATAGTGAGTTGACCAGTGTCGCAGTAGCCTACTATTGGTTGATTTCGATTTTTCCCCTGCTTTTGGTGGTGGTCAATATCCTCCCCTATTTTCAGATTCCTGTGGGAGAATTTCTGGGATTTGTAAAAGATGTCCTGCCCCCAAGCCTCTATGAAGGTGTGGAAAAAATAGCCAGAGAAGTCTTGACCCAACCTTCAACAGGTTTATTGAGTTTTTCTGTTTTATCGGCGTTATGGAGTTTTTCAAAATCTATGAATTTCTTGCAAAAAGCTTTTAACAAGGCTTATGGCGTCGAAAAGAGTCGTGGACTTATTTCCCATCAGATGGTAAGTCTCCTAGTCAGTTTTGGTTTACAGATCCTCTTTGCTTTTGCCTTGTTTCTGAGCTTATTTGGGCAGATGATTTTGGCTTTACTTGCTCATTATTGGACAAAAGATGGCATTATCTATCAGGCTTTACAAGGTTTGGCAGGTCCTCTGACTTACGCTCTCCTCTTTGCTATCTTGGTCATGCTTTATTATTTTCTTCCCAATCTATCTAACAGGAAAATTAGCTATACCCTACCAGGCAGTGCCTTTGTTCTCTTAGTGATTTTAGGTTTACTAACTCTGTTCTCTAGTTATCTCAATTACTATGTCCATCATTTAGTGGACGTCCGAATTTTAGGTTCCGTTCTTCTTGTTGTTATGATGTTTTGGTTTATCTTGATTGCTAAAATTGTTATCCTAGGTGCGGTGATCAATGCCAGTATACAGAGTTTGAAAGATCCTAGTTTTAGAAAAGACTAACTATTTATCCATTACAAAAGCGCATAGTATCAANNTTGATACTATGCGCTTTTGTGCTTTGACAGTTTTTGTATAGTTTTTGTCCAAGATTTCTAAATCATCTGATTAAATTCCTATTTTTCCCTATCATTGTCCCTGTTTTTTCGAAAATGGAAGGAGTATAATAAATCTATCAATAAAATGATAGGAGGAACTTTATGGGTCATATTTTCTTTTTTCTAAGTGTCTTTTTGGCAGGGATTCTATCCTTCTTTTCTCCTTGTATCTTACCCTTGTTACCAGTCTATGCAGGGGTGTTACTAGATGATAAGGATAGTGCTCAGGCTTCTAGTGGCAAATTTTCCATCTCAGTTGTTAGTTTATTACGAACTCTGGCCTTTATAGCAGGAATTTCCTTTATATTTATTTTGTTGGGCTATGGAGCTGGTTTTTTAGGCGACTTGCTTTATGCTTCTTGGTTTCAATATGTGACGGGTGCGGTTATCATTCTCTTAGGCTTGCACCAGATGGAGATTCTACACTTTAAGGGGCTTTATAAGGAAAAGAGGTTACAACTGCAAGGACAGGGGCAAAATGGTAAGGGCTATAGTCAGGCATTTTTATTGGGCTTGACCTTTAGTTTTGCTTGGACGCCTTGTGTGGGGCCGGTTCTTGGCTCTGTTTTGGCCTTGGCGGCTTCAGGTGGCTCAGGTGCTTGGCAGGGAGCGGGTCTCATGTTGGTGTACACGTTGGGCTTGGCGCTACCATTCTTGCTTCTAGCTCTGACCTCTAGTTATGTTTTGAAACATTTCCGAAAACTTCATCCCTATCTCGGAATCCTCAAAAAAGTGGGTGGTTTTCTCATTATTGTGATGGGACTCTTGGTTCTGTTTGGAAATGCTTCAATTTTAAGTCAATTATTTGAATAAAATGGAAAGGAATATCAATATGAAAAAATGGCAAACATGTGTTCTTGGAGCAGGTTCGCTCCTTTGTTTGACGGCTTGTTCAGGCAAGTCCATGACTAGTGAACACCAAACGAAAGATGAAATGAAGACGGAGCAGACAGCTAGTAAAACAAGCGCAGCTAAAGGGAAAGAGGTGGCTGATTTTGAATTGATGGGAGTAGATGGCAAGACCTACCGCTTGTCTGATTACAAGGGCAAGAAAGTCTATCTCAAATTCTGGGCTTCTTGGTGTTCCATCTGTCTGGCTAGTCTTCCAGATACGGATGAAATTGCTAAAGAAGCTGGCGACGACTATGTGGTCTTGACAGTAGTGTCACCAGGACATAAGGGGGAGCAATCTGAAGCGGACTTTAAGAATTGGTATAAGGGCTTAGATTATAAAAATTTCCCAGTCCTAGTTGACCCATCAGGCAAACTTTTGGAAACTTATGGCGTCCGTTCTTACCCAACTCAAGCCTTTATAGATGGTGAAGGAAAATTGGTCAAAACGCAACCAGGTTTCATGGAAAAAGATGCAATTTTACAAACTTTGAAGGAATTAGCCTAGGAGGTGTCCTATGAATGATAAGTTAAAAATCATCATGTTGCTAGGAGTATTTTTTCTAGCCATAACCGGTTTCTATTTTCTATTGATGAGAAATGCAGGGCAGACAGATGCCTCGCAAATTGAGAAAGCGGCAGTTAGCCAAGGAGGAAAAACAGTGAAAAAAACAGAAGTTAGTAAAGATGCAGATTTGCACGAAACTTATCTAGCTGGTGGTTGTTTCTGGGGAGTTGAGGAGTATTTTTCTCGAGTTCCTGGGGTAACAGATTCCGTTTCAGGCTATGCAAATGGTAGAGGGGAAACAACCAAGTACGAATTGATTAACCAAACAGGTCATGCGGAGACTGTTCATGTCACCTATGATGCTAATCAAATTTCCCTCAAGGAAATCCTGCTTCATTACTTCCGCATTATCAATCCAACTAGCAAAAATAAACAAGGAAATGATGTAGGAACCCAGTACCGTACTGGTGTTTATTACACAGATGACAAGGATTTGGAGGTAATCAACCAAGTCTTTGATGAGGTGGCTAAGAAATACGATCAACCTCTAGCAGTTGAAAAGGAAACCTTGAAGAATTTTGTAGTGGCAGAGGATTACCACCAAGACTATCTCAAGAAAAATCCAAATGGCTACTGCCATATCAATGTCAATCAGGCTGCCTATCCCGTCATTGATGCCAGCAAATATCCCAAACCAAGTGATGAAGAATTGAAAAAGACCCTGTCACCTGAGGAATATGCAGTCACCCAAAAAAATCAAACAGAACGGGCTTTCTCAAACCGCTACTGGGATAAATTTGAATCTGGTATCTATGTGGATGTGGTAACTGGCGAACCTCTCTTTTCATCAAAGGACAAGTTTGAGTCTGGTTGTGGCTGGCCTAGTTTTACCCAACCCATCAGTCCAGATGTTGTCACCTACAAGGAAGATAAGTCCTACAATATGACGCGTATGGAAGTGCGGAGCCGAGTAGGAGATTCTCACCTTGGGCATGTCTTTACGGATGGTCCACAGGACAAGGGCGGCTTACGTTACTGTATCAATAGCCTCTCTATCCGCTTTATTCCCAAAGACCAAATGGAAGAAAAAGGCTACGCTTATTTACTAGATTATGTTGATTAATACTCTTCGAAAATCTCTTCAAACCACGTCAGCGTCGCCTTACCGTATGTAGGGTTACTGACTTCGTCAGTTTTATCTACAACCTCAAAGCTATACTTTGAGCTGACTCCGTCAGTTTTATCTACAACCTCAAAGCGGTACTTTGAGAAACCTGTGGCTATCTTCCTAGTTTACTTTTTGATTTTCATTGAGTATAAGAGGTCTTTCCTAAGCAGTTAGAGGAGAATTTTGCTATACTGATACTAGTAAGTGGTAAAGGAGCAGAGCATGACCTACACAATCTTAATCGTAGAAGATGAATATCTGGTAAGACAGGGCTTGACCAAGTTGGTCAATGTAGCAGCCTACGATATGGAAATCATCGGTCAGGCTGAAAATGGAAGGCAGGCTTGGGAATTGATCCAAAAACAGGTGCCAGATATCATTTTAACCGATATCAACATGCCTCAGCTAAATGGCATCCAGTTGGCCAGTCTGGTTCGGGAAACCTATCCTCAGGTTCATCTAGTTTTTTTGACAGGCTACGATGATTTTGATTATGCCTTGTCTGCTGTCAAACTCGGTGTGGATGACTACCTGCTCAAGCCCTTTTCTCGTCAGGATATTGAGGAAATGTTGGGGAAAATCAAGCAAAAACTAGATAAGGAAGAGAAGGAAGAGCAGTTACAAGATTTATTGGCCGATAAGTTTGAAGGAAACATGGCCCAGAAAATCCAGTCCCATCTGGCTGATAGCCAGTTTAGTTTAAAGTCTTTGGCCAGTGACTTAGGTTTTAGTCCGACTTATCTGAGTTCCTTGATTAAGAAAGAGTTGGGCTTGCCTTTTCAGGATTATCTGGTGAGAGAACGTGTCAAACAAGCCAAGCTTTTGCTTTTAACTACAAATCTGAAGATTTATGAGATAGCTGAAAAGGTTGGTTTTGAAGATATGAACTATTTTACCCAACGTTTTAAGCAGATTGCAGGTGTGACACCTCGTCAGTTTAAGAAGGGAGAAGGCCGATGAAGCGTTCTTCTCTTTTAGTCAGAATGGTTATTTCCATCTTTTTGGTCTTTCTTATTCTCCTAGCTCTGGTTGGGACTTTCTACTATCAATCTAGTTCTTCAGCCATTGAGACCACCATTGAAGGCAATAGCCAAACGACCATCAGCCAGACTAGCCACTTTATTCAGTCTTATATTAAAAAATTAGAAACCACCTCGACCGGTTTGACCCAGCAGACGGATGTCCTAGCCTATGCTGAGAATCCCAGTCAAGATAAGGTCAAGGGAATCCGAGATCTATTTTTGACCATCTTAAAGGCAGACCAGGACTTGAAAGCAGTGGTTTTGGTGACCAAATCTGGTCAGGTCATTTCTACAGATGACAGTGTTCAGATGAAAACTTCTTCAGATATGATGGCTGAGGATTGGTACCAAAAGGCCATTCATCAGGGAGCCATGCCCGTTTTGACTCCAGCTCGTAAATCAGATAGTCAGTGGGTCATTTCTGTCACTCAAGAACTTCTTGATACAAAGGGAGCCAATCTTGGTGTGCTTCGTTTGGATATTTCTTATGAAACTTTGGAAGCCTATCTCAATCAACTCCAGTTGGGGCAGCAGGGCTTTGCCTTCATTATCAATGAAAACCATGAATTTGTCTACCATCCTCAACACACAGTTTATAGTTCGTCTAGCAAAATGGAGGCTATGAAACCCTACATCGAGACAGGTCAGGGTTATACTCCTGGTCACAAATCCTACGTCAGTCAAGAGAAGATTGCAGGAACTGATTGGACGGTACTTGGCGTGTCATCATTGGAAAAGTTAGACCAGGTTCGGAGTCAGCTCTTGTGGACCTTGCTTGGGGCTAGTGTCACATCTCTTCTTGTCTGTCTCTGCTTAGTGTGGTTCAGTCTTAAACGCTGGATTGCTCCTTTGAAGGATTTGAGAGAAACCATGTTGGAAATTGCTTCTGGTGCTCAAAATCTTCGTGCCAAGGAAGTTGGTGCCTATGAACTGAGAGAAGTAACTCGCCAATTTAATGCCATGTTGGATCAGATTGATCAGTTGATGGTAGCTATTCGTAGCCAGGAAGAAACGACCCGTCAGTACCAACTTCAAGCCCTTTCGAGCCAGATTAACCCCCATTTCCTCTATAACACTTTGGACACCATCATCTGGATGGCTGAATTTCATGATAGTCAGCGAGTGGTGCAGGTGATCAAGTCCTTGGCGACCTATTTCCGCTTGGCACTCAATCAAGGTAAGGACTTGATTTGCCTGTCTGATGAAATCAATCATGTCCGCCAGTATCTCTTTATCCAGAAACAACGCTATGGAGATAAGCTGGAATACGAGATTGCTGAAAATCCTGCCTTTGATAACCTAGTCTTGCCCAAGTTGGTTTTGCAACCTCTGGTGGAAAATGCTCTTTACCATGGTATCAAGGAGAAGGAAGGTCAGGGACATATTAGAGTTTCTGTTCAGAAACAGGATTCAGGATTGGTCATCCGCATTGAGGATGATGGAGTTGGCTTCCAAGATGCTGGTGATAGTAGTCAAAGTCAACTCAAACGTGGGGGAGTTGGTCTTCAAAATGTCGATCAGCGTCTCAAACTTCATTTTGGAGAACATTACCAGATGAAGATTGATTCTGCACCCGACAAAGGAACGACGGTTGAAATATACATAAATAGAATAGAAACTAGTTAACTCCCAGTCAATTCTGGGAGTTTTATGCGTAATTGGGCAAGCTTTCCAGGTCGTCTATCTTGCTAAAAACAAGAAAAAACGGTATGATAGATAGTGACAAAAGAGGTAGCAGAGATGAACGAGACACAGATTCAAAGAGAAACACGTCAGATAGTGAAAGATGTTTTAGAAAAGGCCAATTTGAAGCAAGGATCTATCTTTGTTTTGGGTCTTTCCTCTAGTGAAGTGATAGGTGGTCAGATTGGCAAGGAATCCAGCCAAGAAATTGGCGAAATCATTGTGAAGACCATCCTAGATCTCCTAGAAGAAAAAAGAATTCATCTAGCTGTTCAAGGCTGTGAGCATGTCAATCGGGTTCTCGTCGTTGAACGTCAGGTGGCAGAGCAGTTTGGTCTGGAAATCGTCAGTGTCCTCCCTACTCTCCATGCAGGAGGTTCAGGTCAATTGGCAGCCTTTAAGTTTATGCAAGATCCAGTTGAGGTTGAATTTATCAAGGCTCATGCTGGATTGGATATCGGAGACACTGCAATTGGCATGCATGTCAAGCATGTTCAGGTTCCGATTCGCCCTCTTTTGAGAGACATTGGTCATGCCCATGTAACGGCGCTGGCTAGTCGTCCAAAATTAATCGGAGGTGCGCGTGCGCACTATCCGCAAGATTCTATCAGAAAGTCGTGAGAATAAATAAAGGAGATGAAAGTGTTTAAAAAAGACCGTTTTTCAATTCGTAAGATTAAGGGAGTTGTAGGTTCTGTATTTCTTGGAAGCCTTTTGATGGCTCCTTCTGTAGTGGACGCAGCCACCTATCACTATGTAGATAAAGAGGTTATTTCACAAGAAGCTAAAGATTTAATTCAGACAGGAAAGCCTGATGGAAATGAACTTGTTTATGGTTTGGTGTATCAAAAAAATCAGCTGCCACAAACAGGGACAGAAGCATCTGTTTTGACAGCTTTTGGTTTGCTGACTGTTGGGAGCTTGCTTTTAATCTACAAGAGAAAGAAAATTGCCAGCGTCTTTCTAGTTGGAGCTATGGGATTGGTAGTCCTTCCTAGTGCAGGAGCTGTAGATCCAGTTGCTACTCTAGCACCGGCTAGTCGAGAGGGTGTTGTTGAAATGGAGGGCTATCGCTATGTTGGTTATCTATCAGGTGACATCCTCAAAACGCTTGGCTTGGACACTGTTTTAGAAGAAGACTCAGCTAAACCTGAAGAGGTAACTGTGGTCGAAGTTGAGAATCCCCAAGTAACAACAAATCAGGAGCAAGCTAAGCCAGAAAACCGAGCAGTAGAGACAGAGGAAGCTCCTAAAACAGAAGAAAATCCAAAGGAAGAACCAAAATCGGAGGTAAAACCTACTGACGAAACCCTTCCTAAAGTAGAAGAGGGGAAAGAAGATTCAGCAGAACCAGCACCAGTCAAATCGGAAAGTCAACCATCAGACAAACCAGCTGAGGAATCAAAAGTTGCAACTCCAGTAGAACAACCAAAAGTCCCAGAACAACCCGTGCAACCTACACAACCTGAGCAACCAAGGATACCAAAAGAATCATCACAACCAGAAGATCCTAAAGAGGATAAGGTATCGGAAGAGACACCGAAACAAGAAGATGCACAGCCAGAAGTAGTAAAAACAAAAGATGAGGCTGCTAATCAACCTGTTGAAGAACCAAAAGTTGAAACGCCTGCTGTAGAAAAACAAACGGAACCAACTGAGGAACCAAAAGTTGAACAAGCAGGTGAACCAGTCGCGCCAAGTGAAGGCGAAAAGGCACCAGTCTCTCCAGAAAAGCAACCAGAAGCTTCTAAAGAAGAGAAGACTGCGGAAGAAATACCGAAACAAGAAGAACAACCAGTAGAAGCTCAAGTTGAACCAGAAAGTCAACCAACAGAAACTTCACCAGCTGCTCAACCAGCAGAACATCAGGACGAAGAAACAAAAGTAGAACAGCCAGCAGTAGAACATAAAACAACTCCTGAAGAAGGTGTGTTAAATGTAATAGAAGTTAAGTCTGAAGTTATAGTAACTAAAGAGCCTGTGCCTTTTAAGACAGTTGAGCAAGATGATGAGAACCTCGCTAAGGGAAAAACAAGGGTTATTCGAGAAGGTGTTGCTGGCGAACGCACTATTTTAACTGAAGTCACTACTACTGATGGTAGACAGTCCAGTAAAGTACTAGAGGATACAATAACAACCAATCCAGTAGATGAAATAAAGGGTGTTGGTACTAAAGAACCAGTTGATAAAAGTGAGTTAAAGAATCAAATTGATAAAGCTAGTTCAGTTTCTCCTACTGATTATTCTACAGCAAGTTACAATGCTCTTGGATCTGTTTTAGAAGCTGCAAAAGGTGTATATGCTTCTGACTCTGTAAAACAACCTGAAGTAGATAGCGAGACAGCTAAACTTAAAGCTGCTATCGACGCTCTTACTGTTGATAAAACAGACTTAAACAAAACTATCGAAGATGCGAAATCAAAAACTAAAGAGCACTACAGTGATGCATCTTGGACAAACCTTCAAAATGTATTAGCCGAAGCGAAAAAAGTTACAAGCAAACCAGAAGCAAAACAAAGCGAAGTTAATCACATTGACGAAAAACTTAAATCCGCTATTGCTGGATTAAATACAGATAAGACTGAACTTGAAAAACAACTGAATCTTGTAAACGAAAAAACTCAAGCTGACCACAGTACTACATCTTGGAACACTCTAGAAGAATCGAAAAATGCCGCTCAAACTGTAAAAGATAAGGCTACCTCTACTCAAGCTCAAATCGACGAAGCTACTAAAAAACTTAAAGCTGCTATTGACGCTCTAAGCGTTGATAAAACAGATTTAAACAAAACTATCTCTGATGCGAAATCAAAAACTAAAGAACACTACAGCGATGCAACTTGGGCAAATCTTCAAACTGTACTAGCTGAAGCTGAAAAAGTTACAAGCAACCCAGCAACAAAACAAAGCGAAGTAAATCACATTGACGAAAAACTGAAATCTGCTATCGCTGGTTTAAATACAGATAAGACTGAACTTGAAAAACAACTTGCTGATGTTAAGTCTAAAACTGCAGCGGACTACAGCACTACATCTTGGAATGCTCTAGAAGAATCGAAAAATGTCGCTCAAACTGTAAAAGACAACAATAAGGCTACTCAAGCTCAAATCGACGAAGCTGCTAAAAAACTGAAAGCGGCTATCACTGATTTAACTACAGATAAGACTGAACTTGAAAAACAACTTGCTGATGCTCAGTCTAAGACTGCTACTGACTACAGTACTGTATCTTGGAGCGCTCTAGAAGAGGCAAAAAATGCCGCTCAAGCTGTAGAAGATAACGCTACTGCTACTCAGGCTCAAATCGATGATGCTGCTAAAAAACTTAAATCTGCTATCGATGCTCTTACTGTTGATAAAACAAAATTACAAGAACAAATAAAAGATGCAGAAATTAAACGAGAAGCTGACTATAGCCCTAATACTTGGAATGAATTTAAAAAAGCTGAAATAAAAGCTAAAGAAATCAATAACCAAACTACTCCACTTCCTAAACAAAGTAAAATAGATGCGACTACTCAAGCTCTTCAAGACGCTATTAAAGCTCTTGCTGTAGATAAAACTGCATTACAGACGGCTATTAACACAGCTAACAGCAAACGTAAAGAAGAATACACTACTCAAACATGGAAATCTTTAGAAGACACTCTTACAGCAGCAAAATCTGTAAATACAGATAAAACTGCTACTCAAAGTAAAGTAGATGAAGCTACTAGAAGATTAGAAGAAGCTATCAAAAACTTAGTTCCATTATCTGCAAAACCAGTATTAACATTTGTAAATACTGATAAGAAAGTATTAGATAAAGAAGTAGTTGCTAAGTATTCTCTAGAAAATCCTACTAAAGCTAAAATCAAATCAATCACAGCTACCCTGAAAAAAGATGGACAAGTTGTTAAGACTGTGAATCTAACAGAAAATAATCTAAATGCGTTATTAGACAATGTAGAATACTTCAAAGAGTATACTCTATCTACTACTATGGTTTATGATAGAGGTAATGGTCAAGAAGAAACTGAAACATTAGAAGATCAACCAATTCAATTAGATCTTAAAAAAGTTGAAATTAAAAATATTAAAGAAACAAGTCTAATAAGTGTTGACGATGAAGGTGTTGAAACTGACTCAAGTTTACTTTCAGAAAAACCAACGAATGTTGCTTCACTTTACCTACGAGTTACAACTCATGACAACAAAGTTACAAGACTTGCTGTTGACAAGATTGAAGAAGTAGAAAAAGACGGAAAAACTTTATATAAAGTTACTGCCAAAGCACCAGACTTAGTTCAACGTAATGCTGATAACACACTTAGCGAAGAGTATGTTCATTACTTTGAAAAACAAAAAGCAAAAGAAGGTAATGTTTACTACAACTTCAATGAGCTTGTAAAAGATATGCAGGACAATCCTACTGGGACCTTTAAGCTCGGTAGTAGTATGAATGCAAGTAACGTTCAACCAGCTGGCAAATCTTATGTAACCAATGCCTTCAAGGGAACATTGGAAAGTACAGAAGGTAATAAATTTGCCATCCATAACATTACGAGACCATTGTTTGGTAATATTGAAGGTGGTACTGTTAAGAATCTCTTACTTGAAGATGTCAACATTGACATGCCTGGATTTAATCGAGTAGCACCAATCGCAGGTGTTATCAAAAATAATTCAACTGTTGAAAATGTTAAAGTAACAGGTAATGTTGTCGGGGGCAACGATGTAGCTGGTATTATCAATAAAATTGATGGTAGTGGTAAGGTAAGTAATGTTGCCTTTATCGGTAAAATTCACGCTGCTGGAAACAAAGGTTGGTACTTAGCAGGTGTTCTAGGTGAAAACTGGAAAGGTATCGTAGAAAAAGCTTACGTTGATGCTGAAATTACTGGTAATAAAGCAAAAGCTGCAGGATTGGTTTATTCTTCTCAAAATGGTGGAAATAACCATACACTAGGTAGAGAAGGTGTTCTCAGAAATTCAGTTGCTAAAGGTTCTATCGAGCTGAAAGAAGCCGTTCAATCAGGTGGCTTGCTTGGTACTAACTGGGCCTTGGGTGCTATTGAAGACAACATCACCATGATGAAAGTCAAAACTGGGGAAATGGTGTTCGGTCACTCGGATATTGATGCTGATGATTACTTCACCTATTCAAGAACAAAACGTAACTTCAGTGTTGAGGGTGTAAGTGAGGGTAATAAATCATACAACAATTCTCGTAAGATTCCTAGCATCTCACAAGAAGAAGCTGACAAGAAGATTGAAGCAATGGGAATCACTGCTGATAAATTCGAAATTGCCCCTCTTGTTGAAGATTCACTTAACAACATCAGGCAAAAAGCTGATACTTATAAAGATACTCAAGATTATGATGCATCTCGTGAACTTGCCTACCGTAATATCGAAAAACTTCAACCGTTCTACAATAAAGAATGGATTGTAAACCAAGGAAATAACTTAGCTGCTGATAGTCATCTTATGACCAAGGAAGTCCTATCAGTTACTGCTATGAAGGGCAATGCCTTTGTAACAGAATTGGCTGATGCTGACCACATTTTGGTGCACTATGCTGATAAGACCAAAGACATCTTTACTGTTTCGCTGAAAGAATCTAATGTCAAACAAGTGAAAGAGTACAGCATTGCTGAACTCGGAGAAGTTGTCTATACGCCTAATATCGTTGACAAAGACCGTAGTGATCTTATCAATGCTATCGTTGAAAAATTAAGCCCAGTTGAGCTACAATCAGATCCTATCTACACACACCTAAATAGAACCGGTCCTAACAAAGTAAATGCGATTAAGAACCTTTACCTCGAAGAAACCTTCAAAGAAGTCAAGGATAATCTGGCGAAATTTGTGAAACAGTTGCTTGAAAATGAAGATCATCAATTAAACACAGATGAATCTGCTAAACGCGCCTTGATCAAGAAGATTGATGACAATAAGGCTGCTGTTCTTCTTGGATTAGCTTACCTAAATCGTTACTACGGTGTTAAATTCGATGACTTTAATATTAAAGAATTAATGCTATTCAAACCTGACTTTTATGGTAAAAATGTTAATGTGTTAGACTTCTTGATTAAGATTGGTTCTAAAGAAAGAAATGTTAAAGGGGATAGAACTTTAGAAGCTTATCGCGAAACTATCGGTGGAGTTATCGGCATAGGCGAGTTAAACAGTTTCTTAGACTATAATATGCGTCTATTCACAGAAGATACGAACCTAAACGATTGGTTCATAAAAGCTACTAAAGATAATGTATATATTGTTGAACCTAAAACTACAACACCTGAATTTGCTGATAAGAAACACAGAGCCTACGAGGGATTAAACAATGACATGCATGGTAAGATGATTTTACCACTTCTTAACCTGAAAGATGCACATATGTTCTTAATCTCAACATATAACACTATGGCTTACAGTTCATTTGAAAAATACGGTAAGAATACTGCAGAAGAACGCGAAGCATTCAAAGCTGAAATCAATAAAGTCGCTAAAGGTCAACAAAATTACCTAGACTTCTGGTCTCGCTTATCATTAGATAAAGTTCGTAATCAACTGCTTAAGAGCAACAACATGGTTCCAACTCCTGTGTTAGATAACCAAAACTATAAAGGAATCAGCACAGATAAATACGGACATACGAATAGTGGTAAAGACGTAGCACCTATCCGTGAATTATACGGACCAACAGGTCGTTACCACGCCACTGATTGGCGTATGGGGGCTGTAGCTCGTATTTACGGTAACCCTTATAAAGATGATTCAGTCTTCTTCATGGTTACTGATATGATTAGTGATTTCGGTATCTCAGCCTTCACTCATGAAACAACTCACGTAAATGACCGTATGGTTTACTTAGGTGGTTCAAGACACCGTGAAGGTACAGATCTTGAAGCATTTGCTCAGGGGATGTTACAAACGCCATCGGTATCAAATCCAAACGGAGAATATGGCGCATTAGGTCTAAACATGGCCTACGAACGTCCAAACGATGGAAACCAATGGTACAACACAAATCCAAATGACCTCACTTCTCGCGCTGAAATCGATCATTACATGAAAGGTTTCAACGATACTCTAATGCTTCTTGACTACCTTGAAGGTGAAGCAGTTCTTGATAAACACAATAAAGACTTAAACAATGCTTGGTTTAAGAAAGTTGCTAAAAAACTACGTAACGCTAATACGAAGAACCAGTATGACGAGGTTCGTGATCTGAATGCAGAAGAAAAAGAATATAACTTGACTTCTGTTAACGATCTAGTAGACAAGAACTTCATGACTAAACACGGTCCTGGTAATGGTACTTATGACCCAACTGGATTTGGCTCTGCCTATGTAACTGTACCAATTACCGCTGGTATCTATGGTGCTAACACAAGTGAAGGAGCTCCAGGAGCAATGTCATTCAAGCATAACACCTTCCGTATGTGGGGTTACTTTGGATATGAAAAAGGCTTCCTAAATTATGCTTCTAACATGCTGAAAAATGAGTCTAAAAAAGCTGGTCATGCTACTCTAGGTGATGATTTTATTATCAAGAAAGTTTCTGATGGTAAATTTAGCAACCTAGAAGATTGGAAGAAAGCTTACTTCGAAGAAGTTGTGGATAAAGCTAAAAAAGGAATTCAATCTATTGAAATTGATAGTACAATATACAATAGTTATGAAGACTTGAAACGTGCATTTGCTGAAGCAGTTGATAAAGATAAGGCGACATTGAAGACAGATAAAGATGGAAATAAATCTGTTTCTATGTCTAATACAGTGACACTTAAAGAAAAACTCTTCAAGAAGCTTCTTCAACAAACAAATAGCTTTAAAACTTCAATCTTTAAATAATCGAAATCTCTCATCTGCTTTGCGGATGAGGGTTTTCTTATTTTATGCTATACTTAAGGTATGCATAGAAAAACAGTGATTGATTTTAGGACTTTAGGAGAGAGATATACCTTTACCAAGCCTATTAGAGAGTTGAAAACGAGAAATGTAGAAGAAGTGGCAGATTTGCTGGCACAAGTGGAAAGCTACCAAGAGCAAGGTTATTATGTGGTGGGCTATGTCAGCTACGAGGCTGCACCTGCTTTTGAGGAAAAATTAGCAGTTCACAAGGATCCCCTACTGGGAGAGTACCTGCTTTATTTTACTGTTCATGATAGCGTAGAAACTTCCCCTATTCCTCTGACTTATGAGGATATTGATTTGCCCTCAAATTGGCAGGAAGTAACGTCTGCAGCAGACTATGAAAAGGCCATTGCCCAAATTCACCATCATTTACGGCAGGGAGATACCTATCAGGTCAACTACACCGTCCAACTTAAGCAAAAGTTAAATGCCAATCCTTTTGCCATCTACAATCGTATGGTGGTAGAGCAGGAGGCGGGCTACAATGCCTATGTGGAACATGACGAGATGGCAGTGATTTCCATGAGCCCAGAGCTCTTTTTTGAGCAAAATGATCGCGAGTTGACAACACGACCAATGAAGGGGACGACTCAGCGTGGGGTAACTGACCAAGAAGATCTTGAACAGGCCAGTTGGTTGGAACAGGATCCCAAAAATCGCTCTGAAAATATGATGATTGTGGACCTCTTGCGCAATGATATGAACCGTATTTCTGAAGTTGGGAGCGAGCACGTGGAGCGTCTGTGTCAGGTAGAGCAGTATTCAACGGTTTGGCAGATGACTTCGACCATCAAGAGTCAGTTGCGAGAGGATGTGGACCTTGTTGAAATCTTCCGCTCACTCTTTCCTTGTGGTTCCATAACGGGTGCACCGAAAATTGCGACAATGGAGATTATCAAGGACTTGGAGCCTCAACCGCGTGGAGTCTACTGTGGAACGATTGGTCTCTTGCTTCCAAATGGACGACGGATTTTTAATGTGGCCATTCGTACCATTCAACTTCACAAAGGTCAAGCCATCTATGGAGTTGGCGGAGGCATTACATGGGATAGCACTTGGGAATCTGAATACCGCGAGGTTCATCAAAAGGCGGCTGTTCTCTATCGTAAACAAGCTCGTTTTCAGCTGATTACGACTGGGAAAATCAGCCAAAAACAACTGCTGTTTGAAGAACAACATCTGGAAAGACTGATAAAAGCTAGTCGATATTTTGCCTTTCCTTTTGACCCAGAAATTTTGAGACAAAAGATTGAAGAAGAGTGTCAGACTTGTGATGCTAATCAAGATTACCGCTTGCGAATCAGCCTTAGCAAATCTGGAGAGATAGAAGTCAATCGTCAAGTATTAACACCCCTTAGTCCACAGTTCTGCCAGGCTAAACTTTGTCTGCAAGAAGCCAATTTGCAACTATCCTTTACCTACTTTAAAACCACTCATAGACCGCATTTGAACCTAGGAGAACAAGAGATCATTTACCACAATAAGTCAGGAGAACTGCTTGAAACCTCTATCGGAAATCTGGTTTTGAAAATCACTGGAAAACTCTACACACCGCCTATCCGGCTTGGAATCTTGCCAGGAATTTACCGTCAGTATTTACTAGAAACAGGACAGGTAGAAGAGAAAGTCTTGACTTTAAAAGACTTAGCCCAAGCTGAGGCTATATATGGCTGTAATGTAGTGAGAGGCTTGTATGAATTAAACCTAGAGGAGAATTAGATGAAACTGATATTTTTGCACGGGTTAGGGCAGTCAGCAGAGTCTTGGAAAGAAGTTCGGAATCTACTGACAGATTATCCTTCTGAGGCTATCGAGTTATTTCCTTCTGGAGTTAGTAACTATCAACAAGCTAAAGAGCGAGTTTATCAGCACCTAGCTCAAGAGACAGAACCTTTTGTTTTGATTGGATTGTCCTTAGGTGCTGCCCTGACACTAGAACTTTCCAGTTACGATTCACCAAATCTTCGAGCTTTGATTCTGTCAGGATGCCCGCTTAAATTAGCAGGGAATATCCTATTTTATCTTCAGTTGCTGATTTTTAAACTACTTCCCAAAAGAGTATTTGAAAAACAGGGAGCAGACAAGACTTTTATAATAGGTATTTCCAAAGAATTGAAGACACTTGACTTAACGGATATAGCAGGGAATTGCCCCTATCCAACCTTACTAATTTGTGGCAGCAAAGATAAACCGAATCTTAGTTCTATGAGAAGTCTTCATAAACTAATATCAGAATCCCAATTTCAGATTATCCCAGACGGCCCTCATGTCTTGAATAAGGAAAAACCAAAGGAGTTTGTAGAAAATACCAGAAGTTTCCTTGAATTGCTGAAATAAGTTTGATAAAATAATAGTGAAATCGATAACATCGTTAGAGGAGAACCAAATGGACAAACGTCTATTTTTAAAAATGAGTCTGGTGACGTTGCCAATTTTAGCCTTGTTCTCACAATCTGTGTTAGCAGAGGAAAACATTCATTTTTCGAGTTGTAAGGAAGCTTGGGCGAATGGATACGCGGATATTCATGAGGGAGAGCCCGGTTATTCTGCCAAGTTATACCGTGATCATGACGGTGTGGCTTGCGAATTAAAAAATGCCCCTAAGGGTGCTTTTAAAGCAAAACAAGAGACTACAACTCAAACTGATACAAGTTCATCAACAACAAGTGGTTGGGTTAAGCAGGACGGTGCTTGGTACTACTTTGATGGAAATGGAAATCCAGTGAAAAATGCTTGGCAGGGAAGCTATTACCTGAAATCAGACGGGAAAATGGCACAGAGTGAATGGATTTATGACTCTTCTTATCAAGCTTGGTATTATTTGAAATCAGATGGTAAGATGGCCAAAAGTGAATGGGTTTATGACTCTTCTTATCAAGCTTGGTATTATTTGACATCAGATGGATCTTATGCTTATAATACATGGCAAGGAAACTATTATTTGAAATCAGATGGTAAAATGGCTAAAGGTGAATGGGTTTATGACTCTTCTTACCAAACTTGGTATTATTTGACATCAGATGGATCTTATGCTTATAATACATGGCAAGGGAATTATTATCTAAAATCAGATGCTAAAATGGCTGTCAATGAATGGGTTGATGGTGGACGTTATTATGTTGGTGCGACTGGTTTGTGGAAAGCTAATTCAAAAGTAAGCAATAAAGGGTCCTATTATAGCCTTCAAGGAAAGTATGATGAAATCATAGTTGCCAATAAACATTATCCTATGTCTAAAGATTACTATCCAGGTGAAAATGCTACTGCAAAAGCAGCCTTTTTAAAACTGATTGCACAGATGCAGAAGGAAGGATACGCTATTAGCGATAATTATAGTGGCTTTAGAAGTTATGCAACTCAAGCACAATTATATCAAAGTTATGTGAACCAAGAGGGCCAGGCTGCTGCGGATCGTTATTCCGCCCGTCCTGGATATAGCGAACATCAGACAGGACTTGCTTTTGATGTGATTGGCACAGATGGTCAATTAGTTGAAGATGCTGGTGCGGCTCAATGGTTATTGGATTATGCACCAGACTATGGTTTTGTTGTTCGCTATCCCCGTGGAAAAGAGAGTGTCACAGGCTATATGCATGAGGAATGGCATTTACGTTACATTGGAAAAGAAGCAAAAGAGATTGCTGCAAGTGGTTTGACACTGGAGGAATATTATGGATTTGATGGTGGAGATTATCTGGATTAAAAATCTATATTAGCTAAATGCAAACCTTTGCATAAATGACTGAAATTTGTTATACTAGTACTGTAAGCATTTTCAATTACTAGACAATGAAAAAGGAGAGTATGATGAGTCAAAAGATTATTGGGATTGACCTTGGTGGAACTTCTATCAAATTTGCAATCTTAACAACAGCAGGAGAAATCCAAGGAAAATGGTCAATCAAGACCAACATTTTGGATGAGGGAAGTCATATCGTTGATGATATGATTGAGTCTATTCAACACCGTTTGGACTTGCTTGGATTGGCAGCAGCGGACTTCCAAGGCATTGGAATGGGATCACCAGGTGTGGTTGACCGTGAAAAAGGGACTGTTATCGGTGCCTACAACTTGAACTGGAAAACCCTTCAACCAATTAAAGAGAAAATTGAAAAAGCCTTGGGTATTCCATTCTTCATCGATAATGATGCCAACGTGGCAGCTCTTGGTGAGCGCTGGATGGGTGCTGGTGATAACCAACCAGATGTTGTCTTTATGACACTTGGTACTGGTGTTGGTGGCGGTATCGTCGCTGAAGGCAAATTGCTTCACGGTGTTGCTGGTGCAGCAGGTGAGCTGGGCCACATTACTGTTGACTTTGACCAACCAATCGCATGTACTTGCGGTAAGAAAGGCTGTCTTGAGACAGTTGCTTCAGCAACAGGGATTGTCAACTTGACTCGTCGTTATGCAGATGAATATGAAGGCGATGCAGCCTTGAAACGATTGATTGATAACGGAGAAGAAGTAACTGCTAAGACAGTCTTTGACCTTGCAAAAGAAGGAGACGACCTTGCTTTGACTGTTTACCGTAACTTCTCACGTTACTTGGGAATCGCTTGTGCTAACATCGGTTCAATTTTGAACCCATCAACAATCGTCATTGGTGGTGGTGTATCAGCTGCAGGAGAATTCCTTCTACAAGGTGTTCAAAAAGTTTACGATGAAAATAGTTTCCCACAAGTACGCACATCCACTAAATTAGCTCTTGCAACTCTAGGAAATGACGCTGGAGTTATTGGAGCAGCATCACTTGTTTTACAATAAGATAAAAAAGGAGAAAATAGCTTTCTAGAAGCGAGTGACTTTCCTCCTTTCTTTTTTTATGCTATACTAGTTAGGACAATAAATGAGGTGAGAGTAAATGACAAAAGCAGATACGATTTTTAAAGAGAATATTGAACGAATCCTCAAAGACGGTGTCTTTTCTGAGCAGGCTCGTCCCAAGTACAAGGATGGGACAGTTGCCAACTCCAAGTATGTAACGGGTGCCTTTGCAGAGTATGACTTGGCCAAGGGGGAATTCCCTGTTATAACTTTACGCCCTATCGCCATCAAATCCGCCATCAAGGAAGTGCTCTGGATTTACCAAGACCAATCTAATAGCTTAGAGGTACTAAATGATAAGTACAATGTTCACTACTGGAATGACTGGGAAGTGGGGAATACAGGAACCATTGGTGAGCGCTATGGTGCTGTTGTTAAGAAACACGACATCATCAATAAGCTTCTCAAGCAGTTGGAAGCCAACCCTTGGAACCGCCGAAACATCATCTCCCTTTGGGATTACCAAGCTTTTGAGGAAACAGACGGCCTTCTTCCGTGCGCCTTTCAGACCATGTTTGATGTCCGCCGTGTAGATGGGGAAATCTATCTGGATGCGACCTTGACGCAACGCTCCAATGATATGCTGGTGGCCCACCACATCAATGCTATGCAGTATGTGGCTTTGCAGATGATGATTGCCAAGCATTTTGGCTGGAAGGTTGGGAAGTTCTTCTACTTTATCAACAACCTTCATATCTATGACAATCAATTTGAACAAGCTCAGGAATTGCTTCGTCGTGAGCCGTCTGACTGCCAACCTCGCTTGGTTTTAAATGTTCCTGATGGGACTAATTTCTTTGATATCAAAGCAGAAGATTTTGAGTTGGTGGATTATGACCCTGTTAAGCCGCAGTTGAAGTTTGACCTAGCCATTTAATACTCTTCGAAAATCTCTTCAAACTACGTCAGCGTCGCTTCATCAACAACCTCAAAACCATGTTTTGAGCTGACTTCGTCAGTTCTATCCACAACCTCAAAGCAGTGCTTTGAGCAATCTGCGGCTAGCTTCCTAGTTTGCTCTTTGATTTTCATTGAGTATAAAAGAATAGAAAAAGAAGTTGAGACAATGAATCCCAACTTCTTTTGTTTCTTAACGTGACACGCGACGGCGAGCTGCTTTTTTACGGTTTTCTTCGATGAAAGCTGCTTTTTGCTCTTCTGGTTCGATTACTTTCTTTTTAAATGCGTATACTGCACCTGCAACGGCAGCAACAGTTCCTGCGACACCTGTTACAAGACCTTTAGCGAATCCTTTAGCCATGAGTCTTCCTCCTTTATCTTCTTAATCAGCCAGCCCCCTCAAGAGGTCACATTTTTCTGACTGACCTTTTTGTGTTATAATAATAGTAACGAAAAAATGGGAATTTTTCAAGGAAAAAAGATGAAAACAAAAATAATTGTGATTGTTGGACCGACTGCTGTTGGAAAAACAGCCCTTGCCATTGAAGTGGCCAAGCGTTTTAATGGCGAAGTGGTTAGCGGTGATAGTCAGCAAGTCTATCGAGGACTTGATATTGGGACGGCTAAGGCTAGTCCAGAAGAGCAGGAAACTGTTCCTCATCATTTAATCGATGTTAGAGAGGTAACCGAGTCTTACTCGGCTTTTGATTTTGTTTCAGAAGCTAAGATGGCTATTGAGGATATTCACAGCCGTAGCAAGCTGGCCATTATCGCTGGTGGGACTGGACTTTATATCCAGAGCTTGCTAGAAGGTTACCACCTAGGTGGGGAGACTCCCCATGAGGAGATTTTGGCCTATCGGGCTAGCTTGGAGCCTTATACAGATGAGGAATTAGCTCATCTGGTGGAGCAAGCAGACCTTAAAATTCCTCAGTTTAATCGTCGTCGTGCGATGCGTGCCTTGGAAATTGCCCATTTTGGTCAGGAATTGGAAAATCAAGAGACCTTGTATGAACCATTGATTATCTGCTTGGATGATGAGCGCAGTCAATTATATGAACGTATCAATCGCCGCGTGGATTTGATGTTTGAGGCTGGGCTTTTGGATGAGGCTAAGTGGCTCTTTGACCATTCCCCTAATGTACAGGCTGCTAAAGGAATTGGCTATAAGGAACTTTTTCCTTACTTCCGTGGAGAGCAGACCTTGGAGGAAGCTAGTGAGAGTCTCAAACAGGCTACTCGTCGTTTTGCCAAGCGTCAGTTGACCTGGTTCCGTAATCGCATGCAGGTCACCTTTTATCAGATTGGAGAAGCTGGTGTGCAAGACCGCATTTTAAGCCAGATAGAGGAGTTTTTAGATGATTGATACGGAGAAAAAAGAGGAGCGAGTCCTGCTCATTGGTGTGGAATTGCAGGGTATGGATAATTTTGACCTCTCCATGGAAGAATTGGCCAGTCTAGCCAAGACAGCTGGTGCTGTCGTAGTCGATAGTTACAGGCAAAAACGTGAAAAGTATGACTCCAAGACTTTCGTTGGCTCTGGTAAGTTAGAAGAGATTGCCCTCATGGTGGATGCCGAAGAAATTACCACTGTCATTGTCAACAACCGTTTGACACCAAGGCAAAATGTCAATCTAGAGGAAGTTCTGGGTGTTAAGGTCATTGACCGTATGCAGTTGATTTTGGATATCTTTGCCATGCGGGCTCGAAGCCACGAAGGCAGGCTCCAAGTTCACCTAGCCCAGCTAAAATATCTCTTGCCCCGCTTGGTTGGTCAGGGAATTATGCTCAGCCGTCAGGCAGGGGGAATTGGTTCCCGTGGACCTGGTGAAAGCCAGCTGGAGCTGAACCGTCGTAGCGTTCGCAACCAAATCACAGACATCGAGCGCCAGCTCAAGGTGGTTGAGAAAAATCGGGCGACTGTCAGAGAAAAACGTTTGGAGTCGAGTACCTTTAAGATTGGGTTGATTGGTTATACCAATGCTGGGAAGTCAACTATCATGAACACCTTGACCAGTAAGACCCAGTATGAGGCTGACGAGCTATTTGCGACTCTGGACGCGACGACTAAGAGTATCCATCTAGGAGGTAATCTACAGGTGACTTTAACTGATACCGTTGGCTTTATCCAAGATTTGCCGACAGAGTTGGTGTCCAGTTTCAAGTCGACCTTGGAAGAAAGCAAGCATGTGGACCTTCTTGTTCATGTTATCGATGCCAGCAATCCTTACCATGAGGAACATGAAAAAACAGTTCTTTCCATCATGAAAGACCTGGACATGGAGGATATTCCTCGCCTGCCCCTTTATAATAAAGCGGATTTGGTGGAGGACTTTACACCTACCCAAACACCTTATGCCCTCATTTCTGCCAAGTCTGAGGATAGTCGTGAGAACTTGCAGGCTTTACTGCTAGAGAAAATCAAGGATATTTTTGAATCTTTTACCCTGCGCGTGCCTTTTTTAAAGTCCTACAAGATTCATGATTTAGAAAGTGTTGCGATTTTGGAAGAGCGTGACTATCAGGAGGACTGCGAAGTCATTAGAGGCTATATTTCTGAGAAAAACAAATGGAGGTTAGAAGAATTTTATGACTGATATTAAAACGTTGGCTCTAAAATATGGGGGCTATACAAGTCTGGACAAGGTCTATCTGGATCAGCTTCTAGCTGGAAAGACAGAGCAGGAGCAGTTGGCTCTTATCACACCTCCTCCAAGTGTAGTCAATGCTTACTTTGCAGAACTCTACCAGAAAAAGAGTCCCCAAGCTGCGACGGATTATTTTGCAGAACTCAGTCAGGAACTGAATCTCTACAATGCTGAACCTAGTTTCACTCTAGAAAATAAGCCTTTTATTCGGCTTAATCTGTCTGGTAAATCCTTTGGTTTTTGTTATGAGAGTGAGGGTCTGGGTCGGATTTTCTCTGAAAATAAAGAGGTTATTTCAGATGACTTGCTCTTTGAAATTGCGCAAATTTTCCCACATCAACTAGTATTTGAAGAGTCAGGTAAAATTTATCTGAAAGCTGTCGGGGACGAGGAAGTTGTTAGCATGGAGAGTCTTACAGCTTTGACTGATTTGGAAAGCTTGGCTGATGGTCGCAAGCGTCTCAAAGGCTACAGCCAAGATGATTTACTGCAAGAAGTTTCTGCTTTTTCTGGCAAGCGCTATTTTCGATCGGAAAACCGCACAGCCATGTTATATATTGATTAATTAGAAAGTATCGAATGGATATTCAATTTTTAGGAACGGGGGCTGGTCAGCCCTCTAAAGCCCGCAACGTCTCCAGTCTCGCCCTGAAACTCTTGGACGAGATTAACGAAGTCTGGCTCTTTGACTGTGGAGAAGGTACGCAAAATCGTATTCTTGAAACCACGATTCGACCACGTAAGGTCAGCAAAATCTTTATCACTCACTTGCATGGAGACCACATTTTTGGCTTGCCAGGTTTCCTTTCTAGCCGTGCTTTTCAGGCCAATGAAGAGCAGACAGATTTGGAAATCTATGGACCTCAAGGCATCAAGTCATTTGTCTTAACCAGCCTTCGTGTGTCAGGTTCGCGTCTGCCTTATCGTATTCATTTTCATGAGTTTGACCAAGATTCTTTAGGAAAAATCCTTGAGACCGATAAATTTACGGTGTATGCAGAAGAGCTGGACCACACTATTTTCTGTGTTGGTTATCGTGTTATCCAAAAGGATCTAGAAGGAACGCTGGATGCTGAAAAACTCAAGGCGGCAGGTGTCCCATTTGGCCCACTTTTTGGGAAAATCAAAAACGGCCAGGATGTAGTTCTCGAAGATGGGACTGAAATCAAGGCAGCTGACTATATCTCAGCTCCCCGTCCAGGTAAGATTATTACCATTCTTGGTGACACCCGCAAAACCAATGCTAGTGTGCGTCTAGCTGTCAATGCCGATGTCCTTGTCCATGAATCGACTTATGGCAAGGGTGATGAAAAAATTGCTCGTAACCATGGCCACTCTACTAACATGCAAGCTGCACAAGTAGCAGTAGAAGCAGGTGCCAAACGCCTCTTGCTCAACCATATCAGTGCCCGTTTCCTCTCAAAAGATATCAGCAAGCTCAAGAAAGATGCTGCTAGCATTTTTGAAAATGTCCATGTGGTCAAAGACTTGGAAGAAGTGGAAATCTAAAAGATTGAGAAAGGATAAGTATGCGTACTATTCTCATTACTGGCGCTAGTGGTGGTCTAGCTCAAGAAATGGTCAAACTTTTACCAGAAGACCAGCTCATCTTGCTTGGTAGAAATAAGGAAAAATTAGCCCAACTCTACGGAAACCATCCCCATGCAGAATTGATTGAAATCGATATTACCGATGATTCAGCCTTAGAAACTCTGGTAACTGACCTCTATCTCCGCTATGGCGAGATTGATGTTTTGATAAACAACGCTGGTTACGGGATTTTTGAGGAATTTGACCAGATTTCTGACCAAGATATTCACCAGATGTTTGAGGTCAATACTTTTGCCCTGATGAACCTGTCTCGACACCTTGCGGCTCGTATGAAAGACAGTCGAAAAGGTCATATCATCAATATTATCAGCATGGCAGGTTTAATCGCTACTGGCAAGTCCAGTCTCTACTCAGCTACCAAGTTTGCGGCCATTGGTTTTTCAAATGCTCTGCGCCTCGAACTCATGTCCTACGGTGTTTATGTAACGACGGTTAATCCAGGACCAATCCGTACAGGATTTTTCGACCAAGCCGACCCAGATGGCACCTATCTCAAATCGGTTGACCGCTTCCTTTTAGAACCAGATGCAGTGGCTAAAAAGATTGTCAAGACTATAGGAAAAAATAAACGGGAACTCAATCTCCCAGTTTTGTTGAACCTAGCCCATAAGTTTTATACCCTTTTTCCCAAGCTAGCTGATAAGTTGGCAGGGGAAACTTTTAATTATAAATAAAAAAGAACCAATGTGCAGGTTGTTGCTAACCTACATATTGGTTCTTATCATTTCTCAACTATCAAACTGGACTTCTTCTAGTAGATAGTCGATAAAGCGTTCGCCCATCTTAGATAGGCTGGTTTTTTCATGCTGGATATAGACCAGCTCAATTGGATCATCAATATCCAGTGGGATAGAAACGATATTGTCTCCGTTGAGGTTGCTGTTCAAAATCCCTGTCGCAATGGTATAACCGTCCAAACCAATCAAGAGATTAAAGAGGGTGGCACGGTCACTAACCACAATGGATTTCTTGTGGTGCTCTTGAGATAGAATCTCTTCAGAGAAGTAGAAGGAATTGTGTGTCCCTTGGTCATAGCTGAGATAAGGGAAGTTTTCCAAATCAGATAGTTTGACCTTGTCTTTCTTTGCCAGAGGATTGGTCTTGCTGACAAAGATATGGGGCTGGGCTGTGAAGAGATGGTGAGCCAGCAGGTGGTTGTCATCCAGCATTTTGGTTAAAACATCACGGTTGTAGCTGTTTAAGAAGAGGACACCGACCTCACTACGGAAGTTCTTGACGTCATCGATAATCTCCCAAGTCCGCGTTTCACGAAGAAAAAGCTCGTATTTTTCCATATCACTTTTCTTGAGTAGAGAGACGAAAGCGTTGACCACAAAGGCATAGTGCTGGGAGGAAACGCTAAAGAGTTCGCGGTGGGCAACAGGATTTTTATAGCGTTCTTCCAGAAGCTGGGTCTGCTCGACAACCTGACGGGCATAAGAGAGGAACTCCATCCCATCACGGGTCAAGGTGATACCCTTGGGATTTCGGATAAAAATCTCAATCCCCATTTCATTTTCCAAGTCTCTCACAGCATTGGAAAGACTCGGTTGGGTGATAAAGAGTTGCTTGGCTGCCTCATTCATGGAGCCAGTTTCGACGATTTTGATAATATAGTGTAATTGTTGAATTCTCATGTTTTTATTGTACCACACTTGTGTCAGAATCGCCAAAGAAGATAGGAAAATCAGGAGTATTGTGTGAGTCTCTTCTTGAAAAAAAGACAAAATTTTGCTAGAATGAGTCTTATGAAAACATTCTATGATGTGCAACAATTCCTCAAACGATTTGGCATTATTGTTTATATGGGAAAACGCTTATATGATATTGAACTGATGAAGTTGGAGCTCTCTCGAATTTACGATGCAGGGTTGATGGACAAATTAGACTATCTAGAAGCAGAAGCGGTTCTTCGCAGAGAGCACAAGGTAGAATTGGATTATATTGAGAAAAATGGAGAAAAGAACTAATGGTTACTTGGATTTTGTGGGCACTTATACTAGCAATGTTGGCATGGATGGGTTTTAACTATCTTCGTATTCGCCGTGCGGCTAAAATTGTAGACAATGAGGAGTTTGAAGCCTTGATTCGTACGGGTCAATTGATTGATTTGCGCGACCCAGCAGAATTCCACAGAAAACATATCCTTGGTGCCCGCAATATTCCTTCAAGTCAGTTGAAGACGAGTCTTGCAGCCCTTCGTAAGGATAAACCTGTCCTTCTCTACGAAAACCAACGTGCGCAACGAGTTACAAATGCAGCCCTTTACTTGAAAAAACAAGGTTTTTCTGAGATTTATATCCTTTCTTATGGTTTGGATTCTTGGAAAGGGAAAGTGAAGACTAGCTAACATTCTGTAAAAATCTGTCGAATGATAGATAAAGCTAGCATTTTATGGTATCATCATTTATATTAATTTTAAGGAGATTTTATAATATGAATTCACAAGAAAAGAAAAAACCTTCACTTATTTTAGGTATCTTATCTATCGTCCTTGGTTTGCTTTCTCCAATAGTGAGTCTGATTTTGGGGATCATAGGATTGGTTTTGGCTTTTTCATACCAAAAAGAATCTGGACTGGACTATAAAACAGAAAAAATTCTCAACATCGTAGGACTTGTAGTTTCTGTTCTTAACTGGATTCTAACAATCGCAGTAGTTTTTAGATAAGCAAAAAAACAAAAAAGCTTTAGTTTTAAAGCTTTTTTTATTTTATCGACTCATCTCTAAATAGTTTTTAATGATTTGTAACTCTTTTTGGTTCAAAGGGAGGTAGTTACCTTCTGCTAAATCTGGGTTCAATGTAAAGTCCCCAAATTGGATTCTCTTGAGGCTAGTCACCTTAACACCAACCGAGAGAAACATTTTCTTGATTTGATGAAATTTTCCTTCTGAAATGGTGATGGAGGCTCGACTGAGGGAAGGACTTGCAGATAGAATTTCTAGTCTTGCAGGTTTACAGACAGTACCATCTAAAAAGACAATTCCCTTTTGAAAGACTTGGATATGGTCAGGTGTTAGAAGTCCATTGACTTCAACTTGATAAGTCTTATCGACATGATATTGGGGATGGAGGAGCTGAAAGCCCAAGGGACCGTTATCGGTCAAGAGGAGGAGTCCCGTTGTATCTCGGTCCAGTCGGCCAACGGCATAGAGCTTGTCAGACTGGATGTCAGATGGAAGCAGGTCCATGACGGTCGGAAGTTCCTTGTCTTTGTTGGCTGTCACGACACCAGCAGGTTTATGAAGCATAAGATAGGTGTGTTCATAGCCTTGAATGATTCGATCCTGAAAAAGGAGTTCTTGTAGTCCTGTATCGATATTTTGAGCTAGGGAGCGGGCTGGGCAACCATCGACTAGAATTTCCCCTCTGAGGAGTGCTTGCTTCATGGCCTTTCGGCTAACTTTTTCTTGGGCTAATAAATTATCTAAACGCATACTGTGCCTATCTTATCATAAGTCGCTTGCTTTGAAAAGGCTTGACGTGAAAAGAAAAGCGGAGTGAAAACATTTACACTTGCTTGAGTTATGTTATTTACTTGAAATTATGGTATAATCGTTCAGTTAGAAAATAAATTTTGAATATTAGAGGAAATCATGACAAAATTAAGAGAAGATATCCGTAACATTGCGATTATCGCCCACGTTGACCACGGTAAAACAACCCTCGTTGACGAATTATTGAAACAATCAGAAACGCTTGATGCACGTACTGAATTGGCTGAGCGTGCTATGGACTCAAACGATATCGAAAAAGAGCGTGGAATTACCATCCTTGCTAAAAATACGGCTGTTGCTTACAACGGAACTCGTATCAACATCATGGACACACCAGGACACGCGGACTTCGGTGGAGAAGTTGAGCGTATCATGAAAATGGTTGACGGTGTTGTCTTGGTCGTAGATGCCTACGAAGGAACCATGCCACAAACTCGTTTCGTATTGAAAAAAGCTTTGGAACAAGACCTTGTCCCAATCGTGGTTGTCAATAAAATCGATAAACCATCAGCTCGTCCAGCAGAAGTAGTGGACGAAGTCTTGGAACTGTTCATCGAGCTTGGTGCAGATGACGACCAGCTTGACTTCCCAGTGGTCTATGCTTCAGCGATCAACGGAACTTCTTCATTGTCAGATGATCCAGCTGACCAAGAAGCTACTATGGCACCAATCTTTGACACAATTATCGACCACATCCCGGCTCCAGTAGATAACTCAGATGAGCCTTTGCAGTTCCAAGTATCACTTTTGGACTACAATGACTTCGTTGGACGTATTGGTATCGGTCGTGTCTTCCGTGGTACTGTTAAAGTTGGGGACCAAGTTACCCTTTCTAAACTTGACGGCACAACTAAAAACTTCCGTGTTACAAAACTCTTCGGTTTCTTTGGTTTGGAACGTCGTGAAATCCAAGAAGCAAAAGCAGGTGACTTGATTGCCGTTTCAGGTATGGAAGACATCTTTGTCGGTGAAACCATTACTCCTACAGACGCAGTTGAAGCTCTTCCAATTCTACACATCGATGAGCCAACTCTTCAAATGACTTTCTTGGTCAACAACTCACCATTTGCTGGTAAAGAAGGTAAATGGGTAACTTCTCGTAAGGTGGAAGAACGCTTGCAGGCAGAATTGCAAACAGACGTTTCCCTTCGTGTTGACCCAACTGATTCACCAGATAAATGGACTGTTTCAGGACGTGGAGAATTGCACTTGTCAATCCTTATCGAAACAATGCGTCGTGAGGGATATGAACTTCAAGTATCTCGTCCAGAAGTTATCGTAAAAGAAATCGACGGTGTTAAATGTGAGCCATTTGAGCGTGTACAAATCGATACTCCAGAAGAATACCAAGGATCTGTTATCCAAAGCCTTTCTGAACGTAAGGGTGAAATGTTGGATATGATTTCAACTGGTAATGGTCAAACTCGTTTGGTCTTCCTTGTTCCAGCGCGTGGTTTGATTGGATACTCAACTGAGTTCTTGTCAATGACTCGTGGTTACGGTATCATGAACCATACCTTTGACCAATACTTGCCATTGATTCCAGGTGAAATTGGTGGTCGTCACCGTGGTGCCCTTGTTTCTATCGATGCTGGTAAGGCTACAACTTACTCTATCATGTCTATCGAAGAACGCGGTACTATCTTTGTCAACCCAGGTACTGAAGTTTACGAAGGAATGATCATCGGTGAAAACTCTCGTGAAAACGACTTGACAGTTAACATCACTAAGGCGAAGCAAATGACCAACGTTCGTTCAGCTACTAAGGACCAAACAGCTGTTATCAAGACTCCTCGTATCTTGACACTTGAAGAGTCTCTTGAGTTCTTGAACGACGATGAGTACATGGAAGTAACGCCTGAGTCTATCCGTTTGCGTAAACAAATCCTTAACAAGGCAGAGCGTGAGAAAGCTAACAAGAAGAAAAAATCAGCTGAATAAGAGCTAGAAAGAGAGAAAGATGGTCTATTTAGTCCTAGGGATTTTACTGCTCCTACTCTATGTATTTGCGACACCAGAAAGTATTAAAGGGACAGTCAATATCGTCGCTATGGTATGTATTTTAGTGGCACTTTTGGTTTTGTTGGCTCTATCTTTTCTGAAAATTTTTCAATTACCAACAGAAATGTTCCTAGCAATAGCCATGTTAATCCTAGCTTACTTTAGTGTGAGAGACATCACACTCATGCCAGTCAAAAAAGGTAAAAGAAGATAAAAAAGAGAGTTTTGGCTCTCTTTTTTTGGTAGGAATTTTACAATAGTTTGAATTGTTTTTTTACTATAACATCATCTCTTTTACTTGGATAATATGAATGGGAAAAACTTGAATAAAATTTGTCAATGACATCTATTTTATATTTGGTTAGTACTGGTTGCATATTATTTTGAAATAAAACTACTATATAATATTATTCATATAGGTAATATAAAAATATTATTCATAAAGGTAATATAGTAAAATATCTAAAAAATTCGATTTTTTCCTTGACAACAAATAATAAAAATGCTATTCTTATTATATAAGAAATCGGTTTCAAAAAAAGAGAGAGGAGGATTTATTTTGTTGCATTGTTGCTCAGGGTGTGCTTTTTTTGAAAGGAAAAATAAAATGAAAACGAAAAAACATAGATTACTTGCTCTAGCTCTTATTTCAAGCTTTACATTATTGGGAGCTGCATCAGCTGCTGTACAATATCCAGATGGAGGAGTATGGACATATGGAGAAGGTTCAGGAGGTGGTTGGGCTTTTTCAAATTACTATCATGGTAAAAAATATCATTCTTCTTCTCTTGTAAGTAAATGGGATAGTCATTCAGATAAAGGAACAGCAGTTGCAGGGAAAACTTCAGAGGCTTGGATTTGGACTAAATTTGGGGAACAAGTAGCATTTTACTATGACTATGACTAATATTTAGTTTTCTTAGATAATTCCCCTTGTAAGAAATTACAGGGGGGAATTTTGTTTACAAGGAGTCTACTATGAAGAAACTATTCATATTACTATCAACTTTTTTTCTCAGCTTCTTCCTTGCTTGGATTATTGTCTTACGTGCGCCACAATATTTATATGCAAGCTATGATTCCGTTACTTTACTTCGTGTCAAAAAGGATACTCAGGAACCGACGCGTGAGGTATTTGAACAGGAATTGGAGAATTTTGCAAACTCAGAACAGAGTTTAATAGCTAGAAGAATTGTAGAGCCGAGTAAGGATGGGACGACTCACTTTACTTATGCAACTTATGGTCAGGGAACTTTACCAAAAGAATTCCAAGAAGCTAGCCAAGAAAGTCGTGAACGTAGTGATCCGCTAAATAGTTATCTCCTTTTGTCAGGCTCCTTGACGAAAGAAAAGCTTGCCGATAAATTAGGAGATTTGGGTTATAAAGCAATTGCTGACCGAAAGACACCTCCCTATTCTCTTGCTTTTCGAATGTTACTAAATCCACTTATTTTAATTAGTTTAGCAATATTTGGCTTATCTTTCTTTGCTTTAGTGATTATCACTCGGATTAAGGAAATGAGAGCAGCAGGTATAAAACTCTTTTCTGGTCAGACTCTCTTATCCATTATGGGGCATTCTTTATCGACTGATATCAAGTGGCTCCTTCTATCAGCCCTCCTTTCCTTCCTAGGTGGGGGAGTCCTTCTTTTTAGTCAAGGTTTGTTTTATCCTATCTTGTTAGCCACCTATGGTTTTGGGATTAGTTTCTATCTGTTGTTTTTATTGGCGATTTCAATTTTACTAATGCTTCTTTATCTAATGAGTTTGAGTTACAAAGCATTAGTTCCTGTTATTAAGGGGAGATTACCCCTTAAACGCTTGATGGCTTTAACCCTATTGTGTCAGTTAGTAGCTGTTTTTACAGTGGGATACGCTGTTAAGACAGGCTTGACGTCTTACCAACGATTGAAAGAACTTGAAATTTCAAAACAAGCGTGGAAGGACAGAGCAGACTATTATCAAATTTCTTTTGGCTTAGGTGATAGAGGAAAAGATACAGAAAATCAGAGCAAGTGGTATGAATTTTCCAAAGAAGCAGTTGAACAAGAACAGGCTCTATTTGTAAAAGATAATCTCATTCATTTTGCAAATCCTCAAGGAAAAAATGAACAGGGAGAGACACTGGATACCTATAGTCCAGATGCTAATGTTCTCTATGTCAGCCCAAGTTATTTGGACAAGGAAAAGGTCGTGGTAGATGCTGAGACCAAACAGAAGTTAGTCCATCTTCAAAAAGGGGAATTTGGACTCTTACTACCAGAATCTCTTCGTTCACAGGAAGCAGAACTTAAGAAAGCTTTTGAAGAAAGTTTGAACTATTACGGGCAATCAAGTGAGGAGGCAAGTGCTCCTTTAGAGTATGAAATGAGAGCGATTATTAGCTATCTTCCAACTGGAGAAAAGCGATTTGTTTATAATAACGGTGAAAGCCCAGTATCCATTCAGTACTTAACCGATCCGATTTTAGTTGTATTTACTCCAACATCTACAGGTGATAGTTTCATTTCAAAATATGTTTGGTCTATCAATGCTGGAAAACAACTTTTTATCAAAGGATATGAGAGTGGGCTAGAACTCTTGAAGAAAGCTGGAATTTATGAGCAAGTATCTTATCTTAAAGAAGGAAGAAGTGTTTATCTAACTCGTTATAATGAAGTTCAAACTGAAACAGCAACTTTAATCCTAGGAGCTATTGTTGGAATAGCTAGTTCCTTGTTACTCTTTTATTCTGTCAATCTTCTATATTTCGAGCAATTCCGCCGAGATATTCTGATTAAACGAATTTCAGGTTTACGATTTTTTGAAACATATGCTCAGTATATGGTTAGTCAATTTGCCAGTTTTGTATTTGGTGCTAGTCTCTTTATTTTAAGCAGTCGAGACTTGGTGATTGGCTTGCTCACTTTATTCGTCTTTCTAGCTAGTGCAGTTTTGACGCTTTACCGTCAAGCTCATAAAGAATCTCGTGTTTCTATGACAATTATGAAAGGAAAATAGGATGATTGAACTAAAGAATATATCTAAAAAATTTGGAAGCCGTCAGCTATTTTCAGATACGAATCTTCATTTTGAAGGTGGGAAAATTTATGCCTTAATCGGTACAAGTGGCTGTGGTAAGACAACACTCTTGAATATGATTGGACGATTAGAGCCATATGACAAAGGACAAATCATCTATGATGGCACTTCTCTTAAGGACATCAGGCCTTCTGTTTTCTTTAGAGATTACTTAGGATACCTATTTCAAGATTTTGGCTTAATTGAAAGCCAAACCGTCAAAGAGAATCTCAATCTGGGTTTAGTTGGTAAAAAGTTGAAGGAAAAAGAGAAAATCTCTTTGATGAAACAAGCTCTAAACCGTGTAAACCTCTCTTATTTGGATTTAAAGCAACCTATCTTTGAATTATCAGGAGGAGAAGCACAACGTGTTGCATTAGCGAAGATAATTTTAAAGGATCCACCTTTGATTCTCGCAGATGAACCAACTGCTTCACTAGACCCCAAAAACTCTGAGGAATTACTTTCTATCCTAGAATCTTTAAAAAATCCGAATCGTACCATTATTATTGCGACCCACAATCCTCTGATTTGGGAGCAAGTGGACCAAGTCATTCGAGTTACCGATTTATCACATAGATGATAAGGTAAAATTCATACTCAATGAAAATCAAAAAGCAAACTAGGAAGCTAGCCGCAGGCTATACTTGAGTACGGCAAGGCGAAGCTGACGTGGTTTGAAGAGATTTTCGAAGAGTATCAGTTAGAAGAAAGAGTCACAAACACACTTTGTGGCTTTTTTATTTCCATAAAAATGGTAAAATAGTAGGAGTAGAAATGGAGTTCGAGACATGAAAGTAATAGATCAATTTAAAAATAAGAAAGTCCTTGTTTTAGGTTTGGCCAAGTCTGGTGAATCGGCAGCTCGTTTGTTGGATAAGCTAGGTGCCATTGTGACAGTAAATGATGGGAAACCTTTCGAGGACAATCCAGCTGCGCAAAGTTTGCTGGAAGAAGGAATCAAGGTCATTACAGGTGGCCATCCTTTGGAACTCTTGGATGAAGAGTTTGCCCTCATGGTGAAAAATCCAGGCATCCCATACAGCAATCCCATGATTGAAAAGGCTTTGGCCAAAGGTATCCCTGTCTTGACCGAGGTGGAATTGGCTTACTTGATTTCAGAAGCGCCCATTATCGGTATAACAGGTTCAAATGGAAAAACAACTACAACGACCATGATTGGGGAAGTTTTGACTGCTGCTGGGCAACATGGTCTTTTATCAGGGAATATCGGCTATCCAGCTAGTCAAGTGGCCCAAACTGCGTCAGACAAGGACACGCTTGTTATGGAACTTTCTTCTTTCCAACTCATGGGCGTTCAAGAATTCCATCCTGAGATTGCGGTTATTACAAACCTCATGCCAACTCATATCGATTATCATGGATCATTTGAGGAATATGTAGCAGCTAAGTGGAATATCCAAAACAAGATGACAGCGGCTGATTTTCTTGTTTTGAACTTTAACCAAGACTTGGCAAAAGAATTGGCTAGCAAAACACAAGCTACTGTAGTTCCATTTTCAACACTGGAAAAGGTTGATGGAGCTTATCTGGAAGATGGTCAGCTCTACTTCCGTGGAGAAGTGGTCATGGCAGCGAGTGAAATCGGAGTTCCAGGTAGCCACAATGTGGAAAATGCCCTTGCGACGATTGCTGTAGCCAAGCTTCGTGGTGTAGACAACCAAACCATTAAAGAAACTCTTTCAGCCTTTGGTGGTGTCAAACACCGTCTCCAGTTTGTGGATGAAATTCAGGGTGTTAAATTTTATAACGACAGTAAGTCAACCAATATCTTGGCAACTCAAAAAGCCTTGTCAGGATTTGACAACAGCAAGGTAGTCTTGATTGCAGGTGGTTTGGACCGTGGCAATGAGTTTGACGATTTGGTTCCAGATATTACTGGACTCAAGAAGATGGTCATTCTTGGTCAGTCTGCCGAACGTGTCAAACGGGCAGCAGACAAGGCTGGTGTGGCTTATGTGGATGCGACTGATATTGCAGATGCGACCCGCAAGGCCTATGAACTTGCGACTCAAGGAGATGTAGTCCTTCTCAGTCCAGCCAATGCCAGCTGGGATATGTATGCTAACTTTGAAGTACGTGGCGACCTCTTTATCGACACAGTAGCGGAGTTAAAGGAATAATATGAAAAAAATTGTCTTTACAGGTGGGGGGACGGTTGGACACGTTACCCTCAATCTTTTGTTAATGCCCAAGTTCATCGAAGATGGCTGGGAAGTCCACTATATCGGGGACAAGAGTGGTATTGAACACCAAGAAATCCTCAAGTCAGGCTTGGATGTCACCTTCCATTCCATTGCAACTGGGAAATTGCGTCGCTATTTCTCTTTGCAAAATATGCTGGACGTCTTCAAAGTTGGTTGGGGAATTGTCCAATCGCTCTTTATCATGTTACGAGTTCGTCCACAGGCCCTTTTTTCAAAGGGAGGCTTTGTCTCTGTACCGCCCGTTATCGCTGCGCGTGTGTCAGGAGTGCCTGTCTTTATTCACGAATCTGACCTGTCTATGGGCTTGGCCAATAAAATCGCCTATAAATTTGCGACGAAGATGTATTCAACATTTGAACAAGCTTCGAGTTTGTCTAAGGTCGAGCATGTGGGAGCAGTGACCAAGGTTTCAGACCAAAAAAATCCAGAACCGGATGAATTGGTGGATATCCAAACCCACTTTAATCCTAAATTGCCAACTGTATTGTTTGTCGGTGGTTCTGCAGGCGCTCGTGTCTTTAACCAATTGGTGACAGACCATAAGAAAGAACTGACAGAGCGCTACAATATTATCAATTTAACTGGAGATTCTAGCCTGAATGAGTTGAGCCAAAATCTTTTTCGTGTTGACTATGTGACCAATCTCTATCAACCCTTGATGGAATTGGCTGATATTGTTGTGACACGAGGTGGTGCCAATACGATTTTTGAGCTCTTGGCCATGGCAAAATTGCATGTTATTGTGCCACTTGGTCGTGAAGCTAGTCGTGGAGACCAGATTGAAAATGCAGCTTACTTTGTAAAAAAAGGCTATGCAGAAGAGCTTCAAGAAAGTGATTTGACTTTGGATAGTTTGGAAGAGAAGCTGTCTCACTTACTAAGCCACAAGGAAGACTACCAAGCTAAGATGAAGGCTTCCAAGGAATTGAAATCTCTAGCAGATTTTTATCAATTGTTGAAAAAAGATTTATCATAAGGAAAGTAAATGTCAAAAGATAAGAAAAATGAGGGCAAAGAAATCCTCGAAGAATTTAAAGAGTTATCAGAATGGCAGAAACGAAACCAAGAATACCTAAAAAAGAAGGCTGAAGAAGAGGCAGCCCTAGCTGAGGAGAAGGAAAAGGAAAGACAGGCTCGAATGGCTTCAAAATCTGAAGAGTCAGATGAAACTGGGGACCGAGAGAGTGAATCTAATCCAAAAGACCCAGAATCAGCTAAGGAAGAGTCTGAGGAAAAAGTAGCATCCTCAGAGGCTGACAAAGAGGAAGAAGAGATAGAAGAATCAGGGTCTAAAGAGAGCGAGGAACAGGATAAAAAGCTTGCTAAAAAGGCTACAAAAGAAAAACTAGCCAAAGCAAAGATTCCTGGTATCCATATCTTGCGAGCTCTAACGATTTTATTTCCAAGTCTGCTTTTATTGATTGTCTCTGCCTACCTACTCAGTCCTTATGCGACCATGAAGGATATTCGTGTCGAGGGAACGGTGCACACTACGGCTGATGATATTCGACAGGCTTCAGGTATTCAGGATTCGGATTATACGATTAACCTTCTGCTAGACAAGGAAAAATATGAAAAGCAGATTAAGTCTAACTATTGGGTTGAATCAGCTCAACTTGTTTATCAATTTCCAACCAAGTTCACTATCAAGGTCAAGGAATATGATATTGTGGCCTACTATATTTCTGGTGAAAACCATTATCCTATTCTTTCCAGTGGTCAGCTTGAGACCAGTGCTGTGAGTTTGGTCAGTCTACCAGAAACTTATATATCAGTTCTCTTTAATGATAGTGAACAAATCAAGGCTTTTGTCTCAGAACTTGCTCAAATTAGTCCAGAACTCAAGGCGGCTATCCAGAAGGTGGAACTAGCCCCAAGCAAGGTCACATCAGATTTAATTCGATTGACCATGAATGATTCGGACGAAGTCTTGGTTCCGCTTTCTGAAATGAGTAAGAAACTGCCTTATTACAGCAAGATTAAACCTCAATTGTCAGAACCAAGTGTGGTCGATATGGAAGCTGGAATCTACAGCTACACTGTAGCGGATAAATTGATTATGGAAGCAGAAGAAAAAGCCAAAAAAGAGGCCGAAGAAGCTGAGAAAAGGAAGGAAGAAGAACGTAAACGTTTAGAAGAAGAACAGAAAAAACAAGAGGAAGAGAGCAATCGAAACCAAACGACCCAGCGCTCATCGCGTCGCTAGGTTTTACCTTTTTCTCATAGTACTTTAGTGACTAGTTTTTACGTTTAATATTTGATATCTGTTTTTCTTTATGTTACATTATGCAGTGTAATCGATTGCAAAATAATTTTTTATGAAGAAGGTAACACATATGTCAGATGAAGTATTCTTATTTGAAGAAATTGAAGAAATCGTAGCCTCTACAGATGGTGAATTTTGGGGGAGTTTTACTTGGAACTGGGGTAGTTCTCTTAATTGGAGTAGCCTATTGTTAAAAAGATAGGGAGTGATAATCATGCAAGATAACTTTTTATTTGAGGAAATTGAAAAAATTTCAGTACCAGTTAGTGATTTTTCAGCTGGACTTGCAACAGGTATCGGATTTGGTTTAGCAATCCTTGCTCTTGCTGGTTGTTGAAGTTTGTTCATTTACTAACATTAAGCTTTTTCAATTTCATTTTAGACAGTCATTTGAATTTTCCGTATTAGTCTTGCAGCAAGAGATTAATAGAATTAGTTATTATTTTATTGATTGCGGACTGAGGGACAGTATCATCTATATATACCATCCAGTAAGAAACATGTATTAGTTGGGAAACAGGAAAAAAATGGTTAGAGCAACTAATAGGTCAAGAATTTACCATATCGGACTTATTAGTGTTAGTAGGGAAGAAATATTATTTAAGATTTTATATTGTTCTTAGTAAAATGGGACTTATAGATTCTATGAAATCACGAAAAAAGATAAATATTTTTAAAATATCTTGGGACTTTAATATAACATTATCTGAAAAATTAAACTATAAAAGATTTAATAAGAATTTTGAAAAAATCCTATTTGGTATTTTCCCATTGGCTCTTATTTTGCAATGTTTTATTATGTATATTTATAGGGCGGATATTTTGACTAATTTCCAAAACTTTCCAATAACGCTAAACATTCTTTTATTTTGGTTGCTTGTTGTTATTATATCTGCAACGATACATGAATTTAGTCATGCCATAATTGCTAATAATTATCAAATTGAGATCCCAAATTGTGGAATAATGCTACTTTTGTTTAATTTGGCTTTTTTTGTAGATTTAAGTGGGGTGCAATTCTTAAAAAATAAAAAACAATTTTTGAAAATTATGTTAGCAGGAATTGCTTCAAATTCGATTTTATCACTTACAGGTTTACTTGTTTTATTGTTCACATCGTATAAATTGCTTGGACTCTTATTTTTTATCATTAACTTAGGTATGATTTTTATTAATTCAATTCCTTTTTTTCAGTATGATAGTGGTATTATTTTAAGATACTTGAATTCTAACAATAATAACTTGAATTTTCAATATATAGTTCAACTTTTAATAGCATTTGTTATTATTTATTTCCCTTTGAGTCAACTATTACAGTTTTTGACACCTAATATTATTGTTCGTAGTATAGGAGGGGTGATTGTTTCTATACTGCTTTCTATATTATATATGAGAGGAAGGACGAAATATGTTCTACGTAAATAGTTATGTTTTTGCTTATAAAAAAGAAGGTATAATGTATTTGCGTGTTCGGAGTATGCGGGAAATAGCTATAGAACCTCAAATTTCGCAAGAATTTATCAACGATCTATTTAATAGTTGTAAGGAACTATTAGAGATAGAAGAAGTATTAGGCAGTAAACTAACATTTGAACTATTAAATGAACAAATTTTAATTTCGGATGAGATAGATATTGATAGTAGATATTCTAGAACTAAAGGTTGCTATTCGTTATTTTATAATGAAGAGTATAATAAAATACAGAATAAAACAGTATTAGTATTAGGAGCAGGAGCCTTAGGATGTTATATATCTCTAAGTCTAAGTATGTATGGAGTGAGGAAACTTATTGTCGCTGATTACGATATAATAGAACCATCAAATTTAAATAGGCAAATTCTTTATACAGAGTCGGATGTTGGTAAGGAGAAGATTAATGTTCTTTCTGAAAAAATACACAAGTATAATTCAGATGTTCAGGTAGTACCTATTTCTATTAAAGTTTCTTCAGTAGAAGAATGAGAAAAAATTGTTGCGGAATATGGGAGTATAGATTTTATCGTTAAAGCAATTGATACGCCCATTGATATTATAAAAATTGTCAATCAATTTGCTGTATCGCATAAGATATCCTACATATCAGGAGGGTTTAATGGATGCTATCTTATTATTGATAATATATATATCCCTACCATCGGTTCTTGCTTTGGTTGTCGGAATATAAACAAAGATATAAATAAGTACACTTTATCTGATAAGACAAAGTGGCCGACTACACCAGAGATGCCTGCTATTTTGGGAGGGATAATGACTAATTTAATAATTAAAATATTTCTGGGATGTTATAATGAAATCCTAATAGATAACGCTTACGTTTATAATATGAGAAATCATGCTCTAAGTCAAGAAAAATATGTTCTGGAAAACGGAGAATGTCCAATTTGTAAAAAAATAATAAAGTGAAAGATAACAATATTAGAGCGAAAACATTTATTCGTTCAGTTTGTTTTTGCTTATTATCAGGAGGAGTAGCTTTTTTATCTGCTATTGGGCAGTTCACTGTTATAGAAACACAATTAATAGTATTGTTCTTGGGTATTATTTTTGCCATCATTGGAAAATATAGTATGGCTTTTTTCATCGTTTGAGATTTTATTTTTGCTTGTTAATTTTAGAACATTTATTCAGTTACCAGTGGATATTTTTATTGGTATGATAATATTTTTAATGCTGTGGATATTTATTATGTTAGGTATAGTGTGTCTTAGTTATTATATAACTTTATTATTTAGCAAGGAGGCTTAGTATGTTTAAAAAAATAGGTATAATGAGTATTTGCATATATATAATTATTTTATACTGCTTGAGAATGTATCGTATTATCAATAATATTGAAACAATCTTGCTAACGGTTATATGCTTAATGTTATTGTTTTTTTTAAGACGTTTATTTGATAAAGATAAGTAAATAGATGTTAAGTAAAAATGTAGAATATAAAGGAGGTGCAATGAGTATGATTGAAGTTAGCCATTTATCAAAAAGTTTTGGTGATAAAATAGCTTTAAATGATATAAGCTTCACTGTTAAAGAAGGTCAGATTTTTGGATTTTTAGGACCATCTGGTTCTGGAAAGACCACAACGATTAATATTCTGACTGGGCAGTTCCTTGCCGATAAAGGACAATCTATTATTTTGGGACAAAAATCTCAAAATTTAACAAGCGGTGAATTAAAGAGAATTGGATTGGTTAGCGATACAAGTGGATTTTATGAGAAAATGTCTCTGTATAACAATCTTCTTTTTTATAGTAAATTTTATAATATTAGTAAATCACGTGTTGATAATTTGTTAAAGCGAGTAGGATTATATGATAGTCGCAAGATGGTAGCAGGAAAATTATCCACTGGAATGAGGCAACGAATGCTTTTAGCACGAGCTCTTATCAACAAACCCGCTGTACTCTTTCTGGATGAACCGACCTCAGGTCTAGATCCCACAACTTCTCGAACAATTCATGAGTTAATTTTAGAATTGAAAACAGCAGGGACAACGATTTTTCTAACGACTCATGATATGAATGAAGCAACTCTTTTATGTGATTATGTTGCCTTATTAAATAAAGGGAAATTAGTTGAGCAAGGAGCTCCTTCTGAACTCATTCAAAGATATAATAAAGATAAAAAGATTAAGGTTACAGATTATAATGGGAATCAGATAACTTTTGATTTTACATCACTAGAACAGGTATCTCAGGCTGATCTGGAAAATATTTTTTCAATTCATTCATGTGAGCCTACTTTAGAAGATATTTTTATCACATTAACAGGAGGAAAGCTAAATGCTTAAACGGTTTCTGGCTTTGGTATGGTTGCGTTGTCAAATTATTCTTTCCAATAAGAGTATTTTATTGCAAGTTTTAGTGCCTTTTGCTTTCACATATTTTTATAAATATCTTATGGAAACACAGGGGAAGGTCAACGATCAACAGGCATTAGTTCTTTTGATGATGTGTTTACCTCTTTCTTTGGCTGTTGGAAGTCCTATAACTATTATCTTGTCTGAAGAAAAAGAAAAGTACAATTTACAAACTCTTCTGTTGAGTGGTGTTAAAGGCTCCGAATACATTTTATCAACTATGTTTCTTCCTTTTTTGCTAACTTTTGTGATTATGGGAACTACTCCTCTTATTTTAGGAGTTACAATTGTACATACTTTTAATTATATTACAATCGTTCTTCTAACCTCTTTATCCATCATTTTATTCTATTTATTGATAGGTTTAACCGCGAAGAGCCAAGTAGTAGCTCAGGTTATCAGTCTTCCTGCTATGATTTTAGTTGCTTTCTTACCGATGCTATCTGGTTTGGATAAGACAGTTGCGAAGATAACAGATTATAGTTTTATGGGACTGTTTACTAAGTTTTTCACAAAATGGGAGGAATTTTCATGGAATAAAACTCTAATTTCTAATCTAACACTACTTATTTGGATTGTTCTTCTATTAACTTTAATTACGATAACTATTAGGAAAAAGAAAATTTCTTAATTGAGTTATTTTAATGATTATAAACACAAGTGGGAAGGGAAAATGAACTGATCTTTTTGACAGCAATTCTACAGAATAGTATTATTGCTATATTTTGATTTGAGTGTACGAAAAAAGAAAAATAACAATAGTGCTCATACTAATTGCAGAAGTTTTGGGTGATAAGATAACTGATAAATTGCAATAAAAAATGCAACATTTTTAAATCTCCTCTATAAGTGCTTCAAAAAGTGCTTCAAAACCTGTCTTGTAATCCAAGTATTTTTGGGGACGGTGATTAATAAGCTAGCAAAGCATCATTAAGGATTTTTTCGGTAATTGTTGCCAAATCGGTTTAAGAAAATACTCACGAAGAAGTCCATTCGCATTCTCATTACTTCCCCTTTGCCAAGATGAATAGGCATCCGCAAAATAAAACAGAATTCCCATTTGTTCAATTAAAGGGTAACAAGCAAACTCTTTTTCTCTGTCCGAAGTGAAAGTCTTTAACTATTCTTTTGGAAAGAGTCTTGTGAGGTGTTCAATAGCAGTCAACATGGATTTAGCTGTTTTTACTTGACAAGTGCTAGTAGAAATAATAGAATAATAGAAAACCTTTAAAGCAGTCCAGAGAGGCAGCTAAGGTTAGACGGTGAAAGGGTGGAGACTACCCATTTTTCGTGGAACCTTGCTGTTGGCAGGTTCCTTTTTTCGTGGCTTCTGTTGCCCAGACTCTCTCACTAGCAAAGGTAAAAGGAGAAACCTATGCGAGAACATCGTCCAGTCATTGCTCTTGATTTTCCTAGTTTTGAGGCAGTCAAGGAATTTTTAGCTCTTTTTCCAGCAGAAGAAAGCCTTTATCTAAAGGTAGGGATGGAGCTTTATTACGCAACGGGGCCTGAGATTATTTCCTATTTTAAAAACTTGGGACATAGCGTCTTTCTTGACCTTAAACTTCATGACATTCCCAATACAGTCAAGTCAGCCATGAAGGTTTTGTCTCAGCTTGGTGTGGATATGACCAATGTTCATGCTGCTGGCGGTGTAGAGATGATGAAGGCTGCGCGTGAAGGTCTTGGAATCCAAGCCAAATTGATTGCAGTGACTCAGCTGACCTCAACCTCAGAAGAGCAGATGCAGGAGTTTCAAAATATCCAAACCAGCCTGCAAGAGTCTGTCATTCATTATGCTAAGAAGACAGCTGAAGCGGGTTTGGATGGTGTCGTTTGCTCGGCTCAGGAAGTGCAACTCATCAAGCAGGCTACCAATCCAGATTTTATCTGTCTAACACCGGGCATTCGTCCTCAGGGAGCTGCTGTTGGAGACCAAAAACGTGTTATGACACCTGCTGATGCCTATCAAATCGGCAGTGACTATATCGTAGTGGGACGTCCCATTACCCAAGCTGAGGATCCTGTTGCAGCTTATCATGCCATCAAGGATGAATGGACACAGGACTGGAATTAAAGAACTAGATTATAAAAATAAAAGGAGAATACCATGACACTTGCTAAAGATATCGCTAGCCATCTCTTGAAAATCCAAGCCGTTTACCTCAAACCAGAGGAGCCTTTTACTTGGGCATCTGGTATCAAGTCACCGATTTACACTGATAATCGTGTGACACTAGCCTATCCAGAAACTCGTACTCTCATTGAAAATGGCTTTGTGGAAGCCATCAAAGAAGCCTTTCCTGAGGTAGAAGTGATTGCAGGAACTGCGACAGCAGGGATTCCACACGGAGCTATCATTGCTGATAAGATGGACTTGCCTTTTGCCTACATCCGTAGCAAACCAAAAGACCACGGAGCTGGTAATCAAATTGAAGGCCGTGTAGCCCAAGGTCAAAAAATGGTGGTGGTTGAAGATCTTATTTCAACAGGTGGTTCTGTTCTCGAAGCCGTAGCAGCCGCTAAACGAGAAGGAGCAGATGTGCTTGGAGTTGTAGCGATTTTTAGTTACCAATTGCAAAAAGCAGATAAGAATTTTGCAGATGCTGGTGTCAAACTAGTAACACTTTCAAACTATAGCGAGCTTATCCATCTAGCCCAAGAAGAAGGCTATATCACCCCAGAAGGCTTGGATCTCCTAAAACGCTTTAAAGAAGACCAAGAAAATTGGCAAGAAGTGTAAAAAATCAAAAGACTAAAAGGTTAAAAATTATACTATTCTGTCATATCAGGTATATGAATGACAAGATTGAAGTTGTTAATGTTTTTTACGTCAATTGTTTCAGTTTTAGATTTGCTTGGCTTGCTCTTATATAAAAAGTAGCACACGTCATGAAAGTTACAAGGGTTAAAGTATAATCCATAAACATGGTCAGATCCCTTTTCTGAGATGTTGAAATTTCTTGCTTATCCCAGTTTTTTCAGTGATTTTGGCGTCAAGTTCTTTGTAGTTTTTAAAGATTATCCGTGAATTTCTTGCTTATTTATGATAAAATGGGAGTATCGCAAAAATGACTCATCGTATTCAATTTTGAGTAAAACTAGGAGGATCCCATGTCTACAGAACATATGGAAGAACTAAATGACCAGCAGATCGTTCGCCGTGAAAAAATGGCTGCGCTCCGTGAACAAGGAATCGATCCTTTCGGAAAACGCTTTGAACGCACTGCAAATTCACAAGAATTAAAAGATAAATTTGCTGACCTCGATAAAGAACAATTACATGATAAAAACGAAACAGCTACTATCGCAGGACGCTTGGTAACCAAACGTGGTAAAGGTAAAGTAGGTTTTGCCCACCTTCAAGACCGCGAAGGACAGATTCAAATCTACGTTCGTAAAGATGCTGTCGGTGAAGAAAACTACGAAATCTTCAAAAAAGCAGACCTTGGTGACTTCCTTGGTGTCGAAGGCGAAGTGATGCGTACAGATATGGGTGAACTCTCTATCAAGGCGACTCACATTACACACTTGTCTAAGGCCCTTCGTCCTCTTCCTGAGAAATTCCACGGTTTGACAGACGTTGAAACAATTTACCGTAAACGTTACTTGGACTTGATTTCTAACCGTGAAAGCTTCGAGCGTTTTGTCACTCGTTCAAAAATCATCTCTGAAATCCGTCGTTACCTTGACCAAAAAGGTTTCCTTGAAGTGGAAACACCTGTTCTTCACAACGAAGCTGGTGGTGCTGCTGCCCGTCCATTTATCACCCACCACAATGCCCAAAACATTGACATGGTTCTTCGTATCGCGACTGAGCTTCACTTGAAACGCCTTATCGTTGGTGGTATGGAACGCGTCTATGAAATTGGCCGTATCTTCCGTAACGAAGGAATGGATGCTACTCACAACCCTGAGTTTACTTCCATTGAAGTCTATCAAGCTTATGCAGACTTCCAAGACATCATGGATTTGACGGAAGGCATTATCCAACACGCTGCTAAATCAGTTAAGGGCGACGGCTCAGTCAACTACCAAGGAACTGAAATCAAAATCAACGAACCATTTAAACGTGTTCACATGGTGGATGCTATCAAAGAAATTACTGGTGTAGATTTCTGGCAAGATATGACTTTGGAAGAAGCTAAGGCTATCGCTGCTGAGAAGAAAGTTCCAGTTGAGAAACACTATACTGAGGTTGGTCACATCATCAATGCCTTCTTTGAAGAGTTTGTTGAAGAAACTTTAATCCAACCAACCTTTGTCTATGGACATCCAGTAGCTGTATCTCCACTGGCTAAGAAGAACCCTGAAGACCAACGCTTTACTGACCGTTTTGAGCTCTTCATCATGACTAAGGAGTACGGTAATGCCTTTACTGAGCTCAACGATCCAATCGACCAGCTTAGTCGTTTTGAAGCCCAAGCAAAAGCAAAAGAACTTGGTGACGATGAAGCGACCGGTATCGACTATGACTACATCGAGGCTCTTGAATATGGTATGCCACCAACAGGTGGTTTGGGAATCGGTATCGACCGTCTCTGCATGCTTCTCACTGATACAACTACTATCCGTGATGTATTGCTCTTCCCAACAATGAAATAAGCTCTTATCCTCTGGTACTTGCCAGGGGATTTTTGGCTCTTTGTCAACTGTAGTGGGTTGAAGTCAGCTAATATCTAGAAAGGACATATTTCGTCCTTTCTTTTTTGGCTCTTTGTCAACTGTAGTGGGTTGAAGTCAGCTAAGCTCGAGAAAGGACAAATTTTGTCCTTTCTTTTTTGATATTCAGAGCGATAAAAATCCGTTTTTTGAAGTTTTCAAAGTTTCGAAAACCAAAGGCATTGCGCTTGATAAGTTTGATGAGATTATTGGTCGCTTCCAGTTTGGCGTTAGAATAGTGTAGTTGAAGGGCGTTGACAATCTTTTCTTTATCCTTGAGGAAGGTTTTAAAAACAGTCTGAAAAAGAGGGTGAACCTGCTTAAGATTGTCCTCAATGAGTCCGAAAAATTTCTCTGTTTCCTTATTCTGGAAGTGAAAAAGCAAGAGCTGATAGAGCTGATAGTGGTGTTTCAAGTCTTCCGAATAGCTCAAAAGCTTGTTTAAAATCTCTTTATTGGTTAAGTGCATACGAAAAGTAGGACGATAAAATCGCTTATCACTCAGTTTACGGCTATCCTGTTGAATGAGTTTCCAGTAGCGCTTGATAGCCTTGTATTCATGGGATTTTCGATGAAACTGATTCATGATTTGGACATGCACACGACTCATAGCACGGTTAAGATGTTGTACAATGTGAAAGCGATCCAACACGATTTTAGCATTCGGGAGTGAAACAGTCTGGGAGACTGTTTCAGCCTGAGCCTAGAAATTTGAAAGCGAATCTGTTTAGCCAAGGCATAATAAGGGCTAAACATATCCATAGTAATAATTTTGACGCGACATCGGACAGCTCTATCATACTTAAGAAAGTGATTACGAATGATAGCTTGTGTTCTTCCCTCAAGAACAGTGATGATATTGAGATTGTTAAAATCTTGCGTAATGAAGCTCATCTTTCCCTTGGTGAACTCATACTCGTCCCATGATATAATCTCAGGAAGGCTATTGTAAAAAAAATAAAATTAGGTTATAATGACTTCTGATAAATGATTTTACTACAAAAGGTTGGGTTAACTAAGGTGATGTTATGAAAACAGGGGCGTTAAGAATTTATTTTGGTTATGCTGCAGGAGTTGGAAAAACCTATGCTATGCTTAGAGAAGCGCAGCGAGCTCAAAAAGCTGGAGTAGATGTGGTAGTAGGTTACATTGAACCTCATAATCGACCTGAGACTATGGCTTTACTGATTGGTCTTGAGCAATTATCTCCTAAAACAATAAAATATAAAGGTATCACCTTAAATGAGTTTGATATTGATACTGCTTTAAGGCGTCAACCACGCATTATTTTAGTGGATGAATTGGCTCATACTAACTGTTTTGAGTCACGTAATAAAAAGAGGTACCAAGATATTAAGGAACTGCTTTATGCAGGGATTGATGTCTATACTACTGTAAATGTCCAACATATTGAAAGTTTAAACGATGTGATTGAAGCTATTACAGGGATTCAAGTTAATGAGATAATTCCAGATGCTATTTTTGATCAGGCTGATCAGATTGAACTTGTAGATATTGACCCATCAGATTTACTTGAACGATTGGATAAAGGAAAAATTTATTCTAAATCGCAAGCTAAATTGGCCAAGCGTCACTTTTTTACTGAAGAAAAGTTAATATCTTTGAGAGAAATCGCTTTGCGTAAAGCAGCTGATCAGATTAATGGAAGTGCTTTTCGAGGAAAAAAAGTTAAAGATAGTATTGTGACCAAGGAACATGTCTTGGTCTGTGTGTCACCCTCTCCCTCCTCTTCACATGTCATTCGCGCTGCTTCAAGATTAGCAAGTGCTCTTAATGCAGACTTTACAGCCCTGTATATTGGTAGTTTAGATAGGGAACTGACTAATCAGGAGTTACATCAGAACTTGGAATTGGCAGAGCGGTTGGGAGCTAAGGTGACAGTTATGGATTATAATAATGTGACCAAGCAGATTGCTGATTACGCAAAATTGAGCCGTGTTTCTAAGTTAGTAGTCGGAAAAAGTGGCTCCAGAACTATTTGGCCTAAAGAAAATATTGTGGAAGTTCTTAGTAAGAATGTTCCTGATTTGGATATGTTTGTAGTCCATAATACTAGAGGAAAAAAAGAGACTTCGGTTGGTAAGCTCTCGTTGCCTTCTTGGTTTTCTAAATGGCAATTTTCTTTCAGTGATTTGGTTAAAACACTGGTGGTATTGTTGCTAGTAACCTTAACAGGTCTTTTATTTCGTTTCTGGAATCTCAGTACCAACAACATTATAATAATATATATATTAAACGTTCAAATAAATGCTGTTTGGACAAAAGGAAAACTTTATAGTGTGATTTCTTCTATTTTATCAGTTCTTTGTTTTAATTACTTTTTTGTGGCTCCCTACTACACTTTTACTTCTTTTACTCCTACTTATCCTATGACTTTTGCTATTATGTTAATTACTGGTCTGATTACTTCTAGTCTCATAAAAAGGATTCAAGAGCAGGCAAGATTATCTACTGAAAAATCTTATCTAACAGAGTTGTTACTACAAACAAATAGAGGATTATCTCAGGCAGACTCTATTCCTTCCATTTTAGAAGAACTAGCTATTCAAGTCAAAAAATTATTGAATAGTGATGTGGTGATTTATCCTGTAACAGGTGGTACTTTGGAGACGCCGAAATATTTCCCTACCAGTCATTCTTTGAGGACCTTAGCTGATTACTATCAGTACAATGAGCGAGGAGTGGTTGAGTGGGTTTTATATAATAATAAACAAGCTGGAGCAACAACAAACACCTTGTCTGCTGCTAAATTTCTGTATTTATCTGTCAGAGGTAAAGATTCTGTTTTTGCTATTATTGGTATTTTAATAGAGGATAAAACAATGATTGACCTGTTTGAAAAATCTGTTATTCTAACTGTTTTAGGAGAGGCATCCTTGGCATTAGAAAAAGAAGCATTACGCGAAGAACAACAAAAAATGGAACTTAAAATACAAAAAGAACAGTTAAGGGTTGATTTGTTAAGGGGAATCTCACATGATTTGAGAACTCCACTTACAAGCATATCAGGTCAGTCTAAATTAATGATGGAGACGGGGGGAATCATGGAGAAACAGCGTATGATAGAATTAGCTGCCTATATTTACGATGACTCTATGTGGTTGATTAATCTGATTGAAAATTTATTGTCAATTACTAAATTGGATAATGATACTACTCTTTCATTAAGAATAAATGTTTTCGATGAGTTGATTGAAGAAGCTTTGAAACATGTGGATCAACATATTAAGAATCATGACTTTGTTTTAATTTTATCAGATGATTTATTAATAGCTAAAATGGATGCTCCCTTGATTGTGCAAGTACTGGTTAATATCATTAACAATGCAGTTAAATATACGCATGAAGGATCTTTAATTACATTGACGAGTAATAGAAAGGATCAGAACCTGGTGGTTGAGGTTTCTGACGATGGTCCTGGTATTAACGATCAAGCAAAAGAAAAGATTTTTGACCTTTTTTATACATCAGAAAATTTGGCATCCGATGGTAAAAGAGGCCTAGGTATAGGACTATCTTTATGTAAGAGTATTATTACAGCACATGGGGGGACTATTTACGTCCATGACAATACTCCTAAAGGAGTTATCTTTGGATTTACACTACCACTAGCGGAGGTGAATGTATTACATGAAAAATGAAAATGTTAAGATTTTAATTTGTGAAGATGACTCTTCCGTTAACAGACTTTTATCCTTAGCAATGGAAGTTGAAGGTTATCATTATGTATCAGTTCGGACTGGAGAGGAAGCTTTGCGTCAGATCATTTCGCAATTTCCAGATTTATTATTATTGGATTTGGGTTTGCCAGATATGGATGGTAAAGACATTATTGACAAGATTCGTAGCTTTTCACAGCTACCTGTTATTGTTGTTAGTGCACGTGGAGAAGAAAGTGACAAGATTGATGCACTTGATGCTGGGGCAGATGATTATTTGACGAAACCCTTTAGCATTGATGAGCTTTTCGCTCGGTTAAGAGTTAGTCTTAGGAGGTCAAAGCAGATGAATCAACAAAGTGACGGTAATTCTGAAAAATCATCTTTTACTAATGGCTGGCTACATGTTGATTTTTTATCTAATCGTGTATTTGTTAATAACCAAGAAATTCACTTAACCCCGATTGAGTATAAGTTGCTTTGTCTTCTATCAGAGAATGTTGATAGAGTGTTGACTTATCGTTTTATTGTCAAGGAAATTTGGGGATATTATGAGGAAGATTTTTCTGCTTTGAGAGTTTTTGTTAATACATTGCTAAAAAAAATCGAATTAGGATTGGGTTACTCTAAAATGGTTCAAACTCATATTGGTATCGGTTATCGTATGATTAAGATTGAAAATTATGATGACAAATAATCCAAAAAGAATTTTATTCACCTGATTTGTAATTTCTTGGCAGCTATTTGAAACAAGTCTTAGGATAGGTTGTCTTAGGTTATTTCAGGAGACAATCTTTATATAATCTTTATTTTATATCCGTAATCTTTATATCATTTTTATACTTTTCGTGGTAGAATGATTATATTCTTGAAGGAGGATACAATGCTAGTAGATTTCATAATGTTTCTAGTTTTATTTTTGATTTTTTTGCTAATGATTGGTTTTATTGTTTGGTGTGATAAGCACCTTAAAGGTGATTAGGGGGAGAGTGTACTATGATAGTATTAGGAATAATTTTTGGTTTATTAATCTGTTATTTATTTTATGCTCTGTTACACCCGGAGAGATTTTAGGAGGAGTGTGAGATGTTACAAATCATATTTGTCTTAGTGCTGGCTTGTATTATTATATTACCAACTGGAAAGTATCTTTACCATATAGCTAGCCAGCAAAAAACTTTTGCAGATCCCATTATGGATCCTATTGATAGGTGGATTTATAAGTTGCTTGATGTGGACAAAAAAGGAATGACTTGGAAGGAGTATGCTGTAGCCCTTATTTTAACGAATGCTGTTATGGCTCTAGTTGCTTATGTAATCCTAAGAACACAGGCCTTTTTCTTTTTGAACCCCACCCGTGTTGGTTCATTAGAATCAAGCTTGAGTTTTAATACAGTCATATCTTTTATCACCAATTCTAATTTACAAAATTATGCTGGTGAGAGGGATTTGTCTTTTTTTAGTCAGATGGTTGTCATTACTTTTATGATGTTTACCTCAGCTGCTTCAGGCTATGCTGCTGCTATGGCTTTTATCAGAGGTGTATCAGGCAAGTATCAAGACATGGGAAATTTCTATGTTGACTTTGTTCGGGTGATTACTCGAGTGTTGCTTCCTTTTTCAATAATAGGCTCTTTGTTACTTGTTTCACAGGGGGTTCCCCAAACACTATCAAAAGAGTTATATGCGACTACTTTGGAGGGCAATTTACAAGGTCTTATAATGGGACCGGTCGCTTCTCTTGAAATTATTAAACACTTGGGAACCAACGGTGGTGGTTTTTTTGCAGCAAATTCAGCAACTCCCTTTGAAAACCCTAATGTAATCACAAATATTATTGAAATGCTATCTATGATGTTGTTACCAGGTTCTATGGTAGTTGCTTTTGGTCATATGGTTTCATCTAGGAAAAAGGAAAATCATCCCTTCGATTCTGTACAGAAAGTTTCTTATAAGTCCACTAAATCTACGTTTATTAAACTAGGAGGACAGGCAAGACCGCTTCTGATTGTTATGCTATTCTTATTTTTTGTGGGTTTATCCATTATTGTTTGGTCAGAAAGTAGAGGAAATCCTGTCTTGCATCAATTGGGTTTGAATCAATCAATGGGAAGTATGGAAGGTAAAGAAGTTAGGTTCGGTATTCCAATGTCTGGTCTGTTTACAGAAATAACAACGGCTTTTACAACGGGTTCCGTGAATAATATGCACGATACTTTGACTCCTCTAAGTGGTGGAGTAGCTATGATTAACATGATGCTCAATGTTATATTTGGCGGTAAAGGTGTAGGAATAATGAATATGATGCTGTACGTTCTTCTTACTGTTTTTATTTGTGGATTAATGATTGGGCGTGCACCTGTTTATTTAGGAAAAAAAATTGAAGGTAAAGAAATGACTTTAATTGCTTTAGCCATCATGGTTCATCCTATGATTATTCTAGGTTTTTCAGCAGTAGCTGTCTCATTGCCAGCAGGATTTAACAGTGTTACCAATCCAGGATTTCATGCTTTATCACAAGTGATTTATCAATTTACCTCAGCTTCTGCTAACAACGGATCGGGATTTGAAGGACTAAAAGACAATACTTTATTCTGGAATATATCTACAGGATTAGCTATGTTTTTTGGACGCTATGTGACTTTGATTCTTCAGCTATCGATTGCTGGTTCCTTAATGACTAAGCAACATGTGAATGATTCCCTAGGTTCTTTAAAAACAGATACGGGGACTTTTGCCATTATTTTAGGTGTGATAGTGTTGATTATATCAGCCTTAACTTTCTTACCAGTCCTTGTACTAGGACCTTTAGCTGAATTTCTAACTCAATGAGGTTTATTATGATTTCAAAGAAAACTTACTTTCTGACACAAAAGATACTACTCAGTTCCCTTAAAGGAGCGGTCGTAAAACTTCGCCCTAGTTACATGATTAAAAATCCAGTAATGTTTGTAGTTGAAGTTGGTTTTGTTCTGACCTTCTTTTTAACAATTATCCCCGTTGATGCTCAACAAGATAGCCAAAGTAGTCAATTGTATAATGGCATAGTAGCAGTGATCTTATTTTTAACTTTATTATTTTCTAATTTTGCTGAATCCATTGCGGAAGGAAGAGGAAAAGCACAGGCTGAAAGTTTAAAAAAGACGCAAGAAAATATGACAGCTAGACGACTCTATTTTGACAATGATGGTCTGACCCTTCTTGAAGAAACTATTGAGGCCACAGCCTTGCAAAAAGGAGATATCGTTCTGGTTAAGGCAGGAGAATTAATTCCTGGTGACGGTGAAGTTATTGAAGGAATTGCTTCTGTAGACGAATCAGCCATTACAGGAGAGTCAGCTCCGGTGATCAAAGAACCTGGTGGTGATTTTGCTTTTGTAACAGGAGGGACAACTCTTGCTAGTGACTGGCTTAAGTTGAAAATGACCTCACGTGCTGGAGAGTCTTTCTTGGATAAAATGATTTCCTTGGTAGAGGGTGCTTCTCGGCAAAAAACCCCTAATGAAATTGCCTTGAATACTTTGCTAGTCAGCTTAACAATTATATTCTTAATGGTAATTGGAAGTTTGTACCCGATTGCCAGCGCCTTGCACATAAAGATTACAGTTACTACTCTTGTGGCATTGACCGTATGTTTAATTCCAACAACAATTGGAGGCCTGCTGTCAGCAATTGGAATTGCAGGTATGGATCGCGTTACACGGTTCAATGTGATTGCTATGTCAGGAAAAGCAGTGGAGTCTAGTGGTGATGTGGATACTATGATTTTGGACAAAACAGGAACCATCACCTTTGGAAATCGTATGGCTGCTCATTTTGTTCCTGTAGATGGTGTTAGTCAAGAGTCTTTAATAAGAGCAGCTGTGCTAAGTTCTCTACAGGATGATACACCGGAAGGAAAATCAATTGTTAAGCTTGCTAAAGAATATGGGGCAAGTATTCCTCCTATTTCTGAAGATATGACCTTTATTGATTTTACTGCTCAAACACGAATGAGTGGGATAGACTTTGTTGATGGGGGAATGATACGTAAGGGTGCCACAGATGCTATAAGTCGCTATATTAAAGGTAAAGGTGGTGTGATTCCGAAAGATTTGAGGTCTATCAGTGAAAGAATTGCTTCAGCTGGAGGAACACCACTGGCAGTAGTGGAGGGGCAGAATATTTTGGGAGTGATTGCTCTCAAGGATACCATCAAACCAGGTTTAGTTGAGCGTTTTGCACGCCTACGGGCAATGGGGATTAAGACTATTATGTGTACCGGTGATAATCCTCTTACCGCTGCGACTATAGCTCAAGAAGCAGGCGTTGATATCTTTATCGCTGAATGCAAGCCAGAAGATAAAATTGAAGCTATTAAAAAAGAACAACGCTTAGGAAAAGTTGTTGCGATGACAGGAGATGGGACTAATGATGCACCAGCACTAGCTCAGGCGGATGTCGGTATTGCTATGAATTCTGGAACAAGTGCTGCTAAAGAAGCTGCTAATATGGTAGATTTAGATAGCGATCCAACCAAGATTCTGGATATCGTTGAAATTGGAAAGCAATTATTAATGACGCGAGGAGCTTTAACCACTTTTTCAATTGCTAATGATATTGCCAAATACTTTGCTATTATTCCAGCTATTTTTATGCGCAGTATCCCCCAAATGCAATCGTTAAATATCATGTCATTATCAACGTCTTCCAGCGCAATTTTATCGGCTCTGATTTTCAATGCCATTATTATTCCTCTTCTAATTCCGATTGCGATGAAAGGAGTTTCTTATAAGCCTCAAAGGTCAGAAAAAGTTTTGGCTCATAACATGCTGATTTATGGTTTGGGTGGAGTCTTCATCCCGTTTATTGGAATTAAAATCATTGATATGAGTATTACTCCATTATTGTATCTATTGGGGTTATCCTGATAAGATTAGTTTAATATAATATAATAGTCAAAGGAATAAGATTGAAACTTATCTACATTGCTTTACGTTTAAAAGAATCAGTGTCTTTTCCTTGGGTTGAACATGAAAGGAATGAATAACAATCATGAGAAAAATATTTATACATATCAGACGTTCTGTCCGACTAAGTCTTTTATTTGGGGCGGTTTGTGGATTATTTTACCCTTTGCTGATTACCGGATTAGGGCAGTTTATTTTTCCTGTTCAAGCCAATGGTAGTCAAATTAAGCAGGATGGGAAGCTTATTGGATCGGCTTTAATTGGGCAAGAATTTTCGTCAGCTGCTTTTCTGCACGGTAGACCATCTGCTATTCAGTATAATACTTACCTTAGCGAGGGAGACCCAAGTGGACAAAAGCGGGATATTATTTCTGGTTCCCAAAATCTGGCTCCTAGTAATCCTGAACTAAAAGTACGTGTTCAAAAGGAACTGTCTCTTCTCATAAAAGAAAACCCAACTATTTCAATCAGAGATATCCCTGCTGATTTGGTAACAACATCGGCTTCGGGATTGGATCCAGAAATCAGTCCAGAAAGTGCTAAACTACAACTCCCCCGTATTTCTAAGACAACAGGTATTAGCTTGCCTAGACTGGAAGAAATCATTGACAAGCATACAGTAACAAAAATCTTTGGATTTCTAGGTGAAGATAGGGTGTCTGTGTTAAAAGTTAACATCGATATTATGAAGGAACTGAACTAACACCGCTGTAAAAGTTATACGGGTATTATTGCAAGTAATTAGTAGTGAGAGGTACGCCTATTACAAAAAAAGGGATAAAAAAGAACTCTTACTTCCTAGACTATATAATCTGGTGAGTATCTTACAGATAGAGAAAGGAAGTTGGCATTTATTTATGAACTACTTTTAGCTGGTTTGAGATTTGTGACAAACTCATTTCACTGAAGAATTGCCAATCGAAAGTGATTATGTCCCAAAAAATGGTGAGATTGAGGGCAATTATTTTGATTTCATTTGACACGAGGAACCCTTGAAGCTGTTTTGTCAGCTAAACCAAGGCTAGTCTTAGACTTGGCTCTCCAGCCTCTCATCAAATGAAATGCTTGTCTTAGACTCCTTGCTTTCTCCCTCCTAAATGTAAGGGATAGAGTGATTTCCTTTAAGGAAAAGCTTCCCATTTAGCGAGAAATAGCTTATACTTGTAGCTGAGGAGAATGAAGCTCCTCACTAGTAAACTCTTCATAATCCTTTTTCTTTTTCTGAAGATATTATTTGAAAGATGTGAGTTTCCACGGATGGGTTTGTGGAGGGATATACTTGCGTCTTTCTTTTTTTGGTTCTGGTTCAAAGTTTTTCGAATAGAGTTCATGAACTAGTAGCTCCTTTGTATGATAGATTTTGTCAGCAATATTGAGGTAGATGCCACCATCAAATGCTTTTATAACGAATGCTTTCGTCTTTCTGATGAAATAGACTTCTTTTCCTTTTTGTTGATAGGCTAGTAGCAGACGATTGATTTGTCTTTCGGAAAGGTTGAGTTCGCCACAGGTTCGATTATTTGTTTTCTTTCCTTGGATTATAGCTTTTATCACAAGATATTTTTTCGTTTCATTCATATTTAGCTGGATACTTTTCATATGACTATTCTAGCAAATGGGACATTTTCACGTTCGATTTACTAAAGACATTATCACATTCGAATCACAAAAACAGAAAAAATAAACTGTTTTTCCTTGCAAAATTCGGGGGGGGGGGTGGTATAATAGCTGCTAGACTGTATATTCTTCATAGGAGGTACAGTGGGGTAAATAGTCGTAAGTTGCTATTTATATATTATTGTCAATCGAAGAGGAAAATGACATGTTCTCTTCAATCATATCTTTAAAGGAGAAAGAGTTATGGATTTTAGAAAGTGTAACAGAGAGAAGGTCTTCCGTTACTCCATTCGTAAGTACCACTTTGGTGCCGCCAGTGTCGCGGTTGCCGCATTGATGTTTTTAGGAGCACGAGCTAGTGTTGTTCAGGCGGATACTACAGTAAATGCTACAGAGGTGTCTCTTGAGAGTTCTGATCCTAAATCGGATCCAGCTGCGGAGGGAGCTAGTGAAGCTTCGAATGGAAGTGAGCGAAGTGCTGATGAAACAAGTAATTCTGTTCAGCGTACTCCTGTTGGCAGTGATAGGGACGCTTCTCCATCAAGCAATAATGGGGAAAGTTCTGAAGGGTCAGATAGAAGCAGCAGTAGTGCCGTTAGCGGAAGGGATAGAGGTGCTGAAGAGACGAGTAACTCTGGTCAGCATGCTCCCGTTAGAAGAGCTAGGAGTGTCGGGGAAGACCGGGCATCAAGCTTGAATGGGGACTATTCATATAATGTTGATCAAGCACCAGTCCCAGATTCAAAAATTAATGATTTTGATTATTTGTTGAGTCGTTGGTATGATGGAATGTTTCATTGGCTGAATGCTAATAGTCATGGTGATGTTTATGAACTTTATACGAATTCCTTTGATGAACAAAAGATAAGACGGAAAGATCGTAATAGAAATAGACATGTGGATAAACTATATAGAGACGATGCAACGACAGATAGTAGTAAATTAAACATTTTCAATTTATATCCAAAGGCTGAGTATGTGAGTCTTTCGATTGTTCCTAATGGAGGTGGTGAAGCTCGCTTAACAGTGGTAGAAGCTGGGGGAAAAGTATTAGATACTATTCTAATACCGGCGAAAGATTTGTGGATAAAACAAAGCGAGTATGATAAACGTGAAAAGCAGAGACAATCCATCGACAAGTCTGCCTTGAAAGCTGAAATTGCGAA
>NZ_MWSM01000012.1:73457-73661 GCF_002087075.1 Streptococcus pseudopneumoniae ATCC BAA-960 = CCUG 49455
AAAAGCTGACGCCAAGTACACGAATGCAGACCAAGCTAAGCGTACTGCCTACGACGAAGCTCTTAAAGCGGCGAAAGCTGTAGATGCTAAAGAAGGTGCAAGTCAAGCAGAAGTTGAGAAAGCTAAGAATGACTTAATGGCAGCAGCGGCAGCCTTGAATGGTCAAGCAACAAGTAAAGATGAGTTGAAAGCTGAAATTGCGAA
>NZ_MWSM01000012.1:73759-74410 GCF_002087075.1 Streptococcus pseudopneumoniae ATCC BAA-960 = CCUG 49455
AAAAGCTGACGCCAAGTACATGAATGCAGACCAAGCTAAGCGTACTGCCTACGACGAAGCTCTTAAAGCGGCGAAAGCTGTAGATGCTAAAGAAGGTGCAAGTCAAGCAGAAGTTGAGAAAGCTAAGAATGACTTAGTTGCAGCAGCGGCAGCCTTGAATGTATCAGATATAGTAGCAGGAACTCAGCCTACATCGTATCAAACGAGAGCAATGTTGCCTAATACTGGTATACGATCAGATAATACTACATCTGCTCTAGGACTTCTATCAATCTTTGGAGCAGTAGGTTTACTCTTTTCTAAAAAGAAAAAAGATGATGAAGAAGCTTAAGTAAATGATTCTATTTGATTCTCAATCGCTTTTACATACACAATTTTTTATCAATTAAAAAGGGGCTCTTGGTCAACTGTAGAGTGTTGAAGTCAGCTAAGATCTAGAAAGGACAAATTTTGTCCTTTCTTTTTTTGGGCTCTTTGTCAACTGTAGTGGGTTGAAGTGTAACCGCCCAATAACGAAGTATATTGTAACCGCCCAATAACGAAGTATATTGAAAAATCTCCAGACTAGAGAACTCACGGATAGTTCCTAATCTGGAGATTTCTTATTTGCACTTTTCTTGTACAACTTTAGTCCATGGTAAATAAGCCTCT
>NZ_MWSM01000013.1 GCF_002087075.1 Streptococcus pseudopneumoniae ATCC BAA-960 = CCUG 49455
TAATTGTTACTTCCCTTTTTTGAGTTATAAATACTTGAAATAAACAAAAGCACCCCCATATTCGCCAATAGCAACCTCATCCTATAGGTCTATTGTGCGAAATTGATATTTTTTGAAAATTATATTACAATACAGCTATCAGGAGTTTAGCTCCATAAAGTTTAGGTTTGGATTTTAGATCCATAACGTGATGGTAGCCGTATTTGATACGACTACTTTTCTTTTTATCTAGCAACTGTTTCCATTTTGGAAACAACTCAAAAAATCCCCACACTCTCCATCGCCAAACTTTGAGTGTGAGGATTCAACTTTCCACCTAGCAAGCAATGGAAAGGATGATAAAAAAATACAACTATAGTTTATCATAAGTTCTACACCTTTTCAACTATGCGGGCAAGCAATCGAAAAGAAAGGACTTTTTATGATAAAAAAATACCTTACAAAAAAAGGAGAGACTAGATATCTCTTTCAAACATATCTGGGTATAGACCCTGCTACTGGAAAAGAAAAGCGTACAACACGCCGTGGTTTTAAAACCATTAAAGAAGCTAAAGCAGCCGAACGTGACCTTCTCTTAGATGTTGAAGAGAACGGTTTTTCAAACAACGAAGATTTCCAGAACCCTACTTTCGCTGAAGTCGCTGAGTTATGGCTTGATAGCTATAAAAGTACTGTAAAACCAACAACCTATCAGAACGTTAAGAAAAAACTTCGTATTATAATTGACTCATATTTTACAGATATGAAAATTCAGCAGATCAGTGTAGCTTATTGTCAAAAGGTTGCTATCCAGTTAAGTAATCGCTATATCCTATATGCCAATTACTACTCTGTAATCAGCCGTATTTTCAAGTATGCCGTTTCTCTTGACATCATTAAGTTAAATCCCTTGGACAAGATTATCAAGCCTAAAAATAGACCCTTAAAGGGCAAAGAGAACCACTATACAAAACAGGAACTAACGGAGTTTCTTAAAGTTTACAAAGTAAATTGTAAGCCAGTAGACTACACCTTTTTTCACTTGCTCGCTTTTTCTGGATTGAGAACTGGAGAAGCAATTGGCCTCATGTGGTCAGATGTTGACTTTGAAAATAAGTTGTTAAGCATTTCTCGAACAGCTGTCGTTGTTAATAAAAAACAAACTGTTCAGGACCCTAAAACTAAAATGAGTAAGAGAGTGATCACCTTGGATGACACTACTCTGAACGTTTTGAAAATCTGGAAACGTCAGCAAATAAAAGAATATTTTCGGGCTAGTGTGCCTTACAAACATAATTCGAATTATATCTTTACGAATAGTTTCGGAGGATGGATTTCACCTTCAGCTGTGAAAGAGAGACTTAGAAGATTCTTTTGTGAACATAAAGATGTCAAAAAAATCACTCCTCACGGTTTCAGGCACACACACGCTTCTCTCCTCTTTGAAGCTGGTATTACAGCCAAAATTATTTCGGACAGATTAGGTCACAACAATGTTCAAACAACCCTTGATATGTATACCCACATCAATGATAATCAACGTTTTGAAGTCGTTGATCAGCTCATGGATTTCATTCGCTCCAGCTAAAAGTAGAGTCGTATTCAATCTCGTATTCACTTTTGGTTGACATGCTAGAAACCCACTGATTTCAAGGGACTAGGAAGCTGTGAGCAGTTTATAAATAATCCGCTTTCAACGATAAAGAAAAGGTAAGAAAAATGAAACATTTAGAAATTGAATTGAAAACACTATTGAAAAAAGATGAGTATGATCGTCTAAAAGACCAGTTCACAGGTGTCACTCCTGTTCTTCAAAAAAATTACTACATCGACACACCTGATTTTGAGCTGCGAGAAAAGAAAGTTGCTATGCGCATTCGAACTTTTGAAGACTGGGCAGAATTGACACTCAAAGTCCCGCAGAGTGTTGGAAACATGGAATACAACCAAAAATTGCAACTAAAAGATGCTGAAAACTATCTGAGCAAGAAAGAATTTCCTCAAGGGATAGTATTGGATGAATTGGCGAAACATGGTATCCAAACTAGTGAATGGCAGGTTCTTGGTTGTCTAACAACGCTTCGCTATGAAATGCAAACAGCTATTGGCCTCATGGCACTGGATGAAAGTCAGTACTTTGATATGACAGATTATGAATTAGAGCTTGAAGTGGAAAATCATGAGCAAGGCAAACAGGATTTCCAGCAATTTTTAGAGGAAAATCAGATTTCCTATCAAAAAGCTCCTTCAAAATTGGTTCGATTTGTCAAAAGCATGAAAAATAGCTGAAATAATCTCCATTTTTTGGTAAAATAGAAAAGATAAAAATACACAGGTTCTAGTTCATATATGTAAGATAAATATCACTAGGATTTAAAAAGTTTACAGAGGACGGTCTATAATGTCAGATAGAAAAAACATGAAACTTTTCGCACTCAACTCTAACCAAGAGATTGCACAGAAAATTGCTGAAGCTGTTGGTGTCCCACTTGGAAAACTATCGTCACGTCAATTTTCAGACGGAGAAATCCAAGTGAATATCGAAGAAAGTGTCCGTGGTTATGATGTTTACATCATCCAATCAACAAGTTTCCCTGTCAACAACCACCTAATGGAATTGTTGATCATGGTCGACGCTTGTGTGCGTGCAAGTGCCCACAGTATCAACGTTGTCCTTCCATATTTTGGCTATGCACGTCAAGACCGCATTGCTTGTCCTCGTGAGCCACTTACAGCAAAACTAGTTGCCAATATGCTGGTTAAGGCTGGGGTTGATCGTATCCTGACTCTTGATTTGCATGCCGTTCAGGTTCAAGGTTTCTTTGATATTCCAGTGGATAATCTTTTCACTGTCCCCCTATTTGCAAAACATTACTGCGATAAGGGACTACTCGGTTCAGATGTTGTTGTCGTTAGCCCTAAAAATTCAGGTGTCAAACGTGCGCGTAGCTTGGCTGAATATCTTGACGCTCCTATCGCCATTATCGACTATCCTCAAGACGATGCAACTCGCAACGAAGGTTATATCATTGGTGATGTTGAAGGTAAGAAAGCTATCTTGATTGATGATATTTTAAATACAGGACGTACCTTCTCTGAAGCTGCTAAAATCGTTGAACGTGAAGGAGCTACAGAAATTTATGCTGTTTCTAGCCACGGCCTCTTCGTCGAAGGAGCTGCTGAACTTCTTGACAATACTAATATTAAAGAAATTCTTGTGACTGATTCAGTAGCAACAAAAGAAAAAACTCCTAAAAATGTATGCTATATCACTGCTAGTGAGTTAATTGGTGATGCTATCGTCCGTATTCACGAAAGAAAACCAGTCAGCCCACTCTTTGCCTACAATAAAAAGAAATAAGGTGATTCTTTGATTTATTTGGACAATGCTGCAACGACTCCTATGTCAGCAGTTGCTATTTCAGCTATGACCAAGGTTATGCAAGAAAACCACGGAAATCCTTCTAGTATTCATGGTCATGGTCGTCAAGCTGGCAAACTCTTGCGAGAAGCCCGTCAGGAACTAGCCCAGTTACTAAGGACAAAACCTCAACATATCTTTTTCACTTCTGGTGGGACTGAAGCCAATAATACTACCATCATTGGCTACTGTCTTCGTCACCAAGAACAAGGAAAACATATCATCACAACTGCCATCGAGCACCATGCTGTCCTTGAAACAATTGATTACTTGGTTCAACACTTTGGGTTTGAAGCAACCATTATCCAGCCAGAAAATCAAGAAATCACAGCCCAGCAAATTCAAGAGGCCTTACGTGACGATACGATTTTGGTTTCTACCATGTTTGCCAATAATGAGACTGGAAACCTACTGCCCATTGCTGAAATTGGCCAAATACTCAAGCAACACCCAGCCGCCTATCATGTCGATGCAGTTCAGGCTATTGGTAAAATCCCTATACACCCAGAAGAATTGGGCATTGATTTTCTCACTGCTTCTGCCCACAAGTTCCATGGTCCTAAGGGAATCGGTTTTCTCTACGCATCTAGCATGGATTTTGATTCCTATCTTCATGGCGGAGACCAAGAACAGAAAAAACGAGCCGGAACTGAAAATCTAGCTGCCATCGTGGGTATGGTTGCAGCCCTAAAAGAAGACCTAGAAAAACAGGAAGAACATTTCCAACATGTACAAAATCTAGAAACTGCCTTTCTTGCAGAGCTAGAAGGAATTCAGTATTACGTGAATAGAGGACAAGATCATCTCCCTTATGTCCTCAATATTGGATTTCCTGATCAGAAAAATGACCTTTTACTCCTTCGGCTAGATTTGGCTGGAATTTCTATCTCTACTGGCTCAGCCTGTACGGCAGGCATTGTCCAATCCAGCCATGTTCTTGAAGCCATGTACGGGGCAAATTCAGAACGCTTGAAGGAATCCGTTCGTATCAGTTTGTCGCCACAAAATACTGTTGAAGACCTACAAACCCTCGCAAAAACCTTAAAAGAAATTATCGGAGGTTAGCCATATGGCATTTGAAAAAACCATTCAGTTAAAAAATTGTCGTTACGACTACACTCTTAGCCCTTCTGTTAAAAAATTCACCCTCAAAGATAACACCTTTTTTGAGACTAAGGTTGGTAACTATGAATTGACTCGCCTTTTGGAAAAAGTGCCAAACAGCGGTGAAGGCTTCCAACTCAAAATCATCATTAACAAGGAACTTACAGGGGCTAAAATCAATATCACTGACAAGTTTGGTCTTCGTCTAGTTGATATTTTCAAATCAGAAGACCACCACATTCATCAGGAAAAATTCTACTTCCTCATGGATAGCTTGGTAGAACGTGGTGTCTTTACAAAATCAGAAAGATAGGTCCCATATGTTTGAATTGACCTATAAGGACAGCTATCATGTAGAGCGTACACTCAAGTATGAGGATTATGAAGCTCTCATGCTGGCTTTGTCAGGATGTGTGACCCTGCCAGATACACTTTATGTAACTTCTCTGACTTTTAATAGCCAGAAAATTTATCAGGGTCTGGTCGGAGACCTCTACCGTTTTCTATCACATACAGATTTTTTACATCAAAACTAAGATTTTTCTTAGTTTTTTCTTGTTTTTGTTGATTTTTTCACAATGTTTCTATAAAATAGAAGAATAGAAAGGTTGTGATTTTGTGAAAGATAAACAGTTTGCTATTCCAAAAGCTACAGCGAAAAGACTCTCTCTCTACTATCGAATTTTTAAGAGATTTCATGCAGAAAAGATTGAACGTGCCAACTCTAAACAAATTGCAGAGGCTATCGGTATTGATTCAGCGACCGTACGTCGTGATTTTTCCTATTTTGGTGAACTTGGTCGTCGTGGTTTTGGCTATGATGTCAAAAAACTGATGACATTTTTTGCCGATTTGCTCAATGATAACTCTATTACCAATGTCATGCTGGTTGGTATTGGAAATATGGGCCATGCCCTTCTCCACTACCGCTTTCATGAGCGTAACAAGATGAAGATTATCATGGCATTTGACCTGGATGACCATCCTGAAGTCGGTACCCAAACTCCTGACGGGATTCCCATTTACGGAATTTCTCAAATCAAGGATAAAATCAAGGATGCCGATGTCAAGACTGCTATCCTGACCGTTCCCAGTGTTAAGTCACAAGAGGTTGCTAATCTCTTGGTAGATGCTGGTGTGAAAGGAATTCTTAGTTTTTCACCAGTCCATCTGCATTTACCAAAAGATGTGGTCGTTCAGTATGTCGATTTGACAAGTGAACTCCAAACCCTCCTCTACTTCATGCGAAAAGAGGATTAGAAAGTGAAAATCATTTTATGAAAAAACCAGTTATTGGGATAACAGGAAACGAAAAAACTCATCCAGATAATGACATCATGATGAGCTACGCAGCAAAAGGCTTTGTGGAAGGCGTTAAAGACGCTGGAGGGATTCCCATCATCCTACCGATTGGTGATCAAGAAATGGCCTGCCACTATATCAGTATGATTGACAAGCTCATCTTGACAGGTGGGCAAAATGTTGATCCAAAATTCTATGGTGAACCAAAAACCATTGATAGCGATGACTACCACCTTCAAAGAGATATATTCGAACTAGCCCTCATCAAGGAAGCTATCAAACAGAAAAAGCCTATTTTCTCCGTCTGTCGTGGGACTCAGCTTTTTAACGTTGCCATGGGCGGAACTCTGTACCAAGATATCGAAGATCATTGGCAGAATTGTTCTGCCGAGTACACAACTCAACGCTTGGTGACAGAACCTGATACTGTTCTCCGAGAAATCTATGGAGAAATCTCCCATATCAACTCCTTCCATCACCAGAGTATCAAGGATTTAGCACCAAATTTAAAGATTGCGGCTCATGATCCTAAAGATGGTATTATTGAAGCTGTCATGAGTACGGATGATGTTGCCTTTCTCGGTGTCCAATGGCACCCAGAATTTCTATTTGAAAATCGCCCCAAAGATAAAAACCTCTTTGACTATGTTGTTAATGAACTTTAGATTAAATCTGTCTTTTCACGGTAACTAAAGTAACTAGATTGTGAGACAATCAAATGGTCCAAGAGGACAATCCCCATCAGGTCGCAGGCTTCTTTAACAATTTTAGTGACATGATCATCATTTCGGCTAGGGGCTACCGCTCCCGAAGGGTGATTGTGGACCAAGATGAGTGAAGTCGCCATATGCTTGATAGCATAGTGAAGAATCTCTCGCGGCTCAGCGATACTACGAGTTGCAGAACCGATAAAAATGGTCTGTTGATGAATGATTTGATTTTGAGTATTGAGATAGAGCGCCACCAGGTGCTCTTGTTTTTTGTCCCCCAATTCCTGTTGCATCTTCTTGGCCAACTTTTGACTGCTGAGAATACTTTCCATCTCAAGAGTCTCGTGTTTGTGAATACGATGGCCCAGTTCAATCATAGCTTGTAATTCTATGGCCTTAACACGGCCGATACCAGACAGACTCTGCAATTCCTGCAGGGTCATTTTTTTCAAATCCGTTAGGCTTGAAAGATTGCTCAAGACTTTCTGGGCAATTTCAAAAACGCTAGCTTGACGTGTTCCTGTCCTGAGTAAAATAGCTAGCAACTCTTGATTACTGAGCGCTTCAACTCCTTCCTTGGCCAGTCTTTCTCTTGGTAATAGTGAATCTTCTTGGAATGAAATACTGTACATAAAAATCCTCCTCACTTTATTATTCGTGAGAAGGATGAAAAATTAGATTTTTTTCTCAATTGGGGCCACACTAGCCAAAAGTTTTTTCAAACCTACTTCTGGGAAATTGATTTTCAATTCCTGCGTAGCACCGCTACCTGAAACTTCCACAACAGTTCCCTCTCCCCACTTCTTGTGGAGGGCAATGTCACCAATGGACCAATTTGCCTCGCTAGAAGCTGATTTTGCTCCAGCTGTAAATTGACCAAATGGGAGACCGCTTGACTGGATAGATTTTGGGGCAGCACTGCGTTTACGGTCTTGAAGAGCCTGGGCAAGACTCATACCTTGACCGAAGGCAACCCCACCACTGCTATAAGATGCCTTAAAGCTTGTATTTGCTGGACGAGCCAGACCTTGATACTCAAGTAAGTCCGAGCTGATTTCGTTAATAAAACGAGTGGGACGGTTGTAGTTGGTACGACCAAAAAGCAGGCGCGAGTTGGCATTTGTTAGATAGAGGATTTTCTCTGCACGCGTGATACCTACATAGGCTAGACGGCGCTCTTCTTCTAATTCATCTGGATCTTCAGCCGCACGACTAAGTGGAAAGACATTTTCTTCCATCCCAATCAAAAAGACAACTGGAAACTCGAGACCTTTGGCAGCATGCAGGGTCATCAAGGTCACTTCTGATGTCTCCTGACTACCTGAATCTGTGTCCGCAATCAAGGCCAAGTCATTTAAGAAACGACTTAGTTTATCCAAACCAGTTTCTTCTTCTGGCCCATCAGAGGTGTCATCAAAGTTTTTCGTCACAGAAAGGAACTCTTCAATATTTTCAACCCGAGCCTTGCTTTCTAAAGTCGCTTGAGCATTTAGAATATCGACGTAACCTGTTTTTTCTAGGACGGCCTCAACCAACTCAGTAATGCTTAACTGGTCCAGTTGCTCCCGCAAATCCAGAATCATATTGGCAAAATCCCAGATAGATTGGGCTGCTTTCCCCTTGATACCAGACAACATGATATTAGCAGAAGAATCCAGCATAGACATGTTTTGCACATTCGCAAAGTCACGAATTTTCTCAACCGTTCCTGGCCCAATTCCTCGTTTCGGTTCGTTGATAATGCGCTCAAAACTGATATTGTCACTCAAATTGGCAATGAGGTTAAGGTAAGCGATAATATCGCGGATTTCCTTACGGCTGTAGAACTTGGTTCCACCAACCATGGTATAAGGAATATTGGACTTAAGCAAGGCTTCCTCAATAGTACGGGACTGCGCATTAGTCCGATAGAGAACTGCAAAATCCTTGTGAAGGAAGTTTTGACTCCGACCAAGTTCATCGATGGTTTTGGCTACAAATACAGCCTCATCTAGTTCATCATTGGCACGATAGTAAACGATTTGTTCCCCATCAGCATTTTGGGTCCAGAGATTCTTAGGACGGCGGTTTTTGTTGTTTTTAATGACCTCGTTGGCCGCTTGAAGAATAGTCTTCGTAGAGCGATAATTTTCTTCTAACAAAACAACCTTGGCTTGGGGATAATCTTTCTCGAAATCCAAAATATTCTGCATATCAGCACCACGCCAACCGTAGATGGACTGATCCGCATCCCCAACCACACAGATATTTTTAAAGCGTGAAGCCAAGAGTTTGACCAATTGATACTGAGCGTGGTTGGTATCTTGGTACTCATCAACATGGATGTACTGAAACTTCTGCTGATAGTAGGTCAAGACATCAGGATTTTGATCAAAGAGACGCAGGGTCAGCATAATCAAATCATCAAAGTCAACCGACTCCGACTGACGCAGTTCTTTCTGATAAGCTGTATAACACTGGGACACGATTTGCGTATACATATCGCCAGCTTGGGCAGCATAAGCTACATCATCAATCAGATCATTCTTAGCATTGGAAATGGTTCCCAAAATAGTTCGTTCATTCCATTTTTTAGGATCCAAGTTCAACTGCTTGAGAATGCGTTTCATGAGAGTTCGCTGCTCCCCTGGATCTACAATAGTAAAATTGCGATTGTAACCAATATGGTCCGCATCGCGACGCAGAATACGCACACACATGGAGTGAAAGGTCGCAATCAGACAGTCCTGAGTAGCTGGATTAAGGCTATAAGCACGCTCTTTCATCTCACGCGCAGCCTTGTTAGTGAAGGTAATAGCCAAGATATTCCAAGGATTGACCAGCTTTTCATCGATTAAATAAGCGATACGGTGGGTCAAAACTCGGGTCTTTCCAGAGCCAGCCCCCGCCATAATCAACAAGGGACCTTCTGTCGTTTGCACCGCCTCAGCCTGACGGTCATTCATTCCATTTAATAATGCGTTCATCTTCTCTTCCTTACTCTTGAAGTCAATATTTCTATTATATCAGAAATCAGGGAAAATAGAAACTTTACGGGGAGTAGCAAAATATAGCGGATTGAAACTAGAATACTACACTGTAGGTTTCTAAAACACTCGACTTTTTCACTTAATTTTTTCATGAACTAGCTCAATACATCAATATAAAAAAGGTAAATTTAAGATTGGCAATACGAACGTTAAACAGAATTCCATTTCTCTTTTTAAAACCAAAACAACGATATCGTAAAACCTCTACAGGAACAATAGATTGCGACACTAAAATATTCTCCCCTAGTTTTGCTTTACTAATAGTATATAGGAGGAGAGCCCTGAATCCTAGACCCTCTGTTATGATGTGGTTACAAACAGAGTTGGAAAAAATCTTAAAGTCAGAAAAACGCATGATATCAGCCCCTAACACTTGATACAATGCGTTTTATTATGAAAAGATCTACTGGATTTTTTATCAAAATAAACTTCCAGTAGTCTTTTCAATTTTTATTAATAAGTTCCTTCTTCACCTTGGCTAGTCAAGATAACAGGTCCATCTTTCGTAATGACAAATTGGTGTTCATACTGACATGACAATCCACCGTCAATGGTCTTATGCGCCCAACCGGTTTTCATATCTGTATCGATTTCCCAGTCACCTGTATTAATCATTGGTTCAATAGTCAAGACCATTCCTTCACGGAGACGAAGTCCACGACCAGCAATACCATAGTTAGGAACCATTGGTTCTTCGTGCATGGTTGGGCCAACACCATGACCAACCAAATCACGCACTACACCGTAACCACGACTTTCAGCGTATTCTTGAATGGCTGCACCAATATCACCAATACGGTTCCCAATAACAGCTTGCTCAATCCCCTTATACATTGCTTCTTTAGTTACATCCATCAAGTTTTTCACTTCTTCGGACGGTGTACCTACAGCATAAGCCCAACAAGAGTCTGCTAAACCACCAGAATAGCTCTGAGTGTATTTCTTCATTTGCTCAACATTGTTGAAGTTTAATTTTGAGACATTCAAATCAGACTTAGCAATTGGACCTCCCAAAACCATGTCAACCTTGAGCAAATCACCATCTTTCAAGATATAGTGACGAGGGAAAGCATGAGCTACTTCATCATTAAGAGAGCAACAGGTAGCATAAGGATAGTCCATCATGGCACCGTCAACTCCAATCTGAAGCGGAAGGAAATTTTCTTCCTTACAACGACGGCGAACGTATTCTTCAACTTCCCACATATCTACGCCAGGCTTAATCAAATCACGCAAGCCAATATGGATACTTGCTAAAAAATCACCGGCCTTATCCATAGCTTCGATTTCACGAGCTGATTTTAATGTTATCATTTTTTCTCCTAGTTTCTAATTAATTTTAACGGTTACATTTGCTTTTGAAACAATCTGATGACCATGATAAATATCGTAATCAATAATAGCTGACCGTCTAGTATGGTGGATAATGCGTGCTTGAATGCGCAGTGTATCATCTATCTGAACAGCCTGCAAAAAGTAGATGAGCATCTGCTCGATAATGAGATTGCGACCACTATTCACAACTAAATCTTGGGTCATGTGAGTCAGTATCTCCGCTAATACACCATTAGCCAAAACACCGTTTTTCTCAAGCATAAAGGGTTCCACTGTAATGACGACTTCATCATGGTGATAAGCGAGTTTTTGACCAATCTGCTCAGAAAAAGTTGGTAGAGCAGAAACTTGGGAACGACTCATCTTCTCCATGACATCTCGTCGTGTCACAACTCCAAGCAAGGTTTGATTATTCCGAACAACCGGTACCATTTCAAAGTCTTCAGCAATCATCCGTTGACTCACATTGGCAATATTTGTCGATAATCCAACTAAAAATAAACTACGAGACATGACCTTGTCAATTGTGGTACTTGGTGACTTATCACCAGCATCTCTCATGGTTACAATGCCAACAACAACCTGATGTTGATTGATAACAGGAAAACGACTGCTACGATTCTTGCGTACCAAGTACAAATAATCTTTAACGGTGTCTGTCTCTCTCAGAAAACCATACTCATGACTTGGACGATAAAGCTTCTCAACTGTCAAAATATCAGTCTTGATTCGGACATTTGACAAGGCTTTATTGATCATAGTCGCAACAGTGAAAGTGTCATGCTTGCTTCTTAGAACAGGAATCCCTTTTTGATTTGCCAGTTTAAGCACATCATCATGAACATGAAAACCACCTGTAACCAAAACGGCATTTTCATTTTCCAGCGCTAGTAATTGGATACGGGTCCGGTCTCCGACAATCAAGAGTCCCCCATCATGAAGGTAGGATAGGATGTTTTGTTCAGTCATGGCACCGATAGAGAACTTACTAAATTCTCTCTCTAAACCTTCTTTCCCAGCCAGAACCTCAGAAGAAGTCACCTCTGCAATTTCAGCAAACGCTAATCTCTCTATAGCAACTTTCTGGGATTTAACACGAATTGTTCCACTTCTAGGACGGGTCTCCACAATTCCACGGTTTTCAGCTTCTTTAATAGCCCGATAGGCTGTTCCATCACTAACTCCTAGATGATTGGAAATACTACGAACACTGACTCTTTTACCTACTGGTAATTCCTCCAAATAGCTTAGAATTTCCTGATGCTTACTCATTGAACTCTCCTTTTACATACCGAAATTCAAGATAATCCCGCATTTTTCTTGTGTAACGATCACTTCCTTTAAACTGACGAATCAATCGAAATCCAGACTTAAGGGCAACCCGTTGACTTGCTTCATTTTCGAGATGGGTAATAATAGATAATTGTTTTAAATCAAATTCTTCAAAAGAAAGCTGACAAATTTTTCTAACAACCTCTGTCATAAATCCTTGCGACCAAGCATCTTTTCTCAAAAAATAGCCAAGCTCAGCTTCTTTTTTGATTTCATCTAACTTCTCAAATTTAATAGAACCAATCATTTGTTGATTTTTCTGGTCACAAATTGCCCACACTCCCAAAGGGGACTTCATAAAGTAATTGGCAAGTGCATACTGACTTTCTTCCAGACTTGCCTGCGTTGGGAAAATAAATTGAAGATTTTCTGGATTTGAAGCTACCTCGTGGAAGTCCTGATTATCACTAAAAAAGAAAGGACGCAAATACAAGCGATCCGTTTCAAAAAAAGAAAACATTGCTAATTTGGTCCAAATATTCATAAACACCTCTACGGTTTAATACTCAACAAGTCTAATATCCGCTCCTAGATTACGTAATTTTTCGATAATATCAGAATAACCACGTAAGATAAACTCGACATTGATAATTTCAGTTTGTCCCTCGGCCATCAAACCAGCAATAACTAAAGCTGCACCTGCTCTCAGGTCAGTTGCTTTAACACTGGCTCCACGTAAACTACGTCCACCCGTGTACAAAATATGACCATTTGTTGTCGAAATGTTCGCATCCATCTTTACTAGTTCAAAAACATGATTTACACGTTTTTCGTAAATCGTATCGACAATTGTACCACGACCATTCGCTCTTAGTAAAAGTGGGGTAATCGGTTGTTGCAAATCAGTTGCAAAGCTTGGGTAAGGAGCCGTCTTAATATTGATTGCTTTCAAATTAGACTGTTCCTCGACAAAAATGCTGTCTTCAGATACAGTCATTCTCACTCCCATTTCTTCCAACTTAGCAATAAATCCTTCTAGGTGTTCGTAAAGAACATTATTGATACGAATTCCTTTACCAACTGCAGCAGCTAAGGAAATATATGTTCCAGCTTCAATGCGGTCTGGAATCACCTGATGACGGGTCCCATGTAATCTTTCGACACCATCAATAATGATGATATTGGTTCCTGCCCCACGGATATGGGCACCCATATTATTCAAGAGGGTAGCTACATCAATAATTTCAGGTTCACGGGCTGCATTTTCAATAATAGTACGACCATTTGCTTTAACCGCAGCAATCATCGTATTAATCGTTGCTCCTACACTAATCGTATCCATGTAAATACTTGTACCATGAAGTCCTGTATCTTTAGCAGATAACTTCATGTTATCTCCCTCGTAGCTAACAGTGGCACCCATAGCTTCAAAAGCCTTAAGGTGTAGGTCAATCGGACGAGGACCAAGGTCACATCCTCCAGGCAAGCCAACTGTGGCTTCACCAAAGCGACCTAAAAGACTTCCATAAAAATAATAAGATGCACGAAGACTATTGATTTTCCCATAAGGCATTGGAATATTTTGAACACCTCTTGGATCAATCTCCAAGACATCGTCATAACGCTTAACAGTAGCTCCCATCAATTCCATAATTTCGACAAGACTGGCTACATCCGAAATATCTGGAACGCAATCCAAAGTCACCACATCATCAGCCAAGATAATAGCCGGAATTAAGGCCACAACACTATTTTTAGCACCACTAATAGTGATTTCACCTTGTAGTGGTAATCCACCATTGATAACAATTTTTCTCATTCTAAGTTTTCAATACTCTCTCAAGATTTCTAATAAGGTCTTTAAAATAAATTATATCATAAATGCAACCTTTTTTCCATCCTTTTCAATTTTATTGGATAAATCAGAGTTGATGAGTTAGTCACTGATACTCAATGAAAACCAAAGAGCAGATTAGGAAGCTAGCCGCAGGCTGCTCAAAACACTGTTTTGAGGTTGTAGATAAGACTGACGAAGGCAGCTCAAAACACTGTTTTGAGGTTGCAGATAGAACTGACGAAGGCAGCTCAAAACACTGTTTTGAGGTTGCAGATAGAACTGACGAAGTCAGTAACATATATATACGGCAAGGCGACGCTGACGTGGTTTGAAGAGATTTTGAGTATAATCTTTCTCGAAGCGCTATTACCCCTTTTTTGTCCCCTGAAATCGAGTAGGAGCTAAGACTAGCTCCCTTATCTAAGTATCGGAATACGGCTGTTCAACTAAACTTTAGAAAGAACTTCTCCCCCTTCTCTCAGTTCACAGAAGCGTTTTATACATACCGTCCTATATTTCATGAACAAGACGTTTTCAGGCTAGCATCCTATCAGACAATCTATTTTAAAGATAACCGTGACTCAGGATCACTTCTATCTGTCGTTTTCTCTTTATAGTGATAGACCTCACGGGATAAGTCGTACATCTATCCTCGTTTATACAAGATATGAGGACGTTAAAAGGTTACAGTGAAAATAGGAAATCTTAGTACGAATTCAATTACTCTCGTGCTTTATGTACTACCTTTTTGGAATTTAGAGTTCTGAGCCCCCTTATCCACTATATACACCTTACTATCACGTTCCTGTTCGTAGAGCCACGATTTCGCTATCCCTTCCTCTGACGATTCTTATTTCCAGCGACAGACTTAAAACGGTCTATCCCCAGACCGTTTTAACCCGCTACCTCACGATAGTCAGGCTTGGGAATCGCTATTTGACTCGCCGAGAACTTTGACATCAGATATACTATAACAAAGTGAAATAAGAATCAAACAATTTAATTTTAAAATTCAAATCAATTGATAACAATATTTTAGAAGATATCCTGTGCTATTCCAGATTCAGTTTGCTATACATGCCCGTTGTACCACAAAATCCCGTGTCTGATGAGGCACGGGATTTTTTAGCTTCTTTACTGAGATGGATTGTCTTTTTTAGTTCGTGCCAATCTCAGAGCACGATTTGGATTGAGACGATTAAATAGTTCTTCCAATTTCTTTTCATTCCAAACATCTGCGGCGGAAACAAAATTGCCATCCGCATCTCGGAAAGATATCGGTTTATCTCCCATACTAGTCTCCTAGTCTACAAATTCAAATTCAAATTTACCAATGCGGACCAAATCCCCATCCTTAGCACCACGCGCACGAAGGGCTTCATCAACCCCCATACCACGTAATTGACGGGCAAATTTCATGACTGATTCGTCACGATCAAAGTTGGTCATATTAAAGAGTTTCATCAGTTTTTCACCGGAAAGTACCCATGTCGCATCGTCATCACGGCTAATTTCAAAGGCTTTCTCTTCCTCGTCAAATCCATAGTAAGCTTCTTCTTCCATATCGGACTCGTCGTAAAGCAAGAATTCTGGTGTTTTGTCTAACAATTCAGCTGTAGCATCCAAAAGCGTAGCCAGACCTTGCTTGGTCAAACCAGATATTGGGAAGATAGCTGGTAACTCTTCAAATTCATCGTAGTTTTCAGCCAATTTTTTCTTAAATTCTTTAAGATTTTCTTGACTCTCAGGCATGTCCATTTTGTTGGCTACGATAATCTGTGGACGCTCCATGAGACGAAGATTGTATGACTCCAACTCCTTGTTAATGGCAAGATAATCCTCATAAGGATCACGGCCTTCACTAGCTGACATATCAATGATGTGAAGGATGACACGTGTACGCTCAATGTGACGGAGGAACTGGGTTCCCAAACCAACACCTTGACTAGCCCCTTCAATCAAACCTGGCAAGTCGGCTACTGCAAAGGATTCACCTGATTGGGTGCGAACCATACCTAGATTTGGCACAATGGTCGTAAAGTGGTAGGCACCAATTTTAGGTTTAGCTGAGGTAATAACACTTAAAAGTGTTGATTTCCCAACAGATGGGAATCCTACTAAACCGACATCTGCCAAGATTTTTAGTTCCAATTGTAACTCACGTTCCTGACCTGGTTCTCCATTTTCAGAGATTTCCGGTGCAGGATTTTTTGGTGTCGCAAAGCGGATATTTCCACGACCACCACGACCTCCGTGGGCTACAATAAATTCTTGACCATGTTCAATCAAATCTGTCAAAACCTTGCCAGTCTCTGCATCACGAACAGTCGTACCTTGTGGTACTCGAACTCTAAGATCCTCAGCACCACGACCATGCATCCCTTTGGTCATCCCTTTTTCACCAGAATCAGCCTTGAAATGGCGATTGTAGCGGAAATCCATCAAAGTCCGCAGTCCTTCGTCTACAACGAAGACCACATTGCCTCCACGACCACCGTCACCACCCCAAGGACCACCATTAGGAACATATTTTTCACGGCGAAAGGCAACCATACCATCGCCACCATTACCAGCCTTGACCTTAATCTTGGCTGTATCTAAAAACATACTCATTATTTCTTCTCACTTTAAAAAAGGGCTGGGAAATCCCAGTCACTAAATTTTCTTGAATCTATTTTATAGATTACTGAGGGCACCAATTGCAGTTGCAAAAATTCCCAATAAACTTGCTACTAGCATGATAATCACGATAAACAAGGTTATTTTCTCAAACATAGTTTTTTTACGATTTCCATTATCTCCAAATGCCATTTTTTTCTCCTTCGTCACATTCTATTTTCTATTATCTTAGCATGAATTGAGCTAGTTTTCAATAGTCACTTGCTACTGGTGCGATAATCCATAAAATGATATAAGCTACAATTCCCGCTCCGTAACAGCAAGCAAGAACACCCCATATTACACGAACAATAGTCGGATCCATATCAAAATAATGGGCTACCCCGGCACAAACACCAGCAATTTTTTGATCACTACCACTTCTCATCAATTGTTTTTTCATAGCTATTCCTCTTTCTATTCTTCATGGTCTTTCCAATAATCTCTGATGCTGATTAACTGTGTTTTTGAAGCCTTCAGCATGCGTCTAGAGCCTTTTACCGGTACAGAGACCACCTTTTGCGGAAGATACAAAACTGTTTTAAAAATACGCTGACTGACCGTATCATCTTTAGCCAAATCTTTCTGGAAATTATTTGAAATAATGGCATCCAGATAAAACTCATGCACCCGTTTTCCAAAGTTCTCAGCTGAAATCTCATACAATTTCTCTGATAAAGTATGCTCATTCATGTCTGGTGTTGCAATCAGGGCTTCTAAAATAGCTCCAGCCAAATCATGTTCTCCATAGTACAAGGTTCCAAACATTTTATCACTGATCAGATTGTCCAGATAAGGATTTCCATGAGAAATGACAGGCGTCCCACTAGCTAAGCTTTCCAAGTAGGTCAAACCTTGGGTCTCACTTGTCGATGCCGAGATGAAGAAATCCGCCGCCTTATAGTAGAGCGCTGTCTCACTAGGAGCAATCATGCCTGTAAAGATGACGGAGTCTTGAATCTCTAGTTTCTGAGCTTGCTCTTTGAGGTCATCCAGATAAGGGCCATCCCCAGCAACTACCAGTTTAACCTTGTCTTCTTCTTTCAGAACTTCTGCAAAGGCTACTAGTACTGCTTGAATATTTTTTTCATAGGAAATTCTGGAAAGACTCAGCAACATCTGGTCATCATCTTGAATCCCTAATTTACTACGTAGTTCTTTCAAATTTTCCTGCTTGATTTCCGGACGCTCAAACTTGGCTAATTCAATCCCAGTTGGAATGACACGTTTTTCAACCTTAACCTTATAGTCAGATAGCAAATCATGGACAATCTCACTCGGGCAAATCACCCCATCCACATCATGCAAAAAACCTCTAACCAGATACTTGACCATGCTAGGACGAATCAACATCCCCTTGGCAATATAATGCACATAGTCTTCGTACTGGGTGTGATAGGTATGGATGACTGGAATCTTCAATTCACGCGCAATCCAAATCCCCAACAAGCCAAGAGAAAATTCTGTCTGAGTATGGATAATATCCAGTTGATATTGTTTAGCAATTTCAAGCGCCTTGCTGAATCCTCGATAGGCAAAGCGGCGATCCTTAAAAGCAAAAAAGGGAACACTTGGAATGCGGATAATTTGCCAATCTTCGTAGCGATTGACATCCTTATCTGTTGTCGTAAAGATAAAAACAGCATGTCCCTGCTTTTCAAGTTCGGTTTTCAAGGTTCGAATACTGGTCGCCACACCTGAAACCTGAGGAAAATAGGTATCTGTAAATAAACCAATTCGCATAGATTACCTCACTTTTTACTTTCTCCCTAAAGCGGCTTGTTTCTCATAAAAGTCCAACCAGATTTGTAACAGATGCTCTTCAGAATACTCTCTAGAAATATTCTTAGCCTTTTCTTTAAGATTTTTTAAGGCAGCAGGATTTGCTTGATATTCCAAAATAGCCTCTTTCATCTCTTCTCTATCTGCTGTCGCCCGATAATTTCCCTCTAAAATTACCTTATAAAGATCTAAATCACGCAACATAATAGGAGCTTCACAACTGGCAGCCTCTAAAATAGTCATCGGAAAGAGTTCATTGTAACTAGGAAGCAAGAAAAGATCCGCTAGGGCATACAACTCGCGCATTCGCTCTGGTGAGACAATTCCTGGAAAAATCAAATTTTTAGGGGGATTTTCCATCATTTTCTTGTAGCGTTCATAACCATCTGTCATGCCACCAAAAGAGAAACCACCGGCCCAGATAAAGGTAATCTGAGGCAATTCCTCAGCCAGACGGATAAAGTCATCAATCCCTTTACGTTTCTGAACTTGACCAGCACCTACTACGATAAACTGATTGTCACTAAGACCTAGCTCTGTTCGCAGTCTGACCACCTCTTCTTGTGGAAGGGGGTGCCATTTTTCCTTGTTGACAAAGTTAGGAATATAGGTCACTTTTTCACGTGGAATACCAGCTGCCACCAAATCCTCAATAAACATCGGATTGACCACCACCAAGTGCTCCATCCGGTTGTAAAAAGAAAATACATAGCGTTTAACAATTCCCTTTAAGAAAAATGGAATTTTCAAACTCCCCTCAAGTGTATCAGGCAAAAAATGCACATAGCCAATTTTCCTTCCTGAGCGTTTCTTTTGAAAGGTTGATAAATAATAGGGGAAATCAATTGTATGAAAGTGAGTCACATCTGCCTCTATTGGAAGATTTTCTGTAACAATCAATTGGTCCTTGGCATCACGATGAAGAAGACGAACTAATTCACGGTAAGCGCCCGAAACTCCTTGCCCTGCTACTTTCTCACTTGAACTCAACATATTGATGCGTAATTTCTTTTTTTCCATAACTACTATTATATCATTTTCTTTGAATAAAATCAGCAAAAGAAAGGAGAGACTAGAGGAAAAGAGGGGGAAATTTCCTCGCTCTTCCAATAATCTCTCACATGCTTTTATTTGTTTACTTAATGCCTAGGGCAATGCGTGCATAGCGACTCATTTTTTCAACTGTCCAGGCTGGATACCAAACTAATTTGACCTCAGTATCCGTTACTTCTGGCACCTCTGTCATGGCATCATAAATCTGGTCTGTCAAAAGGTCTGCTAGGGGACAACCCATAGTTGTCAAAGTCATATCAATCTCTGTTTGCCCTGTGTCACCGTCAAAACGAATCTCATAAATTAAACCAAGATTGACAATATCGATTCCCAACTCAGGGTCGATGACTTCTTCTAAGGCTGTTAAAATCCGTGTTTTGATGTTTTCGATTTGCTCTTCTGTATAAGCCATATTTTCCTCACTCTTAGTCTTCAATAAAATCACGAAGCGGTTTGCTGCGACTTGGTTGGCGTAATTTTCTCAAAGCTTTAGCTTCAATCTGACGGATACGCTCGCGAGTCACGTTAAAGACTTTACCCACATCTTCAAGAGTGCGCATTTTCCCATCATCTAGTCCAAAACGTAGACGCAAAACATTTTCTTCACGGTCTGTAAGAGTATCCAAGACCTCATCCAACTGCTCACGCAAGACGATACGAGTCGTATAATCCACTGGATTTTCAATCACTTCATCTTCGATAAAGTCTCCAAGATGGCTATCATCTTCTTCACCGATAGGAGTTTCAAGAGATACTGGTTCTTGAGCAATCTTCAAGATTTCACGAACCTTATCAGGTGTCATATCCATACGTTCAGCAATCTGTTCTGGTGTTGGATCTTGACCTAATTCTTGAAGGAGATTACGTTGTTCACGAACCAATTTATTGATGGTTTCAACCATGTGGACAGGGATACGGATGGTACGAGCTTGATCCGCAATAGCACGAGTGATGGCCTGACGAATCCACCAAGTTGCATAAGTTGAAAACTTGAACCCTTTAGAATAGTCAAACTTGTCAACCGCCTTCATCAAGCCCATATTTCCTTCTTGAATCAAGTCAAGGAACTGCATACCACGACCGACATAGCGTTTGGCGATGGAAACAACCAAACGAAGGTTGGCTTCCGCAAGACGTTGTTTGGCTTCGATATCACCAGCTTCAACAGCCAGTGCCAATTCTTTTTCCTCTTCATTGGTCAAGAGAGGAACGACTCCGATTTCTTTCAAGTACATACGGACAGGGTCATTAACCTTAGCAGAAGTTGATCCAATCAAGTCCTCATCGCTGAGTTCTGGTTCTTCTTCATTGCTAAGAACACGCGCACTCGGATTTCCTTCGTTATCTGTGATCGAAATTCCTGCATCCTGAATCCGTTGCAAGAGATCTTCAATCCCATCAGCGTCCAAGGTAAAAGGAACGACAAGACTAGCATTGATTTCATCATCTGTTGCTGTCCCTTTTTGCTTATGATTACGGATAAATTCTGCTACTTGTACGTCAAATGTTGTTACTTCTTTTTGTTTTGTTGCCATTATTACTCCATTCTTCTCTTTTGGGAAATTAAACGTTCCAATTCTTCTAGGGCTGTATCTGTATCTCCTACATGGCTAGCTTCCTGCACCTTCTTTTTAATTCTCATATTGTCCTGATTCAAGAGAGCCTTGTTTCGAGTCAACTCTACCTCACTAAGTTCCTGCGGAGACATCTCAACAGGCAAATCCTGAGCTAAGACTTGGTACCAAGCTCTTTCAACTTCCTCTGTCTGTTCTGCTAGAACTTCTGGAGGAAGATTGCCATACTGACCAAGCAAGTCATATAAGACCTGAAATTCAGGTGTGGCAAATGCAAAGTCTTCCCGCAAGCGGTAATCGTTCAAAACAAGAGGAGATTCCATCATTCTATAAAGTAGATGGGCTTCTGCCCTCATAATAGCCGATAACTGCTTGGTGACAGGCATAGTGATTGGCGTCGGTCTGGAAATTCCTTCCATGCGATTCTGCCTTTGCGCCTGACGACTCTCATTAACAATCTGCTCAATCTGAGCATAATCAAAGGATGCCAGACTGTCAGCTAAAATATGAATATAGCTGTTTTGAGCAGTGATAGACTTTTCTTGAACAATCAAGGGAGCTATTTTTTCAATAAACTCAATCTGAGCCTGCAAATTTTCACTGTTTTCAGGCTTATACTGATGAATGTAGAACTCAATCGGACTAATACGAGTTTTCGTTAACAGATAGGCCAAATCTTCTGGTCCATTTTTTTGTAGATACTCATCCGGATCCAAGCTATCAGGCATGCTGACGATTTGCACAGGCATATCACCAATTTCGTCCAGCGCTTTCAATGTCGCAGCTTGTCCAGCCTTATCGCCATCATAAACAAGAACCAACTTCTTGGTTAATCTTTTCAGATGCTCAACATGCTCACGACTTAAAGCTGTTCCCATAGATGCGACAGCATTTTCGATTCCAGCCCGATAGGCTGCAATGACATCCATGAATCCTTCCATCAGATAAATCTCACTGGCTTTTCCAGAAGATTTTTTTGCCCTATCCATATGATATAATTCGTAACTTTTGTTAAAAATTGCAGTCGATCGGCTATTTTTATACTTAGAAGTTTGTGAATCCGTTTTCTGCCAGATACGACCTGAGAAGGCAATGACCTTTCCTTGGTCATTTGTCAGGGGAAACATAATCCGATTGTGAAAGGTATCTACAAATTGATTGGCATCCGAGAGATAAAACAGACCTGAATCTAGGAAATCCTCATCACGATACTGACCAGACAAACGTTGATAGAGATAGTTTCGTTCTGGAGGTGATAAACCAATCCGAAAATGCTTGAGCACTTCATCTGTCAAACCACGCTGATAAAGGTAGTTTCTGGCCTCTTCCCCCATGGTCGTTGTCATGAGAATAGCATGATAAAATTTAGCCGCATCTTCGTGCATATCATAAAGAGCTTGGTGAGGCGAGGCTGGCTTTTGTTCACTATAAAGCGGTTTTTCCACCTCAATTCCAACACGCTGACCTAAGATTTGGACAGCCTCCATAAAGGGAACACCTTGGTACTCCTCGATGAACTTAAAGACATCACCTGAGCGACCACAACCAAAACAGTGGTAAAACTGCTTGTCCTCTACAACGTTGAAAGAAGGTGTTTTTTCACCATGAAAAGGACAGAGCCCTAGATAGTTCCGTCCTGCCTTTTGTAAAGAAATCACATCTCCTATGACTTCCACAATGTTGGCATTGTTTTTGATTTCTTCAATGACTTGTTTGTCAACCATACACAATACCTCCATGTTATCATAGTTTACTTTATATAGTATACTTTATTTCAGAAAAAAAGTAAACCATTTCACTCATTTTCCCTACTTTATTCAAAGAGTTGATAATAATCAGAGATTTTCATTTTTGCTTTATCTTCCTGGTTCAAATCTTGAATAATTTGTCCTTCTTTCATGACAATTAAGCGATTGCCATACTTAAGAGCATCTTCCATATGATGAGTAATCATAAGCGCTGTCAATTGATCCTTCTTGACAAATTCATCTGTCAATTCCATGAGGGCAACACTTGTCTTTGGATCAAGAGCTGCAGTATGCTCGTCTAACAAGAGTAATTCAGGTCGCTTCAAGGTTACCATCAAGAGACTCAAGGCTTGTCTTTGACCACCTGATAAAAACTCAATCGGTGTATTCAAATGTTTCTCAAGACCGTTTCCCACTTTTTCAATAGTTGCCTGAAACTCATCTTTATAGCTAGCCAGACGTCTCGGAAACAGTCCACGCTTTTCACCACGAAACTTGGCAATCAAAAGATTTTCAGCCACCGTCATACGGGGAGCTGTCCCCATCTTGGGATCTTGGAAAACACGTGACAGATACTTAGCCCGCTTCTCTGGTGAAAACTTGGTAACATCTTCACCCAAAATACGGATAGTTCCACTGGTTAGTGATAAAGTTCCTGCAATAGTATTAAAAAGAGTTGATTTTCCAGCACCATTTCCACCTAAAATCGTGATGAAATCCTGTTCAAAAATTTCTAAGGAAACATCATTTAAAATAATCTTTTCTTCATCAAAGCCATTTTTAACGACTTTGGTTGCATTTTTTAATTCTACAATTGCTGTCATTTGCTTAATTTGGCTCCTTTCAAGATTGTTTGCTTAAATGTTGGAATCATGAGACAGACTGCTAAAATCACGGCGCTGTACAAACGAAGATAACTTGTATTAAAGCCAAGCGCAATAACTGCCCACACTAAGAATTGATAAGCGATAGAACCTACAACGATGGTAACCAAACGCTCTGCCAAGCTCAAACTCTTGAAAATAACTTCTCCAATAATCAAACTGGCAAGCCCCACAACGATAACCCCGATTCCTCGAGATACATCAGCATACCCTTCTTGCTGGGCAATAAGAGCACCTGCAAGGGCAATCACACCATTTGATAAAACCAAGCCCATAAGCTCCATGCGTCCAGTATGAATCCCGAAACTTCTAGCCATATCAGGATTGTCACCTGTAGCAATATAGGCTTGTCCGAGTTTGGTATCCAAGAAAAAGAGCATGAGAGCAATAACAAGACTGACAAAGATAAGACCTGTCAAAAGTTGATTCAAATCCGAATCAAAAGGCAAAACATCCTGAATTTGCTTGGTTCCAAGCAAGCCTAAATTTGCACGTCCCATAATCAAGAGCATGATAGAGTGACAGGAAGTCATCACCAAAATCCCTGAGAGCAAGGTTGGAATCTTCCCTTTTGTATAAAGAAGTCCTGCCACCATTCCAGCCAAACAACCTGCTCCTACAGCAAGCAGTGTCGCTAAAAAAGGGTTCACGCCTTTGGTTATCAGAGTGACAGCAACAGCTCCCCCAAGAGGGAAGGAACCTTCTGTCGTCATATCTGGAAAGTTTAAAATCCTAAATGTCATAAAGATTCCCAGACCTAGAATAGCCCAGACAAATCCTTGAGAAATAATGGAAACAATCATATTTTATTTAATCCTTTCTATATTCATCTTTTTAAAAAATGGGAAGAGTCTCCTCCTCCCTTCCTTATTTATTCGATGACTTGTCCTGCTTCTTTGAGAACAGACTCAGGAATCGTAATACCTAGTTCTTGTGCTATTTTTTTATTGATGACTGACTTACCAGTTGAAAAGACATTGACTGGGGTATCAGCTGGTTTTGCACCTTTCAGAACTTGCGCAATCATTTTTCCAGTTGCCACACCAAGGTCATGTTGGTCAACTACAACTGATGCCAAACCACCTACTTCTACCATAGCTGCCGCACTTGGATAAATTGGTTTCTTAGAACTTTGATTGCTAGAGACAACCGTTGGAAATCCTGATGCAATGGTGTTATCAATTGGAACCCAAATAGCATCTACCTTGCTAGTCATAACAGTGACAGTTGAGGCAATTTCATTTGTTGAAGGAACTGCAAATGTTTCCACTGTCAGACCTGCTTTTTCAGCATAAGCCTTAAATTCTTCGACCTGTGTTTTTGAATTGTCTTCGCTACTTGAGTAAAGGGCTCCGATTGTTTTCACATTCGGTGTCAGAGCCTTGATGAGTTCAACTTGTTGTTGAGCTGGATTGTGGTCAGATACCCCTGTAATGTTGCCACCTGGTTTTTTCAAATCTTTGACCAAGTTAGCACCAATTGGGTCTGTAATAGCAGCCATGATAACCGGTAGGTCTTTTGTTGCACTAGCCAAGCCTTGGGCTGCTGGTGTTGCGATACCAACCACAAGATCATTACCATTTGCAACCAATTGTTTACTCATTGTCGCAACCTTACTTTGGTCACCTTCTGAGTTCATAAAGTCGATCTTCAACTGGTCATCTTTATATCCTTCTTCAGCAAGTCCAGCTTGAATCCCTTTATAAATCAAATCAAGGGATGGATGGCTCACAAATTGAAGCACACCAATCTTGGTTATTTTCTTCTCATCCTTATTATTCTGAGATTCTGGTTTATTCATTGAAGAGTAAATCAAGCTTCCTGCTACTAAGACTGCTAAGGCAGCGACAATTCCAATTAAACGTTTATTTTTCATTCTGTTTCTCCTTTTTAATTCCTTTAAAATACTTCACTTATCTAATACTCTTCGAAAATCTCTTCAAACCACGTCAGCGTCGCCTTACCGTAGGTATATGATACTGACTCTGTCAGTTCTATCCACAACCTCAAAACAGTGTTTTGAGCAGCCTGCGGCTAGCTTCCTAGTTTGTACTTTGATTTTCATTGAGTATAAACAAGCGACGCCATCGTTTTCTTTCCATACTAACCTCCATCAAAAAAAGTCCTCACACAAAAAACTTGTGTGAGGACGTCGATGCGCGGTACCACCTCAATTATAGGGAATTTCCCTATCGCTCTGTCTCGCAATAACGAGATGCACTGTAAGGTGTGCTCACCGAATTTTTATGATTTCAAATTCTAAATAACATTCAGCCCAATTTTCATCATCGCCACTTATCTGTTTTCAGCTACCACAGACTCTCTTGAAAGTTTGTACGATTACTTTTCTGAATGGTTAAATTATATCATTTTTAAACTACTTGTCAATAGTCTATTAGAATTTTTTTCATCTTCACTTTTGAAAATGATTAGCCTGAATTACGCAATCCTGTTGCAATTCCGTTGATGGTGATATGAATCAATCGTTCTTGATCACTGGACAATTCTCCACGACGTTGGCGTTTGATCAACTCCAACTGAATATAGTTGAGAATATTAAAGTAAGGCATACGGTAATCCAGACTAGCTTTTAGATATGGATTGTCAGCTAAGAGTTCGTCATGTCCTTCAATAGCCAGGATAACGTTCTTAGTAACTTGCCATTCATTTAAAATAGTCTCATAGATGGCCTTAACTTGCTCGTCTTCACAAAGTTTAGCATATTCAAAAGCAATATTCATATTTGATTTTGACAAAACCATATCAACATTTGAAAGAAGCGATTGGAAGAAAGGCCAATTTTGGTACATATCTCGTAAAATAGCAATATTTTCTGGATTTTTATCGATAAATTCCTTGAAGCTTGAACCAACCCCGTACCATCCAGGGAACATAACACGACTTTGTGACCATGAGAATACCCAAGGGATGGCACGCAAACCACCGATTTCAGTAATCGTCTTACGGGCAGCTGGGCGAGAACCAATGTTAAAGCTTGAAATAGCCTTGATTGGACTTGACTCGAAGAAATAATCATAGAAATGCTCATTACCAAAGACCAAATCACGGTAGATATCGTAACTACGGTCCACTACTTGATCCATAATGGCTTCATAACGATTTGAGGTATTGGTATCGCTCTTCTTCTGAGTAATCATACGGTTAATAGCTGCCGATACTAGCATTTCAAGGTTATAGTAAGCAGCGTCTTTATTACCGTATTTATTGCCAATTACTTCACCCTGCTCCGTCAAGCGGATACGATCCTTGATAGACTTGAGCGGTTGAGATGTGATGGCTTCATAGGTTGGCCCACCACCACGACCGACAGTCCCACCACGGCCATGGAAGAAGGTAACCTTAACGCCAAATTCATCTCCAATAGCAGTCAATTGTTGTTGAGCCTTGTAGAGGGTCCAACATGATGACAAGTAACCGCCATCTTTATTACTGTCAGAGTAGCCCAACATGATTTCTTGATAGTTATTACGTGAAGCAATCCATTTTTTGGCAAGAGGAAGAGAAAGATATTGTCTCATTGTTTCCTCTGAATGATCCAAGTCTTCAATTGTTTCAAAAAGGGGAACAATCTGAACACGCGCCCTTTCCGTATCCACCAGTCCTACTTCTTTTAATAGAATAGCTAATTCTAGCATATCAGAAAGGCTGGTTGCATGTGAAATGATGGTCTGACGGATGACATCATCTCCCAACTTATCTTTCAAAACACGAGCCGTCTTAAAAATAGCTAGTTCTTTTGCTAATAATTCTGATTTTTCTGCGTGAGTCGCAGAAAGAATTCGGGGATCTTCTTCTAATTCTTTCAAGAGAAGGTCACACTTTTCTTCTTCGCTCAACTCGCTATAGCGAGAATGAATTCCTGCTGATTTCAAGAGTTCTGCCACACAGGCTTCATAGACGCTAGAGTCTTGTCGCATATCAATTGATGCTAGGTAAAAACCAAATATCTCTACTGCCTGCAATAATTCCACAAAATCACCTGAAATCAAGGACTCTCCCTTATTTTCTAGTAGAGAATCTCGAATGGCAATCAAATCCTTGTAAAAATCATTGGCTGTTTCATAACGAGGCCCAACTTCCTTATCCTCAATCAGATAGGTTTTAGTTGCCTGAATTTTTGATTGAATATCAAACAAGGCACGACGGTAAAGCTCTTTTTCGCGGTAAATCGAATTATCCTTAGACTGACGAGCCATTTCTCTGACTTGCTTGCTGACATTGACAATGCTAGTTGAAAGAGAAAATTCACGATAAAGTTGGTAAATCTTTTCATCATAATAGTTCATGATGACTTCACACTGAGTAAGTGCAGACTGTTTCAAGGTCTCTGCTGTAACAAAGGGATTCCCATCACGGTCTCCACCAATCCACATTCCCATGGTGATCGGTTTAGCCTGTTTTAAATTCAATCCATGGGCTTGCGCTAAGCGCTTATACTCCGTCGTCAAGTGAGGTACAGCTTTCAAAAAGGAGCTGTTGTAATATTCCATAGCATTCGTGATTTCGTTAGTCACTTTTAATTTTTTCTCACGAATCATGTCTGTCTGCATGATAATTTCGATGTAACGACGCAAATCATTGTGCCATTTTTCTTTATTGATCAACCCCAACTTAACATCACGGTATTTACGCAAAAGACTATGAATATGATTTGTTAAATCCAACATACTTTTGCGTTGCACTTGTGTTGGATGGGCTGTCAAAACAGGGACAACATTCAAGTGTTCAAGAATTTCAACGGCATTTTCTTTTTCAGCAACCATTTTGATCGTTGTAGATAATTTACCTAAATAGTCCTGATCAATATTATTTTGATGATTGATTTCATAAGCTAAATCCACATCCTCTGAAATATTAATCAAAAGAGGTAAGATTGAAAAATAGCGTGAAATATAGACCATTTCATCATTTGATAAGCTAGTCACTAGACGGTTTAGACCTTGATAATCTTCCTGCGTTGATAATTCTTTCAACTGCATGATTTTTTCAAAGGTCTCTGGGGCAAGCATATTTTTAGTAATATCTTCCAGCAATTCTGTTAGAATCAATACTTCTTCTTGCACAACACTTTTATTACTATAATTTTCTAATTTTTGAAGAGACATAGACTATCCTTTCTTTATTCTACTTCACAGAAGGTTCATTGGTTGATTTTCCAATTCTCGGTACAACTTAGCACGTTTTTCACTGGCATCAATATTTAAGACAAAGGCCACTGCCACTGACAAGACTAGAAGACTGTTTCCACCCTGGGATAAGAAGGGAAAGGTTACTCCTGTAGATGGAATCAAGCCCGAAATCCCTCCGATATTGACAAATACCTGAACCAACATCATCCCTCCGACACCGAGTGCAACCATGGCATTGAAAGGATTCTCCGCTCGGATACCGACCAAGATAATCCGCAAAATCATGAAAAACAAGAGAGCTAAAATAAGACTGGCACCAACAAAGCCAAATTCTTCAATCACGATAGAAAAGACAAAGTCTGTATGAGCTTCTGGTAAATAACCTCGTTTTTCAATCGAATTCCCAAGACCTAGACCAAACCAACCGCCATTGACCATGGCAAAATAAGAATTAGATAACTGGTGACCCGCATCCGCACGATCGGCAAAAGGATTAAAAAAGGCACTAAAGCGCTTGGCTACATAGCCAAATACTGGAATTTTTGAAAAGGTCTCAACACCGATTAGGCTGATAGTGGTCAAGAAAAAGACAGAAGCGGCAGATACGAGGGCCAGAATGGTTGAAAACCAGCGATAAGCGATTCCACTAACTGTATACATAATCAAGGAAACCAAGACTAAAATAGTCGCATTTCCTAAATCAGGGAAAATTCCCAAACTTCCAATCAGAACTAGGAGAACGAATCGCCAATCATTAAAAGCACGGGGAAGCCATTGATTTTGAGTCAAAACTTGAAAATCATAAATAGCTATTTCTTCTTGCTGTTTGGAGAATCGGTGAGCCAAATACCAAATAATAATGATTTTTAAGTACTCAGCTGGCTGAATAGTTACTCCTGCAACCGAAATCCAACCGTATGCCCCGTTTACGGAAATACCAATAAAACGAGCTAAGAACAATAAAAGCATTTCTATCAATATAACTAAAATGATTAGTCGCTCATTTCTCAAAAAATCTAGTCTCAATTTATAAATTAAGGCAATCAGTATCAAACTAACAATCCAAAAGATTCCTTGGTTTCGAACCAATTGCAAGGCGCTCTTGCCTTCTTCAATTAAAATAGCGCTGGTGGTCGAATAGACCACAATCAAGCCCAAAATAGATAAAAGCAAGTAAGGAATCAAGATGGAATAATTTAATAAGTGCCTCTTACTAATCTTCATAGTATCACCACTCTACTAGGATACAGACAAATCTGTTCCAAATTCCGTTTTATTTTCTAGTTTTGATTGCTATTATACCATTTTTTCAGAAAGAAAAAAACTCTTACCTTACAATCCTTCGAATTTTACTGTTTTTACAGAATTAAGGCAGAATTTGAAATCGTAAAACCATTTTGAATAAGAGTTGCTTCAATCCATTGACTCCGACTAATTATGTTGCTTTCGTGAATGCCAAAATCAGCCGCAATTTGTTCATAAGTGCACTATTCTCGCATGTATTGAATAGTTACCATGAGGAGATCGTCTAGGCTTAATTTGGGTTTTCGTCCACCTTTTGCGCGTTTACGTTGATAAGCTGTTTTTAACACAGCTAACATCTCTTCAAAAGTCGTGCGCTGAACACCTACAAGGCTCTTGAAACGGCTATCGCTTAATTGCTGACTTGCTTCAGAATTCATAGTTTTATTGTATTATATTTTGTTTCGCAGAAAGTCTATTATTCCTTTCGTTCAAAGGTTTCTACGCTTTTAGCAACAAAGCTACACACTGAGCGTTTCGGACTTACCTTATCGTTTCGTCGTAAACTCCTTACTCTACGACAGCTATCCCATTGGCGGAGAATCTACTTCTACTTCGCTGATGACTCAGCTCGTACAAGCAATCCTACACACTCCACGTGATGCGTATGCGGAACTCAAAAGGTTTGGGGAACCTTTTGAGGATTAACTTCGTTTCTCCAACAAGCTTACACACTCCACGTGTGGTGCTAGCAAACTTCTATATTATAGAATGAAAGTGACTGAGTTGTTGTTTAAAATTAAACTTCAGAATGAAAGTATATACTATCTTGTATCAAATGGCTATTTAAAATAAATATGTAAAACTATTTATTACTAAAATAGTTAATCATATACTCCTATAACACTACAATCTGTAAAAATAAAAACACAAAGTTACCAGTAGTACCTTTTCTCACTTAGATATTGTTCCTTTTGTTCTCTAGAATTTTCATGATTTCTAATTCCTAGTAATTCATCTGTTGAAGAAACTATTGGGTCTATCCAGTCAGCTTTGGATCTAATCCAATCAATTTCATCCTTACTAAGTTTCCCCGCTATCTCCAGTTTATCAGCCATCAATCTTAAATCATTTGCTGTTTTAAAATCTTCTAGCATATTCAGAAGAGACATTGTCCGCTTCTTCTCTTCTTCGATTCTATTTTGTAATTTTCTTTTTCGCTCTTGTTCCTCTTCGTATAGTCTTGCTTTCTCTTCACGTTCAAGGCGTAAGTTCTTAACTTTATAATACTCTTGGTAAATTAAAACAATTATTTCTGGGATTGATTGTTCAAGTGTGAATTCTTTAGTATCTTTAATGTATTTACCATCTATTATCTTAAATCGAAAGTTTTCATTTGGAATATAGTCATACTTCTTTATTCTTGGTTTAAAAGCATATCTATTAAACTTAACGCTATCATTGTACTTCGCTAATTCTTTAGCTTCTTCTTTTGTTAATTCATGACTTACTTTGTCTGTTGATTCTATAACTTCAAAACGAACAATATCCTTATCAATTTGAATATCCCAATTTGAAGTTACATTATCACCGATTCTTTCAATAACAGTAACTAGTGTATCTAAAAAGCGATATAAGCGTGGAAGAGAATTTAGTGAAATATTTTTTACAAATTTAGGTTCTTTTAAATCATTATATCTGTGCCTAGAATCAAAGTAAGGATAAGAAGCAGCTTTTTCCCTCTTATTCCACTCTGTAATTTTATCTCTTAGATTAGCTACGGATTTATGTAATCTCTTATTTGGAGCCTGGTTTAGGTTTGAAACTGCTTCAATAATACGCTCTATTTTATCGTCGTCTATAAATGATAATGAACTTCTTATACTAGTTGTATCAAGTTTAACAGTATCTCCGTTTTTATCTTCCATACTATCTTCTTTATGTTTAGCAGCTTTAATTCTACTGTTCTTTAAACTTTTTCTATCAATATTAACTTCATTTACGTCATTTTGTGGTAATGGAACGATAAATTCACTTAAGTCTTGTCCAGTATTCTTACGATACCAATAACTCCCCTTTGGAATTGGGATTTCAAATTCTTTACATTTCTTGAGTAAGTCAGAATAGCTTAAATCATATTTCAATGAAACTTGTTTTGCACTTATCTCCCAGATTTCTTCATAGAGTTCTTCTCTAGAAAAGGTCTTTATCATCTTCATTTGAAACACCTTTACCCTTATATTTTACATCACCGTTTTTATATTTACCAAGCGAAAACGCAAATTCAAAAACTTCTAATTCTTCACTTCTGCATTTTCGCTTAATATAAAAAGTAAATCTTGTTTTAATCCGTTAAATTCCTCTATAATTTTATCTAAACTAGTTTCAATATTTTCAACACGGATCTCTGATAGCTTACCATGATTGTATGAAATCATTCTTTCAGCGATAATATGATATGACCAACTCTCAGTGAAACGTCTGTCTCTTTCTTCGTTATGAATAGCAAAACCAATTGGAAGAAGATTATTTCTAAGACCTATCGCAACTGCTTGTGAACTTATACCTAAATAATCACCAGCAATTTTTAATGTGATTTTATTTAATTTTCTAATATCTTCGTCGGTATATTTCGGCATGTTAGTACTCCTTTGTTATAATTGCAAATGCAATATTATCTAATTTAAAATATCTTGATGGGCTGCTTCTAGTTGTTTTCCATAATAAAATTAATTTGTGGTACATCATTCTCTGAAAGTTAATAATCTAAAATCTTTTCAATGAAAAATTTATATTAAGCAATAAATAATCTCTTCAGATTAAGAGTTTCTATCTTTTAAAGTAAATCCATTTATCAATTCCATATATAGACGTAATAGTTATTTACTATCTAGGTCAAAACCAATCTGCCAAAATCCCATATCAAATATTTTCATTTGAGGATACAGCATATCAGCAACATTAAAATTCTTTTGAACTGAATCTAACTGTTCTATGTTTTTTTCATAAAAATCTACTAGTTGTAAAATAGATTTAATGTTATAGGTTCCACTTGCAATCTTTTGTGATCTTATTCCAGAAACAAAATATCTATCATATGCCGGAACACAACCGAGTGTCCCCATCAGTATCTTTGTGATTAATGTATCTGATAAGTTGTTTTTTAGTGCTGAACCTCTCACTTCACGCCTAATTTAATCATAATAAGTTGCAATAAATTCATTAATTTCCTTTAGCAATTTTTGGTTAGTTTCATTTTTAAAATCTTTACATTCTATTCCTGCTAGAGAATCATATTCATTGCTTAAGATTTCTCTTACTACAGGTATATGTACTCTATAATCCTTTTGTAATAAGAATGAAGAACCTCGATACATCCCCCAACTTGCTAAATAAAATGCAAGTTGTAAACTCAGGTAATCAAGATTCACATTATTCTCTTTTCGAGCTGTCATAAAATGTGAATAACAATGCTCCCATGAACGATATCTATCATGTTCATCAGTTTTCAAATCGTTATAAAACTCAGTTGATGATTTAATAATCATATCAATTGTTTCCATACTTCCTGCTTTCCTAATCAACTTTCAAATATATAGCGTTTTCATTATTTTCTTAATCTATTATATCATTATTCAAAACAAAAAACTGCAACTTACTCGTTGCAGATACACAGATTTAATTCTGTTCTTTTTAGAAACTTATATTTTCATTTTCAGGCATAGTAAAGACATCGTTTTTTTCAAAATAAGGTTTTACCATTTCTTTCCATCTAGCTTTATGAAAATTGATTGAGTTTAAAGGAGATAGGCCATAATTTCCCAATGCATAACCATCATTTACTTCAACAACAAGTGTTCTGCCATCACTAGTAACACCGATATCTAGTCCATAAGCTATTGGCGCATCTTTCCAACATGATATGGCTTTATCAATTACACTAGGATCAAATTGTGCATGATAATCACCTGTATAGGGTCGAACATCTAATACGCGACCATCTAAAACAAAACAACGCCATTCTGCTATGAATTCTACAACCTCACTAATCCATATAGGATAGTCAAAAGGTAGACCAATACCTATCAAATCACGGGTTCCGTTAACAACTCTTCCAGTAAAGACTTTTGAACCAGCTTTAGGCTTAATAAATTTTCCCCAATTATCAGGTATATTTACAATCTCTCCTAAAACACCTTCATAAATCTTTCGACCATAAAAGTCTTTAAGCTCAATAGGATAGTCATAAACCGGAACATTTAACCCCATCATTTTTAGTAATGCTCTGGTCTCCATTATATAATCTACAACTATATCTTTACTTGTTAACTGTTCTATTTCAGAAAAAGATTGATATAAAATAATTTCTTCTCCTTGTAAGTAGGCACCTACTTGAGCATTGTATTTATTAATTGAAACTTCACTTGGTAGTTTGCTTTGTCTAATATAAACAACCATTTCATCACTCCTACTTCACTAGTGTTGCACCTGTTTGTAAAAAAATAATAGCATTTTTGCTGTTATTTTTTTGAGTAAATAGCTCCCATAATATCATCGAAATAATCAACAGTATTAAGGAGTAATTCTATAACCTGGGACTTTGTTAGTCGTATTCCTCTTCTATCTCTAGCATCTTCTACTAAATTTTCAAGTTTATCTAGATTTTTATCATCCAAGCTAATCATTATTCTATTTTTATCAGTTGCCATTTTCTTCACCTCTAGTTAATTCTATCAAAAGTGTAACACTTGTGTCAACTGGCTTTTATAATACATTAGTTTAAAAGTGGAGAGGATTTTTAACACAGTAACTTTAAATCTTTGGTATTAAAAAATTTTCACAGTATTTATAGAAATAAAATCTGTCTCAAATAAGTTATCAAATCTAGTATAAATTATGAGCGGCTACTCTAATACTTTTCCTCTAAACAAGACAAAGGCTTACACTCAATGATTTTCTTACCCCCTTCGTTACAATGTTTTGACATTTTTACTAGCAAAGGTACATACTCACAAGGAACTTTGATCGACTATTGAATCTCTCCCACTTCTTCTTTAACATATCCTTCTACATCTTCAATCTCTACAAACATTGGGTCTAAGTGACACAAGAAATGCCAATTTTCTGCACCTTTTTTTCTGTAGAGAATCGCTTCACCGTCTTCACTTCCGAAAAAGCTTCTATCTACTTCATATCCACTGCCTTCTAGAAAGTCTTTTGCCTGCCGATAGTTTGCTTCTCTTGCTTCCACATAGGTTTTAACTTCATCGTTGTTAACGACATATGCATCGATTTTGGAATAGCCTTCAATTACTTTTTCGTTTGGTTCGGATAGATTCGAGATCTTTTTCCAAATAATGTCTACATTTTCCTTAGAGTCAAACATAAATTTAGAAAAAGGTACAATGTTTCCGTTATAGATAATTTCCATATAGTCTGGTAGGTTTGTAGGATTAAAAAACTCTACTTCAAATCCATCTTCTGTTTCTAAAGTATATCCAGGGATTTGTGCTACAAAAGTTTTCCCATCTTCTATGGAATCAAATGCGACTAAATCTTTAGAATAATTATTTTGAGATAACTCTAATATAACCATATATAACCTCTTCTAAATTGTCTGTAGATTGATTTTTCAGAACATAATACTGATTAGTTAGTAACCGTTAGGATATAGCAAATTCTTTTTTCCACCTTCTTAAAACATCATTTCAAGGCTACATACTCAGCGGTTCGCTGTTACCCTATCGTTTCGTCGTAAACTTATTACTCTACGACAGCTATCCCATTGGCGGACTCAAAAGGTTTGGGGAACCTTTTGAGGATTAACTGCGTTTCACTAACAAACTCACACACTCAACATGTGTTAATATTCTTCTTTTATACTAATAAACAAAAGGCAATGAAAATCATTTTAAAATGATACTGTGGAACGGAAAGATTTTCGCCAGTTGCAAAAGAAACGACATTCATCATTCCACTTGAAATTACAACAGAAAATTCTTTAACATCGATTATCTAGATAGACCGATTGTTACCTTCAATAATGGATATACTGATCTAAATTTTAAAATGTTGTTTCCTTACTAATTCTATTACTCGCCAATATAGTATAAATAAAATAACCAATAAAAATGACAATAAAAATAACATTAATTTTTAACACAAAATAGAGATTTAACAAATTTGCGAACGCATGAAATAATATACAGTATCCCACAGATTTCGTTTGACGGTAAAGAAGACCTAAAACAAAACTTAAAAATAATGTATATATAAAAAACAAAATAAAAGGAAATCCTTGATGACTTTCTCCAACTATAAACCATAAAGGCAGATGCCAAATTCCCCAAATTGATCGTACAATCAAATTAGATTGCCAATATGTATATTTTTTATCAAGTAACGGTTGTAATATTCCTCTCCACCCTAATTCTTCATGTCCACCACCAAAAAAAAATTAGTTGTATAAAGAATAATGGCATTAGATAAATTGATACTCCATTTAATTCTAAGGAAGATACAGAAAATAGTATCAAAATTGCTAACATATGAATAATGAAATAGATACTACTATTTTCTCTCTTATTAAATAAAAAATGTTTAAATTTTATATTATTACTTTTCAAATAAAACCCACTTGCAATAGCTGGTCCGAGTGCACCTATTATATGTAAAGTTCTCCCTATAAAAGTTTCTAATCCAAAAATATGAGATTGCGTAAAGATGGCAAGAATCCCCCAAGCTATATAAGTAATTCCAAATGTACAATAAAGATAATTTTTTAAATTCCTTTTATCAATTTCTGTCATTTTATCTTCCTAATCTTGATTATTTTATGAATAATATTTTTACTGCTTCTTAGTTGCTCTCGGTTATAACTACCTATATTCTATCACAAAAATAGGAGCAGTTTAATTGACTGTTCCTGTTTTTTTATTACAAATATTCTCGAACAATTATCGTCACAACAGAATATAATTCATAGTTTACGTTTAAGTACTATTTTGTTACTAACTAGCTAACAAAAAGAGTGAGGAAATCAAACGTTTCCACCACTCTTTTGTATTCTATTATAGATAAATCGATGTTCTTTCACTATCTATTTTCTCTGTAATTTCAAATGATTTATCTTTCAGATTAGCTCTTAATTCTGCCACTGTATTGGCATCGGTATTGGTCCAACTGATGTGGATAGTATTAGCGTCTTCCATGTCAACAGTAAACTCTCCATCAAATGCTGCGCTGCTATTACGGAATTTGAGCAGATTGAACAAGGACAACTGGGCGTTGAACTTCTCGCTCAATTTCTTCCAAATCATAATAGTGACGGTTGATGTTGCGGCCTTCTTTGGTTGATTCGAGCAATTCGATATCATTTTCTCCTGCCAACAAGCCAACGTAGTAAATCTGCGGAATACCTTGTGCAAAACATTGAAGCACACGTGCCAAGAGATAGGCTTGGCCATCATTTCCTAAAACTGAATAGTAGGTACAATTTATCTTATAAATATCCAAATTGTTGTAGTCCTCTGTTTTGACATTTGCTCCTTGGGCATAGAGGGCTTCTCTTGTCACCTCTGTTTCCTCATCTGTCAGCAAGTCCTTGACATCGACCACTCCGTGTCCAAGGTTGTAAATTGCTTGCGAGGGCAGATTTCCATCCAGTGAACAAGACGGTTGACATTACCTGAATAAAGAGCATGAAGAACCAGCATCGGAAGGGCAAAGTCATAGACATAGTAGTCTTGCTCAGCGATTTTTTGCTGAATGGTGTAATGTTCATGAATTTCTGGAAGAATTTCCACTCCTTTTGGTGCCAATAGCTGACGCGGAAAATGAAGCATTTCCCAAATATCTGGCTCAACAAAGAAACAGTTGGTGCCGATTTTCTTATTGGCGTAGGCAAAGGCGTCCAAGCGAATAATGGAAGCTCCGTGGTCCGCCAGCTGTTCCAGATTTTCCTGAATAAAGCGACGAGTTGTTTCTGTTGTCACATCGAGGTCGATCTGTTGCTCATCAAAGGTACACCAAACTTTTTCCTTACTACCATCAGCAAACTTGGCAATGCGATAGGGAGCACGTGGCTTCCGTTTGTAAATCAGGTCTACATCTTCCTGAGTCGGCCCACTGTTTGGCCAAAAATTTTTGTAGCGGATAAACAAATCCGCATAGGCAGACTCATCTTTCTTTTCTAGGAAATCAAGGAAAAAGGCGACTTGGCTGAGATATGGTTAATCATGAAATCAAACATGAGGTAGTAGTCTTGACTGAGTGCCTCAATATCGCTCCAATCTCTAAAAGCCTCATCAACCTTGGTATAGTCCATGGGTGCAAACCCGCGGTCGCCTGACGATGGAAAGAAGGGAAGAATATGGACCCCACCGACCACATCTTTCAAAGGGCCTTCTAAGACCTACTTCAAGTCTTTCAGATTTTTTCCAAGACTGTCTGAATAGGTAATTAACATTGCTTGATTTTTTACTTTCATAACTTGCTCTATTTACCTTCCTCAAAGCGTTTATAGACTGCTATAAATTCCTCAGCAATCGTTCTAAAACCTTCTGCACTCATTAACTGATCCTCAGCGTGCATCAGAAGTAGACCTGTTTGGCTTAATGCCCCATTCATTTCTTTTGTCAAAAGTGAGTGGTGAGCATTGTGTCCCTGTACAAATGCTTCTTCGCCTTGTTTAATTCTATCTTTAGCCTGCTCGAATTCACCCTGCTTAGCCAATTGAATAGCATCGATGTACATAGATTTTGCTGTTCCTACATAGGTGATAATTTGAAAACACACTTCGAGTACTTTTTCGTCCATTTTAATACCTCTCTTACCAATCTTCGTCTTCTAAATCGCTTGTTTCTTGCATTACAGCTTGTAAAGCTTGTTTATCCATCTGTTTAATAAATGGATAATAAACAAAGAAAGACATAACCAAAATAAGTGTTTGCAACAAGGCTGTTTTCCAACCACCGATGATAAATCCTGAAATAATTGGAGGACAAGTCCACGGAACTTGAACGGCACCATACATAGGTGTCAGTCCAAAATAAATCGCTGAATACTGGATGATACAAGATAAAATAGGCGTTAATATAAAGGGAGTTGCTAAAACTGGGTTCATTACAATCGGCAAACCAAAGAGCACCGGCTCATTGATATTAAAGATGGCTGGAACCATTTCAAGACGTCCAAGAATTTTTAGTTGTTTTGATTTTGCAAATGCAACCATGTAAACTACCAAACCAATCGTAATCCCGGCACCTGTAACATTGATAAATTGATTAAAAAATTGAATCGTCACAATATGACCACCATTGGCTAGATTTAATTCAAGGCCCTTATCTAAAATGGCTTGGTTTTCCAAAGCATTCGCCTGTAGCAAGCCACTCATGATGCCACCAACTACAGTTGAGCCGTGCACCCCAAACATCCATAAGAATGGTACAAGGAAACACATAAGCACCGCACCAAACAATGAGTCAGTCAAGCCTTGCATTGGTGTTTGAATAAGATTATAAATCATTTCAATCGTTGTGACCTTAAACAATTGTTCAACAAGTCCGACAAAGATCGTTGCCGCTGTGATGATAACAGTAGCAGGAATCAAGGCTGAAAATGCGTTGGCTACACCAGTTGGTACGCCATCTGGCATTTTGATTTTGATATTTTTCTTCAAAAACCAAGAATAGCTTGCTCCTACAATCAAACCAACGATAATGGCACCAATCATCCCTTTCCCGGAAGTCCAATCCTTCAGAATAATGTTACCAACTACATCCCCATTTTTAGAAATCAAACTGGAGGGCTGGATTAGCAAGAAAACTGCTAGGGCAATGACACCTGCCCCAAGCGGCTCCTGTTTTTCTAGCTTAGCATAGGTATACGCAATCCCAATGACTGTTACAATCGCACTGATATTAAAGGTTGCACCAATTGCTTGATTGAGAACAGGGGTAATACCACTAGTTTCTAACATCGTTGCTAGAGCTGGAACTGGAAGATTGGCCAAGATAAGAAAGATGGAGCCAACAATCAACAATGGCATAGAGAAAACAATACCATCTTTTATCGCTGTTACACCTTTGGTATTGACAAAGGCCATCATCCCATCAACAAACTTTTTAATCAGTTTATCCTTCATCATCTTCTCCTTATTTTTTCATCATGTAAGCTTGTTTAAGAACTGCCATACCGTTTGCAGTGCCATAATCAGCCATTGCAATCACTTCTACAGGAACATTGTGAGAAGCACAAATTTCTTTTGCTTTTTCAAGTTGGAAACCAACCTGTGGGCCTAATAGAGCCACATCAATATCTCCAACTCTTTGTTCCAATTCACTGATGGAATAAGCTGCAATTGTTGCATCTTTCCCTTTTTTCTGAGCCGCTTCTTTCATTCGCTCAACCAAAATACTTGTTGACATACCTGCTGCACAAAACAATCCAATATTCATTTTAATTACTCCTTATAATTCGTTTCCATTTGATGTAATCACTTTTTGATACCATGTAAAGGAATCTTTCTTCATTCGTTGCAAAGTTCCTTCGCCATTATTATTCTTATCGACATAGATAAAGCCATAACGCTTCTCCATTTCACCTGTACCAGCACTAACAATATCGATACAGCCCCAAGGGGTATAACCAATGACATTTACGCCATCTTCTTCAATCGCTAACATCATTTGTTCAATGTGTTGTTTGAGGTAATCAATGCGGTAAGAATCATGGATTCCATCAGGCTCTACCTTATCATAAGCACCGAATCCATTTTCAACTATAAAAAGCGGACAATGATAGCGATCGTATAAAAGATTTAAGCTATAGCGTAATCCCTCAGGATCAATCTGCCAACCCCAATCGCTTGATTCAATATAGGGATTTTTCTTAGTATAAACATCTTTGAAAAGTTCTTCTGTTTCCTCAGATGCTGTAGCAGTCACTGTATCACTCATATAGTAACTCAAGCCAATATAATCTACACAACCTTCTTTTAGAGTTTCTAGATCTTCTGGTAAAATATCCAGTTTGATATTATTTTTTCGACAAAAGGCCTCGATATAGTAAGGACGCTCTCCAAAAACATGAAGATCTCCATAGTGAAATAAACGATGCTCCATTGCCTTCTGGCTAGCAAGTATATCTTTTGTATCACATGTATTCGGATAAAATGGTACCATTGCCAGCATACAACCAATTTTGAAATTTTTATTGATTTTCCGACCCAATTGTACAACTTTTGCAGAAGCCACTGACTGATAATGGATAACCTGCTGTAGTACCTCAACTGGATTTTCATCTTCTTGATAAATGACACCAGAATTAGTCCATGAGCACCAAGGAACATTAATTGCACCTTGATTATTGATCTCGTTAAAGGTCATCCAATACTTAACTTTGTCCTTATATCGTTCCATGACGACTTCCGCAAAACGAACAAAGAAATCAATCAACTTGCGATTACGCCAAGCACCATACTTAGTAACTAGATGATAGGGCATTTCAAAGTGACTGAGTGTGATGACCGGTTCAATTTGACGAGCTAGCAGCTGATCAAATAAATCATCATAAAATTTCAACCCTTCTTCGTTAGGTTCTTCTTCATCTCCATTTGGGAAGATACGAGTCCAGGCAATCGAAGTTCGAAAACACTTAAATCCCATCTCAGCGAATAATTGTATATCGTCCTTATAGGTTCTGTAAAAATCTATTGCATCATGATTCGGATAATATTCGTCAGGTAAGACGCCATCAGTAATCTGTCGAGAGTGGGTAGCACTTCCAACCGTCATCACATCGGCTATCGAAATGCCTTTTCCACCTTTATCATATCCTCCTTCAATTTGGTGAGCAGCAACTGCCCCACCCCATAAAAAGCCTTCTGGTATTTTTGCCATTTTACCAATCCTTTCTGTATTTTGTACTAGCGCTATGAACAAGTCTATTTTATAACATACTGTATCTGCTGACAATAGATATTGAGATAGAAAATAAATGTACAGTCGAACAATATTTGTTACATAAAAAAAACAAGAGTTTTCACTCCTATTTTTTTAAATAAACTTGGTAACGTAAGGATTCTAAAAAATAGACAACTGGAATCTGAGTGGTCAAATTAGTGGAACGTAGCGAGGAATCTGCGTAGGCAACTGGCATAAAGTAGGATAAATTTATATCCGATAGCTGTGATAAAGTGGAAATATCTGTATTTGTCAGACTAACAATCTTAGCATTTCTTTCTTTGAATCCCTGTACCAGAGTTAGAACTTCTTCTGTCTCACCGCTGACACTTAGAGCAATAACCAAAACATCCTCCAAATTAGAATGATGCAATTTCAGAGAATAAAATGGGTTAGTAATAGCAAAGCTAAGAATACCGATTCCAGAAAAAAGATATGAGCCATATTCTGCCAAACTTAGACTAGTACCCACCCCTAAAAAGATAACTTGTTTGGCTTGAACGATCAAGTCTGCTATCTCTGATAGTTGTTTTTTTAAAGCTTCATCTTGGACACTAGTCTGTAAAAATTGTATTGCTGGAATATCAATAGGAAAGTAGTGACGATGTTTATTTTCCTTATCTTCCGACCTTGACAAAGCATATTTTAAATCATTGTAGCTATCAAATCCCATCTTTTTCGCAAAACGAATGATGGTTGTTGTCGATAGATTTATAGATGTCGATAGCTCTCTGATAGTCATCGTAGCAACTTTATCTCTATGTTGCAATATAAAATTATACACGCTTAATTCACTATTATTTAGCCCTTTTACTTTATGATAATCAAATAAATTCATAGACACCCTTATGCTTTTGTAGTATATAGTTGTTTCATTAACATTTCAATAATAAGAATAACAGGTACCTGCGTCGTAATATTAAACCCATTTAAAAATAATTGAGGAACATGATAGGTTATGGAGCAATCAGATAGCCTTGACAATGTTGATTCCAATGTATTTGTGATGGCAATAACTGGACAACCTTTTTCCTTTAATTTTTGTACAATTTTCAATGTTTGAGAAGTCTCACCAGATTCGGATAAGGCAATGACACAAGTTTTTTCCATACTGTTTTGTAGCACTGGTTGCCAAGGATCTTCAATACACATACTAAATTTGCCAATATTTGAAAAATAGCGCGCTCCATATCGACCTAAAGTTCCAGAGGAACCAATTCCGACAAAAACAATCTGTTCAACTTTCTTTAAGATTGCCACAGCCTCCATAATCAGCTGCAAAAAAGTATCTTGCTCAGTATAATCAATGAATAGCTTCAAAGAATGATTGTTTTGATTGTTTAAAATAATTTGCTCATTTTTTAAATATTCTTTATAAGCAATCTTAAAATGGCTATATCCATCAAATCCTAGATGCTTGCAAAATCGTTGTACGGTTCCAACTGATACATGTGCAAGTTGGGCCAATTCCTTGATTGTCATAGAGGATATATTTTCATTTTCTAAAATAGTTGTATAAATAGCATTTTCTAAGTCGTTAAAACTTGCTACAACCTCATAACTAAACATATAATTCCTTTTTCTATCTCTATTGATTTGCTTACAATGTAACAAAAAACTAATAACCAAAGTGTTCCACACTAAAATAATGGAGAGCATAATGGCTATAAAACCAAGTCAGCATTAAAATCTATTAGAAAACCAGACGAATCAGATTTGTCTAACGAGACATGGTTAAGAGAAAATACTTTAAAACAGTATTGCCTTATGTCCTAGATTATATCATATTTTTGAGCATACTTTGAGTATTGTTAGTTAATTGACTTAAAAGAAACATAACAAGAGCTTATCTCTATTAAATTGTATCAATTTCAATCGCCCATTCTGGAGATATGTAAGGTGTGGACGTTTCTATTCCCACAATCTCCTTGTCAATGGAAACAAACACGTACCCACAGGGTAAATGGAAATAGAAACTGATAATTTCTAGCTATCACTTCTATTCATTCCAAAAATTTTCTCACTCTGATACTTCCCCACGCCAATACAAAAAGCCTTGCAATCAAGGCTTTTCGTTATCCCTTTCATTCAAAGGTTTCTAGGTTTTTACGAGCAGAGCAACACACTCCACGTGGTGCGTCTGCGGAAAAAGATCAACCGGCTGGACTTTCTTCAATTCATATCCCAATTCTTGGTAGAGTTTGATATCACGCGCCATGGTTGCGACATTACATGAGATATAGGCGATGCGGTTAGCTCCTGTTTGGGTACTAGCTTTGATAAAACTCTCGGTGAGTCCTTTTCTTGGTGGATCAACTAGGATAAGGCTTGGTTGAATTCCATCTTTAAGCCAATTCTTCATGGCGTTTTCAGCTGTGTCACAGACATAGTTGGCATTTGAAATATTGTTCAGTTGAGCATTCTTCTTACTATTCTCAACCGCTTCTGGAATTACTTCAACACCATAGACTTCCTTGACGTGTTTCGCAACAGAAATACCAATCGTCCCGATACCAGAATAGGCATCAATGACCACATCATCTTCTTTTAATTCAGCAAAGTCAATAGCTGTTTGATAAAGTTTTTCAGCCATTTCAGTATTGACTTGATAAAAGGCAGGGCCAGCGATTTGGTAGTCATTTCCCAACATCTGGTCAGTGATAAAATCTTGTCCATAAAGCGTACGCCATTCCTTACCAAAAATAGCATTAGTGTTCTGGTCATTGATATTTTGCATAACAGACACAATCTCTGGAAACTGCTTGATGACTTGTTCAATCAATTGGTCAACACGAAAAACTTTGGGACGAGTTGTCACCAAAATGACCATGATTTGCCCTGAATAGTGCCCACGACGCACCACAAGATTTCGAATCAAGCCAGATTGTTCCTTTTCATCATAAGGTTTCAAATCATAACGACGTAGCAAGTCACGTAGACCTACTACTACCTCATCAATCACAGAATCTTGTATAAAGAAATCTTCCAAAGGCATGAGGTCGTGGGAATTCTTACGGAAAAATCCTGTTTCCAAAACACCATTCACTCGACGAACAGGGACCTGTGCTTTGTTACGGTACTTGACTGGATTTTCCATACCTAAAGTTTCAGCAACCTCTATATCATCAATTCCAGCAATCTTATATAGACTGTCTTTGACTTGCTTGGTTTTAAACTTGAGCTGTTCTGGATAGGCAAGATGACCTAAATCCGCGATTCCTGAACGCAGGTAAGCCAAATCTAAATCTTGATTACGGTGTGGTGATTGGACAAGGTATTCTTCAACTTTCCCAAAACCAATCTTTTTATTAACCTTGAGGACACGCATAAGGATTTTTTCACTCGGTAAAGCATTCTCAACAAAAAATACCAAACCATCCACCTTGGCAACTCCTGCCCCTTCATGGGTCAAGTCAACAATCTCAACTTCTACAATATCATTTTTCTTTAACATTATTTTCTCTTTCTATTGGCCGACAAAAAAGACGGCAACGTTAGGGTTACCATCTATTATACCATGAAATTTCTTAAGAACCAAAACTCTTGAAGAAGTTGACAATGGCTTGCCAGAGGGAACTTAAGAAGTTCCCACCGTCCTCTAGCGCCTTATCAGCATCAAAGTTAAGGTTGATATTTTTAAAACTGTCGCCAGCTTGTGAAACAATACTTTGTTTAAGGTCATTTAGAGTTTTAGTGAAGTCTGTATTGCTAAGAATATCACTTTTTGAGAGATTCAAAGCAAAATTGATGATGATATTGATTTGGTTTCCTGTTATAACCTGATCAAGTTTGTAATTTTTCAAGGTATCTTCAACAATTTTACGGACATCTTCCTCTGTCAGATTTCCCTTACTTTCTTTAGCTTTGGCGAGTCCTGACTTAATATCTGCTAAGGCAACGTTTAATTTATTAGCATCATAGCCTGTTTTGTCCTTGTTTTCAGCATTGATATCGGACAAAGCCTTTAGCTCTTCTTGAGCCAAATCTTTGTTGGCTTGTGGCACCTTGGCTCCATTAGCTTCTAGCGAATAATAAATCCCTGCTAAAGCACTCTCACCTGTAACTGGAATAGGGGCTGCTACAGTGATTTTAGCATGTTCCACACCCAAGGTTACTGCTGCATTTCGGTACATATCCTGAGTCACCTTAGTGATGTTCTCTGGTGTTTCAATCTTGACCTCAAGTGGCGACTTGTCACCTAGTTTTTGAATCTTGGCTGATGAATACAATTGTAAGCTAGAGTCATTGGCCACATTCATAATCTTAGAATAGACATCAGGTGTCATGGTCTTGAGTTCTTTGGTGTCTGTTGAGGCATTGTAGCCTAGTTTTTTAAGGGTTTGATTTTTTTGATCTTCAGACAATGATGAACCTAGGACATATTCAGGTTGAACATAGGTTTCATCGATAACTTTTTGAACATCTGTTGCTGCATGGGCGCTATTCATAGCTGTTACTGCCCACAAGACCGCAGCACTGGTCAGAAAGAGTTTCTTTCTCATAGGGAATTCCCTCCTTTACCTTTTTAGAGTAATATATCTATCTTAAAGAAAACTTATAACAAAAACACCTGGATTAGCCAGATGTTGAAAAGAGAGTGAAACATTTGATGATGTAAAGGTTAAGATGAACCTGCCTAGAATAGTAATAGTTTCCTCCATTTACATAAAGTTCAGCACCGTGAAAAATGGAAATAGGGTGAATATAACTATAAGTCTTTCCAGTGGTATTACCAAGCAAGGGAGCAACAGTCTCACGAGAGTACTGTTTGGCCAGAGCCAAGGTATTTTCCTTGCCATTTTGGGCGATAAAATCGATATAGGCTGGTCCAAAATTATAGGCTTGAACAGCCGTCCAGACATCAACACCCTGCTTCTGGGCCAGATAGAGATTGTCTGTCAGAGTTTGAACGCCTTGCCGAATGCTAGAGGCGTTATCATTTATGGTGTTGGTGGAACCACTGGCAGACTCACTAGACTGCATGACGTCGCCTTCTTTTCCTTTTGTTTCGGTATAAATCATAGCGAGCACAAGCTCTTCGTTTGCTGGGGTGTCTTTTTCACTCAAGATTTCTCGCACCATGGGTTGATAGGTCATAACTTGCTTAACATCTTGGTGAATGCGGTAAGCTTTATATCCAGCAAAAAGGAAGACTGCTAGTACAAGCACTCTTCGAATTCGTTTAAACATTATTTACTTTGGATATCCTCGATATTTTTGATTAAGATAGAGTAGGTTCCATTGTCGTTTTGGATAAACTCAACAGACTCGGCGTCTTGATAGACGTTATTGGGAACGATGAGCTCAATTCCATTTGACAAGGAAAGTTTTTGATTTTCAAATTTCTTTAATTGGCGACTGGCATCAATTTCATCAAATTGAACAGGTTCTGGTACGGCTTCTTTGACTTGGTCAATAAAGCTCAAACGAGCCGTCAGATTGTTGTCAAAAAGGTCATTGGCCAGTTTCTCTGGTGACAATTCATTGCTTTCTTCTAGGTTGTTGAAAATCGCTGATTTGACCTTGGATTGAAATTGAAAATCATCTGTGTTAAAAGTCTCAGCAATGCGCTGTGCTGTTTTTTCCAATTCCTTGATAGATTTCTTAGGAGAAATCTTAGGAGCGACAGCAAGAAGATTATCTGAAAAATAGTTCAAGAAAGCCCCGTTATACTTGATTCGTTTTTCAATCAGATGGTACTTGCGACTCTGAAGATTAACCACCAAGGCCTCATCAGCCCCTGTTCCAAATCCAGGCAGGTTATTCTGAGTCAGCTTGATTGGATTATCAACTTCTCCTCCGAGGTGAGTCAAGGTCTCACGCAGGGCAATTCTCAAGAAAGCGAAATGTTCCACACCTTCTTTAGACAATTGCACAAAAATCAAGTCATTGGTCTTGAGATTTTCAGAAATGCTAAACTCCTCTTTCCAGAGATTAGCCAGTGTTACTGATGTCTCCAATAAATCGTCTGTGATGTGATTGAAGAAGGGATTTTCTTCCTCGAAAATCCCAGTCTTGGCTTCATCTGAATACACACGTTCAATTTTTTTACGCAGGTATTCTTCGATTTTTGGAGTAATATTGAGAAGCTTATCCGCTAGGAACAGCTCGGTATCAGCCGGACTGAACTGGTGAATAATGGCTTTCTTAATATAAATGTCCATAAAAGTTTTAGTCCTCGTATAATGGGAAGGCGTCTGTCAACACTTTGACTTCACTTCTCACTTCTTCTAAGACAGCTTCATTTTCTGCATTCTTAAGGGTTTTAATGATGAGTTCAGCCACTTTGCGACTCTCTTCTTCACCAAATCCACGCGCAGTAATGGCTGCAGATCCGATACGAATCCCACTTGTCTTGAATGGTGACAAGGTTTCGTAAGGGATTGAGTTTTTATTTAGGGTAATATTGACTTCATCCAGCAAGTTTTGGGCAACTTTTCCGTTTTCTACAACTTTAGTCACATCCACTAGGAAGAGGTGATTTTCAGTCCCACCAGAAATGATACGGAAATCAGTGTCTTGCAAGAAAACATCTGCCATAGCCTTGCTGTTCTTGATAACATTAGCAGCATATTCCTTGAAGGCTGGATCTAATACTTCTTTGAAAGAAACAGCTTTAGCTGCTACAACATGCTCCAAAGGGCCGCCCTGAATACCAGGGAAAATAGCTGAATTGATTTTCTTAGCAAGTTCTTCGTCATTAGTCAAAATCAAACCACCACGTGGTCCACGAAGGGTTTTGTGGGTCGTTGTTGTAGTGATATGAGCGTATGGTACTGGGCTTGGATGAAGGCCAGCCGCAACCAAACCAGCGATATGAGCCATATCTACCATGAGCTTAGCACCAACGGCATCTGCAATTTCACGGAATTTTGAAAAGTCGATAATTTGAGAATAGGCTGAAGCACCTGCTACGATCAATTTTGGTTTTACTTCTTGGGCTTGCTTCAATATAGCATCAAAGTCCAATAATTCCGTTTCAGGATCTACACTATAAGAAACAAAGTTGTAGGTTTGACCTGAGAAGCTAACTGGAGCTCCGTGGGTCAAGTGTCCACCTGCTGCTAAATCCATCCCCATAACGGTATCACCTGGCTCAATCAAGGCCATGTAAGCCGCACAGTTGGCTTGGCTTCCTGAGTGAGGTTGGACATTAGCAAATTTTGCACCGAAAATTTCTTTTGCGCGTTCAATAGCAAGAGTCTCTACCACGTCTACCACATCCGTTCCACCATAATAACGGCGGCCTGGGTAACCCTCGGCATATTTGTTTGTCAAGATAGACCCTTGAGCTGCCATAACAGCCTTGGAAACTACGTTTTCCGAAGCAATCAACTCGATATTATTCTGTTGGCGTTCTTCTTCTTTGGCAATAGCATTCCAGAGATCAGCATCGTATGCTTTAAAATCATCTTTGTCAAAAATCATAGGTCTTCTCCTTTTATTGTGTGACTAGTCCATTAGTTTAATTTTCTTATTAGAAAATCAAACTAAAAGATGCGAATAAACCGTTTCTGCATTTTATCACAAGTATAACCAACTTTTTCATAAAATGCATGAGCACCCAGACGATGATCGGCAGAGTTTAAGCGGATAAACCCATAACCACGTCTTTTTGCTTCTTCTTCCAACCCTTGTAATAAGCTTTTACCAATACCTTGACCTTGCGCTTGAGGTGAAACTGCTAAAGCTAAAATATTAAATCCTGCTTTAGAATAAAGTGATTCATAGACCTCAGCGTGGACATATCCAAGCAAGGCATGACTAGCTTCATTCTCATAGCCAAGTAGGAAATGATGGGAATCCTGAGATAGTCTAGCAAATTGACTAGCCGTGTCCTCTGGACTAAAAGAATAACCCAAAGCCTCTTGGTTGATCTCACATATAGCGTTCACATCAGTTTCTCTTAAATCTCTTAGCATCTCATTCCTCCTCAAAAGAAATCTCTGGCAACTGAGCAAGAATATCTTCTCGCTTAATGGCCCCTTGGCGTAAGATTTTCACCTTGTCTCCAGACAAGTCCAAAATAGTCGAATCCTGTCCAGTTAGAAAAGCATCGTCTTCTAGACCCAAAACCTCTTGGTCAAAATCCTTCAGAATTTGTTCAAAGGTTACACCACTTGACTGACCTGAAATATTGGCAGACGGCCCAATCAAGGGTCCCGTCTCTCTAATCAAATCAAGCGTGATGGGATGACTAGGCATCCGAAATCCCACCGTTGCGAGACCCGAATTGACCCAATAGGGAACTCGGTCATTAGCTTCGAGAATAATGGTCAAGGGACCTGGTAAAAAGGTCTCTACAAGTTTTTGAAGATAAGTTGGCTGATTCTTTGAAAAGTGCAAGATATCCTCTAAAGAGGCAATATTGAGATTGAGTGCCTTGTCTCTGGGACGACGTTTAATCTGGTATACATGATTAACTGCTTTTTCGTCTAGAGCCTTGGCAAAAAGACCATAAACAGTCTCTGTAGGCAGAACAACAGCTCCACCCTTTTCCAACTCTTGCCTAATCCTGTCCATCATCAACCACAACCATCCTATCTTGACCAAATTGATCCTTAAGCGTTCTTACACGTTTTTCAGGAAGATGCTTCCTAAAAAGTTCAGGAACACTTTGACCTTGCTTGTATCCAATTTCAAGGTAAATCTTACCACCATCTTTGAGATAGTCTTTTGCATCTTCCGCAATTCTACGGTAAATAGCTAGGCCATCCTCGTCTGCAAAGAGAGCTAGATGAGGCTCCGAATGCAAAACATTCAAGCCAACCTCTGACTCATCTTCACGAGAGATATAGGGTGGATTGGAAACAATTATATCATATTTTTCAGAAATTTCTGTAAAACAGTCAGATTTTTTTAAAAATATTTGAAGATTTTGATTTTTAGCATTTTCGTTAGCTAAATCTAAAGCATCTTGGGAAATATCTGCTGCTGTCACTGACCAATCTGGTCTATTTTTTGCTAGAGCGAGAGCAATAGCTCCACTACCTGTCCCGATATCTAGGACCTTAAGATTTTCTTCAGAATTTTCAGCCAGGATAAGCTCGACTAATTCCTCTGTCTCTGGACGGGGAATCAAAACCCGCTCATCAACTTTTAACTGCATTCCATAAAAATCTGCCTGTCCGATGATATACTGTGCTGGTTTATGATCTACTAACTGTTGAAAAATTCCTTTTACAAATTGTTTTTCTTCCTCTGTTACCTCTTTCTGGAGGGCAAAAACAAAATCTGTGAAAGGAAGATTTTTCAGGCCACGATAGACAAAAGAGAGGCTTTCAGCTTCCTCTCCTTGTCTTATCAACTCTTCTTCAAAATCTGAAAATAATTGAGCTAATATCATTATTTATTTAATTCTTCTAATTTTTGTGTTTGGTCATAGAGCACCAAAGCATCCACAACCTCATCCAATTTACCAGACAAAATAGTATCTAGTTTTTGGAGAGTCAAGCCGATACGGTGGTCTGTGACACGGTTTTGTGGGAAGTTATAAGTACGAATACGTTCTGAACGGTCACCAGTACCGATTGTTGATTTACGCTCAGCGTCTTGTTCATCCTGAGCAATTTGTGCAAAGTGGTCAGCAACACGCGCACGGATGATTTTCATGGCTTTCTCACGGTTCTTCTGCTGGGTACGTTCTTCCTGCATCTCAACTTTAATATTGGTTGGCAAGTGAACGATACGAACGGCTGTCGCAACCTTGTTGACGTTCTGTCCACCAGCACCAGAGGCGTGATAGATGTCGACACGAAGGTCTTTTGGATCAATGTCGTATTCAACCTCTTCAACTTCTGGCATAACAAGAACTGTCGCTGTCGAAGTATGAACACGGCCTTGGCTTTCTGTCACAGGGACACGTTGCACACGGTGGGCACCTGATTCGTACTTGAGTTTAGAGTAAACCGACTGACCAGAAACCATAGCAACCACTTCTTTAAAACCACCGACACCGTTCATAGAGGCTTCCATGACTTCAAAGCGCCAACCTTGGGCTTCCGCATACTTTTGGTACATAGTTAGCAAATCTCCAGCGAAAAGTGCCGCTTCGTCTCCACCAGCTGCTCCACGGATTTCAAGGATGATATTCTTGTCATCGTTTGGATCCTTTGGAAGGAGCAAAATTTTCAGTTTTTCTTCATATTCTTCTTTTTCAGCCTTGGCATCTTTGAGTTCTTGCTTGGCCATTTCTTCCAAGTCCGCATCTCCGCCTGATTCCTTAATCATCTCTTCGGCATCGACGATATTTTGAAGGACTTGTTTATACTCACGGTAGGCTATTACGGTGTCACGATTGGAAGCTTCTTCTTTTGAAAGCTCCATAAAACGCTTGGTGTCTGAAACGACATCAGGGTCACTCAGCAATTCTCCTAGTTCTTCATAACGGTCTTCTACAGCTTGTAGTTGATCATAGATGTTCATTTTTCTTCATTCTCCTTATTGATTTCAGGGGCAAAATAATGTTTACGGCAAACCGAGATATAGGTTTCATTACCACCAATCTGGATCTGTTCTCCATCGTAAACGGGCAGTCCATCCTGTGTTCGCAACACCATGGTCGCCTTTTTCTTGCAATACTGACAGATGGTCTTGATTTCGTCAATCTTGTCTGCTAAAAGCAAGAGATATTTGGAACCTTCGAACAATTCATTGCGAAAGTCATTTTTCAAGCCAAAAGCCATGACGGGTATGTCTAACTCGTCCACAACACGAGCTAGGTCGTAAACATGGTGGCGTTTAAGAAACTGGGCTTCATCGACCAAAACACAATAAGGTTTTTCTGGTAGGTCTCGGATATAGCCAAAGATATCCGTTGTTTCCTCAATCGCAAGGGCAGGGCGTTTCATGCCAATTCGACTCGACACATAGCCAACACCGTCACGCGTATCCAGAGCCGAGGTCATAATGACAACACCTTTTCCTTGCTCCTCGTAGTTATAGGCCACTTTGAGAATCTCAATCGTTTTACCAGAGTTCATGGTCCCATAACGATAATACAACTGTGCCATGTTTCTTGCTTCACGTCCATTTCTAAATTTTTGCTACATTCTAGTATATCATAATTTTCTGAAGCTTTAAACGGCAAAATGTGGTAAAATGGAAGAAATCAAAACTAGTGGAGGAAGCTATTATGCCATTTGTACGCATCGATTTATTTGAAGGACGCACGCTCGAGCAAAAGAAAGCTCTTGCTAAGGAAGTAACGGAAGCAGTTGTCCGCAACACTGGAGCCCCTCAATCTGCTGTCCATGTCATCATCAACGACATGCCAGAAGGAACTTACTTCCCACAAGGGGAAATGCGTACTAAATAAGCTAGCTTAAGCAGAATTGCTTAGGCTTTTTCAATCTCCAAGTAGCATCCATTGAAGAAATAGTTCAAATTTGTTACAATTTGAAAAGAGACTTGGAAAAATTTCCAAGAAAAGAGTTATTGATTAAAGGAAACATTATGATTACACGAGAATTTGATACCATCGCTGCTATCTCTACTCCACTAGGTGAAGGGGCTATTGGTATTGTCCGCTTGAGCGGAACAGAAAGTTTTGCTATTGCGCAAAAGATTTTTAAAGGAAAATACTTGAGTCAGGTTGCTAGCCATACACTTAACTACGGTCACATCGTTGACCCTCAAAATGGTAAGGTCATGGACGAGGTTATGGTTGGAGCCATGAAGTCTCCAAAAACCTTCACTCGTGAAGATATTATCGAGATTAACACTCACGGTGGGATTGCGGTGACCAATGAGATTCTCCAGCTAGCTATCCGTGAAGGAGCTCGGTTGGCAGAACCTGGTGAATTTACCAAACGTGCCTTCCTAAATGGACGTGTTGACTTGACTCAGGCTGAAGCCGTTATGGACATCATCCGTGCTAAGACAGACAAGGCTATGAACATTGCAGTTAAACAATTAGACGGCTCACTTTCTGACCTTATTAACAATATCCGTCAAGAAATCCTTAACACACTTGCCCAAGTCGAGGTCAATATCGACTATCCTGAGTATGACGATGTTGAAGAAGCGACTACTGCTGTGGTCCGAGAAAAGACAATGGAGTTTGAACAATTACTAACCAATCTCCTTAGAACAGCCCGTCGCGGTAAAATCCTTCGTGAAGGAATTTCCACTGCCATCATCGGACGCCCCAACGTTGGGAAATCAAGCCTTCTCAACAACCTCTTACGTGAAGATAAGGCAATCGTAACCGATATTGCTGGTACGACACGTGATGTCATTGAAGAATACGTCAACATCAACGGTGTTCCCCTAAAATTGATTGACACAGCTGGTATTCGTGAAACGGATGATATCGTTGAACAAATCGGTGTCGAGCGTTCGAAAAAAGCCCTCAAGGAAGCTGACCTAGTACTACTAGTGTTAAATGCTAGTGAACCACTAACCGCCCAAGACCGCCAACTCCTAGAAATCAGCCAAGAAACCAACCGAATTATTCTCCTTAACAAAACTGACCTGCCAGAAGTTATTGAAACCTCTGAACTTCCAGAAGATGTCATTCGCATTTCAGTCCTTAAAAATCAAAATATCGATAAGATTGAAGAGAGAATCAACAACCTCTTCTTTGAAAATGCTGGTTTGGTTGAGCAAGACGCAACCTACCTGTCAAATGCTCGTCACATTTCCCTGATTGAAAAAGCAGTTGAAAGCCTACAAGCTGTTAACCAAGGTCTTGAACTAGGGATGCCAGTTGACTTGCTTCAAGTTGACTTGACTCGTACTTGGGAAATCCTCGGAGAAATCACTGGAGATGCTGCTCCAGATGAACTCATCACCCAACTCTTTAGCCAATTCTGTTTAGGAAAATAAGAAAAATCCATGCTCGTTATTGCGGTCATGGATTTTATTGTCTTATTAGTAATCTGGTCTTAAGACACCTGTTACAGTTGCCTTAGTCGCTTCGTAGTCGCCATCTACAACAACCTTGATAATGCGTTTGGCATCTTCTTCTGGTGCTGGAACAAGAGGTAGACGAGTTGGTCCAGCTGCAAATCCCATATAGTTAAGAACTGCCTTGACAGGAGCAGGACTTGGATAAGAGAAGAGGGCATTGACCTTAGGAATGAATTTACGTTGAATAGCTGCGGCTTTCTTCATATCGCTTTTTGCAATGGCAGTAAACATTTCGTGCATCTCATCCCCATTTGTATGAGAGGCAACAGAAATAACCCCATCCGCACCAAGGTTCATGGCATGGAAAGCATCTCCATCCTCACCTGTATAAATCAAGAACTCTTCTGGCTTGTGCTCAATCAAGTAAGCCATATTGGCCAAGCTGGTACATTCTTTGACACCAATAATATTTGGATGGTCAGCTAAGCGAAGCATGGTTTCTGGAGTCAATTCGACAACTACACGCCCTGGAATGTTATAGATAATAATTGGTAGGTCAGAAGCATCTGCAATGGCTTTAAAATGCTGATACATTCCTTCTTGAGAAGGTTTGTTGTAGTAAGGCACAATAGCAAGTCCAGCAGCAAAACCGCCGAATTCCGCGACTTCTTTGACAAACTCGATAGAGTCACGCGTATCATTGGTACCAACACCCGCAATCAAAGGAACGCGTCCATTGACAATCTTTTGTACAGCCGCAAACAACTCCAACTCTTCATCGTGAGTCAAGGTTGGACTCTCAGCAGTGGTCCCTGCGAGAAGAATTCCATCCGTATGATGAGCCAACAAATGCTCAATCAAGGCTGGAATAGCATCAAAGTTGATGGAACCATCCTGATGGAAGGGGGTAATAAAGGCTGTGATGATTTTACACTCTTTTAAATCTTGATAAGACATGAAAACACCTCTCTATTTCAAAGAAGGAGTTCATCTGAACTCCTAAACGATATGACTATTTTAATTCAAATTTCAATTCAGCTGTTGGACGAACCAAGCCACGTTCATGAAGAGTTTCAGCAATCTGAACTGAGTTCCAAGCAGCACCTTTGAGCAGGTTGTCTGAAACAACCCACATGTGGATTCCTTTTTCAGCATCCAAGTCTTTACGGATACGACCAACAAAGGTATCACGCGAACCAACTGCATTGATAGCTTGAGGATAAATTTGATGAGCTACATCATCTTCAAGAACAGCACCCGGGAAGGCTGCGATAGCTGCTTTGACTTCTTCGATTGGAGCCACTTCTTTTGTTTCGATATAAACAGACTCAGAGTGAGCTGATAAGACTGGAATACGAACACATGTTGCTGAAACGGCAATACTATCATCTTCCATGATTTTCTTAGTTTCCTTAGTCATCTTCATCTCTTCATAAGTGTAATCATTGTCAGTGAAGACATCAATTTGTGGAAGAGCATTGAAGGCGATAGGATAATGTTTCTTGTCACCACCTGAAGGCAAGATTTCGGCATGCAAATCACGTGGGGTTACACCATCATTCAAGACTTCACGAAGTTCACGTTGTGTCTCAAGAATTGCTCCCATACCAGCACCTGAAACTGCTTGGTAAGTTGAAACAATGATACGGTCCAAGCCCCATTTTTGGCGAACTGGCTCAAGAGCCACCATCATTTGAATTGTTGAACAGTTAGGGCAGGCAATAATCCCATTGTGGGCATCAAGTGCGTGAGCATTGACCTCTGGAACAACCAAAGGAACGTCTGGATTTTGACGGAAGTAAGATGTATTATCTACTACTACCGCTCCAGCTTTCACTGCGTATGGTGCATACTTAGCTGATGTAGAACCACCTGCTGAAAAGAGAGCAATATCAACTCCTTCAAAAGCTGTTTCAGTCGTTTCTTCAATCGTAATATCTTGATCTTTAAATTTCAAAGTCTTGCCTGCTGAACGTGCAGAAGCAAGTAAACGAATTTTATCGATTGGAAGTGTTGATTCTTCCAACATTTTTATCATCTGAGCACCGACAGCACCTGTCGCGCCGACTACAGCAACTGTATATCCCATAAATAACCTCTTTCGGAATTTTCTAAAAATTTCTATAATAGAAGTATTATACTACTTTTTCCATGAATTGCAAAGCTTTTTCATCATTTTTTGGAAAATAAAAATCCCCAGTCGTTAGACTAGGGACTAAGAGGCATCTTCATGTGATGAGCAGGTTCACACAACTCATCAAGGTCCGCTCCTGCGTTATGACCTCCTTATGCTCAATAGTAGTCCGAAGACTACCTATCGACTCATCGCATATTCTATATTACTAGAGATACTTGATTTTGTCAATAAGAAATTTTTTCGATCGAGTATAACAAAAAACTCTCGTATTCAAGAGTTTCCCTATACATATCATGCTAATTGCCGGGATTGAACCGGCGACCTCATCCTTACCATGGATGCGCTCTGCCAACTGAGCTAAATCAGCTTACTTAAGTAAGTATACTATAATCAGAAAAACTTGTCAAGTTTTCTTAGAAATTTTCCATAAGAAAAAGCCAGGTAAAGGCTACCTAGCTTGTCCTGTTCTATTTGCTTAAATCGATTCGACGACCAATTTTACCAATGATAATCGCTCCAATAATCAATGAGGCAAATTCACCAATTCCTGTTGTAAACCAAGTAAGGAAAAATGGTAATTCTGCTACAATATTTAACTCTGCAGCGATGGTAAACATGGAAATTGAAAAGAGGATTGAAAAGAAGAAATGATCTTTTCGAATCAATCCGTTAAAGAGGTAATCCTTGCTATATTTTGCAAAAAGCCAAACACCTAAACTGAGGAATACCAAGGTTGATCCGCCACCAACAAAGACATCTAGTAGTCCGAAGCTAAAGAAATTAGCAATCATACAACCGATAGTAACTCCGATGATGTACTTGGGATTGTAAAAAGCCATAAAGTTCATCATTTCTGAAATACGAAACTGATAAGCACCATAGCTGATGGCATTTAGGGGCGGTGTGACAGTCAAAACGACATAAATAGCAGCAACGATTGCAATATCTGCAACATCACGAATAGTTAATTTTTTCATTTTTTCTCCTTTGGCGGTTATCCGCGTGTAATATGCTTGGTGAAAGAAGCTAAGCACCAAGGGTTGCTTTATTCAACCTTACTAGTATAGCACAATAGCCTGCTTTATGCTATACTTAAAGCATGAAAAAACCTATTCAAAAATTTTTTAACAATGAAATCTTAGCCTATCTCTTTTTTGGCCTTGCAACAACTCTAGTTTCGATTCTCTCGCGATTGGTCATTTATCAACTAACTCATCAGGAACTTCTTGCTACGGCCTTGGCAAATATATTTGGTATCCTATTTGCCTTTATCACAAATGATAGGCTTGTATTTAAGCAAGCAAGGAAGAATCGGCTTATCCGTTTAGTGAAATTTTTTCTTGCCCGCCTTTCTACTTTTCTGTTAGACTTGTTTTTAACTTTTCTCTTTGTAACTCAATTCCCTCATATCATAGGGCAATTTGTAAACGAAAATCCTGATAAGGTAAATGCAATTGAAACAATAATTGCACAAATACTCATTATTATCATCAATTATATCTTGAGCAAGATCTATATTTTTAGAAAATAATGCTCCATTTATGAGCCTTTTAATTGCCTTCTATAATGATTTAGGATACAATGAAACACGAAACATTGAAAGGAAAACAGTATGTTAAAAAATCTAAAATCGTTCTTGCTTCGAGGAAATGTTATTGACCTTGCTGTCGGTGTTGTCATTGCCTCTGCTTTTGGTGCTATCGTTACTTCACTTGTAAACGACATTATCACTCCTCTTATTTTAAATCCCGCTTTGAAAGCTGCTAAAGTCGAACGTATCGCTCAACTTTCTTGGCATGGAGTCGGCTATGGTAACTTTTTAAGTGCTATTATCAATTTTATCTTTGTGGGTACCGCCCTCTTCTTTATTATCAAGGGTATTGAAAAAGCACAGAAACTGACTGGTATAAAGGAAGAAAAAACTGACGAAAAAAAACCAACCGAATTGGAAGTCCTTCAAGAAATCAAAGCCCTTCTTGAGAAAAAATAATCGATTAAAAGGATCTAGCACAAAGCTAAATCCTTTTTCTTTACTCTTTGGGCAACTTGCCTGCTTTTTCTAGCATCTTCTTGATAAGATAAGGCATCTTAACATTCTCCCGCCCTTTTTTCTCAATCAGTTTTTTCACAAATTCCGGCATTTGTAAATCTTGAGATTCAGCCAAAATGTTTTTCGTCTCGTCTGAAGGAACTAACTCATCAAAGGTCTCTTCTTCTAGGAGAAATTCCTTAAACTCTTGATGTTCATTGGCTCTAACTGTATTGACCAAGGCATCAATCAAGCGAGAATCTGTATTTGGCATTGGTGGACGATGGTAGTTTACCCCAAATTCCTGACACAAGTCATAACATTCCACATCATTATCAAACAAGACTTCAATGTGCTCACTGATAAAGCTGATTGGAACAAAAATATAATGGTCTGGATGTTCTGTCTGTTCTCTGAGATACTCCAAAACATCTGGCTTAATCCATGGAATCCCAATATCACTCTCACTTTGCCAGGTATTTGTATATTGATCGGAACTCAAACCTAGTTTTTCAGCAACTAACTTGCTATTTTCGAAAATTTGATCGATATAAGGATCTCCAAAATCCAAGGCAAAAATAGGCACACTATGGGCTGAAAAGATGACTTTAAAGCTATCCTGCTTTACTTCTTCTTTTAAAATTTTAGCAATTTCATCTGCCCAATAGTTTAAAAGTGCTTCTTCCTGATACCAGTCCTTAATGACCAAAAATTGAATTTGTTTGCTTTCTAAAAATTTTTCATAGCCCATGACAGAGTAGAAAGAATAATGAGGCTCCAAAATCAAACAAATACACTGTTCAATTCCGTCTGCTTCCATTTGACCGATCACATCTGGAATAAAGGGATTGGAAAACTTATTAGCAAAGTAGACACTGTATTCATTCCCCAGCCTAGCTTCTACCAAGGCAACCTCTTGACGGGTAATTTTTTGCAGAGGCGTGCCTCCAATTCGTACATAATTATCATAGAGAGTCTGAATCTCGTGGTCTTGAGGTCTCACTCCACGACGAATATTTGTGAAAAAATCAGCTACACCTTCAAAGGTAATCTCTTCTGGCGAACCGAAGGTCATCATTAAAATTGCTTTTTTCATAATCGCTTCCTTGTGATGTTTTTATCAAGTTTATTTTATCATGAATCCACTGATAAGTAAACGCTAACATAGCAGATTGCCCTAACTTCTGTCTTTTGTTTTTCTCTTCTTTCTATGATACAATGGAAAAAATAAATTCAAAAGGAGTTTTTTATGACTTATCCAAATCTCTTGGACCGCTTCTTAACCTACGTTAAGGTCAACACGCGCTCTGATGAACACTCTACTACTACTCCAAGTACACAGAGTCAGGTTGACTTCGCAACAAATGTCCTAATTCCTGAAATGAAACGTGTTGGACTGCAAAATGTTTACTATCTACCGAATGGTTTTGCTATTGGAACCTTGCCAGCCAATGATCCATCTTTAACACGTAAGATTGGCTTCATCTCCCACATGGATACTGCTGATTTTAATGCTGAAGGAGTCAATCCACAGGTAATTGAAAACTACGATGGTGGTGTGATTGAACTTGGAAATTCTGGTTTTAAACTGGATCCAGCCGACTTCAAGAGTCTTGAGAAATATCCAGGCCAAACGCTCATTACAACTGATGGAACAACCTTGCTAGGTGCTGATGACAAGTCTGGTATTGCTGAGATTATGACAGCTATTGAATATCTGACTGCTCATCCTGAAATCAAACACTGTGAGATTCGTGTTGGTTTTGGTCCAGATGAGGAAATCGGTGTTGGTGCTAATAAATTTGATGCAGAAGATTTTGATGTGGATTTTGCCTACACTGTTGATGGTGGTCCACTAGGTGAACTTCAGTACGAGACTTTCTCAGCCGCTGGTGCTGAATTGCATTTCCAAGGCCGTAATGTCCACCCTGGTACTGCCAAAGGGCAGATGGTCAATGCCCTTCAGCTAGCAATTGATTTTCATAATCAACTTCCAGAAAATGACCGACCTGAGTTAACTGAAGGTTACCAAGGTTTTTACCATCTAATGGATGTGACAGGTAGTGTTGAGGAGGCGCGTGCAAGCTACATCATTCGTGATTTTGAAAAAGATGCCTTTGAAGCGCGTAAAGCATCCATGCAATCTATCGCTGATAAGATGAATCAAGAACTTGGGAGCAACCGTGTCACTCTCAACTTGACAGACCAGTACTACAATATGAAAGAAGTCATTGAAAAAGATATGACTCCAATTACCGTTGCTAAAGCCGTTATGGAAGATCTAGGTATCACGCCTATTATCGAACCAATCCGGGGTGGAACAGACGGCTCTAAGATTTCCTTTATGGGAATCCCAACTCCGAATATCTTTGCAGGTGGCGAAAATATGCACGGACGTTTTGAATACGTTAGCCTTCAGACTATGGAACGTGCAGTTGATACCATCATTGGCATCGTAGCTTATAAAGGCTAAAAAGACGAGGTGGCTCAGCTACTTCGCCTTTCTGTTTATTCTACTGCTTTTTCTTGATTACCAGTGCTTGTTGTAGATTCAGTTGATCCCTTTTCTGAAGTTAATTCAGCAGGTTTAGAATCTCTTGTGTTGCTTGCTTTGTTTTCGTCGCTAGCAGTTTCGCTGTTAGATTCTGTAGTTGCGTTTGGTTGGTTCTCAGCACTGGTGTTATCACCATTTGCTTCAGCATTTCTTGCTGGACTTGTTTCTTCACTTGCGCTAGCTTTTGACTGGATTTGGTGATTCAAAACTAGAATAGCTTTTGTCAATTCAAGTAAAGCTGCTTTGTCTTTACTCTTAGCAGAAAGTTGATCTAGTAATGCATCCACTTTATCAAAGTCCTCATCAGAACCATTATTACTTTCTAAATAAGAGTGAAGCGACATGAGAATATCGTAGAGTTTTTGATAGAGTACAAGTGTCTGAGAATCTTGCTCAGCATTTTCCTTTTCTTGTTGAAGGGCGCTAGCGATACGAGTCAAAACATCTTTTACCTGACTGTTTACTTCATCCAAGTCTGCATCAGCCTTGTTTGTGGCAGCTTTTAGATTTTCTACTTCTTCTGCCAAGGATTGTCTGATTCCTTCTTCATGGATTTGTTCCAAGAGTTGATTTGCCTTGTTCAAAAGACTTTCTACTTCTTCCTTGCTGACATGATTGACATATTCTTCTTTTTTAAGATCAGGATAAAGATCTTTCAAAAATTCATAAATCGCTTGCTTAGCAGATTGGTTATCAACTTTTTCTTTATCTAAAACTGTTTCATTTACTTTTGCAGTAGCTGGCTGATTTTTCAAAGCCTCTTCTACTTCTTGTTTTGTTTGGTAAATGCTTGGGAACAGTTTATTCAAGTCCACAGCCTTACGGAAGGATTGAGATTGATATAAAGTAAAAGTCAAATTAGCTACTTTATTACGAAGCTCATCACTTAAACGACCATCGTTTACATGCTCATAGAAGTACTTGATGTATTCCACTGTTGTATCACCAGTACGGTCATTAAAGTCTTGAAGAGCTTGAAGTTGTGATTCAACCGCTGCTAAAGCAGCCTCATCTTTAGCCAACTTAGCTTCCTGGAGTCGAACGAGAAGGTCTTTCTTAGGAAGTCCATAAGTATCTGTATCTAGCGTATTGATTTTATCAATCAAGGCCTGATATTTCTTATCTAAAGCACTTGTTTCAACAGGTTTGACACTTTCATCAATATGGATATATTGCTTATCAAAGAGGTCAAGTGTTTTTAGATAACCTGCTGTAGAGTTAGTTAGTTGCTAGTTTCTTCATATTTTCAGTAAACTGACCTAAAACTAACTCAATCTGTCTTTGTTTGATTGGATCGTCTTTATAGACGTTTCGACTTTCAGCAAGAAGTTGATCTACTTTTGCTAAAACTGTTTTCTCATCAAAGGCCCCAGGCTGATAGTTGGATTTCAGGGCTGGAATTTTGTTTTTCAAGGCTACTTCATAGCCCTTAGTTTGAACCTTGATGTAGTGATTGTGGTCTCCATGACTCATGACAAAACCTGATTCATCTTCAGCGATAATACGATTAGCATCAAATCCGTATCCATCTTCTTCATGTTTCTCATGTGAAGTTCCTGGATTGATTGGAAGAGATGGAGAAGGTGTTGCTAGACTATTGTTTGGAAGAGTCGGTTGCCCAATTTGATTTGATTTTGGAATGTAATGGAAATGATCACCATGTCTTACAATATAAGCTATAGCCGTTTCTTCAATGATATCTTTTGGATTAAAAATATAACCATCAGATACTGAAGAGAGCTCCTTACTTGTCGTTAAAGAAGAAGGATTGCTTGAAAGACTGCCTAGACTAGACACTACTTCATTTGTAGAAACTGTAGAACCAGTTCCACTGATAGACACCATTCTGGCAATCTTTTCTTCTAAGGCAGAAAGCTTGCTGTAAGGAATAAAGTGGTAATGGTCGCCATGCGGAATCGCAACTCCATTTGGTGTAAGACTGATAATCTTAGCAGGGTCAAAGACCAAGCCATCTGATTCACTGTAACGTTGGGCGCTAGGTGAATCATAGAGTTCCTTCAAAAGACTCTGGAGATTTTCAGATTTATTTGCTGGCTTGCTAGTTGATCCTTTTGCTACAGATTGCGTGTTATTGTCACTAGCTGTTGAAGAATAGCTTAACTGACTCGGTTCATATTTTTTCCAGCCAGATGTGCTTTAGCTGCTGCTAATTCACTAGCAGATAAATCGCTTTTGGGAATGTAGTGATAGTGACCTCCATGAGGAACGATATAAGCATTACCCGTATCTTCGATAATATCAGCTGGATTAAAGACATAGCCATCATTTGTCGTATATCGTCCCTGAGACCTTGCTACAGCAACATTAGAGTTAACCTTCTCATTATCTTTGACATGTTCTTGTTTTTGACGATTGATTTCATCTTTGGTTCGAACATTATCAGCATGAGCTACATCTTTCAGGTAGACATAATATTTTCCATCGACCTTGATGATACAACCACCCTTGACTTCATTGACAATATCAGCGTCTTTAAGTTGGTAGTTTGGATCCTTCATCAAGAGTTCTTCACTAAAGAGGTCATCATAAGGAACTTTCCCATTATAGTAATGATAGTGGTCACCGTGTGACGTTACATAGCCCTGACCTGTAATTTTGATTACAATTTGCTCAGCCTGAATTCCTTCTTTCTGGCTAACCTGGTCTGGTGTCAAGTTTTCACTTTTCTGACTTGACTGGCTGCCATCCACATAAGAGACACGATTATTGTCCTTATTTTCCTGCGAACGATGCTGGTTTTGTCCATAGGCACATAGACTCAAGGATACGATAACAGCTGATCCAGCTGCTATATATTTTTTACTGAATTTCATAAATCCCTCATTTCAATAAATGATGAAACTTTTTCTTAACTTCTTTTTTCTCGGTTAAACAATTTTTCTAAACCGCTTATTTAACCATTTAATTAACCAGTAAATAGTTTACTATTTAAAATTATAGAGAAATGAAATAAGAATAGGACAAATTGATCAGGACAGTCAAATCAATTTCTAACAATATTTTAGAAGTCAAGGTGTACTATTCTAGATTCAATCTATTATACTTCTGTCAAGTTTCTGTTACTTTCTTCTAAAAAAGAGAAGCAACACGAAAGGTTACTTCTCCATAAAATATGCTTCATTCTTTTTACTACTATATAGGAGTCGGTTGACTCTCTTTTAACAAAGCCAAGAGCCTATCTAATTCTGCTGAAATAGTGTTACTGTCTTTCGTTCCGAAAAGAAGACTGCTGTTTAGACCAGACAATGTCTCCATAGCATTTTGGCGAGTACGAGAATCTGTTACTTTTTCTAGCAAGGTCTCCGCCTCTGCTATCTTAACGTCAATAACAGAACGCTCTACTTGTGGAACTTCATCCTCATCTGTAGTATCTTCAGCTTCTTCCTCTGTCTCTTCCGCATCAGTGCTTGGTCTATAAAGATTATCTGCTGAAGGATTTAAACCAGCGTGATTCTCTTTTTCATCAGATTCAGAATGAGTTGGCTCACTTACTTCATCATGTTCCTTATCTTCATCAGGTTTACCGTTTTGGTCTGCCTTATTTTTACGAACATGGTCGCTAGCATTACCCCAACCATTATCTGAATGAGGACGTTGGTCAGGATGTTCAACGTAGTATTTCACTGTCGCAAATAAATCTTCTAAGGTATAGCCTTCAGGAGCTGAGTAAAGTCCTTCATCAAACCATGCAAACTTAAGGTTATGATAGTGATCAAAGTGAGGAATTATAAAGTGACCATTTTGTACAGCTACAGTATACTGTAAATGATTCGGTATTTTTTCTAATGGTACCTTTTTCTCAGCTTTTACGCGGTTATAGATAGCTTCTGTCCCTGTTGCCTCTGGTTTTGCTTCTGTTGCTTCAGTAGAATTTGGAGCTTGTAAGCCTTTTTCTTTAGCATAAGCCTGAGCTGCTGCTCTTTCAGCTTCAGATAAGCTGTCTTTTTTAATCCAGTGGCTATGGTTCAAGTGTGGAGTGACGTAGGCATTTCCTTCATCACTTTCAATATCATGCTCATCAAAGATATAGCCATCCTCTGTTGTATATTTACCTGCTAATTTCGCTAATTTAATTTCATCGTCTGTATAGGCAATTTGAGCATTTGGTTTGCCAAGTCGCTCTGGATGGGTAATTGGTGCTAGGAATGCCAATAAATCATCTACCAATTTTACTTTATTAGAAGATTCATCATTCAAGCGCTCTGCTAATTTGTCTAAAGTTTGGAAATCAGAAACGCGACCTTTATTTTCAGACAAGGCTTTATGAGCCTGGGTTAACAGATTGTAGGCTTTATCATAAAATTCTTGGTCACGAGAAGCGACATTTTCTTTTTTAGCAACTAGAGCATGTGTCTCTTGAGTTTTCTTAGACAAGAGATTTTCAATAGCATCAATCTTATCCTTAGCCAAGTCTTTAGCAAAAACATAGTGACTGACACCAGCAATTTCCACAACATATCCTTCCCCAACTTTTCTAACAACCTGTTCTACTGTAAAATCAGTTTGTTTTTTCTCAGTTGATGGTTGAGCTTGCGGTTTTGGTGCTGGTTTCAAATAATTCATTCCCGGCAAGACTGCACCATTTTGTCCCTTAATAGCTATCATACGAGCCAATTTTTCTTCCAAAGGTGACATTTGTGAATAAGGGATAAAGTGATAATGGTCTCCGTGCGGTACAGCAACACCATTAGCTGTACGATTTGTTATTTGTGCCGGGTCAAATACTAGTCCATCCGATTCTACATGGCGTTCTGATAAGGGTTTAGCATACAATTCACGTAAAAGGCTTGGAATGTCTTCCCCTTGATTTTGATGATAAGTTGGAGTGACAGTCAAATTGTGGTTCTCTGACAAGCTTGGTTGAGCTGGATTTGCATTATGACTAGAACTTGAAGAAGGACGAGACCCCTGCTTCCCATTCCAATAGGCTTGGGCTGCAGCCAATTCTCCTGCAGACAAATCACTCTTAGGAATATAGTGAAAATGATTTCCATGCGGTACAACAAAAGCGTCACCTGTATCTTCAATCACATCTGTTGGACTAAAGACATACCCATCATCCGTTGTATAGGCTCCTCCAGTTGCTCTATTCGGTGCCTGCGTATTGAGATTAAAGTTTGCTTTAATGGCTGAACTTGGTTTCGCAGGACTGCTTGGTTTCGTATTATCAGAATGCTTTTGAACTGGCTGACCTCCAATTGGTAGATTTCGAGCCAATTTTTCTTCCAAGGCAGACATTTGCGAATAAGGAATGAAATGGAAATGATCTCCGTGAGGTACTGCCACACCATTTGCAGTACGTTTTGTAATCTGTGCTGGGTCAAATACTAATCCATCAGACTCCACATGACGTTGGCTAAGTGGCAAAGCGTACAATTCTTGAAGGAGACTAGCTAAATCCTCATTTTGACTCTCAGGAGTTGTTGTAAGATTTTGAGGAGTTTCAGATGGACTCGTTCTCACACTAGATCTTGTTTCTCCCCTGCTAGAACGATATTCAACCGTACTTAATTGACCGCCTTTTCCAGATAAGAAGGCTTGGGCAGCAGCTAATTCACTGGCAGACAAATCACTCTTAGGAATATAGTGGAAGTGATTGCCATGAGGAACAATATAGGCATCGCCTGTATCTTCAATGATATCAGAGGCATTAAAGATATAACCATCATCCGTTGTATAACGTCCTTGGGCTCTGGCTGCAACTACCGCCTGATTGTTTGAACCGCCACCGTGATTACTACTATGTTCCTGCTTCTGACGTTTAATCTCTTCTTTTGTCCGAATATTATCCGCATGGGCCGCATCTTTAAGGTAAACATAGTATTTACCGTTTACCTTAATGACATAACCACCCTTGATTTCATTGACAATGTCTGAATCCTTCAACTGATAATTCGAATCTTTCATGAGGAGCTCTTCACTGATGATGGCATCATAAGGAACCTTGCCATTATAGTAATGATAATGGTCTCCATGAGAAGTCACATAACCTTGATCCGTAATCTTGATAACAATTTGTTCAGCATTGATTCCCTCTCTCTTACTGACTTCATCTGGTGTTAAGTTCTCTGCCTTTTGACCAGCCTGATTACCATCTATATAAGCAACTCGATTAGACTCTTTCTTAGCCTGACCAGCTTGGTAACGACCAAGTTCATAGGAACAAACACTTAGGGCAAGAACTGCCACTGAACCTGCTAGATATTTTTTATTGATTTTCATTTTTTCCTCACTTTAATTCTTCTGCTAGAACACTTATATTTTCTTCAAGATTTTCTAAATAGGTCTTGTCATTTTGTGGGTCTGCCTCTAAAGGATTCAGAGTTTTAAGACCTACACCTGTTGATTTGACAAGAGTTTCAGCTACTTTTGAAGAAGCGTTACTTTCTGTAAAAATCGTTTTAACCTTATAGGTTTTAACAAATTCCTGAATTTCTGTTAGTTGTCTTGGACTTGGTTCTTGTTCCGGAGAGATACCTGCAATACCAAGTTGATTGAGTCCAAATCGCTTAGCTAAATAAGAAAAGGCTGTATGTTGTGTTACAAATGTTTTCTGAGTCGCTTTTTCAAATTTAGGCTGGAATTTCTTAGTCAATTCTTGAGCTTTTTTGATAAAGGCTTGCGCATTTTTTTGGTAAGTTTCTTTATGCTCACTATCCGCCTCCGAAAGCTTATCAGCGATAATCTGAGCTTCTTCGCCAGCTTTTTCAGGATCTAGCCAAGTGTGAGGGTCATAGAGCGTTTTTTCATCAACTCCATCCCCTGCTTCTACATCTTCTAGCCCTGGGACGCGGTCTAAAGTCATTCCCTCTGAAGCCTCTAAAACCTTCACTTTGGATTTTTTTAGATTGGGATCTAAACTTCCTGCCCAAGATTCGAGCGTATGTGAATGGTAAACAAAGACATCTGCATCATAGATGGCTGCGATATCATTTGCCGAAGGTTCAAAGGAGTGAATCCCACTACTTGACTGAATCATCCGAACATCATTCAAGTCACCAGATACTTCCTTAACCATAGCATAGATAGGATAAAAACTGGTCACAATTTTCATCCCCTTTCCTGTCTGACTTTCCTTTTGACTACAGGCTCCTAGCAATAAAAGAAAGACACTTAACAAGACTAAAAATAAATTTTGTTTCTTCATGAACAACTCCTTAACTGTTTAATTAACTAGTAAACATTCTACTCCTAAAAACTTAATCTGTCAAGATATTTTTAGAAAAAATTTGAAATTTCTTTCACATATAAAAATCTGCTGAGTTTCAACAACTCAACAGACTTTTACTTTATTCTTCTATGGTAGAATGCTTATAGCCATAAGTGAAGTAAATAATACTTCCTACTAACAAGGCAACTAGGAAAGCAATCCAAGTTTCCATATTATACTGTAACATAAAGGATAAACAAATGATGATTGATAAAATCGGTAACAGGGGTACCAAGGGTGTTTTAAATTCCCCAGCTTTTGGCATCCCTTTTTCTTTCCGTAAGCGAATCAGGCCGTAAGCCAGCATGATTAAGTAGGCCAAGGTACAAATGTTTAAGAAGGCTGCAATACTAGCTAGCGGGAAGATTCCTGCTGCTACTGCTGAAGCTAGACCTGTTAAAATAGTAGCATTCTTTGGTACCTTGCTAGTCTTCGTTAGTTCTTTAAAGGCGGCAGGCATTAAGCCATCGCGCGCTAAACTGTAAATCATACGCGATAGGGCATAGGTCATCGAGATACAAACTGTAATCAAGGTCAAGATAGCCACTAATGACACATAGTTGGCTGCCCAACTGATCCCAACGCTACGAAGGGCAAAGGCAACGGCATCATTGACATTTAAATGACTATAGTGAACCACACCAGTCAAAACAAGCGTCACCAAGGCATAGAGAATGGTTACGATAGAAAGCGATAAGACAATCCCTCTAGGAATATTTTTTTGAGGAGTCTTGACCTCATCTACAGCCATAGAGATGGATTCAAATCCCAAAAAACCGAAGAACATCAAGGAGGCACCAGCCATAATACCAGTACTAGCACCATAGATTTGTCCAAAACCATAAGGAGCAAAATTACTCCAATTATCAAGTTTGATATGCCAAATTCCTACTAAAACAAAGAGAGCTAAAGCCGAGAATTTCAAAATAACTAGAATAGAATTAAAGCGTAAGGCTGCTTTAGCATTGAGTAAAACAAGCGAGGTCACCAAGACCAAGACAAGAATAGGCAATAAATCAACAAATGTCCCTGCTTGAGGATTAAAGGTACCATTTAAAGGCTGAGGAAGGGCTATCCCGTATTGAGAGAGCAAGCCTTTAAAATAAGCTGCCCAACCCGAAGCTACGCCTGATATGGCTGTCATGAACTCCATCATGGTTAACCAACCAGCCAACCAGGCTGGGAATTCTCCTAAAATAGCATAGAGATAACTGTAGGCACCACCTGTAGCAGGTACTCGTGAAGCAAATTCTGCAAAAAAGAGGGCTGATAATCCCACACACAAGGCAGAAATGACGATTGAAATCACTAGGGCTGGACCAGCAAGTGTGGCAGCTGCAGTACCTGTAATTGTAAAGATGCCTGTCCCTACCATGGCTCCGATACCCAGCAAAATCAAATCCCATAACTTCAAATGCCTGTGCATCTCCGTTTTATCCAAACTTACATTCTTTGTTCTAAATATATTCATATTTCTTCTCCAAATAAAATGATGATTCTATTTTACCATAAATATAGGAGATTTGTGACTATTTATAAAATATTTTTCTAAAAAAAAAATCTGACTACATCTTGTAATCAGATTTTTATCGATTCTAGTTCATTTCTTTAAATGCTGCTTCTGCATCCGCATTACTGATAGCACCAAATTGAATCTTTCCAATCTTTCCTTGACTATCAATTAGGTATTCTGTAGGAATGCTTCGAATTTGATAAGCTTGGAAGGTTGTTGCTTTAGTATCATAAAGAACTGGGATATCTTTATATCCTTGTTCTTGGAACCATTGTGGGAATTGATTAACAGTTTTTTCACCTTGAATTCCTGGTGCAATGACAGTAAGAATTTCAAAATCGCGATCTGGTTTTGCAGCTAATTCCATCAACTCAGGCATACTTTTCTTACATGGACCACACCAGGAAGCCCAAAACTTCAAGTAAACCTTTTTACCCTTAAAATCAGATAACTTGACTTCTTTACCATCCATGGATTGCAAGGTGAAGTCTGGAGCATCTTTCCCAACAGCAATTTGCTGTACAGGCGTTTCTTGTTTTGGCTGTTGTGGGGCTTGAGTTTTTTTAGTTTCTTCCTCACCACAGGCTATCAATACAACTAATGACAAGAGACTTAAGCCAGCAAACATTACTTTTTTCATCATTTTCTCCTTTATTCAAAAATTCCAGCTAGAACATTTACTTGTCCTAATAGTAACAAAATTCCCATTAAAATAATGAGGAAACCACCAATTTTCTTCATTAGCATCATATGACGTTTGATTTTACTAAAATAAGGCATGACTAGACCTGAAGCTAGAGCCAAGACCAAGAAAGGAAGAGCCATCCCCAGAGTGTAAATAAGAGTATAGATAGCACCTTGCCAAGCTCCATTGCCTCCAGAAGCCGCAAGCGCTAAAACAGAACTTAAAACTGGACCAATACAAGGCGTCCAACCAAAGCTAAAGGTAATACCGAGTAAAAAGGCTGACCAATAACGATTGGCTTCTGATTTCTTAAAAGTAAAGCTTTTTTGAACCTCTAATTTCTTAAAATGAAAAATTTCCATCTGGTGAAGTCCCAAAATGATAATAATTGTTCCCATAACATATCGAAACCAATTTGCATAGAGAATATGACCAAAGTAACCAGCACCAAAGCCTAGAATAAAGAAAATGAGTGAAATACCTGCGATAAAGCAAAGTGTTCGAATCAAGCCTGACCAGAGAACCTTTCTCCCAAATAAAGAAAAGATTTTTGCGCTTTCCTGATCATCCAATAAAATCCCAGCATAGACTGGCAGAAGAGGAAAAATACAGGGAGAAAAGAAGGACAAGACCCCTGCTAAAAAAACGGAAATTGAAAATACTATCGTTTCCAATAAAGAACCAACTTTCTTAAGATTTCTAATCCTATTTTACTATATTCAATTTCATTTGTATGCTTTCTGCTACGCAAAATCGTATCGGGCACTACTGGACCAATCTTTTCTTTTGCTAGTCAAGGCGGATCTTATCCCCCAAAATAGCCAAAAAGCAACGACAAGGGTTACTCGTCGCTGCTTTTGTGAACGAAAATGTCTTTTAGATCTGACATTTCATAAATCAAGTTTTACTTGAGTTTGGCAAGGATTACTTTAAGCTCCTCTACTAGTTTAGCTTCTGTCTCTGCTGAGCCATTTTCCTCTTTCACGAAATCAAGGGTTTCTTGGAGAAGGTTTTGGGCTTTAGCAAGGACTTTTTTATCTACTTTTTCTGCATCTAGCTGTCCAAGAACTTTTGTCAATTCCGTGCTTAATTGCTGGATTTCTGACTCTTTCTTACGGCGAACCAACCAGAAGGCAATCACACCTAGAAGGGCGAGTAGACCGACTACAATCACTCCTGCTGGAACTGAGTTTGTTTCAGTCATCTTATCTGAATCCTTACTATCTTCCGTTCCTTGTTTGGCATCTTTCTTGTCCTGTGCAGGCTTGCTGTCGCTAGCATTTGCTTTCACATCTTTGAGAGAGTCCAAGGCAGCCTTCACAGACTCTACTGCAGTACGTAGACCTTGCTCTGTCAAGGCACTATCTTCCAGAGCTTTTTGAGCATCTAGGAGGACCGCCTTGGCTGCATCGATTTTCGGATTAGATACTGTTGCCAAAGCTTTCAAGCGTTGGTCTAACTCTTGAGTCAAGGCACGAAGTTCAGACTTGTCAACTTGCTCTTGAGCTGGAGCTTGCGTGCTCGTTGAGCTAACTGAAGGACTTGCTGCCGCTCTAGGTGCTTGAGTCGGAGCTGGAGCAGGACTTGCAGGTTGACCCGAAGCAGTTGGTTGAGACGGTTGTGGAGCTGGCTCAGATGGAGCTGTTGGAGTCTCAGTAGCTCCTTGGTCTGGCTGAGTAGGAGTAGATGGTTGCGATGTTACGTTATACGAATCGGGAATTGGATAATATCGTTTTGATGGCAAGCTGACTGGTGTTGAAGAAGCACTAACTTCACTATTACCATGTTTAGCTGTCGCACTTACTTGAGTTCCTGCACTAGCCGCATTATGGGAAATTGTAACAACACCACTTACTCCATCAATGCTGACACCTGATTTTGTTGGTGTTAGGCTCCAGCTTGACCCTGATTTCGTAGCTACAACTTTGTCGCTTCCAATGCTAATTTCTACATGGTCTGCATTCGCACTTGGTGTTACCGTTACATTGGCATTCGCTTCGCTAGAGGCAACTGTTGGTTTTTCAGGTGTTGCTTCTTTAGCTACTGGTGCTGTCGCTCTTCTTTCATCACTAAACCAGGAACCACGTTCTCGTGGATTACCATCGTTTACGTTATTATTTACTTCGATAACAGTGAGTGCTCTAAATTTATCTGTTCCTATCTTATTAACTCCAGACTTATAATCAGACTGGGTAATAGTAATTTGGCGTGCAGAACCATCCCCATCATTATTAGGAGATATATCTTTAGAGGCAAGTATATTATAACCTTCCGGATAAGCTAATCCATCCGTACTCCCTCCATAATTAGAAATATCCGAACCTCCGGTTACCAAATATACTTTCATCTTTGCGCCATTAGGTAATTTAGGAACATAAGGAATTGTCACATCAATATTAGGTTTTTCATTAGCTTTACCTGCTAAGCTCGGGACACTTGCATCTGTACTATCATTTGGTGTATTAATAGTCGGCTTCTGAAAAGGGAGATAGTATCCAAATTGTGTCGTCTGACTACCGCTTGAAGTAGTTACTGTTACATTCAATAAATACTGACCCCTGCGCGGAGTAATTCCGTCGAAAGTCAAAGATGCTTCACTCCCATTGACAGAAGATTCGACCTTTAACCCCATGTTTTCATGACCAGTTACAGATATGCTAGTAATTTTCTCATGATTTGATTTAGCACTAATTTTCAAAATATTACCAAATACTCTATCTCCACCTGGTACTACTAGTATATTAGAAACTTCTATTTGTTTACGTACTGCATTCCATCTCCCAATTGTTAATCCTGCTATATTCCGTCTTTTTCTTACATGAACTCCTCTTTCCTCAGAATTTTCCTCACTATCATTTTTTGACATCATCACTTGATTACCATCTAGTAACTTGTGAGCTTTTTCGACAAGTTCTCCAGAAATCTTTCCGTCGTCTGAAAGTCCTAACTTTTCGTTGATAGTATCTGCTAAGTTTTTAAAAGCTGCTGCCGACTCAGGATTGGATTCTTTCAATCTTTTAGATGCATCTATCAATTTATCATATAACTGATCCCCATCTTCTTCTTGAGATTGATCTATCTTATCTTCTCTATTAGCTTCTTCTTTGATAATTGAGGATTTTTCTTCCAACTCTGGTTGTACTTCTTTTTTATCTTTTTCTACCTCGGACACAGTAGATAATTCACCAGATACAGGTTTAACTACACCATCAACTTTTTCATCACCTTTATTCTCTACTGTTGACTTAGCTTTTCCTTCACTATCTTTAGATGAAGTTCCTGGCTCTTTTTTTCTCTGTCTCTTGAGTGTTTGGTTTAGCTCCTTCTTGTTCTACGTTAAGATTTTGATTGCTTGTATCTGATGGCGGTAAGACAGATGGATTCCCAGTGTTGCCATTTCCATCCTGACTGACCACTTCTGTATTTACTTCCGCCGCCTGGACTTCTGTCGCTGGATTAGCTATAAAAAAGACAGACCCTAGCAAGACTGAGACTGCTCCAATTGAAAACTTGCGTATAGAAAAGCGTTGACGCTCATTCATTTTAAACTGTTTCATAGTTTTTCCTTTCTTTCTACCCTGTCTTTGCTCCTCTAGCCATGTTCATGCAGGCATCAACTCGCAATAAAAACAGGAAAACATGACCTTTTTTCATCTTAAACAAATGACAAAAAGGCCCATTGTCTACTAATACTTCATTATATCAACTTAGTTCCCTTCCTTCAACCTCACTTTGTTTTAGAAAATCGATGATTATATATATATATATATTTCTTATTTTAAAGGATTTAGAGGCTCCTTATTTGTAAATTTAGTATATTTTTCGTTATTTTCAGAAATTTTAAATTTATATGACATTCAAAAGAAGCTGTTCGTCTTGCTATCTATCGCCAGCAAGAACTATCCTAGACTCAGCAAATAAAAAAACAGGCTCTCCGAAAAATGGCTCTATAATATTTGTAGTGGGTAAATCCCCTATAGATATTATGGAGCCTATTTTGTGTAGAAAAAAAGTCCCATATGACCTATAATGAAAAGCGACAAAACAACTCATTAGAAAGAATCATACGGAACAATTACATTTTATCACAAAACTACTCGATATCAAAGACCCTAATATCCAATTTATGGATATCATTAATAAGGATACATACAAGGAACTCATCGCCAAACTAGACTATGAAGCTCCATCTTGTCCTGAGTGCGGAAGTCAAATGAAGAAATATGACTTTCAAAAACCTTCTAAAATTCCTTATCTTGAAACGACTGGTATGCCTACTAGAATTCTACTTAGAAAGCGTCGTTTCAAGTGCTATCATTGTTCTAAAATGATGGTCGCTGAAACTTCTATCGTCAAGAAAAATGACCAAATCCCTCGTATTATCAATCAAAAAATTGCGCAAAAGTTGATTGAAAAGACTTCTATGACCGATATTGCCCATCAGCTGGCCATTTCAACTTCAACTGTCATTCGAAAGCTCAATGACTTCCACTTTGAGTGTAATGTTAGAAATCTGCCTGAGATTATGTCTTGGGACGTTGAAACAGTCCGGGGAGTGACTGTTTCAATCGGGAGATGGAGATGAGTTTCATTGCGCAAGATTTTGATAAGCTCAATATCATCACTGTTCTTGAAGGTAGAACACAAGCCGTCATTCGAGATCACTTTCTTAAATATGATAGGGTCGTCCGATGTCGAGTGAAAATTATTACTATGGATATGTTTAGTCCTTATTATGACTTAGCTAGGCAACTTTTTCCAAACGCTAAAATCGTTCTGGATCGCTTTCACATTGTGCAACATCTTAGCCGTGCTATGAGTCGTGTGCGTGTCCAAATCATGAACCAATTCGATAGAAAATCCCATGAATACAAGGCTATTAAACGCTACTGGAAACTCATTCAACAGGATAGTCGTAAACTCAGCGATAAACGTTTTTATCGCCCTACTTTTCGTATGCACTTAACCAATAAAGAGATTCTTGACAAGCTTTTGAGCTATTCAGAAGACTTGAAACACCACTACAATCTCTATCAGCTCTTACTTTTTCACTTCCAGAACAAGGAGCCAGACAAATTTTTCGAACTTATTGAGGACAATCTAAAGCAGGTTCATCCTCTTTTTCAGACTGTCTTTAAAACCTTTCTAAAGGATAAAGAAAAGATTGTCAATGCCCTTCAACTACACTATTCTAACGCAAAATTGGAAGCCACTAATAATCTCATTAAGCTTATCAAACGAAATGCCTTTGGATTTCGGAACTTTGAAAACTTCAAAAAACGGATTTTTATCGCTCTGAACATCAAAAAAGAAAGGACGAAATTTGTCCTTTCTCGAGCTTAGCTGACTTCAACCCACTACAGTTGACAAAGAGCCAGAATACTTACCTATCATGGGAGGAACAACCGTTCCTCTTTTTTATTACTAAAATTCAAAGAATTCCAATGCTTTTTTCAAGAGCAAATCCGTATATTCTGGATCTTCTTGGGCTACTTCTATTTCCCGCTGAACTTTTTCCAAATCATCTGTAATCACTCCATCTACTCCTAAGTGAAGAGATTTGCTGATAGCTTCTGAATCATTGACAGTCCAGACATAAAGTTTCTGATCCGTTGTCCATAGTTTGCTTACAAAATATTCATCCAAGGTTGAGTACTCCATAGTATATCCTGTCGCTCTTGTTTTAGGAAAGACAGAATTGTAGGGCATGATGAAATAAACTGGCAGTTCGGCATCATACTGTCTTACTTTTTCGACAACATGGTAGTCTAAAGACTGGATTTGATGTCCATAAATCTTGAGCTTTGCAGCATAACGGGCTAAAAAGTGGTTCATCATGTCTGGACTATCTTTTTTACTGGTTTTAATTTCAATTAGTAATTTTTGACCAAGTTCGTTGGCTCGACTGAGATAATCTTCAAAGCTTGAAATTTTAGTCTGGTAGCCATTTTCAAAAATATCAATCCCTTTAAGCTCCTCCAAGTTTAAGTCTTGAGGACTTTTATTGATACCTGCTAGATTTTTCAAGTTAGCATCATGCATCATGACAAACTGCCCATCTTTTGTTTCCTGCACGTCCGTCTCCACCAAGTCTGGTTTGAGTTGTGCTGTAGTTTCCAAGGACTCTACTGTATTTTGAATCCCATTTGCATTGGAAACCCCTCGGTGAGAAATAAGTTGAGGTAGATGAACCATGGGAGCCTCCAGATAAATATAACCTTCTAAGGCAAAGAAAAGACTGGCACAAGTCATGACACCCCATCGCACGATGTGATCTTTTTCTCTCCTAGGAAGCATATCCAGCTCCTTTCCTGTCAAAAATGAAACAAATTTAACCAAAAAATAAGTCAGAGCCATATAATAGAGATTTTTAATCATGACAAAATTCAAAATACCAAGAATCAGAGACTCTCTCTGAGTGATATCATCTACCAAAGTTTGAGCCAATAATAAAGGAATCAAAGGAAGATAAAATAATAAATGTGCTTTGAGCAAGATGTAAAATAAATTCCAAGCATAAAAAGTAACTCTCTTCTTGGTTTTCTCCAAGCTAAACATCACTGCTTCTCGAACAGTCAGCTGATCATATACAATCTTCGGAAGGGCAAACATCAATCTGACAGAGACATAGAGAAAGATAAGAGATAGAAGTAGGATGCTCAGCCACCACATCCAATATCTATCTTCTAAATAAGCTTGGATAAACTCTGGAATGACGATTTTATTAAGATAATAAATCTTCAGCATTTTCCGTATAAAAGGAAACAGCATAGCTATATAGAAAAAGATAAACAAGGCTTTAGCGCAAGTTAGCTTTTTCATAAATCCAAAACTTTCATGGAAAACCTTGCGGATATACTCAATTAGCCTTCGCTTTTCATTATAGAGGAGATGACGAGCACCAATAAAGAGGAGTCCTATTTGAAAATAAGCAACCAGAAGGTTAATTACAATCAAGGCTAAAAAAGCTAGACTAATCAATGGAGAATGAGTAAGGATGGCTAAGACATTGTTATAGGAAATAAAAAGATAACCTGTCTGATCTAATAAGAAGCTAGCCAACCATGAATTGAATGGTACCCACAAATACTCCACTATCATAAAAATCAAGAAAAATAGAAAGAGGATTTTATCAAGATTGAGGTAAATCTGTTTAAGACCCAATTTTTTAGGTTTTTCAGGTTTCATAGGCACTCCTAGTCAAATAATTGAGACAAGTCCAAGCCACCAAAAGGATTGTTTGATAAGCTACTTTCTGTCTCTAACAATTCCCTAGCTTGATCCGACTCTAAGAAGGATTCGTAAACACGCGCCGTCATCCGAGCATCCTCTAAACTATTATGAGACTGACCTTGAAATCCAAGAAATGAGGCAACAGTTTGCAATTTGAGATTGGCAATACCATGTAAATCTGAACTCCGACGTTCAAAAGCTTCATCATACAAATCCACCTTGTACTGTTGGCTATAGTCTAAACCATGCTCTGCTAAAATAGGTAAATCACTTTTAGCAGCATTGTAGCCTATCATCAGCAAAGAACCCACAAACTCTTGGAATTCTTCTAAGACTTTCTCAACTGGAGGAGCATCTTTTAAGGTCTCAGCTGTAATCCCGGTCAAACCATTGATAAAGCTTTTTAGAGGGACGCTGGTATGAACATAGGAATCATAGGCATCGATTTCCCGACCATCTCTAAAACGCACTGCCGATACTTGAATCAAGTGTGTTTGTCCTTCGTGCTGATTAAATTCTAAATCAAAAGCAATGTAATCTTCTAATCGTTCCATTCTGTACCTCTCCTCTACTGTCTCTGTTCTAATCAACTATACTATTCACAAACAAAAGAAGCCATCAGGTTAGCATTTAACCTAAACAGCTCCTTGATTATCCTCCAAATAAACGAGCAAAAAAGCCTTTTTTAGTGGATTGGACTTCTTCTTTTGCTTGGTCCAGCTCTAGCTTAAGATTTTCTTGATCCTTCATGGCTTGAAGGGTCAATTGTTGTTGCTGATCTAATTGTTTGTCTTTCTCAGCAATCTGACGGTCTTTGATACGCATCTGCTCGTCTTTTTCTGATAACTGACGATCCTTGGCTTTTAATTGTTCATAAAGACGAAGAATTTCTGCATTCTTCTCATCCACTAGAATCTCCATCAGTTCACGTTGTTTGACATCTTCACTGACAGGCTCATCTTCAAAAATCGTTTTTTTATAGATTTCTTCTAGCTTAATCAAGCCACTTCTGGTAACAACTGTTACCCCTTTGTCATTTTTATCTGTGTCTTCTTCTGGTAATTCTTTGACACGGTTATTGATTGCTTGGCGAGATAATCCTAAGACCTCTGCAATCTCACTGACGGTCATTTCAATACTCATAATATCCTCTGAAACGTTTTCTAGCTTTTCTTTACTTAAATCTTATCATAAGCTAGAAAAACTGTCAAATTTCCGCTTAATCTAAAGCCTTCAAAAAGGTCAACAAGACTTGGGCAGAGCGACGTCCAGCTTCGATAATAAACTCATCAAAAAAGATGTTTGCTTCATGGTTGGCATTGTCACTCATAGCTCTGATGACTAAGACTGGGAGATTGAGGGCATGCGCTGCTTGAGCAATAGCTGCCCCCTCCATCTCCACGGCTAAAACTTCTGGGAAATGGGACTTAATCGCTTCTATCTTGTCATTTCCTGCAACAAAACTATCTCCTGTAGCAATCAAACCAAGATGCCAGTTTTGGTCCAATTGAGATAAACTCTCTTGGATTTGAGCAACAAAGGTTTTGTCTGATTCGAAATAAAGCGGTTGTTGCGCCATTTGTCCATAAGCATAGCCAAAAGCTGTGACATCCACGTCATGATAGGCTAATTTGTCAGCAATCACGACATCCCCAACAGCGATACCTTCTGCTACTGCCCCAGCTGAACCCGTGTTAATCAAAGCATCCACTTGAAAATGATCAGCCAAAATCGCCACACTCATAGCAGACATGACCTTACCAATTCCACTCTCTACAAGAACGACTTCATGAGAAGCAATGGTGCCTTTATGATAGGTATTTCCTAAGACAACTTGCTCTTGGGCATTTTCTAAATGCTGGACCAAATAAGCTAGTTCTTCTGGCATAGCTGCAATAATTCCTATTTTCATTTCAATTCCTTTTCTATTACAAAAGTTTCATTGCTAAGACAAGCAAAATCAAGAGAAAGATGACTGCAAATAAAATCTTATTCAACTTAGAATTGAAGACATTTCTCTTGGTATTTTCAATGCGACGACTTTTATGAATAGATGGTTCAACCTGAATCTTCAAGGTTTCCTGACTAAAGCCATGTCCCTTAGGATTGGCATAACCAAAACGGGAAGAAGAGGTTGGTAAAATCTTAGTCTCCTCATTATCATCTAGCAAAGGAGGACCTGAAATTTTTTCGCCTCTATTAGCTCTTTCAATCATTTCATCCGTTAATAAAGGTTTACCCATACTGACCTCCTCTATTTTTTGTGCAATTCCCAATATTGTACAGCCATAATTGTCTTGGCATCACAGATATGACCTGATTGGATCAATTCCTTGGCTTCTTCTAAGCTCACTTCAAGGACTTCCAAGGTCTCATCCTCATCCTGCGGACGCGGATTTTCCACTTTTGTCAAATCACTGGCTAGGTATAGTTTTAACTTTTCATTACAAAAGCCAATGGCTGAGTAAAAATCATATAAGAGTTCTAATTTCCCTGTATAGGCTGTTTCTTCCTCTAATTCACGAAGAGCAGCTGCTACAGGGTCTGTATTTTCTCCTACTTCTAATTTTCCGGCTGGAATTTCGTAAGAGACAGCCTCGATGGCCTTGCGGTACTGCTTGACCAAGATAAGTTTTTGTTCATCTGTTACAGCTAAAACGCAGACAGCTCCATTGTGGAAAATCAAATCCCGTTGGGCAGTTCCCTTGCCTTCTGGTAATTCAACCTGATCTTGGACCAGTTTAAATATTGGTCCTTGATAGATTTCTTTTCGGCTAAGCGTTTTTTCTTCAAATTCCATGATAGGCTCCTACTGATTATTAGGATGATGAGGAAGACGTGTTGCATATTCGTCTTTGTTGACCTGATGTCCGCGACCAATAGCAATCGCATCTGCTGGCACGTCTTTGGTAATAGTTGAACCAGCACCAACGAGGGAATTGTCTCCAAGTTCTACTGGCGCAATAATGGTTGAATTTGATCCAACAAAGACATTGTTGCCAATGACTGTCTTGTATTTGTTTTTACCATCATAGTTGACTGTAATGGTTCCTGCACCGAAATTAACCTTGCTTCCCACTTCACAGTTTCCGATATAAGTCAAATGACCAGCCTTAGTATTCTCACCGATTGAAGAACCTTTCACCTCAACAAAGTTACCAATATGAACTTGGGCACCCAGACTTGAACCTGGACGAATGTGGGCATAAGGACCGACTGTCACACCGTCTGCAACACTACTTTCCTCAATCATAGAATTGGTAATAATCGCTCTTGCTCCGATAGTGCTATTCACTACATAAGTACCATTTGTCAAAACAGTCTCAGCACCAATTTTCGTTTGCCCCTTCAAGGTAACATTGGCTTCGATTTGAACTTCAGGCGCAATCTCAACATCAATATCAATATAAGTTGCCTCTGGATTGACAAAGCTAACACCGTTGACCATGTGTTTATGATTGATACGACGACGCATGACTGACTCAGCAGTCGCAAGAGCCACACGGTCATTTACACCAAGACTTTCATCAAAATCTTTCAAAGTATAAGCACCAACTTTTTCACCGGCTTCACGGAAAATGCCAATGACATCTGTGATATAGTATTCTCCTTGAGCATTGTTGGTATTGATATTTTTCAAAGCCTCAAACAAACGTTCGTTGTCAAAAACGTATGTTCCAGTGTTGATTTCCTTGATTTGTTTTTCAAAATCTGTGGCATCCTTTTGCTCAACAATACGAAGAACCTCAGCATTGTCATTACGTACAATTCGTCCATAGCCAAAAGGATTATCCGTTTCAGCAGTCAAGATAGTGGCCACATTTTTATGATTGATGTGGAAATCAATCAAGTTTTTCAAACTTTCACCAGTGATTAAAGGAGTATCTCCTGCAATGACCAAGGTGTGACCGGACAAACCTTCTAAGATTGGCTCTGTCATCATAACTGCATGGCCTGTCCCTAACTGTTCAGATTGAGTCACAAATTCTGTCTGTCCAGCCAAGACCTCCTCAACCAATTCTGCCTTGTGTCCTACAACTGTTACTGTCTTTTCAGGTTGGATAGCTCCCACACTACGGAAAACATGTTCCAGCATAGAAATACCCGCAACCTTGTGCAACACTTTTGGCAAATCAGATTTCATGCGAGTCCCTTTACCCGCTGCTAAAATAATGGCAAAATTTGACATAATCTTCTCTTTTCTGTAGAAATTCCCTTTTATTATACCATATTTCAAATCATTCCGCGCCCTTGAATGAAAAAATGCTCCAAAGTCCTTTCCTTAACCCATTTTTTTTGATTTTTTTTCATTTTTAAGGTAAAATTATGAGATATGAGAAAACAAATTCATCCACTTATTTTATTTGGTTTTTTTGGGATTATGATGTTCATTTTAATCATCAATCGCCCACTTAATGACAACCAATCCTTTAAAACAAAATCCAATATAGCACAGATTGAAGCACAGGCTTTGAAACACTTAGACAAACCGATTATTGACCTCTCTGGCTGGCAGCGTCCTGAGGAAATCAACTACGATGCCCTCTCACAAAATATTTCAGGTGCTATTGTTCGTGTTCACAGTGGTGCTCAAACGACAAAAGAAAATGATGCTTCATTTATCAATGGAATAGACAAGGCCTATAAGAGTCATATCACTGAACTTCAAAAGCGGAATGTCCCAGTTGCTGTCTACGCTTATGTAGCTGGAAAAAGTGTCCAAGAAATGGAAAAGGCTGCCGAAGTTTTCTACAATGCTGCCTCTCCTTACAGCCCTAGTTACTATTGGCTTGACGTGGAAGACAAAACCATGTCTAATATGAACGAAGGTGTCGAAAACTTTCGAGCAAAACTAGCATCACTAGGTGCTAAAAACATCGGCATCTACGTTGGTGTCTACTTCATGGAAGAACACAGTATTGATACAGGCAAGTTTACCTCTGTTTGGATTCCGTCCTACGGCTCAGACTCAGGATTTTTGGAGAGCAGTCCTAAAACTGATTTAGATTATGATATTCACCAATACACATCTAAAGGAAAAATTGCCGGCTTTGACCACGATTTAGATATCAACGTTATCTCTCCCTTAAAAAATAAAGAAGAAACCTTTCGAAAGCTTTTTTTAAAACCTTAAAAGCATTTGTTTAGCATTTGCTTTTTCTTTTTGTGTCTGATTGTGATACAATATAGTAAGGATTTTTTGAAATAGAAATAGTTGGAGGAACTATATGCTCTCATGGTTAGCACGCGTTATTAAAGGGATTGTAATTGCTCTTGGATTTATCCTACCGGGAATTTCCGGAGGGGTTCTAGCAGCAATCTTAGGCATTTACGAACGGATGATTGGCTTTCTTGCCCATCCTTTTAAATACTTTAAAGAAAATGTTTTGTACTTTATTCCAGTTGCCATCGGTATGCTTCTGGGAATCGGCTTATTTTCCTACCCGATTGAATACCTGCTTGAAAATTATCAGGTCTTTGTATTATGGAGCTTTGCGGGAGCTATTATCGGTACAGTTCCTAGCCTCCTCAAAGAATCAACTCGAGAATCTGACCGAGACAAGATTGATTTAGCTTGGTTATGGACAACCTTTATCATTTCTGGATTAGGACTCTATGCCTTAAATTTTGTCGTTGGAACCTTAAGCGCCAGCTTTCTTAACTTCGTCCTAGCAGGCGCACTATTGGCCCTTGGCGTCTTGGTTCCTGGCCTCAGCCCATCAAATTTACTTTTGATTTTGGGACTCTATGCTCCTATGTTGACTGGTTTTAAAACTTTTGATCTCTTGGGAACCTTCTTTCCGATTGGAATTGGTGCAGGTGCAACTCTCATCGTTTTTTCAAAATTGATGGATTATGCCTTAAACAACTACCACTCACGCGTCTATCATTTCATCATCGGTATCGTCCTATCAAGTACCCTTTTGATCTTAATTCCAAATGCAGGAAACGCTGAAAGTATCCAATACACTGGCCTTTCTCTTGTTGGGTATGTCATCATCGCCTTCTTCTTTGCGCTGGGAATCTGGCTTGGTATTTGGATGAGCCAATTGGAGGATAAGTATAAATAATGGCAAAAAAAGTAAAAATCAAAAAAACATTGGTGGAACAAATCCTGTCGAAAGCAGGCATCCCACATCAGGGGATTCAAATCAATGCCCTGGAAGGAGAGCTGCCTCAAGGTTATGAACGAGATCAGATTTTCAAAACCTTGGCTCTTTTAGGAGACAAGACAGGACCGATTATTGGAATTGTCCCTATCACTCAACACCTGTCGGAAAAGAAACTAGCCAAAATTTCTGGCAATAAAAAAGTGAGCATGATTCCACAAAAGGACTTGGAAAAAACAACTGGTTACATTCATGGAGCTAATAATCCTGTCGGAATTCGTCAGAAACACAATTACCCCATTTTTATAGATAAAATCGCCCTAGGTTTGGATCAAATGATTGTCTCTGCAGGCGAAGTTGGTCACAGCATTATCGTCGCGCCACAAGACTTGGCTAACTTTGTAAAAGCCGACTTTGTAGATATTTTGGAGGACAGCAAGTAATGAAACTCTACTTTGTCCGCCACGGTCGTACCGTCTGGAACCAAGAAGGGCGTTTTCAAGGTGCTAGTGGAGATTCTCCCCTTCTTCCTGAATCCATTGAAACCCTAAAACAACTTGGCCAATATCTCAAGGAAATTCCTTTTGATCAGATTTATTCAAGTGATTTACCTCGAGCTGTCAAATCTGCTGAAATTATCCAAAGTCAACTCCAGACACCCTGTCCTTTAGAAAGTGTTCCGAATCTCCGTGAATGGCAGCTAGGTAAATTAGAAGGTTTGAAAATTGCAACCTTGGAAGCTATTTACCCGCAACAAATCCAGGCTTTCCGTACTAATCTTGCTCAATTTGACACTCAAATGTTTGGAGCCGAATCCCTCTATAGCACCACGCAACGGACAATCCAATTTATCAAATCATTAAAAGATAGTCCAGCTGAGCGTATTCTGATTGTCGGGCATGGCGCTAATCTTACTGCCAGTATTCGTACTCTTCTAGGTTATAAAGAACCACTTCTTCGTAAAGATGGCGGTCTAGCAAATGTCAGCCTGACCATTCTAGAAACCCATGATTTTGAAACATTCACTCTTGATACTTGGAATGATACTTCTTATCAATCATAATTATAGCCTAGTCTTCTGGAGATATAGTCAGTTGAAACAAAAATAAGACAAAAGAGACTCGTAAAAAGGTATTGCAACTTGCCAATACCTTTTTGATATGAACACATGTCTTCTCAATAGAATTGTAGAGCAAAATGAAATATGAACTGAATAAATTGATTTGAGAATTTAAATCAATTTATAAGAATGTTTTAGAAGCAGTGATGTACTAGTTCAGATTCACTTTTCTATACTAATACTCTTCGAAAATCTCTTCAAACCGCGTCAACGTCGCCTTGCCGTACTCAAGTACAACCTGCGACTAGTTTCCTAGTTTGCTCTTTGATTTTCATTGAGTATAAGATGAGTAGGGAGGAAGAGGTAAAAGTTTATGCCCAAACTCTTCACATAAGAACTCTAGCTTACCCATTCTATGGAATCTTGCATTATCCATTAAAACTTCCAACTCATACTCTTCTAAAATCTATTCAAACCACGTCAGCTTCACATTATATATGTTGGTGACCTCATAAGACTTATCTGCAACCTCAAAGCTGTTCTTTGAGCAGCCTACAGCTAGCTTCCTAGTTTAATCTTTGCTTTTCACTGAGTATTAAGTTAAAAAATGGGGCTAGTCAAAAAGTCTTTAAAATCAAAAAACGCATAATATCAGGTATTGAAAACCTTGTACTATGCGTTTTATTGTGGGAAGATTTACTTCATTTTTTCCTGAAGTCGAGTTTTTTCCCTGACTTATTGATTTGGACTATTCGTTTGATGTACTACTGCTTGAGCTTGAATCTCCACCACCGATATATTGGGTAAAGATATTTTGGAAGGCTTGGTCCTTAACCTTGATATTGACTGCTTGCAATTCTTTTCCGATAATGCTTTGAACAAATGTTGAATCATTTTGTTTTTGAGTCAAGATAACAGTTTTTAATTTTTCTTTGTAGTCATCAATATTAGATGATTTTTCTGTTTTCTTAATGAGTTTTACAATGTAATATTGGCTACTGTAGGCTTGTGTGCCAGTTGCTGTAATCACATCAGAAACGCCGTTTACATCTAAAGCGAAAGCGGCTTTCTTGACTTGCTCAGGTACTTCCGTTGAAGCAGAATCAAAGGTAATTTCTCCACCATTTTCTTTTGTTTTTTCATCAGTTGAGTTATCTTTGGCTAATTGAGCAAAATCAGCACCTTCTGCCTTGGCTTTTTCGAGAACTTCTTTGGCCTTGTCTTCATTGTCCAAACGGATGATTTGAGCCGTTACATCTGGAGTGTATTCGTCAAAGGCCTTCTTGTAAGCATCATCTGTCAATTCAGCTTCTGCTGCCTTCTTAACTGCCAACTCAACTAATTTACTTGTACGAATTTGAGCTTTACGTGTTTCAAGAGTCATACCTGCTTGTGACAAGACACGTTGGTAGTTTTCACCATATTGTTTTTCTTCTTCGGCAATAGTATCATCAACCTCTTTATCATCAAGCTCTGAGCCATATTGTTTTTCAAAAACTTTTTGGATGGTCATATTTAACAAGACTTGTTGGGCTGAAGGGTTGCTTTTCACTTGCTCATAAAATTGATGTTCTGTGATGACATCCCCTTTCATGCTGATAAGGTCTGCCCCTTCTGAACCTTTCGAACAAGCTGCTAAAGTTGCTACTGATAATAGTGTAATGGCACCTGCCAATAGTTTTTTCTTCATGTCTACTCCTTTGAGATAAGTGTTACTCTATCTATTTTACTATATTTTCTTAAATTTTTCTGAAAATCATTCGCTGTCAGGCAATTGAACATCTGCTACATTTTTACGAAGCATGAGAATGCCGTCCCCCAGAGGTACTAATGTTGCGGTGAGTCCTGGATTGTCTAAGGTTGCATCAAATAGTCTTTGAAGTCCTCGATAAATGGTTCGCTGGCCACGACGAACTTCCATAATGTCCTTGGCAACATCACCACCTTGAAAAATATCATCCAAGACAACCACACCTCCAACTTCCAAATGTTTGAGGATTTCTGGCAGAAAGACGATGTATTTAGACTTGGCAGAATCCATAAAGACGAAATCATAAGACTCTGTCAGTGTAGATAAGACGTCTACCGCATCTCCCTCTAGGAGAGTGATTTGCTTGCGACTGTCAAACTGGGCAAAATTTTCCTTGGCAAAACCAATCATTTCTGGATTACGGTCAATGGTTGTAATCTTAGCATTTGGCGCATGCTCTGCCATCAAGAGAGCTGAAAAACCGATAGCCGTCCCAATTTCCAGAATGTTTTTAGGTTGCATGGTTTCCATGAGAAACCTGAAATAAACAACCGTTTCATGGGGAATAATGGGAATATTTTCCTTGCGGGCAAAGTCTTCCAATTCTTTCAAGGAACCTGTGACTTGCTTTTGACGCTGACGCATCAAGTCTACAATTTCTTCCTTGACGACAGGGCGACGCATGTTATGGTTGGCATTTTTACTATACGATTCAACCATCTTACGCCAATCCCAATTTTTCAACAAGGGCTTCAAACTCATTCAAACGACGTTCAAAGACTGCAAAGGCATCGTTGAGATAGTCTTCCTTCTCCATATCAACGCCAGCTTTTCTCATGACATTAAGTGGATAGTCAGATTTACCTGCCTTGAGGTAGTCGATATAGCGGTCACGGTCTTCTTGACTACCATGGACAATTTTTTCAGCCAAGGCTGAGGCCGCCGCAAAGCCTGTTGAATATTGGTATACATAGTAGTTATAGTAGAAGTGTGGAATCCGAGCCCACTCGTATTGGATTTCCGGATTGTCTTCCTTACTCAAACCATAATACTCTTGGTTCAAGTCAGCATAGAGTTTATTTAAGAAATCGCTTGTCAAGACTTCACCATTTTGATCCGCTTGGTGAATCGCGTGTTCAAACTCAGCAAATTGAGTTTGGCGGAAAACTGTCCCACGGAAACCGTCTAGGAAGTTATTGAGAATAGCAAAGCGCGTTGCATCGTCTTCCACTTCTTCCAATAATTTCTCCGTCAAGATATTTTCATTGGTCGTTGAGGCAATCTCAGCCAAGAAGATCGAATAATCTCCGTAAACATAAGGTTGCGTTTCACGAGTATAGCTTGAATGCATACTGTGACCTGTTTCATGAACAAGAGTAAAGAGATTGTCCAGATTGTCCTGCCAGTTAAGAAGCATAAAGGCATTGGTATCGTAAGAACCACCAGAATAGGCACCTGAACGCTTTCCTTGGTTTTCGTAAACATCAATCCAACGCTCGCTGAAGGCACGTTTAACACGGCTCAAGTAATCCTCACCCAAGACTGCCAAGGCATCTTCTGCTTTTCTCAAGGCTTCTTGGTAGGTAAAACTATATTCAACAGATGAAAGTGGTGTGTAGACATCGTACATCTTGAGATCTGAAATTCCCAAGATTTTTGAACGAAGTTCAAGGTAACGATGCAAGAGTGGCAAATGCTTGCGAACTGCTGCTACCAAATTGTCATAAACATTTTCTGGAACAAAATTAGCCGCTAGGGCTGCATGACGAGCGCTCTTGTAGTTGCGAACTTTAGCACGATAGTTTTGCACCTTAACATTGGTTTGCAAGGTTTTAGCATAGGTGTGTTGGAATTGTTCGTAAGTCGCATAAAGGGCTTGATAGGCCCCACGGCGAATCTCACGATTTTTAGACTCCATCAAACGTGTGTAGGTCCCATGAGATAGCTGAACTTCCTTACCATCATCGTCGAGGACATAAGGGAACACAATATCCGCATTGTCCAAAATAGCGAAGGTTTCGCTTGCTGAACCAAAGATTTCTCCAGCTCCAGCTAATAATTCTTCTTCGCGTTGTGAAAGAACATGATCCTTTCCTTGCAAAAGCTTGTCAAAATAGTGTTGATAAACCTGCAATTTTGGTTGAGACTCTAAAAAGTCAGCATACTGCTTTTCACTAATTTCCATAAATTCAGGATCATAGAATGAAAAGGCTTGGTCTAGCTGACTATAGAGTGTCATTGCTTTGGCATAGTACTCTTGATACTTAGCTTCACGTGTATCCTGATCATTCTTCATATGAGCATAAACGTAAAGCTTCTCCATCTGGCGTTCCATTTCAAGAGAAAATTCAGTAATTTCGAGTAGGCTATCCGCACTATCCAAGAGATGGCCTTCATACTGGGCTACTGTCTCCAGCTGTTCTGTTAAATCTTTTAAGGCTTCTTCCCAAGCCTGGTCAGTTGGGTAGATCGTTGATAGATCCCATGTATCTTTTTCATTTATTTCGTTTCTTTGTAATACCATTAGATTCCTCCATCCTTTCTATTCTACCATATTTTTCAAGAAATATTGCTGATAAAAGGCTGGTGGATAAAGCTTTTGCCAATCATTTTGAGGATTTTCTTGGTAATAGATTTGAAAATACTGATAATAGCTGGTCAAATCCTTCTCAATTTGGCAAAAATCACCTACTAGTGGTCGAATTTGTGGATACCATTCTTTCAGCCCATAAGTCAGGACATTTTCTCCCTTTTGATAGGCTTCTGCTTGTTCTTTCATCCAAATGGGATTTTGATAGTACAGTTGTTGCCGGATATAACAACAGATGTCCTTATCCTCAGAAACTGTAAAATGAGATATTTTTTGTTTCTTATAGGGAAAACGTAATATCTCCAGTAGACTACCTTGACCACAGGGAAATTCCTTGATTTGATAATGGAGTTTACCTCGAAGATCCTGGTGTATGAGATATTTAAGCCTTAAAATCTGCTTTCCCTTGTCTACTTCCCAAACATAAAAGCCCATGTTTTGACTAAAATAGAGAAAACCTTGTTGCAGACGAGTCAAACGCTCCTTGAGCCAAAGTTTTTCTCCCAGTAGCCACAGTACTTGGTAACCCTGGCTACGATAACCCTCACTGCGCTCTTTAAGAACTTTTTGTGGCAAGGGACTACATTGAACCTCTAAAGCTAGATTGCCATTTACAAACACATCCGCAATCTGTTTAAGTTCTGGAAGCAGGTATTCTAATTGAACCTCTGAATCTTTTTTCAACCAGTGATAAAGTGATTCCTTATTGGCCAGATGTTCTGAACTTTCATTTTCAGAGGAATAATCACAGTCTTTTAAGGATTTATGGGCAAAATGGGTCCGTACACTTGGTCCTTGACGCAAACGAAGCTGACCTCCACAAGCTGGGCAGGTGTATGCTTGCTTCTCAAGCTTATCCTCTAACACATTTACCAATTTTCCCCTAGCATCTCTCGCAACAAACATGATTTCCCTCCTTTTCTATATTATTCGTAAAAAAGAAAAAAGATCAGGAAAATTCCTAATCTTCATTCATTTTTATTTGATTTTCTTGGCTAGCATGGTCGCAAAGCGTAGTTGAATACGATTGCCATTTTCATCGCGACGGTGCAAATGGCCTGGATTTTCATTGTACTTAACCAATTCCCAATCCTTGTAATAGTCTGCCAATTCCCCTTCTTTAAAGGTGAATGGGAAGTTCACTGAGCAAGGATAATCCTCCGTGTCCATAGCACAAACGATAAGATTATAGCCACCAACACTGGTTTTATCCTGCATATTTTGAATAATAGCTGGAATGCAGTCTGCTTGTAGAAACATGAGAACAACAGTTGATACGATAAAATCATATTCTTGCCCAATGCTAGCTGAATTGATATCGTAAAGACCAACAGTCATGTCCAGATCTTCTTGCTCCACAATACTTTGCAAGATTTCAAGGGTCAGGTCATTTTGATCTACAGCCGTCACATCAAAACCTTGCTGGGCTAGAAAAAGAGAATTGCGCCCCTGACCACAACCCAAATCCAAAGCTTTCCCTGGTTTTACTGTCTGCATGGCCTCTAGAACCTCTGAATGAACCGGATTGGTATTGTATTTTTTAGGGAAATAATCCTCAGGTTTACAATAAAATTCCAAATACCATTCCACATCGTCTGTTACAGCCTCCACTCGATGCCAGGCTTGAGGTTGTGCCATGGGATTGTCGGCTCCTGCTTCAAAGAGGTGCTCAGCTAGAACCTCACCATCCTCTCTCAATTCAATAAACTTGAGGGCTCCCTTCAAGACAGTAATTTTCCCCCAAGTCCCAACCTTGGTATTGTGTTTCTGCTGAACAGCCTCTGGCATGGTTTCTTTAGTCCACAAAGGCATGCGTTTATAGGCAACTAGTTTTTCCATCTTCATTCCTCTTTTTATCGCTGGTTGACTGCTTTCATCACGCGCGCAATATCACGATTCTGCTCACGACGTTTGATAGACTCCCGTTTGTCATAGTCATGCTTCCCTTTAGCTAGACCTAAAAGGAGCTTGGCATAACCATCTTTGATATAGACCTTAAGGGGAACTAAGGTCATACCTGTTCCTTTGGTCTCTTGTTCCAACTTTTGTATTTGCTTTTTATGGAGTAAGAGTTTGCGACGGCGTTCTGGTTCCTGGTTCCAGATATTGCCCTCTTCGTAAGGAGCGATATGAACATTGCTCAACCAGACCTCCCCATTTTTTACTTGGGCAAAGCCATCCTTGAGATTGATTCGAGCAGCTCGCACACTCTTGATTTCAGTCCCAGTCAGGACCATCCCTGCCTCTAGCGTATCTACGATTGTATAGTCGTGGCGCGCCTTTTTATTTTGTGCGACGACCTTTCCCTCGCCCTTTGCCATGCTTGGCTCCTTTCTTAGCTACTTCCTTATAAAAAGGTTTCTTTCCTTTTTTCTTCTTGTCTTTTTGTGAATGCTTGCGCTTATCATTTGAGCGTCCTGATTTTCTTTTGTCTTCCTTCTTATCTGAACGACGACTGGAACCACGTCCTCTTTCATTACGACTAGACTGTTTCAAGCCTTTTTCAATCACATCAAACTCACTTGGGATATAAGAAAAGTCAATTTCACCTGTCATCTTATCCGCTCTTTCAACTCGGATACGGATTTGCTGACCTACACGGAAGGTTGTTCCTGATTTCTCCCCACGAAGGGTCAAATCCCGTTCGTTGAAATGGTAGAACTCAGGTAAATTGGTGATGTGAATCAAGCCTTCAACTGTGTTTGGCAATTCAACAAAGAGACCAAATTTGACAATACTTGATACAACCGCATCGTACTCTTCGCCCACGTATTCTTCCATATACTCAGCCTTTTTCATGGCTTCGACTTCTCGCTCAGCCTCAATGGCACGACGTTCACGGTTGGAAGACTGGGTCGCAATCTCTGGAATCACTTGCTCAAAATGCTCTGCTATTTCCTTAGAACGGCCGTAATCACGAATCATACGGTGAACAAGAAGGTCTGGATAACGACGAATCGGACTAGTAAAGTGAGTATAATAGTCAGCCGCAAGTCCATAATGCCCGTGATTATACTCCGAATAACGAGCCTGCTGCATGGAGCGAAGAAGCATCATGGACAATACATCTGCATAAGGTTCCCCCTCAACTGCTCGCATAATATCTTGAAGTGCCTCTTGACTCATTTCACTAGCAGTCCCATAGATTCGAATACCGAAACTCGAAGCATAATCAATAAACTTCTGAACCTTTTCAGCCTTAGGCTCCTCGTGAATTCGATAGATAAAAGGTAGGTCCAGCTTGCTGAAATGCTCGGCAACTGTTTCATTGGCCATCAACATAAAAGACTCAATCATCCGCTCGGCAACACCACGCTGACGAAGAACGATATCAACAGGCTTACCTTGTTTATCCACTAAAATCTTGGCTTCATTGGTATCGAGATTGAGGGCTCCACGTTTCACACGCATGTTTTCTAGCCTTTCGTGAAGTTTGGCCATAAGTTCGATACTAGGAACAATTTTCTGATACTCTTGTCTCTTTTCCTCGTCGCTTGCTAGGATATCATTGACATCGCTATAGGTCATCCGATAGCTTGTCTTGATAACCGTTTGTGTGATGGTGTAGTTGACTACACGACCATGTTTATCGATCTCCATAATAGCAGACTGGGTCAGACGGTCAACTTGGGGATTGAGAGAACAGATGCCATTTGATAGTCGTTCTGGAAGCATTGGAACCACACGGTCAGTCACATAGACAGAAGTTGCGCGGTTAAGAGCTTCCTTATCAAGGGCAGACCCCTCGGTCACATAGTAGGAAACATCTGCGATGTGAACACCAAGCTCCAGATTTCCATTTTTCAAGGCCTTGATATGCACCGCATCGTCCAAGTCCTTGGCGTCAGCACCATCGATGGTAAAGATAATCTCATCTCTTAGATCCAGACGACCTTCCGTATCCTTTTTAGACGGAGCATCAGGCACACTTTCTGCTTCCTTGACAACAGCTTCTGGAAACTCGGATACAATGTCCATTGATTCCAAGACCTCAAGAACATCAATTCCGACATCTGTTGAGTGTCCCACCACATCGAGAACACTCGCGACAAAGAAATCATGTTTCTTGCTTGGGTATTTATCGATAAAGACCTTGAGAACTTCTGTTCCCTCCAGTTTAAGGGCTGGTTTCTTAACATAGATGGGTTGGCTGATTTTCTGATTTTTCGAACGGATATAGCCTGCATACTTAGGTTTTTCCTGATCCAGAACGATTTGACCTACAACAGTTGTCAAACTGTGTTCTAAGATATCAATAATTTTTGCTTCTGCTGCTGTTCCCTTATTGCGGTCAGCGACTTTCTTAATCACTACCTCAACGGTATCACCATCAATAGCATAGTTGACATCGTTTTTTCCTACAAAAAGGTCGTCCTCCTCGCCTTCCAGACTAACAAAGCCAAAGCCATTTTTATGGGCATGAAAAATCCCCTTGAGGGTAATCTCATGTTTTTTCTTAATTTCTAATGTCAGACTACCATCTTCTTCAAAGCGTATCTGATGCTTTCTTTCCATTAGGGACAAGGTTTTAATCAACTCACGAAAATCCTTGGAACTATCTTTTCCCAAAGCCTGAGCCAAATCATTAACAGTCACCTTTCCCTTATCTTGTAAATATTCTTTTATTCTATCTTTCATATTTTCTTTCTAGATTTTTTAATTTTCTTTTACTGTAAAACCTTCTCAAACATCCTTTCATACTCAATAAAAATCAAAGAGCAAACTAAAAAGCTAGCCGCAGGTTGCTCAAAACACCGTTTTGAGGTTGTGAATAGAACTGACGAAGTCAGCTCAAAATACTGTTTTGAGATTGCAGATGAAAGCTGACGTGGTTTGAAGAGATTTTTGAAGAATATAAAAACAAAAAGAGGCAAAGACCTAGTCCTGCCCATTATTTTCTTATCTACTTGATAATACCGTCAATGCTAAGGCAATGGCTAGCCAGAAAAAGACTAAAATCCCTGTCAAACGCTGCATCACAGCTTCGAAACCGCGTGCTTTACTGCGTTCAAACAAATCACCTGAGCTGGCATCAAATACATTGCTGGATTGGTTTTTAGTTGGTTGCATGAAAATCGCAATCACAATCACAACAGATAATACTAATAAAATGGTTAATAATAGGTTATACATATCAAACTCCTTACAATCCCTATTATTTTACCATAAAATCTACTTAGATTCAAGATGTAGGGTTACTTTTCTTTCCTTGGGACAATACTTTAAAACCTCAATCTTGTCTGGATGGGTTTTTGAATTTTTACTGGTTAGGTAATTGATACTGCCACAAGAGGAGCATTTGAGATTAATTTTTACTCGCACTAGATTTCCTTTACTTTTATTAGACTTCCTGCAAAACTAGAATCCTAGTTCATGATTGATAATGCCAGCAATCAAATTCATTCGTAAGCCGAAGCGTTTACGATGATTTC
>NZ_MWSM01000014.1 GCF_002087075.1 Streptococcus pseudopneumoniae ATCC BAA-960 = CCUG 49455
AAACTGGCTTGAAGCCATAACAAAAAAACTCTCTACCACAAAAAGATAGAGAGTTTTTAGTTTAAATATATAATTTCAAAATATCGACGGCATCGCTTCTTTGTTTAATTTGATAGGCTTTGGATACCTAAGCTCCGACTTTATCACTTAAAAAATAAAAAAGGACAGCTAATCCCTTGCACATCAAGGGATTTCGCCATTCTTTAATCTCGTTTAAGTGTTGTATATGGAGCTTTGCATAATTTTTTAAAACTAAACAACTACATTAAGCACGAACTGTGACGCTGGTTCCATCTTCCTTATAAAGATTGATGAGACCCTCTTTAAGAGCTCGAACCATGTCTCCAGCTTGAACAGGTTGTGGGACTTTGATTGTCAAGAGTTCCATTGGATTTGGAGCGCGATCGATTTTATTGCCTTTGGCATCGTGAAGATCCTCAATATAGGTTTCAATTTGAAGATACATGGACTTCGATTGAGGATTACAAAGAATTTTTATCTGTAAGATTAGAAGAATGCAAAAGAGTGCTAAAAAATAGTGGCAGTATTTTCGTTCATTGTGATAAAATTGCAAATCATCATATTAGATTAATTTTAGATAATATCTTTGGAGCAGATATGTTTCAAAGCGAAATTATATGGAACTATAAACGGTGGTCTAATTCAAAAAAGGGATTATTGAACAATCATCAAAACATTTACTTTTATTCAAAGTCAAAAGATTTTAAATTTAATACAATTTTTACAGAGTATTCTTCTACTACAAATATCGACCAAATACTAGTGGAACGAAAACGAGATGGAAACTCTAAAACTATATATAAAGTTGATAATAATGGTAACTATCTTCTAGCAAAAGAGAAAAATGGAGTTCCCCTTTCAGATGTTTGGAATATACCATTTCTTAATCCAAAAGCTAAAGAAAGAGTAGGTTATCCTACACAAAAACCTATTCTGTTATTAGAACAAATTATAAAGATTGCTACTGATAAAAATGATATAGTTTTAGACCCGTTCTGTGGAAGTAGAACTACTTTAGTAGCCTCCAAGATTTTGAATAGAAATTATATGGGGATTGATTTATCTGAGGAAGCTATCAATATAACTCAGCAACGTCTGGAAAATGTTATAAAAACAAGTTCAAATTTATTGAATAAAGGAATCGAAGCATATAGAACCAAAACTGAGGAAGAGGAAAACATTCTTAAATTATTACAGGCAAAAATTGTTCAAAGAAATAAAGGAATTGATGGTTTTTTACCTAAACATTTTCAAAAAAACCGATACCTATAAAAATTCAAAAAAATAATGAATGTCTGAATGAAAGTATCTCTTTATTACAGAATGCTATAAACTCCAAAAAACTTGATTTTGGAGTAGTTATAAAAACTCATTCAGATAATTTATTATTTGATTTTGATACGATTCCTGAAAATATAATAGTAATTGACCATTTTGAACTTACAATCGAAAAATGGTTAAGTAAAAGTCAACAGTTACTATAGTTTGCAAATTATTTACAGAAAGAACAAAAATGCTCTGAAACACTGATTTCAAAGCATTTTTTGTTAGTTTAAAATTACTCCCACTCAACGGTTGCAGGTGGTTTACTTGTAATATCGTAGACGATACGGTTAACATGATCCACTTCATTTACGATACGTACTGAGATTTTTTGAAGTACTTCCCATGGAATTTTGGCAAAATCAGCAGTCATACCATCGATAGAAGTGATAGCACGGATTGCAATCGTGTAGTCATACGTACGACCGTCACCCATAACACCGACTGAACGAACGCCTGTGTTAACAGTGAAGTATTGCCAAATATCGCGGTCAAGTCCAGCTTTAGCGATTTCTTCACGAAGAATAGCGTCTGATTCACGAACGGTTTCAAGTTTCTCTTCAGTGATTTCACCCATGACACGGATAGCAAGTCCTGGTCCTGGGAATGGTTGGCGCCATACGATATGGTCTGGCATACCAAGCTCTGTACCAAGGGCACGAACTTCGTCCTTGTAAAGAGTATTCAATGGTTCGATCAATTCAAACTGCATGTCTTCTGGAAGACCACCCACGTTGTGGTGTGACTTGATAGTTTGAGCTGTATCCGTACCAGACTCGATAACGTCTGTATAAAGAGTTCCTTGAGCAAGGAATTTCACATCTTTGAGCTTGCTTGCTTCGTCATCAAAGACATAGACAAACTCGTTACCGATGATTTTACGCTTTTGTTCAGGGTCAGAAACTCCTGCAAGTTTATCAAGGAAACGTTTAGCTGCGTCTGCTTTGACGATATTCAAACCAAACTTACCACCAAGCATGTCCATAACTTGGTCCGCTTCTCCTTTACGAAGAAGACCGTGATCCACGAAGATACAGATCAATTGATCGCCAATCGCTTTTTGGAGAAGAACTCCAACAACTGAAGAGTCAACCCCACCTGAAAGGCCAAGAAGGACACGTTTATCACCAACAGTCTCACGGATTTTTTGGATCTGCATGTCGATGAAGTTATCCATTGTCCAATCGCCTTTAGCCTTACAGATGTTAAGGGCAAAGTTACGAAGGATATCATTTCCGTATACAGAATGACGAACTTCTGGGTGGAATTGGATACCGTAAATGTGTTTATCTGGATTTTCGATGGCTGCGTAAGGGCAGTCAGCTGATGTTCCAGTACGAACAAAGTCAGCAGGAATCTCAGTAACCGCATCACCATGGCTCATCAATACAGTTTGTTCATCAGGTGTTGATTCAAAAAGAGATGATGGTGTGTGTGTTAGGGTTGATTGACCGTATTCACGATTTCCAGCAGCACCTGCAGGAACAACTTTTCCTCCAAGTTTATGGGTCAATAACTGCATACCATAACAAATTCCCAAAATTGGAATTCCGAGTTCGAAGATTTCTGGGTCAATATCAAATGAACCATCTTCATATACAGAGTTTGGACCACCTGATAGAATAATTCCTACAGGATTGACTTCACGAACTTCAGCAGCTGAAATTTTATGGCTCTTTAGTTCTGAAAAAACACCAATCTCACGGATACGGCGTGAAATCAGCTGGTTGTATTGGCTACCATAGTCCAATACGATGATTTTTTCTACATCTTGCAAATCAGTTGAAATGTTGCTCATCTTTTTCCTTTCTCAAAAGAAATATCTTTTCCAATATTCTATCACAAATAAGGGCGAATTACCAACTAATACTCAATGAAAATCANNTTTGAGGTTGCAGATAGAGCTAACGCGGTTTGAAGAGATTTTCGAAGAGTATAAACAAGGCGAAGTTTGACTTTTTCTAGTTTATTGGGGTACAATAGAGAAAAGATAGAAATGAAGTGAAAAATATGCTACCTGCTTATATGAAAATCCATGATCAGATTAAAAAGGATATTGACGAGCACCGTTGGGCTATTGGTGAGAGGCTTCCCAGTGAAAGAGATTTAGCAGAGCAGTTTTCGGTCAGCCGCATGACCCTCCGCCAAGCCGTATCTCTATTGGTTGAAGAAGGTGTCTTAGAGCGCAGAGTTGGAAGTGGCACCTTTGTGTCCAGTACTCGGGTACAAGAAAAGATGCGAGGGACAACCAGTTTTACTGAAATTGTTAAGTCCCAAGGTAAAGTACCCTCTAGCCAGCTCATTTCCTACAGAAAAACCATTCCCAATGAGCAGGAAGTTGCCAAGCTAGGAATTTCTCCTACCGAAAATATTATCCGAATGGAGCGGGTCCGCTATGCCGACAAAGTTCCTCTGGTTTATGAAGTTGCTTCTATTCCTGAAAAATTCATTAAGGACTTTAAAAAAGAAGAAATCACTAGTCATTTCTTCCAAACACTGCAAAAACATGGCTACCGTATTGGTAAATCACATCAGACCATCTATGCTCGCCTTGCTAAGGAAAAAATCGCCCACTATTTAGAAGTTGAAAAAGGACATGCTATTCTTGGTCTGACTCAGGTTTCCTACCTAGAAGATGGTACTGCTTTTGAATACGTAAAAAGTCAATATGTAGGCGAACGTTTTGAATTTTATCTTGAAAACAATTAATACTCTTCGAAAATCTCTTCAAACCGCGTCAACGTCGCCTTGCCGTACTCAAGTACAGTCTGCGGCTAGTTTCCTAGTTTGCTCTTTGATTTTCATTGAGTATAAAATACTACGCAAAAACTCTCTGTCACGGACGACAAAGAGTCTTTTTATTTTTCTAAGACTAAATCTTTCAAAGAAATCAGGGTTACAGCAAACAATATCATTGCCATACCAAGAAAATCAATGGGATAAAATTGTTCATTCATGATTAGGAAAGCAAAGAAAACAGCCGAAATTGGCTCAATTGAAGCCAACAAACTTGACTTGACCGGCCCAATCAGACTGGCTCCTTTTAGAAAGGCTGTATAGGCAAAGACAGTCCCGATAAGGATAATGCCCGCAAAAGCGAGGAGAAAATCAAGACTTGTTGGGATAGTAGTCTGTAGAACTCCTGTAAAAGGAAGGGCAACCAAACCTGCTATAACCATTCCCACACCAATGACCAAACTGCTCCCCCACTTCTTAATCAAGGCTATGGGTAAAATGATATAAAGTGCGTAAGTCAGAGCAGAAAAGAGACCCCAAAACAGGTCTGCAGGTGTCATGGATAACTGGTCCACCTGCCCATGTGTTGCGATCAGGAAGGTTCCTCCGATGGCTAATATGATAGAAACAATCTCTCCCAGTGTCGGTGCCACCTTATCCTTGATACAGCTATAAATCAAAATTCCGACAGGACAAACATACTGAAGTACTGTCGCGGTACCTGCATTGGTCTCCTGAATAGCAGTTAGATAGGCGAATTGGTTGAGGAATAGACCAATTAGAGCAAAAATAAGAAGAGACAGCAAACTCTTCTTATCCGTTAAAAAGGCCAGCATTTTATCCTTTGCAGTGGCATAAGCCAAGAGCATGAGAATTCCACCAGCGATTAAAAGGCGCAAGTTGGTCAAGACCAGAGCTGAAATTCCGTGTGCCATCAGGTATTGGCCACTCGTTCCTGACAAGCCCCAAGCTATCCCTGCCACAACTGTTAGTAAAGTCCCTTTTAAACTATTTGACATGTCTCTCCTTACTCTTCTTTGCGAATCAAGTTCATCACTTGATTGCGGTCTACAATCCATTGAGCCCTCTCATCCTTTTCATAGGTACGATTCGATAGGAAAATGGCCGCTTCTTGCTTCTGACGATTCCACATGATAAAGGTACCTGTATAGCCCGTATGGTCTAGCCAATCTCCTTCCAAATTCCATGCCAAAGAACGTTCCTTGTCATCCAAAGGTGAAAAATTTTGACTCAAATCTCTTGCAAAATCATCTGCTAAATAGTGTTCTAAAAAGATTTGTAAATCCTTTACAGTCGAAAACAAACCAGCACTACCTGCATGTCTGCCCAAGAGGCGAGCCTTGGGATCATGTACCAGACCTGCCTCGACACCTCTAACTGTTGGAACAGCAAGCTCAACAGGTCCAAATTGGGTTTCCGTCATTCCCCACGGTTTCCAAACTTGTTCTTGTAAAATCACATCCAAATCTTGATTAAAAATTCTTTCCAAAATAAAGCCCAACAGCAAAAAATGGACATCCGAATAAAGAAAGGCTGGCTGACTTCGTCTGTTGAGATGAAACATCGCTTCCTTTAATTCAGGGGCTGTTAAAAGATCACGATTAGGAATAAAAGGATCAAGGTCTGTTGCATGAGTCAAGAGCTGGCGAATAGTGATGTCTGGATAATCACTCTCAGCTAAAAAATCTGTTACCGGTCTGTCAATATCTAATTTGCCTTTTTCCCACAAGAAGGTAAAAACGGTGCCAACGCCAACAACCTTGCTGACACTAGCTAGGTCATAAACTAGTCCTGCCTCAGTCTGCAAGCCATGCTCTGGGTGACTCTGGCCAATATAGAACTCCGTCCATTGATTGTCCTTAAAATACGCAAAAGAGGCTCCGGGATAAATCCCTGCCTCGATTTGTTCTTCTATTTTTTTAATAATCTGGGTCCACTTCATACTTCTTCAAACCACAATTCAACATTATTTCGATCTTTACAAAGGAAGAATTTTTCAGACTTAGGAATAAAATATTCGGTAGACTCAAACTTCTGGCGAAGACTTGCTATATCTAGTTCATTGACCAAGAACTTGAGCATAGATAAGTCCCAAGTAACCGTATTATCCACAGTCAAATCCTGCCCCTGTGCTGGAATAAAATCAAGGGATGCCCCAATTTCAGATGATTCCAAGAAACTTTCGATATCAGTTTGGAGATGTAATTCCATAGAAATCTCAAATTTACTTAAAGAGATTGATGCCAAATCTGTTTGAAATTCAGGCTTTTCTCCTACTTCTACTAGACTTGCTCTGTCATCTTCTGCATGAATCAAAATCAAATCATCTTCTGGTGAAAAAATTTCAAAAGCGTAGCCATTTTGACCTTTATATAATCGATGAATCGAATCTGTTTTAGATAAGAGTCCCTCGATTTCTAAGGGATTTTCCACCTTGATAATCAATCTAGCCAGTTTTTTTCGTCCCTCTACCTTACGAGTACGCATGCTTGGTGCTTCTTCTAAAACCAGCTTTTCAAGACCTGTTTGGTCCCCTAGTGATAGGAAGGCTGATTCCTCTAACAAGGCCTTCATACCAAGGGTTTCAATATAAAATGTTTCATTTAATTTTCTATTATTAACTTTTAAAGTAGGAATAATCCGTACAATCTGATTTACATTCATAAATTCCTCCATCACTTTTTATTTTAAAGGATTTTAGAATTTTTTACAAGATATTATGCTCAAATTTAACTTTATTTAGCTATTTAGTAAAGATAGCCTTTCAAGGCTTTTGTCAAAACCTGATAACCAGCAACACTGAGGTGCAGTCCATCAGTTGTATATTCTGGCTCTATAATATTTGTAGTGGGTAAATCCCCTATAGATATTATGGAGCCTATTTTTGTGTAGAAAAAAAGTCCCATATGACCTATAATGAAAAGCGACAAAACAACTCATTAGAAAGAATCATATGGAACAATTACATTTTATCACAAAACTCCTTGACATTAAAGACCCTAATATCCAATTTATGGATATCATCAATAAGGATACACACAAGGAAATCATCGCCAAACTGGACTATGAAGCTCCATCTTGTCCTAAGTGCGGAAGTCAAATGAAGAAATATGACTTTCAAAAACCTTCTAAAATTCCTTATCTTGAAACGACTGGTATGCCTACTAGAATTCTACTTAGAAAGCGTCGATTCAAGTGCTATCACTGTTCAAAAATGATGGTCGCTGAAACTTCTATCGTCAAGAAGAATCACCAAATCCCTCGTATCATCAATCAAAAAATTGCTCAAAAGTTAATTGAAAAGATTTCTATGACTGATATTGACCATCAGCTTTCCATCTCAACTTCAACTGTCATTCGAAAGCTCAATGACTTCCACTTTGAGTGTAATTTTAGAAATCTGCCTAAGATT
>NZ_MWSM01000015.1 GCF_002087075.1 Streptococcus pseudopneumoniae ATCC BAA-960 = CCUG 49455
CGCTGAGTTTCTTGATATTTTGGATAACCTAAACGATTTACCAATCGTATATATTGATGAAACAGGAATCGACCGTTACCTCTATCGTCCTTATGCAGGGGCTCCTAGAGGGGAGAAAGTCTATGAAAAGATTAGCGGACGTCGTTTTGAGCGAACTTCAATTGTTGCAGGACAAGTAGACGGAGAGTTTATAGCTCCCATGATTTACAAGAACAGCAGGACAAGCGATTTCTTTGGGGAGTGATTCAAAACGCAACTTCTACCTGCTTTGAAGACACCTCGTGTTATTATCATGGACAATGCTAGTTTTGATCCCAAGAACATTTTGGATGAACTCTGCATCCAAGATAAACACTTTTTCTTACCTCTACCGCCTTATTCACCAGATTTGAATCCTATTGAGCAAGCTTGGGCTATCTTGAAAAAAGAAAGTAACAGATTTATTAAGGGAAGTCCCAACTATTTTTGAATGTTTGGAACGCTTTTTAAAACTAAATGACTATAACAGCTATTGCCCAAGGAAAGAAAACAAAGAAACAAGCCTGTGTCGAACTTAATCTTTCTGAAAGACAAATCAATCGTCTGCTACTAGTCTATCAACAGAAAGGAAAAGAAACCTTCAGACACGGAAACAGAGAATTGGAAGATTTTTTATTTGTGTCTTAAATCAGGTCTTGCGTGACATTTTCTGCTCTCCACATACCATTGTTGATTAACAGAACACCAGAATTAAAATTATGTGTATAAAAATCATCTCTAACTGCAGCTAAGGGTATATCCGTCAAGTCCAAATCCCACAGCTCATCTATCGATTTTCTTACAACAATATCTAAATCCAAATACAGTACACGAGACTCGCTTACATACTTTGGAATAAAATACCTAAAAAAGCCGCATATGAAAGTCCCTCAAAGGGGAGACGATAACCTTTCAGAATACTACTGTCAATCTAAACATTCACAATCTCACTATTCAAAGTCTCTAGTCTTTTTTCCATCAATTGGAACCATTCTCGCGGAAGGTCATCATTAAAAACATAAAACTTAAGATTATAATAGATGAACACAAAGAGATTTTATTGTTGTTTCAACTTTATCCATATAAGCATTATCTGCACCTAAGACAATCGCTTTTTTCTCTTCTTTCACTCTTTATCTCATTTCTTTTTATTCCCATCATATGTTTCTACGTAACCATTATTTTCGCCTATTCGTTCGTAAAACCATACCAGTGGAGATTTTAGATGAAGTCCCATTACGGTTTACAATTTTTACATTACGACACGGAGTTTTACAAATCGATTTCATTTGCCAAACGTAGTTAGTAAGGCAGTTAGCTAGGCTACCTACTTTCTGCTACAACGGAAAAATCCACGAATCAATATTATTCGTGGATTTTTCCTAGTGAAGCGTTTAGGTAAGCCGATTGTTATACTACGACACGTAGTTTGACCAATCGATTCTATTTGCCAAACGTAGTTAGTGAGGCAGTTAGCTAGACCGCTCACTACCAGTTACGACGTAAAGTTTTACGAATCGATATTATTCGTAAAACTTTACTAGTGGAGCGCCTAGAGTCTGGGACAAAAAGATTTTGATTTTATGAATTCTTTATTATAAGTTTTTAAAATCGATAGATTAGACAAAAAAGCAAACAAAACAGAATTCTGAGTGTCAGATAACTTGTTTTGTTCGCTTTTTATATTTAAGGTTAGACTTTTGTCCCAGACTCGTTAGTTACTTAGATTGTTACACAATCAAATAAATTTACTGAACTACGACACTGAGTTTTACAAATCAATTCCATTTGTAAAACTCAGTTAGTGAGGCAATTAGCTAGTTCGCCAAATAGCGACTAGCGTCCAACAATTAGGAACTTTAGTTCCAATTGTTGGTACTGAGTCACATCTTCTCTTCCAACTCTACATCTGGATACTTGTCCGCAAACCAACGGAGAGCAAAGTCATTTTCAAAGAGAAAGACTGATTGGTCGAAACGGTCTTTAGCCAAGATATTGCGGCTTGATGACATGCGTTCATCCAAGTCCTCAGGTTTAATCCAACGAACGGTCTTTTTACCCATTGGGCTCATGACCACTTCTGCATTGTACTCGCCTTCCATACGGTGCTTAAAGACTTCAAACTGAAGTTGACCAACAGCTCCCAGCATGTACTCGCCTGTTTGGTAATTCTTATAAAGCTGAATAGCTCCTTCTTGCACCAATTGCTCGATTCCCTTGTGGAAAGATTTTTGTTTCATAACGTTCTTAGCAGATACTTTCATGAAAATTTCAGGAGTAAAGGTTGGCAGCGGTTCAAACTCAAACTTGTTTTTTCCAACTGTCAAAGTGTCACCAACCTGATAAGTACCTGTATCGTAAACCCCGATGATATCACCTGCCACGGCATTGGTTACATTCTCACGACTTTCCGCCATAAACTGAGTCACATTCGACAGTTTAGCCCCCTTACCAGTACGAGGCAGGTTAACACTCATACCGCGCTCAAATTCACCAGATACGATACGGACAAAGGCAATGCGGTCACGGTGACGAGGGTCCATATTGGCTTGGATTTTAAAGACAAATCCTGAAAAATCCTTGTCGTAAGGATCCACAATTTCGCCATCTGTTTTCTTGTGTCCATGTGGTTCTGGAGCAAACTTAAGGAAAGTCTCAAGGAAGGTCTGCACACCAAAATTTGTCAAAGCCGAACCGAAGAAGACAGGTGTCAATTCTCCAGCAAGGATAGCTTCCTCTGAAAACTCATTTCCAGCTTCATTTAAAAGTTCAATATCATCTTTTACCTGCTCGTAGAAAGGATTGCTGCTAAAAAGCTTGTCCCCATCTTCTAAACTGGCAAAACGCTCATCCCCCTTGTAAAGTTCCAAGCGTTGGTTATAGAGGTCATAGAGCCCTTCAAAAGCTTTCCCCATCCCGATTGGCCAGTTCATCGGATAGCTCGCAATACCCAAGACTTCTTCCAATTCTTGCAAGAGGTCCAGTGGCTCACGACCGTCACGGTCTAGCTTGTTCATAAAGGTAAAGACTGGAATACCACGGTGTTTGACAACTTCAAACAATTTCTTTGTCTGCGCCTCGATACCCTTGGCAGAGTCCACGACCATGACCGCAGCATCCACCGCCATCAAGGTACGATAGGTATCTTCTGAGAAATCCTCATGCCCTGGTGTGTCAAGGATATTCACGCGCTTGCCATCGTAGTCAAACTGCATCACAGATGAAGTAACCGAAATCCCACGTTGCTTCTCGATATCCATCCAGTCAGACTTGGCAAAAGTCCCTGTTTTCTTTCCTTTTACGGTACCAGCCTCACGAATCTCGCCCCCAAAGTAGAGCAACTGCTCAGTGATGGTTGTTTTCCCCGCGTCTGGGTGAGAGATGATGGCAAAGGTACGACGTTTCTTAATTTCTTCTTGAATATTCATAAGTTCTCTTTCTTTGATTCTCTATTTTTCTTGTTTCAATAGCTAAGAATGATTTTTACATTGGATTTTACCATTCCTTTCAACACTCCATTATATCGGATTTTAGCATTTTTTTCAATTTCTATTTCTTTTCACTTCCCCCTCCCTTATTTATAGGAAAATATGGTAAAATAGAACAGACTAAAAATCATCATTTCACGAAAGGATGTAAGATGAAAATTACGCAAGAAGAGGTAACACACGTTGCCAATCTTTCAAAATTAAAATTCTCTGAAGAAGAAACTGCTGCCTTTGCAACGACCTTGTCTAAAATTGTTGACATGGTTGAATTGCTGGACGAAGTTGACACAACTGGTGTCGCACCTACTACGACCATGGCTGACCGCAAGACCGTACTCCGCCCTGATGTGGCTGAAGAAGGAACAGACCGTGATCGCTTGTTTAAAAACGTACCTGAAAAAGACAACTACTATATCAAGGTACCAGCTATCCTAGACGATGGAGGAGATGCCTAATGACTTTCAACAATAAAACCATTGAAGACTTGCACAATCTCCTTGTCTCTAAGGAAATTTCTGCAACAGAATTAACACAAGCTACGCTTGAAGATATCAAGTCTCGCGAGACAGCTATCAACGCTTTTGTTACCATCGCTGAAGAGCAAGCTCTTGTTCAAGCTAAAGCCATTGATGAAGCTGGAATTGACACTGATAATGTCCTTTCAGGAATTCCGCTTGCAGTAAAGGATAACATCTCTACAGACGGTATTCTCACAACCGCTGCCTCAAAAATGCTCTACAACTACGAGCCGATCTTTGATGCAACTGCGGTTGCTAATGCAAAAGCCAAGGGCATGATTGTCGTAGGAAAAACTAACATGGACGAATTTGCCATGGGTGGTTCTGGTGAGACTTCTCACTACGGAGCAACTAAAAATGCTTGGGACCACAGCAAGGTTCCTGGTGGTTCATCAAGTGGTTCAGCTGCAGCTGTAGCCTCAGGACAAGTCCCCTTGTCACTTGGTTCTGATACGGGTGGTTCCATCCGCCAACCTGCTGCCTTCAACGGGATCGTTGGTCTCAAACCAACCTACGGAACAGTTTCTCGTTTCGGTCTCATTGCCTTCGGTAGCTCATTAGACCAAATCGGACCTTTCGCACCAACTGTTAAGGAAAATGCCCTCTTGCTCAACGCTATTGCCAGCGAAGATGCTAAAGACTCTACTTCTGCTCCTGTCCGCATCGCCGACTTTACTTCAAAAATCGGCCAAGACATCAAGGGCATGAAAATTGCTTTGCCTAAGGAATACCTAGGCGAAGGAATTGATCCAGAGGTTAAGGAAACAATCTTAAACGCGGCCAAACACTTTGAAAAATTGGGTGCTATCGTCGAAGAAGTCAGCCTTCCTCACTCTAAATACGGTGTTGCCGTTTATTACATCATCGCTTCATCAGAAGCTTCATCAAACTTGCAACGTTTTGACGGTATCCGTTACGGCTACCGCGCAGAAGATGCGACTAATCTTGATGAAATCTATGTAAACAGCCGTAGCCAAGGTTTTGGTGAAGAAGTGAAGCGCCGTATCATGCTGGGTACTTTCAGTCTTTCATCAGGTTACTACGATGCCTACTACAAGAAGGCTGGACAGGTCCGTACACTTATCATTCAAGATTTCGAAAAAGTCTTCGCGGATTATGATTTGATTTTGGGTCCAACTGCTCCAAGTGTTGCCTATGACTTGAATTCTCTCAACCATGACCCAGTTGCCATGTACTTAGCCGACCTATTGACCATACCTGTAAACTTGGCAGGACTTCCTGGAATTTCGATTCCTGCTGGATTCTCTCAAGGTCTACCTGTCGGACTCCAATTGATTGGTCCCAAGTACTCTGAGGAAACCATTTACCAAGCTGCTGCTGCTTTTGAAGCAACAACAGACTACCACAAACAACAACCCGAGATTTTTGGAGGTGACAACTAATGAACTTTGAAACAGTCATCGGACTTGAAGTCCACGTAGAGCTCAACACCAATTCAAAAATCTTCTCACCTACTTCTGCCCACTTCGGAAATGATCAAAATGCCAACACTAACGTGATTGACTGGTCTTTCCCAGGAGTTCTGCCAGTTCTCAATAAAGGGGTTGTCGATGCCGGAATCAAGGCTGCTCTTGCCCTCAACATGGACATCCACAAAAAGATGCACTTTGACCGCAAGAGCTACTTCTATCCTGATAACCCCAAAGCCTACCAAATTTCTCAATTTGATGAACCAATCGGATATAATGGCTGGATTGAAGTCGAACTAGAAGACGGTACGACCAAGAAAATCGGTATCGAACGTGCCCACCTAGAGGAAGACGCTGGTAAAAACACCCATGGTACAGATGGCTACTCTTATGTTGACCTCAACCGCCAAGGGGTTCCCTTGATTGAGATTGTATCTGAGGCAGATATGCGTTCTCCTGAAGAAGCCTATGCTTATCTGACAGCCCTCAAGGAAGTTATCCAGTACGCTGGCATTTCTGACGTTAAGATGGAGGAAGGTTCGATGCGTGTGGATGCCAACATCTCCCTTCGTCCTTATGGTCAAGAGAAATTCGGTACCAAGACTGAATTGAAGAACCTCAACTCCTTCTCAAACGTTCGTAAAGGTCTTGAATACGAAGTCCAACGCCAGGCTGAAATTCTTCGCTCAGGTGGTCAAATCCGCCAAGAAACACGCCGTTACGATGAAGCGAATAAAGCAACCATCCTCATGCGTGTCAAGGAAGGGGCTGCTGACTACCGCTACTTCCCAGAACCAGACCTACCCCTCTTTGAAATTTCTGACGAGTGGATTGAGGAAATGCGGACTGAGTTGCCAGAGTTTCCAAAAGAACGTCGTGCGCGTTATGTATCTGACCTTGGTTTATCAGACTACGATGCTAGTCAGTTGACTGCTAATAAAGTCACTTCTGACTTCTTTGAAAAAGCTGTTGCCCTAGGTGGTGATGCCAAACAAGTCTCTAACTGGCTCCAAGGGGAAGTCGCTCAGTTCTTGAATGCTGAAGGTAAAACACTGGAACAAATCGAATTGACACCAGAAAACTTGGTTGAAATGATTGCCATCATCGAAGACGGTACTATTTCATCTAAGATTGCCAAGAAAGTCTTTGTCCATCTAGCTAAAAATGGCGGTGGCGCGCGTGAATACGTGGAAAAAGCAGGTATGGTTCAAATTTCAGATCCAGCTATCTTGATCCCAATCATCCACCAAGTCTTTGCCGATAACGAAGCTGCTGTTGCCGACTTCAAGTCAGGCAAACGTAACGCCGACAAGGCCTTTACAGGATTCCTTATGAAGGCAACCAAAGGCCAAGCCAACCCACAAGTTGCCCTTAAACTACTTGCACAGGAATTGGCGAAGTTGAAAGAAGATTAATATGTAAAAGAAACCAGCCTTGAGGTTGGTTTTTTCTCCCCTACCATCTCCCAATAACTATTTTGGCTTTATTTCCAGAAGATTTTATGGTAAAATGAAGAGTAATAATATTTATTAAAGAGGTAAAAACATGATTGAAGCAAGCAAATTGAAAGCTGGTATGACATTTGAAACTGCAGACGGAAAATTGATCCGCGTTTTGGAAGCTAGCCACCACAAACCAGGTAAAGGGAACACAATCATGCGTATGAAATTGCGTGATGTCCGTACTGGTTCTACATTTGATACAAGCTACCGTCCAGAAGAAAAATTCGAACAAGCTATTATCGAAACTGTTCCAGCTCAATACTTGTACAAAATGGATGAAACTGCCTACTTCATGAACACTGAAACTTACGACCAATACGAAATACCAGTCGTAAATGTTGAAAATGAGTTGCTTTACATCCTTGAAAACTCTGATGTGAAAATCCAATTCTACGGAACTGAAGTAATCGGTGTAACTGTACCAACTACTGTTGAATTGACAGTTGCTGAAACACAACCATCTATCAAAGGTGCTACTGTTACAGGTTCTGGTAAACCAGCAACTATGGAAACTGGACTTGTTGTCAACGTTCCTGACTTCATCGAAGCTGGACAAAAATTGATCATCAACACTGCAGAAGGAACTTACGTTTCTCGTGCCTAATCTCTAGAAAGAGGTCATTCTATGGGAATTGAAGAACAATTTGGCGAAATCGTTATCGCTCCACGTGTACTTGAAAAAATTATTGCCATCGCAACTGCTAAAGTTGAGGGTGTCCACTCATTTTCAAATAAATCCGTATCTGACACCCTATCAAAACTCTCTCTTGGTCGTGGTGTCTACTTAAAAGAAAGCAATGAAGAACTAACTGCTGACATCTACCTCTACCTTGAGTACGGTGTGAAAGTACCAAAAGTGGCTCTTGCTATTCAAAAAGCGGTCAAAGATGCTGTCCATGATATGGCTGATGTGGAACTTTCTGCTGTCAATATCCATGTTACAGGAATCGTTCCAGATAAAACACCAAAACCTGAGTTGAAAGATCTATTTAACGAGGACTTCCTCAATGACTAGTCCATTATTAGAATCTAGACGCGAACTTCGTAAATGCGCTTTTCAAGCTCTTATGAGCCTTGAATTCGGTACAGATATGGAAACGGCTTGTCGCTTTGCCTACACACATGACCGTGAAGATGCAGATGTGCAAATCCCAGCCTTTCTTCTAAACTTGGTTTCTGGTATCCAAGCTCAAAAAGAAGAGTTGGATAAACAAATCAACCAGCACCTCAAGTCAGGCTGGACAGTTGAACGTTTGACTTTGGTCGAAAAAAACTTACTACGCTTGGGTATCTTTGAAATCACATCATTTGATACACCTCAGCTGGTAGCAGTCAATGAAGCCATTGAACTTGCCAAGAATTTTTCAGATCAAAAATCAGCCCGTTTTATCAATGGATTGCTTAGTCAATTTGTAACTGAAGAAAATGAATAATCAAAAAGGTGTTTGGTCTTCCAGGCACCTTTTGACTTTCCCCTCTGCACAGAGTAAGAACCACATAAAAACTAGAACTGGCAGTCAGTTCTAGTTTTTGCGTATTCTAAAGAATTATACTCAATGAAAATCAAAGAGCAAACTAGGAAGCTAGCCGTAGGCTGCTCAAAACACGGTTTTGAGGTTGTGGATAGAACTGACGAAGTCAGTAACATATATACGGCAAGGCGAAGCTGACGTGGTTTGAATTTGATTTTCGAAGAGTATTAGTATTTTCTAAACCGTTGATAGCGCTCTTCCAACAACGCTTCTAACGGTTTTTGTGAAAGTAGAGCTAGCTCAGCTTGGAGTTCTTTTTTAACATTCTTAATCAGTTCTTTGCTAGAAAGTCCTGCTTCAGAAATCACCTTGTCTACTACGTCCATTTCTAACAGTTCGTGTGAAGTGATTTTCATCAGTTCTGCTGCTTCCATGGCACGACTGCCATCCTTCCATAGAATGGAAGCAAAGCCTTCTGGACTGAGAATAGCATAAATAGAATTTTCCAGCATCCAAACACGGTCTGCGACTGCTAGAGCCAAAGCCCCACCTGAACCACCTTCACCGATAATGATAGCGATAATAGGAACTCTCAGATCACTCATTTCCATGAGATTGCGAGCGATAGCTTCTCCTTGACCGCGTTCTTCCGCACCGACACCAGGATAGGCACCTGCTGTATTGATAAAGGTCACAACTGGACGGCCAAACTTTTCAGCCTGTTTCATCAACCGTAGGGCCTTGCGGTAGCCTTCTGGATGCGGTTGACCAAAATTCCGCTTGAGATTATCTTGTAAACTCTTGCCTTTTTGGATACCAACCATTGTTACAGCTTGGTCTCCAAGCCAGCCGATACCACCAACAACTGCACCATCGTCACGAAAAGAACGGTCACCGTGTAATTGGATAAATTCATCAAAAATGCCTGTCGCAAAGTCCAAGCTTGTCAAGCGACTCTGCTCACGCGCTTCTCTGACTATTTTTGCAATATTCATCTAGAACTCCCTCCATGCAATCTGACTAGGCTAGCAATGGTATCTGGCAAGTCTCTTCTTTTAACGATAGCATCCACAAAGCCATGTTCCAATAGGAATTCTGCCTTTTGGAAATCCTCAGGCAAGCTTTCACGAACCGTATTTTCAATGACACGACGCCCAGCAAAACCGACCAAGCTCTGTGGTTCAGCCAGAATGATATCACCTTCCATAGCGAAAGAAGCTGTCACACCACCTGTCGTTGGATCTGTCAAAATGGTCAAGTAAAAGAGACCAGCATTTGAATGCCGTTTAACTGCTGCAGAGATCTTGGCCATCTGCATGAGACTCATGATTCCTTCCTGCATACGGGCTCCACCAGAGGCTGTGAAGAGGACAACTGGCAATTTTTCGACAGTCGCATACTCAAACAAACGAGTGATTTTTTCACCTACAACCGTACCCATAGAAGCCATGATAAAGTTGGAATCCATAATCCCAAGAGCCACAGTCTGACCTTTTATAAGAGCTGTTCCTGTCACAACGGCTTCATCCAGACCTGTTTTTTCACGCATAGTTGCTAGTTTCTTTTGATAACCAGGGAAATGCAAGGGATCCTTGCTTTCAATCCCTGTAAACAATTCCTTGAAGGTTCCCATATCAATCGTCAAAGCCAAGCGTTCTTGGGCAGAAATACGAAAGGTGTAGCTACAATGTGGACAGATACGCTCACTTCCCAGATCCTTCTGATAGATGGTATGCTTACAGCCTGGACACTGGGAAAATAATTCATCTGGAACCTCTGGCTTAGCTTGAGGTTTTTCCCTAACCGAACGATTGGGATTGATTCGAATATACTTATCTTTTTTACTAAATAGAGCCATTGATTCCCCTTTTCGGTTTAAACTCTTGAAGTCATTTTATTCTTTTTCTTGATATTTGGGTAAGAAGGTTTCCATTAAGAAGGAAGTATCGTAATCTCCAGCAATGACATTGCGATCTGAAATGAGGTCAAGCTGGAAATCTGCATTGGTCTGCACCCCTTCAATCTCTAATTCATAGAGGGCACGTTGCATTTTCATCAAGGCATCAAAACGGTTTTCACCGTGTACGATGATTTTGGCAATCATACTATCATAATAAGGCGGAATGGTATAACCTGGATAAACTGCTGAATCCACGCGCAAGCCAACTCCACCACTTGGTAGATAGAGATTAGTAATCTTACCTGGACTTGGAGCAAAGTTAAAGGCTGGATTTTCTGCATTGATACGACACTCGATGGCATGACCGCGTAGGACAATATCTTCTTGCTTAACAGACAGAGGTTGACCTGCCGCAATGCGAATCTGTTCCTTAACGATATCCACACCTGAAACAAATTCTGTTACTGGATGTTCTACTTGTACACGAGTATTCATTTCCATGAAATAGAAATTGCCACTGGCTTCATCAAGAAGAAACTCAATGGTCCCTGCATTTTCATAGCCAACAGACTCCGCCGCTCGAACAGCAGCAGAACCGATTTCATGACGCAGCGTTTTCCCGATTGCAATCGAAGGACTTTCTTCCAAAACCTTTTGGTTGTTCCGTTGTAGAGAACAATCCCGTTCCCCCAAGTGGATTACATTTCCGTGTTCATCTCCTAGAATTTGAACCTCGATGTGACGAGCTGGATAGATAACCCGTTCTATGTACATGGCACCATTGCCATAATTGGCCTTGGCTTCACTAGAGGCAGTTTCAAAGGCTGAAACAAGGTCTTCTGGTTTTTCAACCTTACGAATCCCTTTACCACCACCACCTGCTGAAGCCTTGAGCATAACAGGATAGCCAATTTTTTCAGCAACAATCAAGGCCTCCTCAGAGTTATGCACTTCTCCACCTGAACCTGGAATAACAGGCACACCAGCCTTAATCATCTGAGCACGCGCATTGATTTTGTCCCCCATCATATCCATAACATGACCAGATGGACCGATAAATTTGATGCCCACTTCTTCACACATAGTTGCAAATTTGGAATTTTCACTGAGAAACCCAAAACCGGGGTGAATGGCTTCTGCCTCAGTCAAGACTGCAGCTGATAGAACCGCATTAATATTGAGATAAGACTCAGTTGCCTTACCAGGACCGATACAAACCGCTTCATCTGCCAAAAGCGTATGAAGGGCTTCCTTATCAGCAGTTGAATAGACTGCTACGGTCGCAATCCCCAATTCACGCGCCGCACGGATAATACGAACCGCAATTTCACCACGATTGGCAATTAAAATTTTTCGAAACATGGAGAACCTCCTTAGTTCCCAATTGCAAAGGTAAGAGTACCACTAGCTGCAAGCTTGCCATCCACTTCAGCCTTTGCTTCAACCACGGCTATGGTGCCACGACGTTTTACAAAAGTCGCTGTCATAACCAATTGGTCGCCTGGTACAACTTGCTTCTTGAATTTGACCTTATCCATACCAGCGTAAAAGACCAGTTTTCCTTTATTTTCAGGTTTTGACAACTCCAACACACCAGCTGTTTGCGCCAAGGCTTCCATGATCAGAACACCTGGCATAACTGGGTATTGAGGAAAGTGACCGTTAAAGAAAGGCTCGTTGATGGTCACATTTTTTATGGCAACGATGGTATCCTCGCTCACTTCCAAGACACGATCCACTAGGAGCATAGGATAACGGTGGGGAAGGGCTTCTTTGATTCCTTGAATATCGATCATTTGATTCGTACCAATCCTTTACCAAACTCAACCATTTCTTCGTTAGAAACGAGAATTTCCGTTACCACACCATCCTTAGGAGCTGGGATTTCATTCATGACTTTCATGGCTTCGATAATGACCAATGTTTGACCTTTTTTGACACTATCACCAACTGTAACGAAGGCAGGTTTATCTGGTCCAGCAGCCAAGTAAACCACTCCAACAAGTGGACTCTCTACAAGATTTCCCTCAGTAGCCACACTTGCTTCAGCTGGAGCTGGAACTTCTTCTGCTACAGTCTCTGCTGGAGCAGATGTAGGAGCTACTGGACTCGGTGTTGCTAGAACGGGTGCTGGAGCGACTTGAGTTGCAACTTCAGGCACAGGTCTCGCTTCATTCTTGCTAAACTGCAACTCATCCGTCCCATTTTTATAAGAAAATTCTCTCAAACTTGACTGGTCAAATTGAGTCATCAAGTCTTTAATATCGTTTAAATTCATACTTATCTATTCTCCCAACGTTTGAAAGCAAGAACTGCATTGTGGCCTCCAAAACCAAAAGTATTTGAAATAGCGTATGGAATTTCTTTCTCCAAGCCTTGTCCATAAACGACATTAGCTTCGATATAATCTGATACTTCACTTGTCCCAGCTGTCATTGGTACAAAGTTATGACGCATAGCTTCGATGGTGACGATAGCTTCTACTGCACCCGCAGCCCCCAGCAAATGTCCTGTAAAAGACTTGGTTGATGATACAGGTACTTCCTTACCAAGAACAGCTACGATAGCACCACTTTCTCCTTTTTCATTGGCAGGAGTTGACGTTCCGTGAGCATTGACATAGGCTACTTGCTCTGGAGAAATCTCAGCTTCTTCCAAGGCTAGTTTGATGGCCTTGATAGCTCCCTGACCTTCTGGATGTGGAGAAGTCATGTGGTAGGCATCACAAGTATTTCCGTAACCAACCACTTCAGCCAGGATAGTAGCTCCACGTTTTTCAGCGTGTTCAAGACTTTCTAGAACCAACATCCCTGAACCTTCACCCATAACAAACCCATTGCGATCCTTATCAAATGGGATCGAAGCACGAGTTGGATCCTCTGTAGTAGAGAGAGCTGTTAAGGCTTGGAAACCAGCGATGGCAAAAGGTGTGATAGAAGCTTCTGTTCCTCCCACCAACATCACATCTTGGAAACCAAACTTAATAGAGCGGAAGGCATCCCCAATCGCATCATTTGATGAAGAGCAGGCAGTATTGATAGATTTACAAACACCGTTTGCACCAAAACGCATGGCTACATTCCCAGAAGCCATATTTGGTAAAGCTTTTGGAAGAGTCATTGGTTTGACACGTTTGGGCCCTTTTTCATGAAGGCGAAGTACCTGATCTTCAATTTCCTTGATTCCACCAATACCAGATGCAACGATAACACCAAAACGATCCCTATTAAGAGCCTCTACATCAAGATTGGCATGATTTACAGCCTCTTGGGCTGCATACAAGGCATATAAAGAATAGTTATCAAAACGGTTGGTATCTTTTTTTACAAAGTATTTATCGAACGGAAAATCTTGGATTTCTGCCGCATTATGCACATCAAAATCACTATGATCAAATTTTGTAATGCCACCAATGCCGATTTTCCCAGTTGCTAAACTATTCCAAAATTCTTCTGGTGTATTTCCGATTGGAGATGTTACTCCATAACCTGTTACCACTACTCGATTTAGTTTCATTCTTTTCACCTCTAGCTTTCGCTACATACTTAAGCCACCATCAATGGCAACCACTTGACCAGTTAGATAATCTTGGCCTGCTAAAAATACTGTCAAATCTGCAACCTGCTCTGCCTGCCCAAATTCTTTCATCGGAATCTGAGCTAGTGTAGCTTCCTTAATCTTATCTGATAAGATAGCTGTCATATCAGACTCAATCATTCCTGGAGCAATCACATTGACTCGTATATTCCGACTAGCAACTTCACGTGCCACAGACTTGGTAAAGCCAATCAAGCCAGCCTTAGAAGCAGCATAGTTAGCTTGACCAATATTCCCCATCAAACCAACAACACTAGACATATTAATGATAGCACCTTCTCTAGCTTTCATCATCGGTTTCAAGACTGATTGTGTCATATTAAAGGCACCAGTCAGATTGACCTTGAGCACTTTTTCAAAATCTGCTTCTGTCATCTTGAGCATAAGAGTATCTTGGGTAATCCCTGCATTGTTGACCAAAACATCTACTGAACCCAGTTCTGCAATAGCTTGATCAATCATACGCTTAGCGTCTGCAAAATCTGATACATCTCCTGAAATGGGAACCACCTTGATACCATAGTTTGAAAACTCAGCGAGCAATTCTTCTGAGATTGCCCCACGACTGTTTAAGACAATGTTGGCTCCTGCTTGAGCAAACTTGTGGGCGATGGCAAGACCAATTCCACGACTCGAACCTGTAATAAAGATATTTTTATGTTCTAGTTTCATTTTTTTCCTTTCAAAACTTCTACTTATTTTAGCCTATTTCTCTAAAAGTGCTACTAAACTCGCTTGATCTTCCACATGAGCTAAGTGAGCAGTTTGATCAATTTTTTTAACAAAGCCTGACAAGACTTTCCCCGGTCCAATCTCGATAAAGTTGCTTATGCCTGCTTCTTGCATGACCCCAATACTTTCATAGAAACGAACGGGTTCCTTGACCTGACGCGTCAAGAGCTGAGCAATGTCCTCTTTTTGCATCACAGCAGCTTCTGTATTGCCGACTAGGGGACAAGTAAAATCTGAAAAACTTACCTGAGCTAGAGTTTCAGCTAGTTTCTGGCTAGCTGGCTCAAGGAGAGCGGTGTGAAAGGGACCTGACACCTTAAGAGGAATCAAGCGTTTGGCACCTGCTTCTTGCAAAAGTTCAACCGCTCGATCAACTGCAACCACTTCTCCAGCAATGACGATTTGTGCAGATGTGTTATAGTTGGCTGGAGTAACCACTCCAAGTTCAGAAGCTTTTTGACAGGCTTCTTCAATGACCTCTACTGGCGTATTGAGAACTGCTACCATCTTGCCAGAGTCAGCAGGAGCCGCATCTTCCATATAGGCTCCACGCTTAGCTACCAAGGCAACCGCATCTTCAAAATCCAAGGCGCCGCTTGCCACCAAGGCAGAGTATTCTCCAAGAGATAAACCAGCAACCATATCAGGCTGATAGCCCTTTTCTTGCAATAAACGGTAGATAGCAACCGAAGTCGCTAGAATGGCTGGTTGCGTATAGCGGGTCTGATTGAGTTTGTCTTCTTCCCTATCGATGAGATAACGCAAATCATAACCGAGCACCTGACTCGCTCGATCAATCGTTTCTTTGACAATAGGGTAGTGATCATAGAGATCCCGTCCCACCCCTAGATACTGGGCACCTTGACCAGCAAATAAAAAGGCTGTTTTAGTCATTTCTTACAACTCCTGCCCAGCGAGAGGCTTCTTCTTGAATTTTCTTAGCTGCTCCGTAATACAAATCTTTTAGGATTTCTTCAGCTGTTTCTTCTTTAGAAACAAGCCCTGCGATTTGACCTGCCATGATAGAGCCACCATCCACATCACCGTGAACAACTGCTTTGGCTAGGGCGCCTGCTCCCATTTGTTCAAAGATTTCTAAATCAGGATCTTCCTGCTTAAAGGCATCTTTTTCAGCCAGTTCAAAATCTCTAGTCAACTGATTTTTAATAGCACGAACAGCATGACCAAAGTGCTGAGCTGAAATCGTAGTATCAATATCCCTTGCTTTTAAAATTTTCTCCTTGTAGTTTGGATGGGCATTCGACTCTTTTGCAACTACAAACCGTGTCCCCACCTGTACAGCCTCTGCACCTAGCATAAAGCCAGCCGCAGCACCTTCACCATCCGCAATTCCTCCTGCAGCAATAACAGGAATAGATACAGCTGTGGCTACCTGTCGCACCAAGGTCATGGTTGTTAATTTACCGATATGCCCCCCAGCTTCCATTCCTTCTGCAATAACAGCGTCTGCACCGATTTTTTCCATGCGTTTAGCTAAAGCAACACTAGGAACGACAGGAATAACGATTATCCCAGCTTCATGGAAACGTTCCATGTATTTACCAGGATTTCCTGCACCTGTTGTCACTACCTTAACACCTTCCTCGATAACGAGATCTACAATATCTTCCACAAAGGGAGACAAGAGCATGATGTTGACACCAAAGGGTTTATCCGTCAATGATTTGATCTTATCAATATTTGCCTTGACAACTTCTTTCGGGGCATTTCCCCCACCGATAATCCCTAGTCCTCCAGCTTTAGAAACAGCCCCTGCCAAATCACCATCAGCAACCCAAGCCATTCCTCCTTGAAAGATAGGATAATCAATGTTCAATAATTCTGTAATACGCGTTTTCATAGTGCCTCCATCGTTTCTTGCTTACGTAATAGTTCGATACTGTCATAATTTGACAATCAAACTATTACCTAAACAAGAGGGAGCGGGTTTCCCTACTCCTTCTATCTATATTCTGCTTATACTCTTCGAAAATCAAATTCAAACCACGTCAGCGTCACCTTGCCGTACTCAAGTACAGCCTGCGGCTAGCTTCCTAGTTTGCTCTTTGATTTTCATTGAGTATTATTTTGTTTGCTCTTCAACGTAGGCAACCAAGTCACCAACTGTTTTCAAGTCATCTTTTGCTTCGATTTGGATATCAAAAGCATCTTCGATTTCTGAGATTACTTGGAACAAGTCCAATGAATCAGCGTCCAAATCATCAAAAGTTGATTCAAGTGTTACTTCTGATGCATCTTTTCCAAGTTCTTCAACGATAATTTCTTGTACTTTTTCAAATACTGCCATGATAGGACTCCTTTAAAATAAATAGTTTTTTATAACAATGTGTTCACCACATGATTACCTAAATTGTAAGAATGAGCGTGCCCCAGGTCAAGCCTCCACCGAAGCCTGATAGAAGAACAGTCTGGCTACCATCTAAAGGGATGAGACCTTGTTCTACACACTCTGAAAGTAAAATCGGGATACTGGCTGCACTGGTATTGCCATATTCCATCATATTGGCTGGAAGTTTGTCTCGGTCAACACCAATTTTTCTAGCCATCTTATCCAAAATACGGATATTAGCCTGATGCAATAGCAGATAATCCAAGTCTGTCGCCTCTATAGGAGATTCTTCAATAGTCTGCTTGATAGACTTGGCTACATCTCGAATGGCAAAATCAAAGACTGCGCGTCCATCCATCTTCAAAAATGAATCTGCACTTTCTTGATCTGAAAATGGAGAATGCAAACCTGAATGCCCATAAGTTAAACACTCACTGCGACTTCCATCGCTATTGAGACTCTCAGCTAAGAAATTCTCTTGCTCGCTAGCTTCTAACAAGACACCACCAGCACCATCTCCAAACAACACAGCTGTTGATCGATCCGACCAATCGACTGCCTTAGAGAGGGTTTCACTACCAATCACCAAGCCTTTTTGAAAGCGACCAGAAGCGATAAACTTTTCAGCAGTTGAAAGAGCAAATACAAATCCACTGCAAGCCGCGGTTAAGTCAAAAGCAAAGGCTTTATTAGCACCAATATTAGCTTGAACACGAGCAGCTGTAGAGGGCATCATCGAATCTGGAGTAATGGTAGCTAGGATGATAAAATCCAGTTCCTCTCCTATTATTCCAGCTTTTGCCATCAGTTTCTTAGCAACTTCCGTAGCCAAATCACTGGTAGATTCTGTTCTTGAAATATGCCTTTGTCGTATTCCCGTTCGACTTGAAATCCACTCATCATTGGTATCCATAATCTGAGCCAAGTCGTGATTTGTAACCACTTGCTCTGGCACATAATGAGCAACCTGGCTTATTTTTGCAAAAGCCATTATTTCAAATCCTCCAAAAATTGGTAAAGATTAGTCAACCCTTTGCTCATAACATCAATTTCTTCCTCGCTCATGCCATCAATAATTTTTTCTACCATGGCCTTGTGGAAGCGTTTATGCAGTCTATGGATCAAGCGCCCCTTCTTTGTCAAATGCAGATGCACCACACGACGATCCTGTTCTGACCGAACTCGCTCAATGTATCCCTTACGCTCTAAATTGTTCAAACTTGTCGTAACAGTTCCAAGAGTTACCATCAACTCTTTTGACACTTGACTTGGAGTCACATCTGGAGCCTTACCGATGACATCAATCGTATGCATTTCTTTGATGGAGATATCCTTAAAACGACTACCTCTCAAGTTCACTTCCTCAATTACAAGGACATTGTTAAATATAGATGTTAAATATTCATTGATTCGTTGGTAGTCCATTTTTCATATCCCTCCTTCTTCAAAAAAATTTTACAATCAAAACATTTGACAGAAAGAATTATATCAAAATTCAAAGAATGATGCAAGTATTTTTTATTTTCCTGTAAATTTAGGTCTTCTTCTCTCCGAATGAGCTCGCACTCCTTCTTTGAAATCCTCTGTTTGAGCTAAGGATTTCTGTAGGTTCAGTTCTAAAGTAGCGTAACCCTGCCAGTCTTTAAACTGGCTCTCCCAAACCAACTTCTTAATGGCAGCATAGGAATTACTTGAAGCACGTCTTAATTTTTTAAGAAGCTGTTCTCTCGTCTTTTCAAGTTTTTCAGCTTCAGAAACGCGGTAAACCAACCCCCATTCTAGGGCTTTTTCTGCCGTTAAAGCCTCTCCTGTCATAGCTAATTGAGCAGCACGCGTCACACCGATACTGCGGCTCAAGAGATGAATTCCCCCTGCATCTGGAGCCAAACCAACACCAACAAAGGCTTGGATAAACTTAGCCTTATCCGTCGCCAAACAGAAATCTGCCGCAACAGCCATATTCGCTGCGGCACCTGCAACAGCACCGTCAACTTCCATTAAAACAGGTTTGGCTATTTGCTTGATTTTATAAGAAATCGTATTGACCAACTCTGCGATTTTTGTCAATGATGGAATATCATCCTCATCCACTGCCCGCTTCATCTCTACCAAATCTCCCCCAACTGAGAAGACCTTTCCATTGGCATTGATTAAGATAAAATGCACAGCTGGATTTTCTTCTGCCAGAGTCAAGGCTTCTAAGATCTCCTCACACATGGGAATATGGAAACCATTAGCGACATCAGGACGGTTTAAAGTAATAATTGCCAAATCCTCTTCAAGCTGATAAATAATATGTTCCATCTGGACTCCTTTTTATTTTATAAGAAGTTTATACTCTTCGAAAATCTCTTCAAACTACGTCAACTTCCATCTGCAACCTCAAAGCAGTGCTTTGAGCTGACTACGGCTAGCTTCCTAGTTTGCTCTTTGATTTTCATTGAGTATTGAATTATTTTATTTTCAAAGTATATCTTTTTTAGGAACAGAAAGCAAGAAAAAATTGACTGAAAGTGTCTCAGCCGATTGGAAAGGCTCGCTTTATCCTATAAAGCATCTTATTTTCTTCATTGAAAAAAGGCTTTCTTTCTGCTATAATCGTATAAAATACTTACTTTAGGAGTTCTTATGAAAGTTGTTAAATTTGGAGGTAGCTCTCTTGCCTCTGCTGGTCAATTAGAAAAAGTTTTAAACATCGTTAAAAGCGATCCAGAGCGTCGTTTTGTAGTCGTCTCTGCGCCTGGTAAACGCAATGCTGAAGATACTAAGGTTACGGATGCCTTAATTAAATACTACCGCGACTATGTTGCTGGTAACGATATTAGCAAGAGCCAAAACTGGATTATCGACCGCTATGCTGCTATGGTTAGTGAACTAGGACTAAAACCAGCTGTGCTAGAAAAAATTTCCAAAAGCATTCGCGCCTTGGCCACTCTTCCTATCGAAGAAAATGAATTTCTCTACGACACTTTCCTAGCAGCCGGTGAAAACAACAATGCTAAATTGATTGCTGCCTACTTTAATCAAAACGGGATCGATGCACGCTATGTGCACCCTAGAGAAGCTGGTATTGTGGTCACAAGTGAACCTGGTCACGCTCGCATCATTCCATCAAGTTATGACAAGATTGAGGAATTGACAAATACAAATGAAGTCCTTGTCATTCCTGGTTTCTTTGGTGTTACCAAGGAAAATCAAATCTGTACCTTCTCCCGTGGAGGATCGGATATTACAGGTTCTATCATTGCTGCCGGTGTTAAGGCCGATCTCTATGAAAACTTTACAGACGTTGATGGTATCTTTGCAGCCCACCCTGGAATCATTCACCAACCACACTCAATCCCTGAGTTGACCTACCGTGAAATGCGTGAGTTGGCCTATGCAGGATTCTCAGTCCTTCATGACGAAGCCCTTCTACCTGCCTACCGTGGAAAAATTCCTCTCGTTATCAAGAATACCAACAACCCTGACCATCCAGGTACTCGTATCGTTCTAAAACACAGTAGTGATGAATTTCCAGTTGTGGGAATTGCTGGTGACTCAGGCTTTGTCAGCATTAACATGTCGAAATACCTCATGAACCGTGAGGTTGGATTCGGACGCAAGGTTCTTCAAATCCTTGAAGATCTTAACATCGGTTGGGAACATATGCCAACTGGTATCGACGATCTTTCGATTATCCTCCGTTCTCGCGAACTAACTCCTATCAAGGAAGAAGAAATCCTGCGTCAGTTGGTTCAAAAGGCTGAAGTAGACCATGCAGAAATCGAACACGACCTTTCAATCATTATGATTGTTGGAGAAAAAATGAAGAGCCATATTGGTGTCACTGCTACTGCAACTCGCGCTCTATCTGAAAACAAGATCAACATCCAGATGATGTCTCAAGGTTCTAGTGAAGTTTCTATTATGTTTGTTGTCAATAAAGACCAAGAGAAAGCAGCAATCAAAGCCCTCTACAATGCCTTTTTCGGAGAAAGTAAGGAAGATTAATCATGGCCCAATCTCTTAACAAAACAGTGCTTCTCAGCACGACAGGCACTTCCTACCTCTCTATCGCTGGAAAAGTTGGGAAATTCCTTGTCGGAGATCAGGCCTTAGAATTTTACCCAGACGTCAATGTCGAACAATTTATCCAGATTCCTTGGGGGCATATCAATCAGATTGGAGCCAATGTCACTGGACGAAAAATCAGTCGCCACTTCGAAGTCTTTACAGACAAAGGAAAATTCCTCTTTGCTTCAAAAGACTCAGGTGCTATTCTCAAAATTGCACGCGAAAAACTGGGTAATGACAAGGTCGTCAAACTTCCGACCCTGATTCAGACAATTAGCCAAAAATTTAAAAATCTATTTGCAAAAAAGTAGAAACTTTAGTATAATCATAGCAACGGATAAGTAGGTTATCTTCTTCTTTCAGAAAGTCTGCGGGTGCTGCGAGCAGATAGGAGGGATAGGTGAAATTCTACCGTTAGTAACAATTACATACACAATCAAGTGCACACCTGTGAAGTTGGATGGAACCGTGGCCCTGCCACTCCAACGCTTTGTCAGGTGTGCTTTTTTCATAAAGGAGTTCTTATGTTAGATATCAAACGTATTCGTACAGACTTTGATGCTGTCGCAGAAAAATTGGCTACACGTGGTGTAGATGCTACTGTCTTGAATGAGATGAAAGAAATCGATGCTAAACGTCGTGACATTTTGGTCAAGGTTGAAACTCTCAAAGCAGAACGCAACACAGTTTCTGCTGAGATTGCCCAAGCCAAACGCAACAAGGAAAATGCAGATGACAAGATTGCTGCCATGCAAAACCTATCTGCTGAGGTTAAAGCCTTGGATGCTGAATTGGCAGACATCGATGCTAAATTGACAGAATTTACAACGACTCTTCCTAACATCCCAGCTGACAGTGTTCCTGTTGGGGCTGATGAAGATGACAATGTGGAAGTTCGCCGTTGGGGGACTCCACGCGAGTTTGACTTCGAACCTAAAGCTCACTGGGATCTTGGTGAAGACCTTGGCATCCTTGACTGGGAACGCGGTGGTAAGGTAACAGGAGCTCGCTTCCTCTTCTATAAAGGCCTCGGTGCTCGTTTGGAACGTGCTATCTACAACTTTATGTTGGATGAGCATGGAAAGGAAGGCTATACGGAAGTCATCACGCCTTACATGGTTAACCATGACTCTATGTTTGGTACTGGTCAATATCCAAAATTCAAGGAAGACACTTTTGAACTCAGCGACAGCAATTATGTCCTTATTCCTACAGCTGAAGTTCCTCTGACAAACTACTACCGTGATGAAATTCTTGACGGTAAAGACCTGCCAATCTACTTCACTGCTATGAGCCCATCATTCCGTTCTGAGGCTGGTTCAGCTGGCCGTGATACTCGTGGCTTGATTCGTTTGCACCAATTCCACAAAGTTGAAATGGTTAAATTTGCCAAGCCAGAAGAATCTTACGAAGAATTGGAAAAAATGACAGCCAACGCTGAAAATATCCTTCAAAAACTCAACCTTCCATACCGTGTCGTTGCTCTCTCTACTGGAGATATGGGCTTCTCAGCTGCCAAAACTTACGACTTGGAAGTATGGATTCCAGCCCAAAATACCTACCGTGAAATCTCAAGCTGTTCAAACACAGAAGATTTCCAAGCCCGTCGTGCCCAAATCCGTTACCGTGATGAAGCAGATGGCAAAGTTAAATTGCTCCATACCTTGAACGGTTCTGGACTTGCAGTTGGACGTACAGTGGCTGCTATTCTTGAAAACTATCAAAATGAAGATGGATCTGTGACCATCCCTGAAGTTCTTCGTCCATACATGGGTGGAGCTGAAGTTATCAAACCATAAAAAATAAGGTTTAGCTATTTCTAGCTAGACCTTTTTTCGTAACCAAATCAGATAAGCGCCTAATACAAAGAATAAAATAGTGAGGCAAATAACGGTTTCAGCCACTACCAGATAATCCAGAAATGGAAGTTTCAAGATTCCCTGAGCCATCTTAAGCGAAGTAGCTGTGATAATGGTTGGGAAGGTGAGTGCTGAGAAGGCTGGTTGAAAACCTTGTTTTAAAATATTGGGCAGGCGAGTCAAAACAAAGAAAAAGAAAGATTGGGAAGCCAAGATCATGACAATCAAGAGCCAAGTCGGTAGACTGGCTCCTCCAACTCGAACTAGAGAAGCCAAGAGTAGAGAGAAGGGAGCGCAATAGATTCCTTCTTGTCCAAGCAAGGCTAGTGGGAGTGGATGTTTCTTTAAATCGCTATAAATAAGGGGATAGAGATAGAAGGTCAAGAGAAAACCAAAACTCAAGGTCGCATAGGCAATTTCGATGATGCCTACCAGAGGATAGGTCAAGGCAGCCACCGCTATCCCCACATAGAGAACCGTCCAGCTAGGAGTCGCATGAACCCTACGACCTGGACAGGCAAACTTGATGGTGAAATCAGCAATCAAGGCCAAATCCAAGAGAAATGAACACCACCAGAGTCCTTGCACAACCAAAGAAAGATGAGGGAAGACGCGAAAGACATAAGTCGATAAAATCATCCCAGCCATGGGAAAGGTCGCCATCCCTGACAAAAGAGGAGGCTTGGTCAACTCTTGCTTGCTTTCCTTCCAATTAAAAAGATGCAGAAGCAGAAAGTAAATCCACAAAATCAAACCTGTCAGACTAAAAAGATGTGACAGAACCGGCAACGTATCTAAAATAAGATTTCCAGATCCTGCTAAACCTAGCAAACAACCAGAAAATACCAAGGGGAGTTTTTTCATCCTAACCTCCAATAATCATGTTAGTTTCAGTATAGCATAAAAGCGCTTAAATGAGGGGATAAAAAACGAAGTCCGTTGATTTCAGACTTCATTTTTTACTCAGATATGAATTAAGCATAAGGTTGCAATTCTGGGTTAATTGGGGTATTGGCTAGGTTGTTGGCATAGTTACAGAGGCTTGCTAGGCTGACACCAAGAACCACATCCAAGGCATTTTGTTGGGTGTAGCCAGCTTCTAAAAACTCAGACAAGGCTTCATCTCCTACACGACCCTTGGTATTGATAACTGCCAAAGTAAACTTAGCTAGGGTATCCAATTTAGGATCTGTTTCAATTGGAGTACGATTGCGAAGAGCTTGAATCAAGTCATCATTCATCTGGATTTGTTTGATGGAAAAGGCTGTGTGACCTGCGACACAGAAGGCACAACCATTGGTCACGGCTGCCGTGATTTGCACCACTTCACGCTCAACGGGTGTCAGGCTGTTGCGACGGTTGATAGATGCGACAGTTCGGTATGCTTCTAAAGCAGTCGGTGCATTGGCCAAGAGACCGATTAGGTTGGGAATATAGCCATTGTTGTCTTTTTCTACTGTTTCAAGAACCTCTTTCACTTCTGCCGGTGCTGATTCTACTGTATGGATTGTAAATGTTGTCATAAGATACCTCTTTTCTTGTTATTGACACTAATATTATTGGAAAATCTTATAAAATCCTGATTCCTAAGTTTATTTAAGACAAAGGTTTATTCTCTCATAAGATTTTCGTTGTATATTATACTCTTCGAAAATCAAATTCAAACCGCGTCAGCGTCGCCTTACCGTACTCAAGTACAGCTTGCGGCTAGCTTCCTAGTTTGCTCTTTGATTTTCATTGAGTATTAGTTTATCACACTTCCAATCATTTGCATAATATATATTATATATCAGCTTGATAAAAATCATTTATAGGCAAAAAAATCACACGCCATGTGTGATTTCATTATTTGTCAAAATACTTTTTAGTTTCAGCAATAACGACTGGCGACAAGACTAAGAGGGCAATCAAGTTTGGCAGAACCATCAAGGCGTTGACGATATCTGCGATAATCCAGACCATATCCAACTCGATAAATCCTCCCAACAAGACCATGAGCACAAAGACCACACGGTAGAGCCAGATAAAACGAACACCAAAGAGGAACTCGAAACAGCGTTCTCCGTAATAGTTCCAACCTAGAATCGTTGTGAAGGCAAAAAGTACAAGGAAGATGGTCAAGAGGGCAGGCCCAAAGTGTGAAAAGACTGTTGAGAAGGCTGACTGAGTCAAGGCAACCCCATTTAAGTCACCACTCCAAACACCAGTCACCAAGATGGTCAAACCAGTCAGAGTACAGATAATGAGAGTATCAATAAAGGTTCCTGTCATAGAAATCAAACCTTGCTCTACTGGTTCATTTGTCTTAGCCGCAGCCGCTGCAATGGGAGCAGAACCTAGACCAGATTCATTTGAGAACACACCACGCGCCACACCATTTTGAATAGCCATCCGAACGCTAGCACCAGCAAATCCACCTACCGCAGCAAGGGGACTAAAAGCCGATGTCAAGATTAAAGCGATTGTAGAAGGAATTTTCCCGATATTAAAGAAAATAACTGTAAGAGTTCCTAAGATATAAATGATCGCCATAAAAGGAACAACAGTAGTTGAAACCTTAGAAATGGACTTGAGTCCACCAAAGACAGCAATCGCTACAAAGACAGACAAGACGAGAGCTGTGATGGCTGGTGAAATAGCCGTTGTATTTTGGATAGATTCTGTAATCGAGTTGACTTGGGTGAAGGTTCCGATTCCCAAGAGAGCAACCAATACTCCTGCTACTGCAAACAAAACAGCAAGTGGTCGCCACTTTTCTCCCATTCCTAGAAGGATATAGTGCATGGGACCTCCCGCTACTGCACCATGGTCGTCCTTGGTGCGGTATTTGATGGCCAAGAGTCCTTCCGCATACTTGGTAGCCATTCCAAAGAAAGCCGCCATCCACATCCAAAAGAGAGCTCCTGGTCCACCAACCTTGATAGCCGTCGCAACTCCTATAATATTCCCTGTTCCAACGGTTGATGCCAAGGCTGTACACAGAGCTGCAAAACTGGATACATCACCATGTCCCTTATCCTGGATAAAAATAAGCTGAAAGGCCTTGGGCAGACGCAAAACCTGCAAGAGTCCTAGCCGAATAGTTAGGTAAATCCCTGTTCCGACCAATAAAATCAAGAGGGGCGGTCCCCAAGCAAAAGCATCGATTGATTTAAGCAATTCTAACATTTCCTTCTCCTATCGTTTCAACCCCAAAAGAAAGAGCACATGCAAGATACATGTACTCTGGAATGCTTAGATAAATGCTAAAAAGCGGTCTATCCTAGCTCTGTCCTTTTACCTGAGAGTTTGAGCAGTTGCCTGCCTTGCCCCTTCGGTGCCTTTACGGTCTCTCCAGAGTTCCGTCCATTTACAGTCATGGAAAATCAAACGATTCCCCACTTCTATTAAACTTCATTCGGTGTTGGTATTTAATTGATTCTTATTTTACAAAAAATGTTGGCTTTTGTCAATGGATTTTGGGAAAATCTTATTTGACTCAGTATAAAAAGATTGAGCATTTCCATGTGCGTGAGGTGCTGTTAATTAAATCAATCTGTTTCACTCCTAGTCTACACGATATAAGAATTGTTCTGGTTTATTATGTACTGGAAATGAAGCGCGATAGAGAATTCTATCTTTACTAATATCCGAAGCGTCTGATATTAATCCATTGATGTCTCATCAGGTATTCTAACACCTGCTGGTATGAATTGAATAAAGACTCCAAAAGATGGACCTGAGTAGCGAGCTCGTAAAAAATCATTGACTATTTCTGATTCTGCAAGGTCAACCTTAAATTTCTCTGGCGCTATCAAGCCATCTTTACTAAAGACTAAATCTTCTCCTCCATGACCATTACTCCATTTTCCCTCAATACTAGAGAAATCTCCATTTTTTATGGCATTAATGTCCATTTTCCCAGAAGTATTTTGATTTGATGAAGATGCTGTTGCAGCAAATTTTTCTGTTACAGATTTCCAAGTCAGACTAGATAGATTCATTCGAGCACCAGGACTGACTTCATCCTCTGTCTTAGCTTCTTTAACCTTCTCTAGTTTGTCCCCACTACTATTCAATTTCCAAATGGTATGAATGGTCTGTGGATCTCCTGCGAACGGATTCCACTGGGTATAATGCTTCCCATCTTCTAGGAGATAGGCCTTAAAGCGTGTTCCAAGCATCTGCATTTTATTTTCAGCATTGGTGAGGCGAATAACTTTCTGATCTTTGAGTGTAAAAATATCTAAAATCTCACTACCATTTTTCGAAAAGACAATCAATTCATCAATGCCATTTTTATCCATATCAACCATTGCATAGGTGAAGGATTGACTGCGTTCTGCCATCCCTGCATAGATATTAGCAGTTAGATTGATGTTATCCTTAACCTCTGACTTATGGTCTAAAATAAATTCATAATCCTTCAAAATACTATTATAAGGACTGTAATCTACGGTTGATTTAGTTTTCTCTGTCCCTTTGTCTGCACTACTCCCGCTAGGAAGCTTATCTGAAACTGATTTCCAGCTTAAAGTCTCCAGAGAAATGGGAGAACCGACCCCAAGATCCGCTAGTTCTTGAGCTTCCTTAGCCTTTACCAAAGACTGCCCATCTTCACTAAATTGGTAGTGAGCATAGATGTGACTCGTTGCTGTACCAGCTCCACGATAGAGCAGAGAATTATCTGGCAAGATACCGACTGTCATTCTCTCACCAATCTGGTCTAAACGATTTTCTTGATTAGTCAAACGAATCACCTTTTCGTCTTTCAGCGTACGAATATCAAGTAAACTCTTTTCGCCACTCTTCATTTCAAGAGCAAGCAAGAGTTCATCGACTCCATCATTATTCAAATCCGTCTTGTGGTAAACCACATCTGTATAAAATCCTTGAGAAGATTTCACTTGACTAGCTAGGGGATTGACATCCATACCTTTCGGCAAGGTTCCTTTCGCTACTTTTTCATAGTCATCCAAAACTTTATTATAGTAACTGTAGTCTATTTCTGGACTTGCTACTTCCTCGGATGCTGGTTCCGCGCTTTTATTCCAAGGTAGATACTGACAACCTCCTAGAACTAATGTCAGTGAAAGTGTTGTGGCTAATAATAACTTTTTCATATTATTCCCTTATCTAAGTGAAAGGAATCAGCCTGTGCTAATTCCTTTCACTATTTTTATTCTATTTAACCCACTTACCTGAGCCATCTACTTTGTAGCCATCTGGAGTACGTTCGTTGACTGCCATCTTACCATTTGACTTGAGATAGTAGTCACCTACCCATGTGTTACGAGCATAGCTTCCTTCTGATGTTAGGTAATAGTAAGATTTGTAGCTACTATCATAGATCCACTCACTCTTAGCCATTTTACCATCTGATTTGAGGTAGTAGCTTCCAGCCCAAGCATTACGAGCGTAACTACCTTCTGATGTCAGGTAGTAATAAGACTTATAGTTACTATCATAAATCCACTCGCTCTTCGCCATGTAGCCACCTGACTTAAGGTAGTAATTGCCTGACCAAGCATTTTGAACAAAGTGACCTGAAGCATTTAAGTAGAAGTAAGAATTGTACTGAACATCAAAAATCCATTGATTGACTACTTTAACACCAGCTTGATAGTAAGAAGAACCTGACCAGCCAGTCTGACCTGAGGTAGAGTTAGTAGATTGTTTTGGAGTTTCAGTAGTTGTTGGTGTTGTAGATGATTGTGTTGAAGATACTAGACCAGCAAATTTACCGTCTTTAATACTAAAAATAGGAGATTCTCCTTTGTATTGATGACGAAGCTTAGTCTGAGAATCAATATAAAATTCACTTACATAGGCTTCATATTTGTATTCACCATCAGGAATCGATTCATATGAATAAGAGTCAATGCTGCTTTTTGTTAAATCATAGGATCTCAATCTAACACTTGCTCCGGTGTCATTATCCACAACCTCTTTTGTTTTAGCATTAACAAGCTTCGTTCTTACAATAATAGAATCTTGCTTACTATTCCAATTATTAACAAAATTAGGATTAACACTATCAATTGAAAAAGTGACAGAAACGCCACGATTTTTATCATAACCAACCAAACTTAGATTGACCTTGTGATCAACATTACCAACTGCAACAATGTCATCAGCATGCACTGTTTTTGCTGAAAAAGGTAGAACTCCCGCTGTGTCAATAGTTGACAATACTCCGACTGTTGAAAGTGCCAAAGCACATACTAATAATTTCTTTTTGTTCATGTTTTTAATTTCCTTTATTTTTTAGTCTTTATTTGTTTAAAGTGCAACATTTATCTATCCGACAAAACGATGATTCTTTACACGAAAGACAACAGATTGTCCATCATATACCTTACCATCTTGTCCTTTTCCTTTGATAACAAAGAGATAACTTCCATCTGGAGTTGCACTAAAGAAGTGACGAGTTTGAAAAACACGTAGACTTGGACTGTAAGTAGCAGTAAAATGAGCATCTGTAGAAACCTTACCTGTATTTACATCAATTAAGGCAAAATCATAGGCTACTTGATAAGATGAAGATGGAGTACTAGGTAGAGCAATATCGATATAGGTCATAGCATCATTGACATGGTAAAGGCTTATTCCTAATGATGTTGCTTGTGAACTGCTGGCTGTATGAGTTCCCTTAGAGCGGATCCACTTACCTGATCCATCAACTTGATAACCATCTGGTGTACGCTCATTCACTGCCATCTTACCATTTGACTTGAGATAGTAGTCACCTACCCATGTGTTACGAGCATAGCTTCCTTCTGATGTTAAGTAATAGTAAGAGCTGTAGTTACTGTCATAAATCCATTCACCTTTAGCCATCTTGCCGTTTGACTTGAGATAATAGTTACCCACCCAAGTATTACGGGCGTAACTTCCTTCCGACGTTAGGTAGTAATATGAACCATAATTCTTATCATAAATCCACTCGCTTTTAGCCATATATCCACCTGACTTGAGGTAGTAGTTTCCTACCCAAGCATTTTGAACATAATTAGCTGAAGCATCTAGGTAGAAGTAGGAATTATAGTTCTTATCAAAAATCCACTTACTGGTAACTTTGCTACCATTTTGGTAGTAGGACGAACCTGACCAGCCATCTTTTTGACTCGTTGTTGATTGGTTAAAAGTCTTTGGAGTTGAGGAAGCTGTTGTTTTACCAGTCAACTTCTTAACAGCCTCTTTAAACTCTTCTACAGTCCCCTTCCACTCTATGTAATTGGCACCAGACTTATTTTCAAGAGCTATATAATTTCGAGCAGTTTCTTCGAAATAAGATAATTCTGGAGTGGTTTTTGTAGCCCAAATAATGGGACGATTAGCAGTTCCCTTCCATCCTTTAAATACTTCTGAATCTTTTGGAACAAGAATATAATATTTAGCAGTTGGATTAAGCGTTTGTGTGTCAGCCTGCACTGTTTGCGCTGAAAAAGGTAGAACTCCTGCTGTGTCCACAAGAGAGACCAATCCAAATGTTGCAGCCGCTAGGCTAGTTACTAAAACTGTTTTTGACTTCATCATCAAAAATCTCCTTTAAAATTTTATTGTTTACGATTACAGTATAGCATGCTATTTACCTTATTTACGAAAAGCGTATCTATATTTACCTTTATTGAACAATTCCCCCCCCCCCGAAAAAGCGTAACTATATTTACTTTTTTCTAAAAATTCTCTTAAAAACTGGTAGAATTATGATAGAATGGAAAAAAGGACTTGAGGAGATTTAGGATGCAAGATGAAAGTGTTTATGGATTAGTCTATAAGGCCATCCGTGAGGAGAGAGGGTTTACACAGAAGGAAGCCGCTGGTACTACAGTGACCCCTCACTTTTTACGTCAGTTTGAGCAAGGGAAATCTCGAATAACCATTCAAAAATTTGAAGAGATTCTGTCTAATATTGGAATTGATAAGGAGACCTTTGATAGTCTCAAAACGCAGATGTTTCCAACTGAATTTCATAAATTACAGGCTCAAGTTGCTGATTTGGCCTATAAGCGTGAATTTAAAAAGATCCTTAGCTTGATTAATCAGCCTCTGGAAAATCCTGGAATCGCTGAACACTATGTGATCGCCAATCGTGTAGTCAATAAATTTGCTATCGCAAACATCATCGGCGATTCTTTTCTGACTCCAAAAGACTATCAAGAACTAGAATATATCAAGAACTATCTAAGTGAATTAGACGACTGGAACAAAATTGAGGTCAATATCTTTTCATCTATCCTGCCTCACTTTTCAATCGAATTTTTAGATTATAGACTCTACCACTTATTAGATACTCTAAAAAAACAGACTGAATACCATTCAATCCGTACTGCTGACTACTATATTGCCTGCTTAAGAACTGCTATCAAGCATTACTCTGTTAATGGCTACTATGACAAAGCTGAGAGCTTAGCTATGAAAACCTTGGAAGTGATTAATACTTTCCCTCTACTGAGCACCAAGATGACAGAGATGATTAGTCTTTCCATGGAACGGGCTAATAATTTTCTCAGAAAAGATGATGTCAGAGGTCTAGAGCTTGCTAAGCATATCTTTGCCAGTCTTGATAACTTTGAAAAGGTCTATCCAAATCAACTTCTGACTCGAATGAGAGAGGATTTCTTTGTTACTGTCACACAACTCAATCACACTGGACAACCTTTAGATGTCTAGGTTAGAAATCAAAAAGCTTGAGGAACAACATATTTCCTCAGGCTTTTCTTATCCTTTAAAAGTCACAATAGTTGCACCACTGCCTCCAGCATTTTGTGGGGCATAGCCGAAACTCTTGACATGTTTGTTTCTTTGCAAGTATTTGGTAACTCCTTCACGGATGACACCTGTTCCGATACCATGGATGATATCGACTTGGGCCATATTGTTAAGCAAGGCTTGGTCGATAAAGGCATCTAGCTCATTCATGGCTTCTTCATAGCGCTTGCCTCGAAGATCCAGTCTGGCTTGTGGGCCACGACCAGAAGTTCGTTTCACGACATTGACCTGTTTCTTCTTGACTGGTTTTTCTTGCTGGGCTTGAACAAGGTCAAACTCTTTCTCTTCCAAGGTCATCTTAATCAAGCCAACTTGGGCTTCCCAGCGGCCATCTTTGAGTTGACTGGTCAAGGTACCACGCTGACCATAACTGAGAACCACGATATCATCTCCCACCTTTGGAGCACGTTTTTTCTTGGCCTTTTGAAGAACCTTGTTTTTGGACAAATCTACTTTTTCAGGAGCCAATTTTTTCAATTTGGCCTTGGCTTCTATGATTTCGTGGGGTTTAAGTTGAGATTTGCTGTGGAGATTTTTAAGAATCTGGTCACTCTCACTTAGAGCCATGTCCACAATCTCAGCGGCCTGTTCACGCGCCTTATTAAGCTCGGTTTCCTTTTCACGATTGAGTTCGTTGTAAAGTTTTTTGAGAGCACGGTTCATCTTGAGATTTTCTTGCTCCACCTCACGGATATTGTCCAAGCGTTTGCGGCTCTCTAGCGTCTGCTCTTCCAGCTGCTCAATAATCCGATTGACATCATTGTCCTGATCGACCTGCTGGCTGGCATCCCCTACGATAACTTCAGATAGACCTAGACGTTTGGCAATTTCAAAGGCATTGCTTCGGCCAGGCACACCCTGCATAAAGCGATAGGTTGGGCGAAGAGTTGCAGTATCAAACTCCATGCTGGCATTTTGCACAAAGGCTGTCTCAATACCGTAGGCCTTGAGTTCTGGATAGTGGGTGGTCGCCATGGTCTTGACCTGACGCAGGCGAAGGTCCTCCAGAATAGCCATGGCAAGGGCTGCTCCCTCTTGGGGATCAGTACCAGCCCCCAACTCATCCAAAAGTAAGAGTGAATGTTGGTTAACCTTGCCAAGAATATCCACGATATTGGTCATGTGACTAGAGAAGGTAGACAAGCTCTGCTCAATAGACTGCTCATCTCCAATATCGGCAAAGATTTCTTCAAAAATACCAACACGACTTCCCTTGTCTGCTAAAATCGGCAAACCAGACTGAGCCATGACCTGCGTCAAGCCCAGAGTTTTAAGCATGATGGTCTTACCACCAGTATTGGGACCTGTAATAACAATGGCTGTTAAATCTTGACTAAAATGGACATCATTTGCGACGGCATTTTTGACCAGAGGATGGCAGACATGGAGCAGTTGAATCTCTTGATTTTCTGACAGCTGAGGAACGACCGCTTGTCTTTCTTGGATAAAGCGGACCTTGGCACGAATCAAGTCCAGATGACCGATAATCCAAGCATCATTGGCAATCTCAGCCGCATGAGGGCGAACACGCTCCGAGATTTCTTGGAGAATGCGAAGCATTTCATAACGCTCATCTGCTCGCAAACTGGCAATTTCTTCGCTCAGTTTGACCACCTCACGGGGTTCAATATAGACGGTATTTCCACTAGCAGAAATATCATGAACAACACCTGCAATCTTATTGCGGTAGGTGTTTTTGACTGGTAAAACCTGACGGCCGTTTCTGCTGGCAATAATCCCTTCTGTCAACATCTGCGCTTTTTGCTTGAGCAAATCCTGTAAAACATCGCGTACCTGACTCTCGCTATCATGGATTTTTCGACGGATGCGCGCCAATTCTTCACTGGCAAAATTTTCAATGAAACCTGCATCATTAAAAGCTTGGAGATTTCCTTGTAATTGCGGAAAATCATGTAATTTCTCAAACCAGAAGGCTAACTCTTCCAAGCTGACATTTTCCAGATTAGCATAAAAACTTTGCAGTTCTCGACTAGCAAGAAGCACGCGCTTCAAGAGGAGAAACTCCTCTATATTGAGGTCTGCCCCCATCTCCAACCGTTTGCAGACTCCTGCAATTTCCTTGGTTGCGAGAATGGTAAAATGCGGTTGCTCAACGAAAAGAGCCTGCATTTCCTTCATCTCAGCAAAAGCCTGTTTGATTTTATCCGCTTTGGCAGTCGGAGCTAGCTGTCTCAATTGCTCCAAGCCCTGCTCAGTCAACAAATGGGGTTCAAACAAGGCCTTGACCTTATTGAACTCTAATGTTTCTAATATTTTCTTGTTCATCTTTATTTCCTTGTCTTTGAATGTCTAGGTGTGGTAGCTTTTTACATTCTGATAGATTCGAGTCAAATCTGTAAACAAAGGGCTAGGAAAACTCCTGCCCTTTTTATCCGATTAAATTTGTCACCCAGATTTGTTTGAGCCAACTAGTTGTTACCGGTATGCTCTGGATGATGTGTTTTGCGACGATACTCTTTTCAAGAGGATTTTGTATAGCTGCCATGGGGATGGTCGCCAAGATGGTCAAGGCCATTTGCAAGACAAATAAGGTCACCAACATGGACAAGATACCTGCTGAAACTTGGAACAACTTACCACCCAATTTTTTACTAGGAATCAAGTGTAAGAGGAGACCAAGCAAACGACCGATGCTATAGACAATCCCAAATACAAGCAAGAAGCCGATCCCTGCATAAAAGACCTTATCCAACTGAAAGAGTTGATCCGATGGGAAAAAGAAAGTTCCCTGACCTTCCTGCGGATTTGCATAAGGGAGCAGCAAATGAAACTGCTCGCCAAGCCCCTTGTAAAACTGACCAGCCATAAAAGCAGATGCCAGTGCTGAAATCAGGTAATAAACCTGTAAGAGCAGGCCTCTCCGATAGCCGATATAAAATCCCCAAGCCAAGACCAATAGAAGAAGGAGTGAAATCATAAGGAGTCCTCAATCTTGCTCTGTTCTTGCTTGCAAGTCACAAGCTTGTGACGGAGTTCTTCTAGCTCTTGCTCCTTATCGTCAAATTCAATCTCACGGCTGAGCTGAGTTGATAAACAGTTGACTGCCAACAAAAGAGCGATGGTTTCATCGTCTGCACTAGGCATTTGTTCTTTAATTGCTTGGTATTTTTCTGTCGCAACCTTGGCGATTTCCTCCATAAAAAGGTTATCATGCTCGCTTGTCAAGGTTAATGATTTTTTCCCGAATGTAAATTTGAATCGATTTAGATTTGCCATAAAATTCACCTCACGATATTATACCAAAATTCGCTAATTTTGTCAGTTTTTACAAATTTGCCTGCTTTTATGGTACAATAGAAACTATGGCAAGTATAACACTCACACCAAGTGAAAAGAAGATTCAGGCTTTTCTTGAACACTATCAAACCAGTCTGGCTCCTAGTAAGAATCCCTATATCCGCTACTTTTTGAGACTGCCTCAGGCAACGGTTTCTATCTATACTTCTGGAAAGGTCTTGCTTCAGGGTGAAGGAGCTGAGAAATATGCTCGTTTCTTTGGCTATCAAGTTGTAGAGGAAACCAGCGGACAAAATCTTCCTTTGATTGGGACAGATGAGGTGGGAAATGGTTCCTACTTTGGTGGACTTGCAGTTGTGGCTTCCTTTGTCACACCTGACCAGCATGCTTTCTTGCGAAAACTCGGTGTGGGGGATTCTAAAACTCTGACCGACCAAAAGATTCGTCAGATTGCCCCTATCCTCAAGGACAAAATCCAGCACCAGGCACTGCTTCTCTCACCAAGCAAGTACAACGAGGTCATCGGAGACCGCTACAATGCTGTTTCGGTTAAGGTTGCCCTCCATAACCAGGCTATCTATCTCCTTCTTCAAAAAGGCGTTCAACCTGAGAAAATTGTGATTGATGCCTTTACCAGTGCTAAAAATTATGACAAGTACTTGGCACAAGAGGCCAATCGTTTCAGCAATCCTATCAGCTTAGAAGAAAAGGCTGAGGGCGAATACTTGGCTGTCGCAGTTTCTTCTATCATTGCGCGTGATCTCTTTCTGGAAAATCTAGAAAATCTAGGACGAGAACTGGGTTATCAACTTCCAAGTGGAGCTGGAACAGCTTCTGATAAGGTAGCTAGCCAGATTTTACAAGCCTATGGTATGCAGGGACTCAACTTCTGCGCCAAACTGCACTTTAAAAATACTGAAAAAGCGAAAAAACGCTTAGAAAGGTAAGTTATGAATTCATTTAAAAATTTCCTAAAAGAGTGGGGATTGTTCCTCCTGATTCTGTCATTACTAGCTTTGAGCCGTATCTTTTTTTGGAGTAATGTCCGCGTAGAAGGACATTCCATGGATCCGACCCTAGCGGACGGCGAAATTCTCTTTGTTGTCAAACACCTCCCTATTGACCGATTTGATATCGTGGTTGCCCATGAGGAAGATGGCAATAAGGACATCGTCAAGCGCGTGATTGGAATGCCTGGCGACACTATCCGTTACGAAAACGATAAACTTTACATCAATGATAAAGAGACGGACGAACCTTACCTAGCTGACTACATCAAACGTTTCAAGGATGACAAACTCCAAAGCACTTACTCAGGCAAGGGATTTGAAGGAAATAAAGGCACTTTCTTTAGAAGTATCGCTCAAAAAGCCCAAGCTTTCACAGTTGATGTCAACTATAACACCAACTTTAGCTTTACTGTTCCAGAAGGAGAATACCTTCTCCTCGGAGACGACCGCTTGGTTTCGAGCGACAGCCGCCACGTAGGTACTTTCAAAGCAAAAGATATCACAGGAGAAGCTAAATTCCGCTTCTGGCCAATCACCCGTATCGGAACATTTTAAGAAATCGAAGAGGCCGAGAATCACCAATCTCAGCCTCTTCTTCTATCGTGAGAAGATGATTATTTACTACTCAGTTTGATTAAGATAGAAACAAAGTTATACTCAATGAAAATCAAAGAGCAAACTAGGAAGCTAGCCGCAGGTTGCTCAAAACAGTGTTTTGAGGTTGCAGATGGAAGCTGACGTGGTTTGAAGAGATTTTCGAAGAGTATTAACTCTCACCTATTTATGCAAAGGAATCTTATGGAAGTTTATTTTTCAGGAACCATTGAACGGATTATTTTTGAAAATCCCAGCAATTTTTATCGTATCCTTCTCCTAGAAATCGACGATACAGACGCAGAAAGCTTTGATGATTTTGAAATCATTGTCACGGGCACCATGGCTGATGTGATTGAGGGAGAAGACTATACTTTTTGGGGACAAATTGTCCAGCACTCCAAGTATGGAGAACAACTGCAAATCAGCCGATATGAACGCGCAAAACCAACTAGCAAGGGCTTGGTCAAGTACTTTTCAAGTAGCCATTTCAAGGGAATTGGTCTCAAGACAGCTCAGAAAATAGTGGACACCTATGGCGACAATACCATTGACGAAATTTTGCAACACCCAGAAAAGCTAGAAGGCATCTCAGGACTCTCTGCCAAAAATCGCGAGGCTTTCGTCTCCACTCTTCGTCTCAACTACGGAACGGAGATGGTTTTGGCCAAACTGGCCAACTACGGCATTCCCAACAAACTAGCCTTCCAGATTCAAGATTTTTACAAGGAAGAAACCCTTGATGTGGTTGAAAATTATCCCTATCAACTGGTTGAGGATATTAAGGGTTTGGGATTTACCATTGCTGACCAACTAGCTGAAGAACTAGGCATCGAAAGTCAGGCTCCTGAACGCTTCCGTGCCGGTCTAGTTCATAGTCTTTTTCAGGCCTGTATGGAAACAGGGGACACCTATGTTGAAGCAAGGGATTTGCTGGAACAAACCCTTACTCTCCTTGAGTCTTCCCGTCCCGTGGAACTAGACCCCAGCCAAGTTGCCCAAGAGCTCTCCTACCTGATCGAAGAAGACAAGGTTCAGCAGATTGATACCAAGATCTTTGACAACAGCCTCTTTTTCGCTGAGGAAGGTATCCGCAGTCACTTGATTCGTATCCTTGAAAAAGGAAAACAGAAGAGCCAAGATTTAGAAACCATTCAAAAACATATCGCTACTGTCGAAGAAGATCTGGAGATTGAGTATGATAGCATTCAAAAACAAGCTATCTGTGATGCTATCCAGAATAAGGTCTTTATCCTGACAGGTGGACCTGGTACTGGTAAGACGACTGTTATCAATGGGATCATCGCTGTTTATGCCCTTTTAGAAGGACTTGACCTCAGGAAGAAAAGCAACCTACCTATTCTTCTTGCTGCTCCAACTGGACGAGCAGCTCGTCGCATGAATGAATTGACAGGCTTGCCAAGCGCGACTATACACCGTCACTTGGGAATGACAGGCGACGATGATACTAGTCATCTGGAAGATTATCTGGATGCTGACTTTATTATCGTGGATGAATTTTCCATGGTGGATACTTGGCTGGCCAATCAACTCTTCTCCAACATCTCTTCTAACAGTAAGATTCTCATCGTGGGAGATAGCGATCAGCTACCGTCTGTCAGCCCTGGACAAGTTCTAGCTGACCTCCTTCATATTCCTTTAATTCCTCAGACTCGCTTGGAAAAAATTTATCGGCAAAGCGAAGAATCAACCATCGTCACCCTAGCTAGTCAAATCCGACAGGGCATCTTGCCAGCCGATTTCACCCAGAAAAAAGCTGACCGTTCCTACTTTGAAATTGCTAGTGGCCATATTCCTGCTACGATTGAGAAAATCTTAGGCGCTGCCCTCAGAAGTGGCATTCCTGCCCGTGATATCCAAGTTCTGGCTCCCATGTACCGAGGGACGGCAGGGATTGATGCCATCAACCAACTCATGCAAGACCTCCTGAACCCACCACAAAAAGACCAACTCAGTTTTGAAGCTCCCCAGTGCCACTATCGTAAGGGAGATAAGGTCATTCACTTGGTCAACGATGCTGAAATCAATGTCTTTAATGGAGATTTAGGAGCCATCACAGACCTGATTCCTGGTAAATACACCGAGTCGAAACAAGACGAGATTGTTATTGATTTTGATGGCAATGAAGTCTCTTACCCACGTAACGAATGGTACAAGATTCGCCTGGCCTATGCCATGAGCATCCATAAATCACAGGGAAGTGAGTTCCCTGTTGTCATCCTACCGATCACCAGTGCTAGTAGGCGTATGCTGGAGCGCAATCTCATCTATACAGCCATTACACGCGCCAAAAGCAAGCTTATCTTACTAGGTGAATTGCAGGCCTTTGATTATGCTACCCAGCACATTGGAACTACCCGAAAAACCTATCTGATTGAACGCTTCAGTGATTTATTGGATAATGTTGAAGAAAAACAACAAGCGATTTCTGAAACAGCCACATCAAGTACCTCTGAACAATCCTACATCCTAACCGAAGAAAACTGGGACAGCATCCCCGCCATGATTGGGATTACAGACGCAGACCTCAAAGAGATTTTTGGAAAATAGTGCACAAGAAAACCCACCAATTCAGGTGGGCTTTTTATCTTTTAAGATTATTTTACTGTTGCTGTGCTTGTAATCAATTCAACAGCTTTTTTGATTGTGATATCGTGTTTCAACATATCAGCCGAAAGCAAGCTTTGTACTTGAGCAACTTCCATGTTGTAATCTGCTGCCAATTGCTCAACTTCTTTTTGGATTTCTTCTTCTGAAGCGTCAAACCCTTCAGCTTTGGCAACTGCTTCGATAACAAGGTTAGTCTTAGTACGTGACTCAGCTTCTCCCTCGTATTGTTTGTGAAGGTCTTCTTGAGTAGTTCCAGTGATTTGGAAGTACATGTCAGGGTTGATACCTTGACGTTGCAAGTTTCCAAGGAATTCGTTTACTGAGCGGTGAACTTCTTCGTGAATCATTTCTTCTGGAAGTTCTACGATTTCAGCGTTTTCTACAGCTTTATCGATTGCTGCACCTTCAACTGCATCTTTGTATGCTTCTTCTTTAGCAGCAGCCAATTCCTTGCGGTATTTTTCTTTCAATTCAGCAAGTGTTTCAACTTCTTCGTCAATGTCTTTTGCAAGCTCATCATCAAGAGCTGGAACTTCTTTAGCTTTTACTTCGTGGATAGTTGTTACGAATTTAGCTTCTTTACCTGCAAGGTCTTCTGCTTGGTAGTCTTCTGGGAATGTTACAACTACATCAACAGTTTCGCCAGCTGAGTGACCTACCAATTGGTCTTCAAAACCAGGGATGAATTGACCTGAACCAAGTCCAAGTGAGAAGTTTTCACCTTTTCCGCCATCAAATTCAACACCATCGATAGAACCAACGAAGTCAATAACAACAGTATCGCCGTTTTCAGCAGCAGCTTCTTTGATAACCAATTCAGCCAAGTTGTTGCGTTCGCGTTCAATACGCTCTTCAACGTCAGCGTCAGTTACTTCTTTTTCTAGATCAACTGATACTTCAAGGTTTTTGTAGTCACCCAATTTAACTTCAGGTTTTGTCACGACTTCAGCTGTGATAACCCAGTCTTGACCTTTTTCCATTGAAGTTACATCAATTTTTGGTTGAGCAACGACTTCAAGACCAGCTTCTTTTACAGCTGCTTCATAAGCATTTGGCAAAAGAGCGTTCATAACATCTTGGTAAAGTGACTCTTCACCAAATTTTTTGTCGAAGATAGGACGTGGAAGGTGACCTTTACGGAAACCTGGAACATTAAGAGATTTCTTAACTGAGTTGAAGACACGATCCAATTCTGGTTTGATTTGGTCTTGAGAGATAGTGAAAGTCAAGACACCACGGTTTGTTTCTTTGTTTTCAAATGATACAGACATTCTGTCATTTCTCCTTAAAATTTTTTAAATACAGTCTATTATAACATTTTCTATAAATAAAATCTAGAGTAATGCAGACAATTATAGACAACAAGCCTTTTTGCTAACTAATGAAAGTTCTATAATGAAGTTAGCCACCCAGCCCTCCTAAAAATTAGATGTTTTAACTAGCTGATAGCTAGCCCTCTATTTCATTTGATAAGAGGCTTGATGCTGTTAGGCTGACAAGCCAAGGCTAAGATTAGCCTTGGTTTAGCTGACAAAACTGCTTCAAGGGTTCCTCTTGTCAAATGAAAGCAAAATAATTGCCCTCAATCTCACCATTTTTTTTTGGGACATAATCACTTTCGATTGACAGTTTGTTCTACACTTTCAAGGATGGAATAGACATCAAAAAGAACCCTGCTTTTCTGAAAAAGAGGTCTTCTTGCTAAGTTTATACTCAATGAAAATCAAAGAGCAAACTAGGAAGCTAGCCACAGGTTGCTCAAAGCACCGCTTTGAGGTTGCAGATAAAACTGACACGGTTTAAAGAGATTTTCGAAGAGTATTAATTTACATAAATAGCCAGTGTTTGATAGGGTTTGAGTAGAATTTTCTCAGACACTTCTGCGTCTTCATAGTTTGAAATCAAAATTTGTCCATTTTGGTAGACTGCTGGCAAGTCGATTTCCACTTCTTTGGCATAAAAGTTATTGAGCACTAGTAACTTTTGATCCTCAAACTGGCGTTCAAAAGCATAGACTTGTTTGCTATCTTCAAAGGCTGGTTTGTAATTTCCTTCTGAAATGATTGGCATTTCCTTACGCAGTCGAATCAAGTCTTGATAGAAGGTGAAAATCGGACCCTGGATTTCATTTTCTACATTGATGTATTTATAGGATTTACCAGCTTTCAACCATGGAGTGCCTGTTGAAAATCCTGCATTTTCAGAAGTATCCCACTGCATGGGAATGCGTGAATTATCACGCGACTTAGCTTGAATAATCTGGAAGGCTTTTTCCTGACTCTTCCCTTCCTCTAAGAGCATCTGATAGGCATTGAGCGATTCGACATCCACATAATCAGCAATAGAATCATAGTCTGGGTCAATCATCCCGATTTCCTCGCCCATATAGATATAAGGTGTCCCACGTGACAGGTGAATGCTGGCTGCTAGCATAGTGGCTCCTTCCTTGCGGAAGTTTTGAATATCAACAAAACGGTTTAAAGCGCGTGGTTGGTCGTGATTGTTCCAGAAGAGAGCACTCCAACCGTCTTTATCACTCATTTCCTTACCCCAACTATGGTAAAGACTCTTCAAAATCAAAGGGAGCCAAGGTCCACTTTTGTCCATCCTTATAGTCCACCTTGAGGTGATGAAAATTAAAGGTCATGGATAATTCCTGACGATCAGGCGACGAATAGAGGACACAGTTGTCCATGGTGGTAGAAGACATTTCCCCAACTGTCATAAAGCTATCGTCTGCTCCAAAAGTGGCTTGATTCATCATACGCAAATAGTCATGAACGATAGGTTTGTCTGTATAAGCTGGCTTTCCTTCATTTTCAGGACAATCCACTAAGACTTCATCCTTGCCAATCAAATTGATCACATCAAATCGGAAACCTTTGACACCCTTGTCACGCCAGAAATTAACTACCTTGAAAAGCTCCTTACGGACATTGGGATTGCGCCAGTTAAGGTCAGCCTGGGTCTCATCAAAAAGATGAAGGTAGTATTTCCCTGTATTCCCAAAGGGCGCCCATGCAGAGCCACCAAACTTAGACTGCCAATCTGTTGGTTGGTCTTGGATGAAGAAAAAGTCTTGATAATACTTGTCCCCAGCTAAGGCTTTCTGAAACCATTCATGCTCTGTCGAACAATGATTGAGTACCATGTCCAGCATAAAGTCAATCTTGTGCTCTTGACCGACACGCACCATTTCCTCAAAATCAGCCATATCACCAAAAAGAGGATCTACTGCCATATAATCTGAAATATCGTAACCATTATCCCGTTGAGGGCTTGGATAGAATGGATTGAGCCAGACCATATCCACACCTAGTTTGGCTAAATAGGGAATTTTTTCAATAATTCCACGGAAGTCCCCAATACCATTGCCAGTGGTGTCTTTGTAAGATTTTGGATAGATTTGATAGACTACTTTTCCTTTATCAAGTGTCATCTGTTTCTCCTTTTCTGATAAAAGGGAGGAAGCAGTCTTCCGTCCCTATTTGTGCTATTTCAATTATACTCAATGAAAATCAAAGAACAAACTAGGAAGCTAGCCACAGGTTGCTCAAAACACTATTTTGAGGTTGCAGATAGAGCTGACGTAGTTTGAAGAGATTTTCGAAGAGTATTAGATTCGTGTAGCGACCATGAGAGATGCTCCAGCTTGGATCGTTGTCGGATAAGTTCCGGGAATAGTCGCTGTATAAGCATCTTGGTTGGTGATGATAACAGGAGTTTCTGTCACCAGACCTGCAGCCTTAATGACATCCATATCAAAACGAATCAGTTGCTGACCAACTGTGACATGGTCTCCTTGGGCTACAAGACTTTCAAATCCTTTGCCATCAAGACCTACTGTATCCATACCGATGTGGATGAGCAATTCCACCCCCTCGTCAGAGACAATACCAATGGCATGCTTGGTAGGAAAAAGAACCGTCACTGTCCCATTGACTGGAGAAGTCAACTCACCTTGGCTTGGTTCAATGACCAGACCTTGCCCCATGACACCTGAAGCAAAGACTGGATCCGTTGCTTGACTTAGTTCTTTCACTTGGCCAGTCAGCGGGCTAACAATTTCTACTGGAGTAAGTTCTACTGGTTCATGACTCACAAATTCTGCTTCTTCTTGAGCAACGAATTCTGCCTGCAAGTCCGTATCGTCCTCTGTTTTTGTAAAGAGACCAGCCTTACGGAAGAAGAAAGTCAAGAGCATTGGAACAAGAATAGCGACTAGCATAGTTCCTGCAAATGGCAACATGTATTGAGGTTGAATAGAGAGGATACCTGGCAAACCACCGATACCAATAGAAGCCGCAGTTACATTAAAAGTAACGGATAACATGCCTGCAAGAGCTGAACCAGTCATTCCAGCTACAAATGGATAGATGTATTTGACATTGACCCCAAAGAGGGCTGGTTCTGTAACACCGAGATAGGCTGAAATAGTGGCAGGAAGTGAAACCTGAGCCTCACGCTCATCATGACGGTGCATGAAATAATAGGCAAACACGGCTGAGCCTTGAGCAATATTAGAAAGAGCAATCATTGGCCATAGGGCAGTGCCACCAGCATCCGCAATCAATTGTGTATCAATGGCATTGGTCATATGGTGCAGACCTGTGATGACAAATGGAGCGTAGAGGGCACCAAAAATTGCACCGAAGAGCCATTTAACTGGACCAGTTAAACCTGCCAAGACAACTGATGAAAGTCCTTGTCCAATTGTCCAACCGATTGGTCCCAAAACAGTATGAGCTAAAATCAAGGCTGGAATCAATGACAAGAAAGGTACAAAAATCATAGAAATCACTTCTGGGATATGCTTGCGCCAGAAAATTTCAAGATAAGACAGACTCAAACCTGCAAGCAAGGCTGGGATAACTTGGGCTTGGTAACCGATACGATTAACAGTAAAATAGCCAAAATTCCAAACCCAGTTTGCCGCAATATCAGCTGCTGGCGTTGAAGCAACCGCATAGGCATTGAGCAACTGAGGCGATACCAAACAGATTCCGAGAACAATTCCCAAGATTTGGCTGGTTCCCATCTTACGAGAAACAGACCAGGTAATCCCCACTGGTAAGAACTGGAAGATAGCTTCACCCGGCAACCAGAGGAAGTGATTAACCCCTGCCCAAAACTGAGAAGTTTCTGTGATGGTCTTGCCATCCAACATAGACCAATGCACACCTTCCAAGACATTACGGAAACCGAGGATCAATCCACCAACAATCAAGGCTGGAATAATCGGAGTAAAGATTTCCGCCAGAGTGGTCATGACACGTTGGACCACATTTTGATTACTCTTAGCTACAGACTTGGCTGCTTCTTTGGAAACACCCTCAATACCCGAAACAGCTGTAAAATCATTATAAAAGATTGGCACGTCATTTCCAATGATTACCTGAAATTGACCTGCATTTGTAAAGGTTCCTTTAACAGCTGGAATTGACTCGATAGCCTTAACATTAGCCTTCTTATCATCTCCTAAAACAAACCGCATCCGTGTCGCACAGTGGGTTACGGCAGTCACATTTTCCTTGCCTCCAATTGCCTGAAGCAGATCCTTGGCTTCTTGTTCAAATTTTCCCATTTGATTCTCCTTATACTTGTCAAAGCAAGTTTGATTTGATAAGAATATTGTAAACGATACCAAACTTGTCTGCAACTTGTTTGATGTAAAAAGAGGATTTTTTGTCATTTTTCTAGCACTTGTATGGTAAAATAGATACAGGTGTTCATTGAACTAGACTAAAAACCTATTTAAGCAGGCAAACTGAAGAAATACCAACAATTATTTAAGCAAATCCAAGAAACCATTCAAAACGAGACTTACGCTGTCGGAGATTTCCTTCCTAGCGAGCACGACCTTATGGAGCAATATCAAGTGAGTCGTGATACCGTCCGAAAGGCCCTGTCTCTCCTCCAAGAGGAAGGATTGATCAAAAAGATAAGAGGGCAAGGTTCTCAAGTCGTCAAAGAAGAAACCGTCAATTTCCCTGTATCCAACCTAACCAGCTACCAAGAACTAGTTAAAGAACTTGGACTGCGCTCTAAAACCAACGTGGTCAGTCTGGACAAGATTATTATTGATAAAAAATCCTCACTGATAACCGGTTTCCCAGAGTTTCGGATGGTTTGGAAGGTGGTCCGCCAGCGTGTGGTGGATGATCTGGTATCCGTTCTGGATACAGACTATCTGGATATGGAACTCATCCCAAATCTCACTCGCCAAATTGCTGAGCAGTCTATCTATTCTTATATAGAAAATGGCCTCAAACTCCTTATTGATTATGCTCAGAAGGAAATCACCATTGACCACTCAAGCGACCGAGACAAGATTCTCATGGACATTGGCAAAGACCCTTATGTCGTTTCGATTAAATCAAAAGTCTATCTCCAAGACGGACGCCAATTTCAGTTTACCGAAAGTCGCCATAAGTTAGAGAAATTTAGATTTGTAGATTTTGCAAAGCGCAAGAAATAAAAGACTGAGACACCAGATCTCAGCCTTTTTCGGCTCTATAATATTTGTAGTGGGTACCCCCCTATAGATATTATGGAGCCTATTTTATTGTAGAAAAAAAGTCCCATAAGATCTATAATGAAAAGCGACAAAACAACTCATTAGAAAGAATCATATGGAACAATTACATTTTATCACAAAATTACTAGACATTAAAGACCCTAATATCCAGATTTTAGACATCATCAATAAGGATACACACAAGGAAATCATCGCCAAACTGGACTACGACGCCCCATCTTGCCCTGAGTGCGGAAACCAATTGAAGAAATATGACTTTCAAAAACCTTCTAAAATTCCTTATCTTGAAACGACTGGTATACCTACTAGAATTCTCCTTAGAAAGCGTCGATTCAAGTGCTATCACTGTTCAAAAATGATGATCGCTGAAACTTCTATCGTCAAGAAGAATCACCAAATCCCTCGTATCATCAACCAAAAGATTGCTCAAAAGTTAATTGAAAAGATTTCTATGACCGATATTGCCCATCAGCTTTCCATCTCAACTTCAACTGTCATTCGAAAGCTCAATGACTTCCACTTTGAGTGTAATTTTAGAAATCTGCCTAAGATTATGTCTTGGGACGTTGAAACAGTCCGGGGAGTGACTGTTTCAATCGGGAGATGGAGATGAGCTTTATTGCGCAAGATTTTGATAAGCTCAATATCATCACTGTTCTTGAAGGTAGAACACAAGCCGTCATTCGAGATCACTTTCTTAAATATGATAGGGTCGTCCGATGTCGAGTGAAAATTATTACTATGGATATGTTTAGTCCTTATTATGACTTAGCTAGGCAACTTTTTCCAAACGCTAAAATCGTTCTGGATCGCTTTCACATTGTGCAACATCTTAGCCGTGCTATGAGTCGTGTCCGTGTCCAAATTATGAATCAGTTTGAACGAAAATCCCATGAATACAAGGCTATTAAACGATACTGGAAACTCATTCAACAGGATAGTCGTAAACTCAGCGATAAACGTTTTTATCGCCCTACTTTTCGTATGCACTTAACGAATAAAGAGATTCTTGACAAGCTTTTGAGCTATTCAGAAGACTTGAAACACCACTACAATCTCTATCAGCTCTTACTTTTTCACTTCCAGAACAAGGAGCCTGACAAATTTTTCGGACTTATTGAGGACAATCTAAAGCAGGTTCATCCTCTTTTTCAGACTGTCTTTAAAACCTTTCTAAAGGATAAAGAAAAGATTGTCAATGCCCTTCAACTACACTATTCTAACGCCAAATTAGAAGCAACCAATAATCTCATTAAGCTTATCAAACGAAATGCCTTTGGATTTCGGAACTTTGAAAACTTCAAAAAACGGATTTTTATCGCTCTGAACATCAAAAAAGAAAGGACGAAATTTGTCCTTTCTCGAGCTTAGCTGACTTCAACCCACTACAGTTGACAAAGAGCCTAAAAATTGACATGGAAATTATAAAACCATTACTAGTTTAGTCCTTTTTGATAACGTGCCAATTCGGCTTGGTTCGCCCAAATATAGTGACCTGGACGGATTTCAACCATGGATGGTTTATCAGTCTCATAGTCGTGTTGACTTGGGTCGTAAACCTTCAAGACCTTCTTACGTTCCAAGATTGGGTCTGGAATTGGTACCGCTGAAAGCAAGGCTTGAGTATATGGGTGAATTGGATTGTTAAACAATTCTTCTGTCTCTGCAACCTCTACAATAACACCCTTGTAAATAACTGCGATACGATCTGAAATAAAACGAACAACCGACAAGTCATGGGCGATAAAGAGATAGGTCAAGCCAAGTTCTTTTTGGAATTTTTTGAGCAAGTTCAAGACTTGGGCTCGCACAGAAACGTCCAAGGCTGAAATTGGTTCATCCGCAATAACAAAGTCTGGTTGCATGACCAAGGCACGGGCAATACCGATACGTTGACGTTGACCACCTGAAAACTCATGAGGGTAACGAGTCAAATGCTCAGCAAGCAGACCCACTTCACGGATAATATTTTGAACTTTCTCTTCACGCTCTGCTTCATCCTTAAACAAATGGTGATTGTAAAGACCTTCAGAAATAATATAATCAACAGTCGCACGTTCATTCAAACTTGCCGCAGGGTCTTGGAAAATCATCTGGATACGACGAATCAATTCCGCAGCTTGTTCACGCGATTTCTTACCATTAATCTTTTGACCCTCAAAAATGATATCTCCATTACTTGTATCATTGAGACCGATGATAGCACGACCAATAGTTGTTTTCCCACTACCTGACTCACCAACAAGCGAGAACGTTTCTCCCTTGTTGATAAAGAAGTTAGCATTTTTAACCGCGACAAACTTCTTACTTCCTTCACCGAAGGAAATTTCTAAATCTTTAATTTCTACTAATTTTTCAGACATTTCCTTCCTCCTAGTCAGCCAGATGGGCAAATCCCATTTTTTCACGGATCTTATCATGGAGATTTGCAATCACAGCTGGTTTTTCTACTTTTGGAGCATCCTCATGAAGAAGCCAAGTTTTAGCCCAATGTGTCTCTGATACTGAGAATTGAGGAGCTTTTTGTTCGAAGTCAATCTGCATTGCATAGTCAGAACGCAAGGCAAAGGCATCCCCTTTCAAGTCAGTATAAAGTGACGGAGGTGTTCCTGGGATTGAGTAAAGATCCCCTTTATCATCAGCAAGCTGAGGCAAGCTAGACAAGAGACTCCATGTATATGGATGGCAAGCGTCATAGAAGACTTCCTCAACAGTTCCATACTCAACGATTTCTCCTGCATACATAACCGCTACCTTATCCGCAATACTTGCTACCACACCAAGGTCGTGAGTGATAAAGATTGTTGTGAAATGATACTCGTTTTGTAAAGATTTTAGCAAATCAATAATCTGAGCTTGAATGGTTACATCCAAGGCAGTTGTTGGCTCATCACAGATCAAGACATCAGGTCGGCAGGCAAGGGCAATCGCAATAACGATACGTTGACGCATTCCTCCAGAATATTGGAATGGGTATTCATCAAAACGTCTATCTGCGTCTGGGATTCCAACTTTATTCATGTAGTCAATGGCCAATTCTTTTGCTTCCTTGGCTGTTTTTCCTTGGTGTTTTACAATAACTTCTGTAATCTGGCTACCAATTGTTTTAATGGGGTCCAAACTAGTCATTGGATCCTGGAAGATAGTCGCAATCTTAGCACCACGAATTTGTTCCCAATCCTTGTGAGAAGATAGATTTGTCAAATCCTGACCACGGTAGTCAATACTACCTTGGGCAATGCGACCATTTTCTTCGAGCATACCTGTGAAGGTCTTTGTCAAAACAGATTTTCCTGATCCTGACTCACCTACCAAGGCTAATACTTCTCCTTCAACTAGTTCAAGGGAAACGCCGCGAATGGCTGTCAATACTTTGTCACGAACGTCAAATTCCACGACAATATCGCGAGCAGTCAAAATTACATTTTTTTCTTTTGTCATTTCTACTCCTATCTATGTGTACGTGGATCACTAGCATCCGCTAAGTTTTGACCAACTACGAAAAGGGACAAGGATACCAAAACAAGGGTTGTCAATGGAATCCAGAACAAGTAAGCATTGGTTGTTACGTTTTGTGAATAATCCGAAATCAAACGACCCAAACTTGGCACTGTAATCGGCAATCCAAGACCGAAGAAAGACAAGAAGGCTTCGTATGAGATAAAGCTTGGAAGCATTTGAGTCATCGTTGTCACAATAACAGATACCAATTGTGGCATAATGTTTTTGGCAACAATCTTCAAGGTTGGTGTTCCCAAAGTACGTGACGCCAAGTTGTATTCCAAATCACGATAACGCAAGATTTGCACACGGATCATGAAGGCAATCCCAATCCATGTCGTCACACTCATAGCAAAAATCAGATTCCAGAATCCAGCTCCGATTGAGTAAGTCAAGACAATGACAATCAAAAGAGATGGGATGTTTGAGATGACGTTATAAACTTCCATCATGACACGGTCAACTGATTTTGAAATTCCCCAAATACCACCGACAAAAACACCGATAACCAAGTTAATCACTGTCGCAATCACAGAAATAAGGATAGAGTTACGAGCTCCAAACCAGACACCGTCAAAGAGTGATTTACCGTTACTGTCTGTACCGAACCAATGCTCAGCATTTGGCTTGATATAACGAGCACTAAAGTCGTTTACCTTGCTGACATCATTGAAATCAAACTTAGAAAACATTGGGTAGATGAAACTCATCAAAATGATGGCTACCAAGATTCCCAACATGACTACAGTTGATTTTTTCTTCATAAATTGTCTAAACACTGATTTCCAGTAAGAATATGCTGGCGCATCAATAGTTTCAGAGGCAAAATCGTCACGTTTTACAAACTGAAATTTTTCTTTATCGATTGTAGACATTATTTGCCTCCTTTCTCAGTCAATTTAATACGTGGGTCAATAATAGTCATCCAAATATCTCCCAAAAGACGTGAGAAGATAGAAATACATGTAAAGATGAAGACAAGACCAACGACCATAGAGTTATTAGATGCTTTTACAGAGTCAATCAACATTTTACCCATACCTGGGAAGGCGAAGACTGTTTCAGTAAGGGTTGCACCACCGATAACCCCAATAATGGCACCAGGAATTCCTGAAACCAGCGGAACCATGGCATTTTTAAAGATGTGTTTGTTTGAAATTTCTTTTTCAGACAAACCTTTTGCACGAGCGAAACGAACAAAGTCTTGAGATTGCAAGTCAATCATGTAACGACGAATCCAAATGGCTGTAACAGGAGCACCCAACAAACCAAGGATGACTGCTGGTAAAACGTAAGAACGCCAATCTCCAGCTCCCAAGATAGGGAATGAATCTGGAAGGGCAATAGATGATCCAATCAATCGAACGATGTAAACCAAGGCAATGGTTGGAAGAGCAAGCAAGAAGGTCAAAGTCCCTGTTGAGAGGCTATCAATCCAAGTGTTCTTGAAACGAGCCATGGCTGAACCAAGTGGCACGGCAAGAGCATAGGCAAGAACCAAACCAATCAAACCAGTAATAGCAGAGCTGACAATCATAGATGGATATTGGTAATTACTTTCAGTCGCTGTATAAGGATCATCTTTCCCATAGCTAGCTACTTCACGAGAGTCAGCCTGACTAGGTGACTTGTAGGTTCTTGAGTAAATATTTACAGAAGACGTTTTCTTACCTGTTGGGAACTGAACTTGGGCAGTTTTGGTTTGTCCTTGACCTTGAGTAATAACCTGAAGAACTGGTGTATTAGCATAGGTTGGGTAAGAGTCACCTAAATTCAAGTTCACAAAGTTTTGATGAACAAATGGGAACTGACTGTTAAAGTACAAGAGATATTTATGTTTAGTTCCTGAACCGACCAATGACCATCCGATAGCTGGATCATTTTCAAAACGAAGGTAGCGTTTCAAGTCTGGATTTTCAGGGTCTTGGATTTTATTTGTATGGTCAATGTCAATCAAGTTAGCATAGAAGTGAAAAACACGTTCAAAAATTGGAATTTCACGAGTAGCATAGAATTGACCACTTTCAGTAAATTCTCCTAAAGTCCAACCATGACCTAATTGATTGATGTACTTTTCATAAATAGCTTTATTGGTCGCATTTGCTTCTACTGTTACAGAAGAATCCATGCTACTTGCCTTTTCTTGCAACTCTTTAGTATCGTAATACTCAATGTAGCCCATACGCTCAAACACAGTATTTTCATAGTTATCACGTTTATCAGCCGTTGTCGCAATTTTATTATAGTTAGGATCCTGCTTGAAAATCAATTTTCGAGGAACCAAGGTATAGATAATCGTGTAGGTCAAAGTCGTTACTAAGAAAATCGAAACCAATGACCGCAAAACACGCATAAAAATATATTTTTTCATATTATTTCCTTTAAAAATCCCAAAAGAACCTTCTCCTCATGGAGAGAAAGTTCTATTAGAAATTATTTACTTCACATGACTTGCCAATTCTTTTTGAGCTTTCTCATTTGATTCAGCTTTTTCTTTCAACCATTTTTCACGAGCTTTTTCATACTCTTCCTTAGTCACCACTTTATCTTGTAATTTCAAATATTTGAAGTAAACATCTGACCCCTTAGAGCCTGTTTGCGCAGAAGCTCCAGTAAATGGAACAATTCGTGAAAGCACTGGTGCTGCACCAGAAGAAGCCATAGCAGGAATAAAGAGTGAACTATCTGTCAACCATGCTTGAGCCGCTGCATATTTTTCATAACGGACATTCAAGTCGCTTGTCTCTCTGGCAGCTTCATCAACTAATTTATCGTATTCTTTCAAACCAACTTGAACTACTGAAGGGCTATTTGGATTATCAAATCCTAAATATGTTTTTGTAGTTTCACTGCTAGTTGTTTTTAAAATATCCAGGTAAGTAGATGGGTCTTGATAGTCTGGACCCCATGAAACTCCTCCTGATACATCCCAATCCTCAGATGAAGCATTGGCAGCATAGTAAGTAATATTAAGGAATTCATCACTTGTCATTTGTTGAATATCAACAACGACATTTTCAACACCAAGAACTGTTTCTACAGATTGTTTAAAAGACTGAATACGAGATATGTAGTTTTTTGATGCTTGGTCTACTGGAACGTCCAGATGAATAGGAAACTGAACGCCGTCTGCTTCTAAAGCTTTCTTAGCTTTCGCAAACTCTGCCTTGGCCTTGTCAGCATTGAATAAACCATCCTGCCCATCAGCTAAATTCACACCTTTCCACTCATCACCATAAGCAGGAAGTTGAGCAGCGACTAAATCACCAAAGGTCTTCTCACCAGCTGAAACAAAGTCTGGTTTTACAAATAAATTACGAACTGCTAAAGCTGCTCCATCTTTACCATTGATTTGAGCTGAGTAAGCTGAGCGATCAAGAGCAAAATTCAAGGCTTGACGGAAATCTTTGTTAAGCAATGCCTTCTTAGTAGCTACTTTCTCTGAATCTGTAGTTTTAGAAGTATAGTTGTAACTTTGGCGATCAATATTCACACCCAGACCAGCAATCCCAGAGCCTGATTGTGTGTAATAGATATTGTCCTTGTATTCTTCTGCAACCTTAGAATAGTTGGAGCTGGTAGGGTAAAGACGGGCATAACTATAAGCTCCACTAGTGAAGTTACGCTCTAGCGACTCCTGATCTGATCCATCATAGTAAGCTAGATTGATAGTATCTAGGTGGACATTTTCTTTATCCCAATATTGCTCATTTTTTACAAACTCTACAGAAGATTTTGCAGTCAACCCTTTCAACAAGAATGGACCATTATAAAGCAAGGATGTCGGATCTGTTGGTTTAGCAAAATCGCTTCCTTTTGATGTTTCGAATTCTTCATTCAGAGGCCAGAAAATAGAATAAGTCAACTTAGAGTTCCAGAACGGTTCAGGCTGGTTCAAAGTGTATTGTAACGTATAATCATCAACCGCCTTGACACCAACTGTTGAAAAATCTGTTGAAGTTCCTGATAGATAATCTGCCAAGCCTTTAACCGAATTTTCAGCTAAATACATAGCTTCTGATTTTTTATCTGCTGCGTGTTTTAAACCGTTCACGAAATCTTTAGCCGTCACCTCTGCATATTCTTCTCCATCAGAGGTAAACCATTTAACCCCTTTACGAATCTTATAAGTGTAGGTCAAACCATCCTTAGAGACTTCCCAATCCTCTGCAACTGCAGGAGCAAGATTACCGTAATTATCGTTAGTGAATAAACCATCAATCCCATTTGAAGTCACTACTGTTGTACTATTTTTACTTGAAATCAGGTAGTCCAAGGTTTCTGGGTCTGCTGTATAAACATAGCCATAAGCTTTAGGGGCTGATGAATCAGATGATTTTGAAGAACTGCATGCTGCAAGTACACCTGCTGCTAATAAAACAAGACCTGCTGTAGCAAATACACGATTTTTTTTCATTTTCTACTCCTCTGTTTATGTGAATTATAGATTGACAACCATTATATCACATTATCCATTAAAAATCAAACAAATTTTCAGAATATTTAGGCTTGTTGGCACAAATTTTTCATTTTTTTTGAATATATGATTCAAATTGTCGTTCGAAGTGTCAAAGACTACAGTGAAAATAGGAAATTTGACGCAGAAACTTTGGAGTTTAGGAAGACATACAGTAAAATGAAATACGGACGGAACAATGTGATTTTGGAATTCAAATCATTTTATAACAATATTAGACTTCCTGCAAAAGAGGATATAGCTTCATGAGTCCTTGATAACCATTGTCAGCCAAGATTTTACCAGCTTGTCCGATATTTCTGCGACTCGTTTTGAACAACTTCATATCATGACAATAGTTCACAGCGATATCCAAAGAAACTTCTCCCTTGACTTGTGACAATCGCTTGAGCCTTCATAGCGTGGCATTTCTTTTTATAGTCATTTAGTTTTTAAAAAGCGTTCCAAACATTCAAAAATAGTTGGGACTTCCCTTAATAAATCTGTTACTTTCTTTTTCAAGATAGCCCAAGCTTGCTCAATAGGATTCAAATCTGGTGAATAAGGCGGTAGAGGTAAGAAAAAGTGTTTATCTTGGATGCAGAGTTCATCCAAAATGTTCTTGGGATCAAAACTAGCATTGTCCATGATAATAACATGAGGTGTCTTCAAAGCAGGCAGGAGTTGCGTTTTGAACCACTCCACAAAGAAATCGCTTGTCCTGCTGTTCTTGTAAATCATGGGAGCTATAAACTCTCCGTCTACTTGTCCTGCAACAATTGAAGTTCGCTCAAAACGACGTCCGCTAATCTTTTCATAGACTTTCTCCCCTCTAGGAGCCCCTGCATAAGGACGATAGAGATAGCGGTCGATTCCTGTTTCATCAATATATACGATTGGTAAATCTTTTAGGTTATCCAAAATATCAAGAAACTCAGATACTTTCTCTGGGTCTTGTTC
>NZ_MWSM01000016.1:0-21162 GCF_002087075.1 Streptococcus pseudopneumoniae ATCC BAA-960 = CCUG 49455
TCCACCACGGGTCTCCTGAAGAAGCGCTTCTAAACCAAACTCCTTATATTTTTTCAAATTCCTCCAAACAGTTGTTTTATTGCAATCTAGCAAATCCATGATTTCCTTATAACTCTTTTCTTTTGAGCGAAAATAAATAATCTGTAGACGTTTGTGATATTTGGCGTACGATGAATCTCTTAGGAGTTGTTCAATTTTTTGTGTTTCTTCGTTTGTAAGTTTCATAACTACTATTATAAGATGTTTTTTGATTTTAGTCCAGTATTATATTAAACTTGATTAATCAACTATTGATAAATCAATAGAAAGGAGGAAGAAATGATAGAGATTCAAGATTTACTGTATCAACTCCGCTTGTCTGAGCAAGCGAGTACGCAATTGTTTGAAAAAAGGCTTGGGATTAGTTTGACACGGTATCAGATTTTATTATTTTTGTTGAAGCATTCCCCTTGTAATCAAATAGCGGTTCAGGAGCGTTTGAAGATTGATCAGGCTGCTTTGACACGGCATTTTAAGATTTTAGAAAAGGAAGGTTTGGTGGAGCGTCATCGTAATCCTGAAAATCAGCGAGAAGTCTTGGTAGAGGCTACGAAGTATGCCAAGGAGCAGTTAGTGATGAATCCACCTCTGCAGCATATCAAGGTTAAGAAAGAGATGGAAAGTATCTTAACAGAGTCTGAGAGAACAGAATTCAGCCGTTTATTAAACAAATTGGTTTTGAGCATTGAAAATATAGAAATTTAAGGAGAAATAGATGTCAATTATTACAATTATTTTAGCAACAATCGTTGCTTTGGAGCATTTTTACATTTTTTATTTGGAAAGTATTGCAACGCAATCAGAAGCGACTAGTCGTGTCTTTAACATGGACAGGGAAGAACTAGCTCGTCCGTCGGTAAGTTCACTGTTTAAAAATCAAGGGATTTATAATGCTCTGCTAGGAGTCTTTCTCCTGTATGGGATTTATTTCTCACAGAATTTAGAAATTGTGACTATTTTTGTTTTATTTGTGATTGGTGCTGCGGCTTATGGCTCTCTCACAGCAGATAAGAAAATTATTTTGAAGCAAGGTGAGCCAGCTATTTTAGCCTTGATTAGTATTTTTCTCTTTAAATAAGTTCAAAGGTCAATCTTAGTCTCGCTAGTCCTTTTCACTCCGGAATAAGGGAAATATGTTATACTTGTTTTTAAGAAAAAGTCTCATTGAATTTGTTTTGAGGAGTTAGAAATGAAAGTATTAGTGACAGGTTTTGAGCCCTTTGGAGGGGAAAAGGTTAATCCAGCTTTGGAGGCCATTAAAGGTTTACCAGCTGAAATCCATGGTGCTGAGGTCCGTTGGTTAGAAGTGCCAACAGTCTTTCACAAATCGGCTCAAGTATTGGAAGAAGAGATGAACCGCTATCAACCTGACTTTGTCTTTTGTATTGGCCAAGCAGGTGGAAGATCTAGCTTGACGCCTGAACGAGTGGCTATAAATCAAGACGATGCACGCATTCCTGATAATGATGGTAATCAACCGATTGACCTTTCCATTCGCCAAGACGGTGCTTCGGCCTACTTTAGTAGTTTACCGATTAAAGCGATTGTTCAAGCTATAAAAAAAGAGGGCTTGCCGGCCTCTGTTTCCAATACGGCAGGGACTTTTGTCTGCAACCATTTGATGTATCAGGCCCTCTATTTGGTAGAAAAGAAATTTCCACATGTTAAGGCAGGTTTTATGCATATTCCTTATATGATGGAATAGGTGGTGAATCGACCTACAACTCCAGCTATGAGTTTAGTGGATATTAGGCGAGGGATAGAAGCGGCAATCGGAGCCATTATAGAACATGGAGATCAAGACCTCAAGTTGGTAGGCGGAGAAACTCATTGATAGAAAAAAGCTTGAGGGAAAACCTTCAAGCTTTTGGACGTTTTCGAGCCAATACTGCTCGGTAAAAAATCATTTTATTAATTAATTTGAATGTAGGGTAGGAGTGAAAAACTAGCCCTATCAGGGGTAGTTTAGTTGGTATTTTTTACTAAGTGCTGCTCTAAGTACTGCTCTATAAAAGCTGATTTTAGTACATTGGATATAAGGTAGGAGTAAAAAACTAGCAATGCCAAAGGTAATCCAATTGAGGAAGTACCAAGGAAGAAGCTGTAAATCTAGGACAAAGTGCTGGAACTTGTAGCCCTTCATAAAGGAACGGCTAGTTTTTAGGATTCGTCTTGGTGAGGCCTGTCCTAGGTCTAGACTATAACAGAGAAGAAATTCCACCTGTGAATAGGCATAATACTGTGGAATATAGAGGATATTTCCTACAATGATCAAGATGAGACTTGCAAGAAAGTAGAGTCCAAAGACCATGAGGAAACGCTCGGTTTCAACTGATGAGAGATCTAGATTTGGAAACTCAGGATGTAGGGTGACGAATTTTTGGGCTAAAAAGCTACTATAAAAGAGGAAGTAAATCCCAAGTAAATTAGGGATACTCCATAAAAAGAGATAGAAACGTTTGAGAAGTAGGGTCAAAAAGGTTTGAGAAAAGCGCTCCTCATCAAAGAGAGCTAGGCTGTTTTTTACAGATGGCTCCGTTTTAGAATCTTTCATGAGTGTCAGGGTTGCATAGACGGAACTGGTCAAAAGAATAGTCCCGATAAAGGAGACTAGTAGAGGAAAGAGGTAGGCTTGAAGTATTTGACCAAGTATGCTGAAAAATGGCTGTTCTAAAACAGTCACGTGGATCCGAGATAAGGGATTAAGAAAACCAGATAAGATGACCAGCATACTGGGAAGGATATAGAGGAGAAAGAGACGGGGGGTGTCAGCCTGAAAATGTTTTGACTCCTGACGAATTGTTTTTAAATCAATTTTTGGATAGTTCATTCTCTTATTATACCATAGTTCGTGACAGTTCCAGCTTTTTTTGATAAAATCATACAGTATGCCCTTGGGTACAAAGTATGAACTGGGACTGTCTTTCCCAGCTTCGGAGGTAAAAAATGTCAGATTCACCAATCAAATACCGTTTGATTAAGAAAGAAAAACATACAGGAGCTCGTCTGGGAGAAATCATCACTCCCCACAGCACCTTCCCAACACCTATGTTTATGCCAGTTGGGACTCAAGCCACTGTCAAAACTCAGTCGCCTGAAGAATTGAAGGAGATGGGTTCGGGAATTATCCTGTCAAACACCTATCATCTCTGGCTTCGTCCTGGAGATGAACTTATTGCTCGCGCAGGTGGTCTCCACAAGTTCATGAATTGGGACCAGCCTATCTTGACAGATAGTGGTGGTTTTCAGGTTTATTCCTTAGCAGATAGCCGTAATATCACAGAAGAAGGAGTAACCTTTAAAAACCATCTCAATGGTTCCAAGATGTTCCTATCGCCAGAAAAAGCTATCTCTATTCAGAATAATCTAGGCTCAGACATCATGATGTCCTTTGACGAATGTCCTCAGTTTTATCAACCTTACGATTACGTTAAGAAATCAATCGAGCGTACCAGTCGTTGGGCTGAGCGTGGTTTGAAGGCTCACCGTCGTCCGCATGACCAAGGGTTATTTGGGATTGTGCAGGGGGCAGGATTTGAAGACCTGCGTCGCCAATCGGCTCATGACCTTGTCAGCATGGATTTCCCAGGCTACTCTATCGGTGGCTTGGCAGTAGGAGAAACCCACGAAGAGATGAATGCGGTTTTGGACTTCACAACCCAACTGCTTCCTGAAAATAAACCTCGCTATTTGATGGGTGTCGGAGCGCCAGATAGCTTGATTGATGGGGTCATTCGTGGGGTGGATATGTTTGACTGTGTCTTGCCGACTCGTATCGCTCGTAACGGGACTTGTATGACCAGTCAGGGACGTTTGGTTGTCAAAAATGCCCAGTTTGCTGAGGACTTTACGCCACTGGATCCTGAGTGTGATTGCTACACATGTAAGAACTACACACGCGCCTACCTTCGTCACCTACTCAAAGCTGATGAAACCTTCGGTATCCGCTTAACTAGCTACCATAATCTTTACTTCTTGCTTAACCTGATGAAGCAAGTGCGACAAGCCATCATGGATGACAATCTCTTGGAATTCCGTGAGTATTTTGTGGAAAAATATGGCTATAATAAGTCAGGACGCAATTTCTAAAACGGAATAGATATAAGCTAAAAATCCTAAGTTTTCTCTTAGGATTTTTCTTCTTTTTTTGATAGAATAAAGTGTATAATGAAAGGGAGAATAAACTCGTATGCGCATTAAATGGTTTTCCTTGATTAGGATTACAGGTTTACTACTGGTACTCTTGTATCATTTCTTTCAGACCATCTTTCCTGGAGGATTTTTCGGGGTAGATGTCTTTTTCACATTTTCAGGTTTCCTGATTACGGCTCTACTCATCGAAGAGTTTTCTAAAAATCATGAGATTGACTTGATTGGATTTTTTAGGAGACGCTTTTATCGGATTGTGCCACCTGTGATTTTGATGGTCTTGGTAACCATGCCCTTTACCTTTCTAGTTCGCCAAGATTATGTGGCTGGAATTGGGGGTCAGATTGCGGGTGTTTTAGGCTTTATGACTAACTTCTATGAACTGCTAACAGGTGGGAGTTATGAATCTCAGTTCATTCCTCATTTGTTTGTTCATAATTGGAGCTTGGCCGTTGAGGTTCACTACTATATTCTTTGGGGATTGGCAGTTTGGTTCTTATCCAAACAGTCCAAATCAAATGGTCAGTTGAGGGGAATGGTTTTTCTCTTATCAGCTGCTGCCTTCTTGATCAGCTTCTTCTCCATGTTTATTGGTAGTTTTCTAGTGACCTCTTATTCCTCTGTTTACTTCTCCAGTTTAACTCATGTCTATCCATTCTTTTTGGGAAGTATCCTAGCAACGATTGTAGGCGTTCGTCAGACGACTTCCCTCGTCAAGCAGTTGGATAAAATCTGGGATTTACGCAAGACCCTTTTGGTTTTTGGAGGAGGTTTTGGCTTCTTACTCATTTTGACCTTCTTTGTCAAATTTACCTATCTTTTTGCCTATCTTATGGGCTTCTTACTTGCTAGCCTTGCAGCTCTTGCTATGATTCTGGCGGCGCGTGTCTTACATGAAAAGACACATCATATACAAGAGACAAAGATGATTAGCTTTTTAGCGGATACTAGCTATGCAGTTTATCTCTTCCATTGGCCTTTCTACATCATTTTCTCACAGTTGACCTCAAATCTTCTTGCTGTGTTATTAACTTTGATTTTTTCTTATGGATTTGCCAGTCTTTCATTTTATGTATTGGAACCTTGGATTGCAGGCAAGAACACACCTATTTTACAAACTCTTCGTCCCCTGCCTTATATTCACACAATTCTTGCAACAAGTACGGGAATCTTGGCCTTCATTGTCTTCTTAGTGACTTTGTTGGCACCACAAGTGGGAGCGTTTGAGACAGACTTAACTGTCAATGGCTTGAAGCAAGCTGCTAGTACTATTGCCCAAACAAAAGTGATAGCAGAACGAGCAGAAGCTGATAGTTTAGGAATTGCTGATGGCACTATGTTAATTGGTGACTCGGTGGCTTTAAGGGCAAATACAGCCCTGCAGACAGCTCTTCCTGGAGCACAAATTAACGCGCAGGTCAGCAGAACAACCAAGACTGCCAATGAAATCATGATAAACAATAGCCAAAATAAATTTTTACCTAAGATGGTGGTCATTGCGACTGGGGTAAATAATCCTGAAAATTACAAGGAAGACTGGGACAGTATCGTGAAAAATCTTCCTAAGGGCCACCATATGGTTTTGGTGACTCCTTATGAGGGAGATAAGACAAAAGAGACCTATGCCATCGTTGAGAAGGCTGCTGCCTACATGAGAGAATTGGCAGAGAAGACACCTTACATCACGATAGCAGATTGGAATCAAGTTGCGAAAGAGCATCCAGAAATTTGGGCAGGAACAGACCAAGTCCATTTCGGAAGTGACACTAGCACTATTGAAGCAGGAGCAAAATTGTATGCAGATACGATTGCCACAGCCTTGAAGACAGCTCAAGACAAGCCAGTCAAATCAAAATAACGTGTATTAAAAAGAGAAGAGTTGGAGAAATCCAACTCTTTTAAAATATCGCATCTCTGTGCCTTTCTTGTGTTTGTGGTTGAACAACAAGTATAACACAGAGGTGTTTTCTTATGTCTACACTTTCAGCTAGTTGAACCATCTAATTTTTAGGAGGGCTGGGTGGCTAACTTCATTATATAACTTTCATTTAGTAAATCGAACGTGAAAATGTCCCATTTGATAAAATAGTCGTATGAAAAGTATCCAACTGAATATGAATGAAACGAAAAAATATCTTGTGATAAAAGCTATAGACCAAGGAAAGAAAACAAAGAAACGACCCTGTGTCGAACTGAATCTTTCTGAAAGACAAATCAATCGTCTGCTACTAGCCTATCAACAGAAAGGAAAAAAAGCCTTCAGACACGGAAACAGAAATCGAAAACCAAAACATGCAATCCCTGATGAAATCAAAGAACGTGTCCTAAAGAAATACCTCTCCTATGAAACATATAAACCAAATGTCCTTCATTTCTGTGAATTACTAGCTGAAGAAGAGGGAATTCAGCTCTCTGATACAACTGTTAGAAAAATACTCTATAAGGAAAACATCCTCTCTCCCAAGTCTCACAGAAAGACAAAGAAGAGACTAAGAAAACAAGCTAAACTGAGCCTGGAACAACTCGTAAACGCTCCAAGTTGGTCTACTGCCCAAGTAAAATTTATACTAAACAGAAATTAAAAAACAAATTAGAAGACTTGGATTGCACAGCTCAAAATACTGATTTTAGAAAGTGGAATACTAATTAATGGAGTTGTAACAAATAGTTGACAGTGTTTGTTGCTTTTTGACTTCAAAGGAGTATTACTGGATTTTCTCCTCAAATTAGACTTTTGCCCAGACTCTTCTCTCTTATGCTTGATAACGTTTCACACCATCTAGATAGGTTGCTACCAATTCCAAATCTTTGTCTAAAACAATAAAATCTGCATCATAACCTTCACGAATTTGTCCACAGACGTCATCGATGTGAACGGATTTAGCTGGGTTGAAGCTGGCCATCATGACTGCTTCATGCGGATTCGCAATTCCCCATTCGACTACATTCTTCACACCATCTTTGAGTTTGAGGATAGAACCTGCCAAGTTACCTGTCGATTTGAGGCGTGCAGTTCCATTTGCAACGACAACTGGGAATTCTCCCAACATATAGTCACCGTCTTCCAATCCACCAGCTGTCATACAGTCTGTAATAAGAGCAATGTTTTCTGTCCCTTTTTGTTTGATAAGAATTTCGCAGGCTTTTGGATCTACGTGATGGCCATCACAGATCAACTCTGCATAGGTATGAGGTAATTGATACATGGCTCCAACCATACCCAGTTCGCGGTGAGTCAACCCACGCATTCCATTGTAGGCGTGTACCCAAACACTCGCTCCAGCATCGACTGCTTTTTTAGCTTCATCAAAAGTCGCGTTTGAGTGCCCAAGAGCAACCGTTACACCTTCTCCGGTGATAGTCCGTACAAAGTCTTCTACACCTTCACGCTCTGGCGCAAGAGCAATTTTATTTAGCAAGCCATTTGCTGCTTTTTGCCAAGCACGAAACTCATCCATGCGAGGATCTTTCATGTAGGCAGGGTTTTGAGCCCCCTTGTATTTCTCTGTGAAATAAGGCCCTTCAAAATAAATTCCACGAATTTTCGCGCCACTTGCTTCTTGATAACGAGCACCGATATTTTCAGTTACCGCAAGCAATTGCTCATAAGTCGATGTCAAAGTTGTTGGCAAGAAGCTCGTTACCCCCATGCTGAGGAGTCCTTCACTCATAGTATGAAGCGTTCCTTCGATATTATTATCCATAACATCCACACCGCCAAATCCATGAATGTGGGTATCCACAAGTCCTGGAGCAATGCTATAACCTGTATAGTCAATCACCTCAGCTCCTTCAGGAATCTGCTCTACATGTTTTCCAAACTTGCCGTCCACAAGTTCCAAGTAACCACCTCGACGAACTCCGTGTGGGTAGAAAAACTGATCCGCTTTAATATAGTTAGGCATAATGTTAACCTCCTTAAAAAATTGATTCTACAATTTATTATGTCAATTACATTATAAACCTTTCTTTTTCATTTGTAAATGGTATAGACCTATTTTCTGAAGATATTTTAAAAGCGATATTTCACGTTCGAATCACAACACATCTAAATAAATAAGAAAGAGCAGTTGAAAAATTACTGCTTTTTTGTTACACTAGATAGAAAGACTGTAAAGGATAATCTGGCTTTTTGCCATTATTCTAGAGAAATGTTATTTCACAGACTGACTAAAAGGAGACACAATGGCAGACCGAGGCTTACTAATCGTTTTTTCTGGTCCTTCAGGGGTTGGCAAAGGAACGGTTAGAAGAGAGATTTTTGAGAGTTCTGAAAATCAATTTCAATACTCTGTATCGATGACGACACGCGCACAACGTCCTGGAGAAGTGGACGGTGGTGACTATTTCTTCCGTACTCGTGAAGAGTTTGAAGAGCTGATTCGTCAAGGACAGATGTTGGAATACGCAGAATATGTCGGCAACTACTATGGAACTCCTCTGACCTACGTCAATGAAACCTTGGACAAGGGAATCGATGTTTTCCTTGAAATTGAAGTTCAGGGTGCTCTTCAGGTTAAGAAAAAGGTTCCAGATGCTGTCTTTATCTTCCTGACACCACCAGATTTGGATGAATTACAAGACCGCTTGGTAGGTCGTGGAACAGATAGCGCAGAAGTGATTGCCCAACGAATCGAAAAAGCCAAGGAAGAAATTGCTCTCATGCGTGAGTATGATTATGCGATTGTCAACGATCAGGTGCCCCTAGCTGCTGAGCGTGTCAAACGTGTGATCGAAGCAGAGCACTTCCGTGTGGACCGTGTCATTGGTCACTATCAGGAGATGTTACCAAAGTCTCCAACTACCCGATAAAATTTAGAAAATAGGTACAAGCAAATGATGTTAAAACCCTCTATTGATACCTTGCTCGACAAGGTTCCTTCAAAATATTCACTCGTAATCTTGGAAGCAAAACGTGCCCACGAATTGGAAGCAGGTGCACCAGCAACTCAAGGTTTCAAGTCTGAAAAATCAACTCTTCGCGCTCTAGAAGAAATCGAATCAGGAAACGTAACCATTCACCCAGACCCAGAAGGGAAACGTGAAGCAGTGCGTCGCCGTATCGAAGAAGAAAAACGCCGCAAAGAAGAAGAAGAAAAGAAAATCAAAGAGCAAATCGCTAAAGAAAAAGAAGATGGTGAAAAAATTTAAGGTTGGGGGGACTCAATCTTATTTTTTCTATTGTAAGAATGTACTGACAAGGAGGAGGTGAGAAGATGGTTATAACCAATATTATTGTAGATGTGCCCTTGATGCAGACGGACCAGCCCTATAGTTACAAGATTCCTAAGGAATTTGAGGGAATGCTAGAAGTTGGGATGCGGGTTCATGTGCCTTTTGGTAAGGGCAATCGCCTGATTCAAGGGATTGTTCTTGGTTTGGAGTCCCAAGTGGATGAAGAAGGGGTAAGTCAAGATTTAAAAGATATTGCCGAGGTACTGGATTTTTCTCCTGTTCTCACGCAAGAACAACTCTGGCTGGCTGAGGAGCTCCGCAAATCTGTATTTTCTTACAAAATCTCTATTCTCAAGGCTATGCTACCGGGATTTCTAAATTCTAGCTATGACAAGATTCTCTATCCTCTGGAAGGTCTGAGTCAGGAAGACCGAGAGCGCTTGTTTGGTTCTGAAGATTCACTAGCCTTTTCTTCTCTGGATTTAGGTAAGCAAGCTGAAATGATGCGTTTGACTAGAAAAGGCCTACTTGGTCTGGAATATCAGGCAGTCGATCAAAAGAAGGTCAAGACCCAGTCTTGGTATGAGGTGAATCTAGCTCAATTAGAAGGTGTTGAAATATCTGCGCGTGCCAAGAAAAAGTTGGAATTGAGAGATTACTTGCTGTCTCATCCTGAGAGTGCTTCCTTGGCTAGTTTGTTAGAGTCCTACTCACGGGAGCAGGTCAACTTTTTTGTGGAACAAGGTGCTGTGTCCATAGTCCAAAAGGAAGTGCAACGCTCGGCTGCTTATTTTGAAGGGATTGAAGCAAGTCAGCCTTTGGAGTTGAATCCAGAGCAAAGACAGGCGCGTGATGCGGTTGTGAGTGCTATTGGTAGTCATCAGCCTCCCTTCCTCCTTCAAGGGATCACAGGAAGTGGGAAGACCGAGGTTTACTTACAAATAATCCAAGGAGCTTTGGATAAGGGGAAAACAGCCATCTTGTTAGTGCCTGAGATTTCCTTGACTCTGCAGATGACGGAGCGTTTTATTGCTCGCTTTGGTAAGAAAGTGGCCATTCTTCACTCAGGCCTGTCCAATGGTGAAAAGTATGATGAATGGCGCAAGGTGGAACGCGGCGATGCCCAAGTTGTTGTTGGTGCTAGATCTGCCATCTTTGCTCCGCTGAAAAATCTAGGTGTCATGATTATCGATGAGGAGCATGAAGCGACTTATAAGCAGGACAGTAATCCCCGTTACCATGCTAGAGAGGTGGCTATTTTACGGGCTCATTATAATCAAGCGGCTCTGGTGCTTGGTTCAGCAACTCCTAGTCTGGAAAGCCGTGCTCGGGCTGGCAAAGGCGTTTATCAACATTTACGTCTGACCCAACGCGCCAATCCTTTAGCTAGAATCCCTGAGGTTCAAGTGATTGACTTTCGGGACTATATCGGACAAAACGAGACGTCAAATTTTACGCCTCCTTTGCTAGAAGCGATTCAGGACCGTCTGGCTAAAAAAGAGCAGGTGGTTCTCATGCTCAATCGCCGTGGTTATTCTAGCTTTGTCATGTGTCGGGAGTGTGGGACGGTGGATACTTGTCCCAACTGTGATATTTCCTTGACCTTGCACATGGATACCAAGAATATGAACTGCCATTATTGTGGTTTTTCGAAGGACATTCCTCAGGTCTGTCCTAACTGTAAGAGCCGCAGTATTCGCTACTATGGGACAGGGACACAGAAGGCTTATGACGAGCTAGCAGAACTCTTTCCCCAGGCTCGCATTCTGCGCATGGATGTGGACACGACTCGTAAGAAAGGTAGTCACCAAGCTCTGCTTGACCAGTTTGGGCGAGGAGAAGCAGATATTTTACTAGGTACTCAGATGATTGCCAAGGGATTGGATTTTCCAAATGTGACCCTAGTCGGTGTTCTAAATGCGGATACGGCCTTGAATCTGCCTGATTTCCGTTCTTCTGAGAGAACCTTCCAGCTCTTGACTCAGGTGGCAGGTCGAGCAGGACGTGCTGAAAAAGCTGGGCAGGTCTTGATTCAGTCTTACAATCCTCAGCACTACGCTATTCGATTTGCAAAAGACCAGGACTACGAAGGCTTTTATGCTTATGAAATGGGTATCAGACGACAACTTGGCTATCCACCTTACTATTTCACCATTGGCATTACCCTTTCTCACAAGAAAGAAGAAGAGGTGGTCAAACGTGCCTATGAAGTCATGAACATTTTGCGGTCAGGTTTGTCTGAAACCAGTAACATCCTCGGGCCAACGCCCAAACCCATCGCCCGTACTCACAACCTCTATCATTACCAGATTTTAATTAAATACCGTTTAGAAGATGAGCTGGGACCAACCCTCAACCAGGTCTTGGCCTTGACTCAAGAAAGGGAAAATAGTGAGCTCCGTCTCAGCATTGACCATGAGCCACAGCAATTTTTATAAGAAGGAGAAGATATGACAAAACTAATCTTTATGGGGACACCCGACTTTTCAGCAACAGTCTTAAAAGGACTTTTGACAGATAACCGTTACGAAATTCTAGCCGTTGTGACCCAGCCAGACCGTGCTGTCGGACGTAAAAAAGTTATCCAGGAAACCCCAGTTAAACAAGCTGCAAAAGAGGCAGGACTTCCTATCTACCAACCTGAAAAACTATCTGGAAGTCCAGAGATGGAAGATCTTATGAAGCTAGGAGCAGATGGGATTGTGACTGCCGCTTTTGGCCAGTTTCTCCCAAGTAAACTCCTTGATAGCATGGACTTTGCGGTCAACGTTCACGCGTCACTCCTTCCTAAACATCGTGGTGGTGCTCCGATCCATTATGCCTTGATTCAAGGTGATGAGGAAGCTGGTGTAACCATTATGGAGATGGTTAAGGAAATGGATGCAGGGGATATGATTTCTCGTCGTAGTATTCCGATCACAGATGAGGACAATGTTGGCACCTTGTTTGAAAAATTGGCGCTAGTTGGTCGTGATTTGCTTTTGGATACTTTGCCTGCCTACATTGCTGGTGACATCAAACCTGAACCGCAGGATCCAAGTCAGGTTACTTTCTCGCCAAATATCAAGCCAGAGGAAGAAAAGTTGGATTGGACTAAAAGCAATCGTCAACTTTTCAACCAAATCAGAGGGATGAACCCCTGGCCTGTTGCCCATACTTTCCTTAAGGGCGACCGCTTTAAGATTTATGAAGCCCTGCCAGTAGAAGGTCAGGGAAATCCAGGAGAGATTCTCTCTATCGGCAAGAAAGAATTGATTGTCGCAACGGCAGAAGGAGCTTTGTCTCTTAAGCAAGTGCAGCCAGCTGGTAAGCCTAAGATGGACATCGCTTCCTTCCTCAACGGAGTTGGACGTACATTGACTGTAGGAGAACGATTTGGTGACTAAAGTAGAAACGGCTAGAAGTTTAGCCCTGGCAGTATTAGAGGATGTTTTTATCAATCAAGCATACTCAAATATCGCCTTAAATAAGCATCTCAAGGGAAGTCAACTTTCGGCAGCAGACAAGGGCTTAGTGACCGAGCTAGTCTATGGAACGGTAGCCCGTAAACTGACTCTGGAATGGTACCTATCCCATTTTATCGAAGACAGAGATAAGTTAGATAACTGGCTCTATGTCCTTCTTCTCATGAGTGCCTACCAGCTCCGCTATTTGAACAAGATTCCAGATTATGCTGTGGTCAATGAAGCAGTGGAATTGGCCAAAGTCCGTAAAAAAGGCAGTGAAAAATTGGTCAACGCCGTCCTTCGCCGTATCTTGCGTGAAGGCTGGCCAGATATTGCTAGCATCAAACGAAAAAACAAGCGTGACTCCATCGCTTATTCCCTTCCGGTTTGGCTAGTTGCAAAGCTCAAGGAAGAATACGGAGAGGAGCGAGCGCAAGCTATTTTTGAAAGTCTCTTGGTGCGAAACAAAGCCAGTATTCGTGTAACTGATTTAAGCCGAAAAGAGGAAATCCAAGCCTTATTGGAGGCGAATAATTCCCTTTTAGCAACCACTGGTCTGGTTAAGGAGCAAGGGCATTTTGCAGGCCATGATTTGTTTGCAGAAGGGACTATAACCATCCAAGACGAGTCTAGTCAGCTGGTTGCGCCAACTTTGAATTTGCAGGGAGATGAGCGAGTGCTTGATGCCTGTGCGGCTCCGGGTGGGAAAACAGCCCATATAGCCTCTTATCTCACGACAGGTCAGGTTACTGCTCTGGACTTGTACGATCACAAGTTGGACTTAATCCAAGAAAATGCTCAACGTCTGGGAGTTGCAGATCGGGTTCAAAGGCAAAAATTGGATGCCAGAAAGGTGCATGAGTTTTTTGGGCAGAATTCATTTGATAAGATTTTGGTGGATGCTCCCTGTTCAGGAATCGGTCTTTTGCGCCGAAAACCAGATATCAAATACAATAAAGAAACGGCAGATTTCGCGTCCTTACAGGAAATTCAGCTAGAAATATTAGGTAGTGTTTGTCAAACACTAGGCAAAGGTGGTATAATAACTTATAGCACCTGTACTATTGTCTCAGAGGAGAATTTTCAAGTTGTTGAGGCCTTTTTAGAAAGTCATCCCGAGTTCGAGCAGGTAAAACTAGAACATGAATGTAAGGATATCATGAAAGACGGCTGTATCCTCATTACACCTGAATTGTATGGAAGTGATGGATTCTTCATCAGTCAATTTCGCAAGATATCGGATTAGGAAGGAACTGACACATGGAAATTTCATTATTAACAGATGTTGGTCAGAAACGAACAAATAACCAAGACTATGTCAACCACTATGTCAATAGAGCTGGACGTACCATGATTATTTTAGCTGATGGGATGGGAGGTCATCGCGCAGGGAATATCGCTAGTGAAATGGCGGTAACAGACCTAGGTATAGCTTGGGTTGATACCCAAATCGATACAGTCAATGAAGTGCGTGAATGGTTCGCCCATTACCTAGAAATTGAAAATCAAAAGATTCACCAGCTTGGTCAGGATGAAGCTTACAGAGGCATGGGAACTACTTTGGAAGTCCTTGCTATTATCGATAATCAGGCTATCTATGCTCATATTGGTGATTCGCGTATCGGCTTGATTCGTGGAGAAGAATACCATCAGTTGACGAGCGACCATTCTTTGGTCAATGAATTACTCAAGGCTGGTCAATTGACACCAGAAGAGGCAGAAGCTCATCCGCAAAAAAATATTATCACCCAGTCTATTGGGCAAAAAGATGAAATTCAGCCTGATTTTGGGACAGTGATCCTTGAGTCAGGTGACTATCTCTTGCTCAATAGTGACGGCTTGACCAACATGATTTCAGGCAGTGAGATTCGTGATATTGTAACCAGTGATATTCCTTTAGCAGATAAAACGGAGACACTTGTTCGTTTTGCTAACAATGCAGGAGGTTTAGACAACATTACGGTTGCCCTTGTTTCTATGAACGAGGAGGATGCAGAATGATCCAAATCGGCAAGATTTTTGCCGGACGCTATCGGATTGTCAAACAGATTGGTCGAGGAGGCATGGCAGATGTTTACTTAGCCAAAGATTTGATTCTAGACGGGGAAGAAGTGGCAGTGAAGGTTCTGAGGACCAACTACCAGACGGACCCGATAGCTGTAGCTCGTTTTCAGCGTGAAGCGAGAGCTATGGCAGATTTAGACCATCCTCATATCGTTCGGATAACAGATATTGGTGAGGAAGACGGTCAACAGTACCTCGCTATGGAGTATGTGGCTGGACTTGACCTTAAACGCTATATCAAGGAACACTATCCTCTTTCTAATGAAGAAGCCGTCCGTATCATGGGACAAATTCTTCTCGCCATGCGTTTGGCTCATACCAGAGGGATTGTTCACAGGGACTTGAAACCTCAAAACATCCTCTTGACACCAGATGGGACTGTCAAGGTTACAGACTTTGGGATTGCAGTAGCCTTTGCTGAGACGAGTCTGACTCAGACTAACTCGATGCTGGGCTCCGTTCATTACTTGTCACCAGAGCAGGCGCGTGGTTCTAAGGCGACTGTACAAAGTGATATCTATGCCATGGGGATCATTTTCTATGAGATGCTGACAGGCCATATCCCTTATGATGGGGATAGTGCAGTGACCATCGCTCTCCAGCATTTCCAAAAACCCCTGCCGTCCGTTATTGCTGAGAATCCATCTGTGCCCCAGGCTTTGGAGAATGTTGTTATCAAGGCAACTGCTAAGAAATTGACAGATCGCTATAAATCAGTTGCTGAGATGTATGTGGATTTGTCTAGTAGTTTGTCTTATAATCGTCGTAATGAACCAAAGCTGATCTTTGACGATGCGACTAAGGCAGATACCAAGACCTTACCGAAGGTTTCCCAGAGTACCTTGACATCTATTCCTAAGGTTCAAGCGCAGACAGAACACAAACCAATCAAAAAAACAAGCCAGGCTGTGACAGAGGAAACTTACCAATCACAAGCACCGAAAAAACGTAGATTTAAGATGCGTTACCTGATTTTTTTGGCCAGCCTTGTATTGGTGGCAGCCTCTCTTATTTGGATACTATCCAGAACTCCTGCAACCATTGCCATTCCAGATGTGGCAGGTCAGACAGTTGCGGAAGCCAAGGAAACCCTCAAGAAAGCCAATTTTGAGATTGGCGAGGAGAAGTCAGAGGCTAGTGAAAAGGTGGAGGAAGGGCGGATTATCCGTACAGATCCTGGCGCTGGAACTGGTCGAAAAGAAGGAACGAAAATCAATTTGGTTGTCTCATCAGGCAAGCAATCTTTCCAAATTAGTAATTATGTCGGTCGGAAATCATCTGATGTCATTGCGGAATTAAAAGAGAAAAAAGTTCCAGATAATTTGATTAAAATTGAGGAAGAAGAGTCCAAGGAGAGTGAGGCTGGAACGGTCATGAAGCAAAGTCTACCAGAAGGTACGACCTATGACTTGAGCAAGGCAACTCAAATTGTCTTGACAGTGGCTAAAAAAGCTACGACGATTCAATTAGGGAACTATATTGGACGGAACTCTACAGAAGTCATCTCAGAACTCAAGCAGAAGAAGGTTCCTGAGAATTTGATTAAGATAGAGGAAGAAGAGTCCAGCGAAAGCGAACCAGGAACGATTATGAAACAAAGTCCAGGTGCAGGTATCCCTTATGATTTGAGTAAACCTACTCAAATCGTCTTGACAGTAGCTAAAAAAGTTACAAGTGTTGCCATGCCGAGTTACATTGGTTCCAGCTTGGAGTTTACTAAGAACAATTTGATTCAAATTGTTGGGATTAAGGAAGCCAATATAGAAGTTGTAGAAGTGACGAAAGCACCTGCAGGTAGTGCAGAAGGCATGGTTGTTGAACAAAGTCCTAGAGCAGGTGAAAAGGTAGACCTCAATAAGACAAGGGTCAAGATTTCAATCTACAAACCTAAAACAAGTTCAGCTACTCCTTAAAATCAGATGGATAATCAAAATAAGTAATCAATCTTTGTCATGATTTCATGGCAAAGATTTTTTTTGAGTCCGGATTTGTGATAGAATAGAAGGAGTTGATAAAAGGAGGAACGCATGGAAGAATCAAGAGAATTAAATGCCGTCATCGATGTGATTATGCTAGCGGGGACTATTCTCCTTAAAAGTGGTTCAGAGATTCATCGCGTAGAAGATACCATGATTCGGATTGCGCATTCGCAGGGGATTGTGGATTGCAATGTCCTTGCCATGCCTGCCGCTATCTTTTTCTCTATTGAAAATACCAATATTTCGCGCATGAAGCGGGTGACCTCCTCTTCTTATAACATCGAAAAAGTCTGCGATGTGAACCAGATTTCTCGTCAGCTGGTTGGGGGGCAGATTGATTTAGAAACAGCCTTTAAGCAATTGACGGCCTTGCAGGCCCAACCCCTTCCCTATACTAAGTTGCAGGTAACTCTGGCTGCGACCTTAAGTGCTCCTTTCTTTTCGGTTATGTTTAGTGGAAATATCTACGACGCACTTGGGGCAGGAGTGGCGACCTTATTTGGTTTTGCCTTTTCCCTCTATGTGGAGAAGTTTATCCGAATTCCCTTTGTGACAGCCTTTGCTGGGGCCTTCGTCTTTGGAATGATTGCCCAGTTTTGGGCTCGCTACACAGGCTTTCCTTCAACGGCAGACTTGATTATAGCTGGTGCGGTCATGCCGTTTGTTCCAGGAATTGCCTTGACCAATGCGGTTCGTGATATTATGACCAACCACATAAACTCTGGTATGAGCAAGATGTTTGAATCCCTGCTCATTACCCTTGCTTTAGGGGCAGGAACTTCTGTCGCCTTGGTATTGATGAACTAATATGACACTAATAACCTTTTTATTACAAGCAGTAGCAAGTCTTCTTGCTATTATTACCTTTCTAATCGTACTCAATGTTCAGCGGTCCATGCTCTTACCAGGAGGAATTTTGGGCATGGCTGTCTGGCTAGTCTATCTCTTGCTCAAGGAACCGACCAATGTTATTGTGGCTACTTTTATTGCAGCCATTATAGGTTCTTGTGTCAGCCAGATTTTAAGTATTCTTTATAAGACTCCTGCTGTGGTCTTTATCTTAGCAATCTTGGCACCCTTGGTTCCGGGTTATCTCTCCTATCGGACAACTGCCTTTTTTGTGACAGGGGACTATAATAAAGCGCTGGCAAGTGCAACATTAGTTGTTATGCTGGCTCTGGTCATTTCCATTGGAATGGCTAGCGGAACAGTGATTCTCAGACTGTATCATTATATAAAAACACATCGAGTATCGTAGACTTTACAGAAATAAAAGAATTTTCTGAAAAATGAGATAAATATAGTGACAAGGCTTTCTATGTATGCTATTCTCTCTATATAAAGGAGGAAAAATCATGAAAAAATCACTATTTTCCTTATTGTCTGTAAGTCTACTGACTTTGTTGCTTATCCCAGTCATGGTTTCTAGTTTGGGTTCAGAGTTTCAAAGTGGATTACAAGAGCATCAGTTGATTGCCGAAAAGGTTAGTAAAACACTTGACAAGACATTTGATAAGGATGTCAGAGAAATTCCGACCAGTCAGTTTTATCAAGAATTTGTAGATGAGATGGGAAGGACTTACTCAGGAAATTTAATCCTCCAGGAACTGATAACTGAGAATGGGGCTTATAAAGCTACTTATATCGGTGAACTCTCTAGCAACTAATCATTCTTTGAAATTATGACCAATAAGAGGCTTGATTTGGTGAATCAAGTCTTTTTTATCTCTTTTACTGCCATTTGTGATAAAATAGTACCGAACGATTTTTTACATGAATGATAAAACAGAGGTAAATATGACAATCGGTATTGATAAGATTGGTTTTGCGACCAGTCAATATGTCTTGAAGTTACAAGACTTAGCAGAAGCGAGGGGAATTGACCCTGAAAAATTAAGCAAAGGACTCTTACTCGAGGAATTGAGTATTGCGCCCTTAACTGAGGACATCGTGACCTTGGCGGCCAGTGCTAGTGACTTTATTTTAACTGAGCAAGAAAGAGCAGAAATTGACATGGTCATTGTGGCGACCGAGTCAGGAATTGACCAGAGTAAGGCTGCAGCCGTCTTTGTGCATGGCTTGCTGGGTATTCAGCCCTTTGCGCGTAGTTTCGAGATTAAAGAAGCCTGCTATGGAGCGACAGCTGCCCTTCATTATGCCAAATTGCATGTGGAAAATTCTCCAGAGTCCAAGGTCTTGGTCATTGCCAGTGATATTGCCAAGTACGGTATTGAAACTCCAGGAGAACCAACTCAAGGTGCTGGAAGTGTGGCCATGTTGATTACACAAAATCCACGCATGATGGCCTTTAATAATGACAATGTTGCTCAAACCCGTGACATCATGGATTTTTGGCGTCCAAATTACTCGACAACTCCTTATGTAAATGGTGTCTATTCTACCCAACAATATTTGGATAGTTTGAAAACGACTTGGCTTGAATATCAAAAACGCTACCAGCTTACTTTGGATGATTTTGCGGCTGTTTGTTTCCATTTGCCTTATCCTAAATTAGCCTTAAAAGGTTTGAAAAAAATCATGGATAAGAGCCTGCCTCAAGAGAAAAAAGACCTCTTGCAAAAGCATTTTGACCAGTCTATTCTTTACAGTCAAAAGGTGGGGAATATCTACACAGGTTCACTTTTCCTTGGGCTTCTGTCTCTCTTGGAAAATACAGATAGCTTGAAGGCTGGGGATAAAATCGCCCTTTATAGTTACGGAAGTGGTGCTGTAGCTGAGTTCTTCAGCGGTGAATTGGTTGAAGGTTATGAAGCTTATCTGGATAAAGACCGCTTGAACAAGCTCAACCAACGAACTGCCTTATCTGTTGCAGACTATGAAAAAGTCTTCTTTGAAGAAGTAGACTTAGATGAAACAAATTCTGCTCAGTTTGCTGGCTATGAAAATCAAGATTTTGCCTTGGTTGAAATTGTTGATCACCAACGCCGTTATAGCAAGGTTGAAAAATAATGAAGATAAGTTGGAATGGATTTTCTAAAAAATCATACCAAGAGCGCCTCGAGCTGTTAAAAGCTCAGGCGTTCCTTAGTCCTGAGAGGCAAGAGAGTTTAGAGCAGGATGAACAGATGAGTGTAACTGTGGCAGATCAGCTGAGTGAGAATGTGGTGGGAACTTTTTCTCTGCCTTATTCGCTGGTCCCAGAGGTTCTCGTTAACGGTCAGGAATACACAGTTCCCTATGTGACAGAAGAACCGTCCGTGGTTGCTGCGGCCAGCTATGCTAGTAAAATCATCAAGCGAGCAGGTGGCTTTACTGCTCAGGTTCATGAGCGCCAGATGATTGGACAGGTAGCCCTTTATCAAGTTGCTGACCCTGAACAAGCGCAAGAGAAGATTGCCAGCAAGAAAGCAGAGCTCCTAGAACTTGCCAATCAAGCCTATCCTTCTATCGTTAAACGTGGAGGTGGGGCGCGTGATCTGCATGTCGAGCAGATAAAAGGCGAACCAGACTTTCTCGTTGTTTATATTCATGTCGATACCCAGGAAGCCATGGGTGCCAATATGCTCAACACCATGCTGGAAGCCTTGAAACCAGTCTTAGAAGAACTCAGTCAGGGACAGAGTCTCATGGGAATCCTGTCCAACTACGCAACTGATTCTCTGGTGACTGCAAGCTGTCGCATCGCCTTTCGCTACTTGATCCGCCAAAAGGAGCAAGGACGAGAAATTGCAGAGAAGATAGCCTTGGCTAGTCAGTTTGCGCAAGCTGATCCTTATCGAGCGGCTACCCACAATAAAGGGATTTTTAACGGTATTGATGCCATTTTGATTGCCACTGGTAATGACTGGCGTGCCATTGAGGCGGGGGCTCATGCCTTTACTAGTCGAGACGGGCGCTATCAAGGTCTCAGTCGCTGGACGCTGGATCTTGAAAGAGAAGAATTGGTCGGTGAGATGACCTTACCCATGCCTGTAGCGACCAAGGGTGGCTCTATCGGCCTCAACCCACGTGTAGCTCTCAGTCATGATCTACTAGGAAATCCTTCTGCCAGAGAATTAGCCCAGATTATCGTGTCCATCGGTCTTGCTCAAAATTTTGCGGCCCTCAAAGCCTTGGTGAGTACAGGGATTCAGCAAGGCCACATGAAATTGCAGGCTAAATCTTTGGCACTTCTCGCAGGTGCTAGTGAATCCGAAGTTGCTCCCCTAGTCGAGCGCCTCATCGCAGATAAAACCTTTAACCTAGAGACAGCCCAGCGCTACCTAGAAAATTTAAGATCATAAAAACTCAGACGAATTCGGTCTGAGTTTTCTTGTGTTTATACTCAATAAAAATCAAAGAGCAAACTA
>NZ_MWSM01000016.1:21202-34405 GCF_002087075.1 Streptococcus pseudopneumoniae ATCC BAA-960 = CCUG 49455
ATATCTACGGTAAGGCGACGCTGACGAGGTTTGAAGAGATTTTCGAAGAATATTAAATACTTTTTCCTGGTAATAATGTAACTGGTAAGAAGTAGCCTGTTGTGGCAACTTCCTTGCCTTCGATTTTTTGCAAGAGTAGGTCAACAGTGAGGCAGGCAATCTCTTTCAAGGGTTGCTTGATAGTAGCCAGTTGAGGGTAGTAATTTTCGATAAAGTAGGTACCATCGTATCCGATGACCTTGAGCTCTTCTGGGACAGAAATGCCCAGTTCTTGAGCGATTTTAATGACCAGAATAGCTGTCAAATCATCTGAAGCAAAGATGGCATCTGGCTTTTGTCGAGTCAAGATATTCTTGATTTCCATTTCTTTTCTGACGGGAGAAAAGTCACTGGAAACATTGATAATAGGAGCTTTTGGGAGTACAGATGCAAAACCAGCGTGGCGTAGTCCAGTTGGCGAATTGGAATTGTCATTCCCTGTAATCATGATGATAGAGTGGGCGCCTGTCTTAACCAAGGTCTGGGCAGCAAGAACACCACCAGCATAGTTGTCAGAGGAGACGACAGGGATGTCTGGCGATAGGTTTCGGTCAAAGGAAATAATCGGTGCTGTCACACGATTGTAGTCTTCAATTCCCAAGTTGTGACTACCCGAAATGATGCCGTCCACCTGATTGGCTTCCAACATTTCGATGTATTCGCGTTCCTTCTCAGAGTCGTGTTCGCTGTTGCAGATGATAGTCTTGTACCCATTTTTAAAGAGTTGGTGTTCCAGCTTATCAATCAATTCCGCATAGAAAACGTTGGAAATATTGGGGAAAATCAAGCCGATTAACTTAGCTGATTTTCCTTGCAGACTGCGAGCTAGGTTGTTGGGTTTATAGCCCAATTCCCGCATGGCTTCATTGACTTTTTGGATGGTTTTCTCAGAGAGATACCCTTTTTTATTGATAACCCGAGAAACGGTAGTAGGGCTGACGCCTGCAAGTTTGGCGACATCAGTTAGTTTTGCGACCATAATCTAATTCATAGTAAGTTCCAGTTGGGTTTCCAGATTTGATCAGGATACCATTTTGGTACGCATGTGGGAAGACACGACCAGAAAATACTTTTTCTCCTTTATTGATGAAAATTTCTAAGACAGAGTTATCGATGAAAATCGTAGCAGTAGTGGCTTGGTTATCGATTGGGCAAGAGCGTGTAGTTCCAAATTCTTGGGAATACTGTTCTCCAGCCTGGCTACGATCTACTGTTACTTGACCATTTACAAGGTCAAAGTTGATGGAAAGTCCCTTGCCTTCTTTATCAGCAAGTAAGACAATCTCGCTCTGGCTATTGGCTTCCAAGTTGAGTTCGAGTTCGTAAGTGTTCTTGGTTTGGGCACGGTTTGAGAAAGGTTCTTCAGAAGCACGAAGGTCCTTGATAGCTGCGACTGGGTATTGGTAGAGTTTGCCGTTTTTGATAGTCAGTTCCTTGACCAAAGAGAAGGTTCCTTGGTGATCAAAACGGTCAGATGGATATGAAACATCAGGCAAGCCAAGCCAGCTAACAGCTAGAGCACGTCCATCAGGAGCGTTGAAGGCTTGAGTTGCATAGGCTTCGAAACCATAGTCCATGTTTTGAAGTTGAGATACATCTACCATTTTAGCATTTTCAGGGTCAAAGGAAGCCCCAATCTTATACATATTTGGAAAGATATTATCGTAGTCTAGAACTCTCTTATCCAATCCTTGTGGGCAGTAGAGAAGGACAGGTTGTTCCCCTACAAAGACCAGATTTGGACATTCCATCATGTAGGCAGTACGGTCGTTAGCAAAGTCAAGGTCGCCAACAGCTTGCCAGTTTGTATAGTCGTTGTCTACAGCCTTGTAGAGACGGACGAAGCCTTTTTTCTCCAAGTCCTGTCCACCGACGATAGCATAGTATTGTCCCTTGAAGTTAAAAATTTGCGGGTCGCGGAAGTGGTCAGTAGAGTCTGCTGGTTGGTCAATCAAAATCTTGTCAATCTTTGTAACCTTGCCATCCTTATCCATCAAAGCCCCAATCTGGTATGGATGACGGATCCAGTTTTCATCACGGACATTTCCTGTATAGAATAGGAACAAGTTATCGGCAAACTGCATGGCAGAACCAGAGTAGGCACCGTGGCTATCTAATGGAGTATCAGGCAAAACTTTGACACCAGTTTCTGTGAAGTGAACCAAATCCTCACTTTCCAACTGCACCCAAGATTTCAAACCGTGGGCTGCACCGAAAGGAAAGTTTTGATAAAAAACAATCCACTTCCCATCAAAGTAAGAAAAGCCATTTGGGTCGTTGAGAAGTCCTGTTTTTGGCTCAACATGGTAATGAGTATGCCATGGAGATTGTGCCATGTTTTCTTTTATATTTTGAATTTCTTCTTGCGTCCAATCTTGATAAAGTCTGTAACGACGCTCAGTAGTCCATTCCATTCATTCATTCCTCCAAAAATCTTATCACATTTAATAGTAACCGTTTTCGGTTAAAAAAGCAAGTCTTTTATGTTAAAAAAGAGGAAAAACTGTCAAACGCTTATCATAAAACAAATGCAGGAAATCGATCAAATTTTCACGAAAATGTGAAAGATAATGAAATGAAATCCTTTTTAACCAAGATTTCAAACTTATTTTTTCAAGGAATACCTGAGAAAACAGTCAAAAACAATCAATCTAAAGCGTGCCCACTAAGTGGATAGAATATTTTTTCTGCAAAACGCTTGACATATTTCTAAAACATGATAAAATAATAGTCGTAAGGGTGTATAAAATCGCTTTCAAACAAGAACAAAATGTTATATAAGGAGATTTTTGCAAATGAACAATCAGGAAATTGCAAAAAAAGTCATCGATGCCTTGGGCGGACGTGAAAATGTCAACAGTGTTGCCCACTGTGCGACTCGTCTACGTGTCATGGTCAAAGATGAGGGGAAAATCAATAAAGAAGTAATTGAGAATTTGGAAAAAGTTCAAGGTGCTTTCTTTAACTCAGGTCAATACCAAATCATCTTTGGTACTGGTACCGTTAACAAAATGTACGATGAAGTTGTTGCACTTGGTTTGTCAACATCATCTAAAGATGACATGAAAGCAGAAGCTGCTAAACAAGGGAATTGGTTCCAACGTGCTATCCGTACTTTCGGTGACGTTTTCGTTCCAATCATCCCAGTTATCGTAGCGACAGGTCTCTTCATGGGTGTGCGTGGTCTCTTGACTGCTCTTGGAATGACACTTCCAGCTGACGTGACAACTTACACTCAAATCTTGACAGATACAGCCTTCATTATCTTACCAGGTTTGGTTGTGTGGTCAACCTTCCGTGTATTCGGTGGAAATCCTGCCGTTGGTATCGTTCTTGGTATGATGCTTGTTTCTGCCTCACTTCCAAACGCTTGGGCAGTCGCTTCAGGTGGTGAAGTAACAGCCATGAACTTCTTTGGTTTCATCCCTGTTGTTGGTTTGCAAGGTTCCGTTCTTCCAGCCTTCATCATCGGAGTTGTCGGAGCTAAATTTGAAAAAGCTGTCCGCAAGGTTGTTCCAGATGTCATCGACCTCTTAGTAACGCCATTTGTGACACTTTTGGTCATGTCTATCCTTGGACTCTTTGTCATTGGACCAGTCTTCCATGTCGTTGAAAACTACATCCTTATCGCTACAAAAGCGATCCTTAGCTTGCCATTTGGTTTTGGTGGTTTCTTGATTGGTGGGGTTCACCAATTGATCGTCGTGTCAGGTGTGCACCACATCTTCAACTTGCTTGAAGTGCAATTGCTTGCTGCTGACCATGCTAACCCATTCAATGCTATCATCACTGCTGCTATGACAGCTCAAGGTGCTGCGACTGTTGCGGTTGGTGTTAAAACAAAAAATCCAAAACTAAAAACACTTGCTTTCCCAGCTGCTCTTTCTGCCTTCCTCGGTATTACAGAGCCTGCTATCTTCGGGGTGAATTTGCGCTTCCGTAAACCATTCTTCCTTTCATTGATTGCTGGTGCAATCGGTGGTGGATTGGCTTCAATCCTTGGACTTGCTGGTACTGGTAATGGTATCACCATCATCCCTGGTACAATGCTTTACATCGGTAACGGACAACTTGTCCAATACCTTCTTATGGTAGCTGTATCATTTGCCCTTGGTTTTGCTCTTACTTACATGTTTGGTTATGAGGATGAAAAAGAAGTTGCTACTGAAGTAGAGACAGAACGTTTGGTCCAAGAAGAAACAACTGGTAACATTCCAGCAGCTCTTCAAAATGAAACACTTGTAACTCCTATCGTTGGTGATGTTGTAGCTCTTGCTGATGTCAATGACCCAGTCTTCTCAAGTGGAGCTATGGGACAAGGTATCGCTGTGAAACCAAGTCAAGGTGTGGTCTATGCACCAGCTGATGCGGAAGTTTCAATTGCCTTTCCAACAGGACACGCTTTTGGTTTGAAAACAACTGATGGCGCTGAAGTCTTGATCCACGTTGGTATTGACACTGTATCTATGAACGGTGACGGTTTTGAAGCAAAAGTTGCTCAAGGTGACAAGGTGAAAGCTGGCGATGTTCTTGGAACATTTGACTCAAACAAAATCGCTGCAGCTGGTCTTGATGATACAACAATGGTTATCGTTACAAATACAGCTGACTACGCTTCAGTAACTCCAGTCGCAACAGGTTCAGTTGCGAAGGGGGATGCTGTGATCGAAGTGAAAATCTAATCAATCCTCTTTAATGTGAAAACGAACAAATGACATGTTTGTTCGTTTTTGCTTGAATGGTAAGATTTACAGAGGAAAATCTAAAAAATAGAGAAATTTAGACTTTCGAAATATGCTATAATAAAGAAAATAAAAACAAGAGGTTTATCATGACAAAATTATATGGAAGCTTGGAAGCGGGCGGTACAAAGTTTGTCTGTGCTGTCGGTGATGAAAACTTTAACGTTGTAGAAAAAACACAATTTCCAACAACAACTCCAATCGAAACAATCGATAAAACCATCGAGTTCTTCTCAAAATTCGATAACCTTGCTGGTCTTGCAGTTGGTTCATTTGGTCCGATTGATATTGATAAAAACTCAAAAACTTATGGCTTTATCACGACGACTCCAAAACCTCACTGGGCAAATGTGGATTTGCTTGGTGCCCTTCGTCGCGCCCTCAACGTGCCAATGTACTTCACTACAGACGTAAACAGCTCTGCTTACGGTGAAGTGGTTGCCCGTAACAATGCTGGCGGTCGTATCGAAAACTTGCTTTACTACACAATCGGTACAGGTATCGGTGCAGGTGTTATCCAACGTGGTGAGTTTATCGGTGGTGTGGGTCACCCTGAGATGGGTCATTATTATGTTGCTAGACACCCAATGGACATTGAAAAAGAGTTTAAGGGTGTTTGTCCTTTCCACAAGGGATGTCTGGAAGGCTATGCAGCTGGTCCAAGTTTGGAAGCTCGTACAGGTGTTCGTGGGGAAAACATTGAGCTCAACAATCCTGTCTGGGATGTCCAAGCCTACTATATCGCTCAAGCTGCGGTTAATGCGACAGTGACTTTCCGCCCAGACGTGATTGTCTTTGGTGGAGGGGTCATGGCTCAACAACACATGCTGGACCGTGTCCGTGAGAAATTTACATCTCTTCTTAATGGTTACCTACCAGTACCTGATGTGCGTGATTACATCGTCACTCCAGCAGTCGCAGGAAATGGTTCTGCCACTCTTGGAAACTTTGTCCTTGCAAAAGAAGTTTCAAAATAAACCACAAAATCCGCTTGGGAAACCAAACGGATTTTGTGGTTGCAAATAATATTTTTGAGCCTTTCCTTAAGTGATTACGGACGGTAGCGACTTTCTTCGAAATTCCATACCTAAACTTTGAGCCTAATGTCTCAAAGTTTCCGAATACCTGAAACCATTAGATTTCAGGTGTTTCTATCACGGCGGAAAGGCTAGGTAAGTCCTCGCCTTATTATCGAAAGATATGCATGATTTCCATACCAAAGTATATTTAGTATTAAGCTATAGTTAATCTACGCTTTAAAAATCCACTTGGGAAACCAAACGGATTTTTTACGTGTCAAAGCATTTGCCAGAAAAAGTCAATAATATAGGTCAGACCGTAGGTATAAACCACGAGGGTAAAGGGCTTAGTCAGAATGATGATGGTCATGTAGCGCTTGAAACTCATCTTGGTCAGGGCAGCCAGCATACAGAGAAAGTCAGCTGGGCTAATGGGCCAAATCATCATAAAAATAAAGAAACGGTCAAAACGATTGCCTTTATCTAGCCAGCCGATGTACTTGTCGTAGGTGCGCTTGCTGACGACAGACTGGACAAAGGCAGCCCCGTAGAGGCGCACCAGATAAAAGATAATGGCACAGCCAATCACGATGCCGATATAGTTGTAGATAGTCCCGATGATGTGACCGTAGATAAAGACACCAGCCACCGAGGTCAAGGCCCCAGGAATGATAGGGACGACTGTCTGTAAAATCTGTAAAAAGATAAAGAGAGGTGGACCCCAGATGCCTGCCTGCTGGATAAAGGCAGAGAGGGTTTCCTTGGATTGTAAAATCCCAGCCTGATAAGCCCAAATACAGAAAATCAAACTCCCAACCCCACCGACAATCGATGAGATATTGATAACTCGCTGCAGAAGGGGAGAAACAGCTTTCATTTGTTTATCCTGTGACATGTAAACTCCTCATAGATAGTATATTTCTACTATACCATATTTTGGAGGAGAAAGGGGGAATGAGTCTTTTTTGATAAGGAATAGAAAGTAAATAGCCCTTCGAGACTTAGAATAGGTCTGTCAACTAAAGGTTATATGCATTCTAGGTTTCGAATAATCGCAATTCCATAAATTTAAAAGCATTCTAAGTTTCGAATAGCTTATCTGAGATAATTTTGAGGCATTCGCGCTTTCGAATAGTCATTTTCCCTAAAGTTTAGATGTATTCTGAAGCTAGAAAGACTAAAATCTAAAAGTAGTAAGAGTCTCTCTCTGATGGACGTAATTTATGGCTAGTATGAATCCTTTGAATTGTTAGTTAATTTTAATATTAATCAGTTCTGAAATAATTACTAAATATAGTTAGATGGTGAATTAATTATTGCTAAATTTCAAGTTCAAGTTAGTCATCCAGAAGTCTTCTCTGGGGGACTTGTAGTTCAAGCATTTTTTAGGATAGTTGTTAATCCACTTTTCGATGAATGCGACTTCCTTGGTAGTCGTTTTCTTAGTTCCCTTAGGCTTAGGTAACCATCTATGAATGAACTTGTTGTGATTTTTATTAGATCCTATAGGGGTGTGCATAATAGATATAATAGATTGAAACTAGAATAGTACGCATCTGCTTCTAAAACATTGTTAGAAATCGATTTGACTGTCCCGATCTATTTGTCCTGTTCTTATTTCATTTTACTATATAATCCTTAGAAAACATATCGGACAAGCGGTTGAATTCCGTTCCGTCCATTAGTAGATAAAGGATTACTCCTTCTTGAAATGACAGATGAACTTGTTTCTTATAAAAATGTTGTCTGAAACTATTCGCTTTTTTCCAGAAGTTTTAGAGGAAGAAAACTTTATGAGGAAAAAGGAGTTACTCAAATAACAATTCAGGATTAAAAATAGACAGTTGAGGAGCGGAAGGTATAAATTAAGTTTGCTACTGTATAATGGATTTATCACTAATACTCTTCGAAAATCTCTTCAAACCACGTCAGCTTCGCCTTGCCGTAGATATAGTTACTGACTTCGTCAGTTTTATCTGCAACCTCAAAGCTGTACTTTGAGCAGTCTACGGCTAGCTTCCTAGTTTGCTCTTTGATTTTTATTGAGTATAAAAGTGCTCCAGGCCATATTTTACACAGCAATAGTCTTCTAAAAATGGACAAAAAACATTGTAAAGGCTATCAAAAAGGAGTATAATGAGTGCAAGAAATTTCGGAGGTGAAAGATGCTAGAAGTAAGAAGTCTAGAGAAAAGTTTTGGATCCAAGCAAGTTTTGTTTGGTATTGACTTTCAAGCGCGACCAGGTCGTATTTTGGGACTAGTCGGAAAAAATGGTGCTGGAAAAACAACGATTTTCCATAGTATTTTAAAATTCCTAGAATATCAGGGAGAAATCGGTCTGGATGGTCAGGATATTCGTCAGGAGACCTATGCTCGGATTGGTTATCTGCCTGAAGAACGCAGTCTCATGCCTAAATTGACAGTTCTTGAACAAGTTCGCTACTTGGCGACTCTAAAAGGCATGGATGCCAAAGAAGTCAAAGAAAAACTCCCTCAATGGATGAAGAGGTTGGAAGTAAAAGGAAAGCTGACAGATAAAATCAAGAGTCTGTCAAAAGGAAATCAGCAGAAGATTCAGCTCATTATTACTCTGATTCATGAACCAGACCTGATTATCTTGGATGAGCCTTTTAGTGGATTGGACCCAGTTAATACAGAATTGCTCAAACAAGTCATTTTTCAGGAAAAAGAGCGCGGAGCAACCATTATCTTTTCTGACCATGTCATGACCAATGTTGAGGAACTTTGTGACGATATTCTGATGATCCGAGATGGCCGTGTGGTCTTGCACGGACCAGTTCAGGATGTCCGCAATCAATACGGGAAAACGCGTCTCTTTGTTTCAAGTGAACGAAGCAAGGGAGAATTGGAAAACCTTCCTCATGTCAAACAGGTGAGCTTGACCAAACAAGGTAGTTGGAAATTGATCTTGGAGGATGAGAGTGCTGGTAGAGAACTCTTCCCAATCTTGACTCAAGGGCAATATATCGCAACCTTTGACCAACAAGCGCCAACAATCGATGAAATCTTTAAACTAGAATCAGGGGTGGAAGTATGAGAAATGTGTGGGTTGTAATCAAGGAAACCTATCTTCGACATGTCAAATCGTGGAGTTTCTTCTTTATGGTGATTTCACCGTTCCTCTTTTTAGGAATCTCTGGAGGAATTGCGCAGCTCCAAGGTTCTTCTATGGCTAAAAATAATAAAGTGGCAGTAGTGACAACAGTGCCATCTGTAGCAGAAGGACTGAAGAATGTAAATGGTGTTAACTTCGACTATAAAGACGAAGCAAGTGCCAAAGAAGCAATTAAAGAAGAAAAATTAAAAGGTTATTTGACCATTGATCAAGAAGATAGTGTTCTAAAGGCAGTTTATCATGGCGAAACATCGCTTGAAAATGGAATTAAATTTGAGGTTACAGGTACACTCAATGAACTGCAAAATCAGCTTAATCGTTCAACTGCTTCCTTGTCTCAAGAGCAGGAAAAACGCTTAGCGCAGACAATTCAATTCACAGAAAAGATTGATGAAGCCAAGGAAAATAAAAAGTTTATTCAAACAATTGCAGCAGGTGCCTTAGGATTCTTTCTTTATATGATTCTGATTACCTATGCGGGTGTAACAGCTCAGGAAGTTGCCAGTGAAAAAGGCACCAAAATTATGGAAGTCGTCTTTTCTAGCATAAGGGCAAGTCACTATTTCTATGCGCGGATGATGGCTCTGTTTCTAGTGATTTTAACGCATATTGGGATCTATGTTGTAGGTGGTCTGGCTGCCGTTTTGCTCTTTAAAGATTTGCCATTCTTGGCTCAGTCTGGTATTTTGGTTCACTTGGGAGATGCTATCTCACTGAATACCTTGCTCTTTATTTTGATTAGTCTTTTCATGTACGTAGTATTGGCAGCCTTCCTAGGATCTATGGTTTCTCGTCCTGAGGACTCAGGGAAAGCCTTGTCGCCTTTGATGATTTTGATTATGGGTGGTTTTTTTGGAGTGACAGCTCTAGGTACAGCTGGAGACAATCTCCTCTTGAAGATTGGTTCATATATTCCCTTTATTTCGACCTTCTTTATGCCGTTTCGAACGATTAATGGCTATGCGGGGGGAGCAGAAGCATGGATTTCACTTGCTATTACAGTGATTTTTGCGGTGGTAGCAACAGGATTTATCGGACGCATGTATGCTAGTCTCGTTCTTCAAACGGATGATTTAGGGATTTGGAAAACCTTTAAACGTGCCTTATCTTATAAATAGAAGAGCCTCGCGAAAGCGAGGTTTTTAAAGGTGAAAAGGGTGGAATCACGAACCTAATTATGTACACATTATGTAAACAGGTTGCTTGAGAACTCAATTGTATAGTGAACTGAATCTGGAATAGGATAATATTACTTCTAAAATATTCTTATAAATTGATTTGAATTCCAAAACCAGGGTGTTCAATTCTTATTTCCCATCACTTTATTTATTGATTATGATAGAACTCTTATCGGTCTGTAACAAAATTTCAATAATATAAAAACGCATCCTATCAGGACTCAACTTGATAGGATGCGTTTTTTGATTGTGAAGACTTTTCATCCAGCCTCTTTATGTGATAAAGTATCGTTAATATTCAATGAAAATCAGACTGGGAAGTTAGCGGAAGGCTCCTCGAAACATAGTTTTGAAGTTGAGGAACTGACCAAGTCAGTAACGTATACACACTAAGGACAAGCTGACGTGGTTTGAAGAGTATAAAAATCTGTTTCGTAAGCATCCAATAATAGGGTGTTTTGATAGTGTCATCATTTGGATAAGCATTATAGTATAGTGATATGAAATCAACTAAACTAAATAAGAAATATAGATTATCAAAACTCTTTGAAAAGATTGCATTAAATCTAAATAACATAGACGTCTTCAGCGTGTGCTGTCTCATCTTATGCGAAAATCTTATAAGGAGAGTATAGAAAATCTCGGTTGTAATCAACTAACTGATTGGAGAAATGTATAAATATGAGAAGTTAGACCCCCATGTCACTACCATAATGAGATTGCTCGAATTCCTTGCTTTTTATACTCAATGAAAATCAAAGAGCAAACTAGCCGCAGGCTGCTCAAAACAGTGTTTTGAGGTTGTGGATAGAACTGACGAAGTCAGTAACCATACCTACGGCAAGGCGACGTTGACGCGGTTTGAAGAGATTTTCGAAGAGTATTAACTCAATATCAAACTAGCTACGATGGGGCTGACAAAGACATAGAGAATACCAGTGACACCGATAGCCAAATCACCCATGGCTCCTGCTACAGAGCCGTATCGGAAGGCTGTTCCTGTTCCAACTGCATGGCCTGTTCCTCCAAGGGAAAGACCAACAGCTACTGGGTCGTCAATTTTCAACCACTTCAAAAGGGTTGGTCCGATGACACTGGTTAAAATCCCAGTTGCCACGACTACCACCAAGGTCACGGTCGTCAGACCTTGCAATTTTTCTGTGATTCCCACTGCCATGGCGGTTGTTACTGACTTGGGAAAGAGAGAAATGGCTAGGAAAAAGTCCATACCAAAGATTTTGGCCACAAGGGCTGTGAAAGAGGTATTGACAACTACTGCTAGCAGACTACCAAAGAGAATACTCCGAGCATGGTGCTTCATCAAATGAAAACTCTTGTAAAGCGGAATCCCCAAAGCCACTGTCGACGGGACAATCAAGTTGTTCAGATAAACCCCACTTTGGTAGTAATCTTGATAAGAAATACCCGTCACCTTAAGAAAAATAATGATAAAAATAGCCGACAAAAGCAGGGGCGTTGTCAATGGATGAGGAAAACGTCTGTAAATCAACATCCCCACTAGATAAGCTAGGATAGACAGGGCAAGCCCAAATAGGGGATTGGAAACAAATTCACTCATTTGGCATCTCCTTTCTCATAATCTCCCTCAAACCGTCGTTTGATAAACTGAACTACCAAGGCTATGAGGATAATATTGACAACTGCTGCAAAAAAGACAATCAAAACAATGGGTAGGAGATAGGGAGCAATCACATCAAACTTTTCCATGATTCCTACTGCTGGCGGCAAAAAGAGAATGGTCATATTGGCTAGCAAGAAATTCCCCACCATGTTGACATGCCTAGTTCTCAACCATTTGAATTGTAGGGATAGAAAGAGAATAATCAAGCCGATAATACTGCCTGGGATGGGCAAATGAAAGAAACTGGAAATCCCCTCTCCGATTAGAGAAATCACAAAGAGAATCATTAATTGAACATATAATTTCATCCTAAACTCCACGAAATAGACTTCTTGAATACCAGTTTACTCTTTTTTCAGAAAATTTCAAGGAAATGAACAAGGGATAATGAAAATTAAAGAACAAACTAGGAAGTCAGCTGCATGTTACTCAAAGTAAAGTGTTGGGTTTGTAGGTCAAACTGACATAGTTTGAAGCGATTTTCGAAGAATACTACTTTTCTCTGCTTAAGTGAATGACTTGGTCGTAGTTTTTTAAGTCCTCTTCTGTGTAGTGGTGAATGACTTCAATGACCGTTTGAGGTAGGGAGAAGAGCAAGTCGCTAATTTTTCTGCTATTTTCCGAGTCAAGATTGGCCTTAATCTCATCTGCTAAAATGAGTTGGCTATCATGGTAGAGGGCGCGAGCGATTTCTAGGCGTTGTTTCTCGCCACCAGACAGACTATCATTGCTGAGCGTTCGATTTTTCAAATGTTCTCAACCTGTTTTTTTGAGGATATGATTTAGCGTTTGCTTTTATCTAAAATACTTCATATAAAAATGTAAATTTTTGGGGGATATACAATTAAATGAAAATATCGTAACGACACAGATTGAAACAAAAAGCGAACAAAACAGAATTCATTGTTTCGATTCGCTTTTCGTATTATTATCTAGTTTTTTTGTAGCTCTGATAACATTTAGTCTGAGCATGTACACTAATAGCTGAAGGAATAAAATGTATACTTTAGATTATTTCCAAGCGCCACCGGTATCTACACAGTAACCACCAGGTGTATAGGTGTTGTGAAGCATCTTACCAGTTGAAGCAAGGTAATACCAAGATCCGCTATCTTTCACCCAGCCTGTTAACATAGCACCTGAGTCTTTTAGGTAATATAGTTGCTTAGTTTCAAACAAGCATGTTATAATAAAGCTATGGCATATAGTACAGATTTTAAACAGCGAGCATTAGATTACATCAAAGAGGGGCACAGCCATGTCGAGGCAGCCAAGGTTTTTGATGTTGGCGTCAGAACTCTCTTCACGTGGGAAAAGAACTTACGTGAACAAGGACACTTAGAGAGGAAAAAGCGAGTCGTCAAAAACCGAAAGATTCCTTTAGAGGAATTGAAATCCTTTGTAGAGGCTCATCCAGATGCTTTTTTACGGGAAATTGCGGCACAT
>NZ_MWSM01000017.1 GCF_002087075.1 Streptococcus pseudopneumoniae ATCC BAA-960 = CCUG 49455
CAAACTTCCCATAATGTTTCTTATGTGCTTCAAGTATATAAAAAGGCGTAAAAATACGCCTATAGATAATGGGGTTGAAATAGGTTTATTGTTGATGAGATTATAGATAATTCAATTTTTTACTTCCAATCGAATACTTAAAACCTCCACCTTTTCTGCCTGTAATTGTTCATCATAAAATTCAATATCTTCAGGATTTTCCCCTTGGCAACCTCGGTAGAAATATTCTTCCGCTCGATCAGGATTCAAAAATCGACAAGCACAAACAAAACAGTCTCCATCATCATTTATTGAGATAATATAGTAGATTGAAATAAGATGTAAACAAATCGATTAGGAAAGTTAAATTAATTTCTAGAAATTTTTTAGCAGATGTAGTGTACTATTCTAGTCTCAATTTACTATGGCTTCAAATATATCTTTCGAAAAAATATTTACAGATGTGTAATTTTGAAGCTTGCAAAAGTTAGTAAATTAGTAAACTTGTAGATTTCGATTTGAAGCAATGTGTTTTCTTGCCCGATATTGTTTTTGAAATTGAATTTTTCCATAGTGACTCCTTGATTTTCTTCTACACGTCTAATGATAAATCTAATTCGCAAAAGAGTCAAGAGGATTTTTCGAAAAATAAATAGCGACCGAAATCGCTATTTTAAGGGTTATAGGTATTTGATGGCTTAGACTGCTGTGTGACTGTTTACCCTCAGGCAATCTTTCTTATATATTAGTATTAGTAAAGGTCTAAATAATTATCAATTTCCCATTGTGAAACGAAGGTTGCATAGCTTGCCCATTCGATTCGCTTGGCTTCAAGGAAACTAGTATAGATATGTTCTCCAAGAGCTGCTCTGACAACCTCATCTTCTGTCAAAGCTTTCAAAGCGTTGTGAAGGGTTGATGGAAGGTCTGTAATACCAGCTTCCTTGCGCTCTTCTGCTGTCATGATGTAGATATTTTCTTCGATAGGAGCTGGTGCTTCGATTTTATTTTCAATACCATGCAAACCAACTTCCAAAAGAACTGTCATAGCGATATATGGGTTTGCCATTGGATCAACTGAACGCAACTCAAGACGAGTTCCCATAGCACGTGAAGCAGGCACGCGTACAAGTGGCGAACGGTTACGACCAGCCCAAGCAATGTAAACAGGGGCTTCATAACCTGGAACCAAACGTTTGTATGAGTTAACCGTTGGGTTCATGATAGCAGTATAGTTGTAGGCATGCTTGATCAAACCGCCAAGGAAATGGTAGGCCGTTTCTGACAACTGCATTCCTTTTGGATCATTTGGATCAAAGAAGGCATTATTTCCTTCTGCATCAAACAAGGACATATTACAGTGCATACCTGATCCAGCAATACCAAATTTTGGTTTGGCCATAAAGGTTGCGTAAAGGCCATGTTTGCGAGCAATGGTTTTAACAACAAGTTTAAAGATTTGAATCTTATCACAAGCACGGAGAACTTCATCATACTTAAAGTCAATCTCATGCTGTCCAACCGCAACCTCGTGGTGACTGGCTTCTACTTCAAATCCCATTTGGGTCAAGACATTCACAATCTCACGACGTGTGTTGTCCGCAAGGTCAGTAGGCGCCAAATCAAAGTAGCCACCCTTGTCATTCACTTCAAGTGTTGGATCCCCATTTTCATCGAGTTTAAATAGGAAAAATTCTGGCTCTGGTCCAAGGTTGAAGGATTTGAATCCAACTTCTTCCATGTGACGAAGAGCACGTTTCAAATTGCCACGAGGGTCCCCCGCAAATGGTTCACCTTCTGTTGTATAGACATCACAGATCAAACCTGCAACACTTCCATTTTCATCTCCCCAAGGGAAGACTGTCCATGTATCCAAGTCAGGGTACAAGTACATATCTGACTCATTGATACGTACAAAACCTTCAATAGAAGATCCATCAAACATAGCCTTGTTTGACAAGACTTTATCTAACTGTTCATCTGTAGCAGGAATTTCGACGTTTTTCATGGTTCCCAAAATATCTGAGAACATGAGACGGATAAAGGTAACATTTTTTTCCTTGACTTCACGACGAATATCTGCAGCTGTGATTGGCATGAGTTTTCTCCTTAATGTATGACTACTTGCGGTTGCTTAACCGCGACCAAAAGGTGATTGCACCGAAGCAAAGCGACCCTGTTGGAGGAGTTCATTGTGAAGTGCACGGCGCACCTCAGTCTGACTCACCGCTTTCTTGGATTTCGCTTCACGTTCAGCATATTTTTTCTTAATGGCAGCGATATTATAACCTTCAGAGATATAATCTTTGATTTCAAGCAGACGATCCATGTCATTCAAGGAATACATGCGACGGTTCCCTTCGTTTCGATCAGGTTTGATCAACTCTTGATCTTCATAATAACGAATCTGACGCGCCGATAGATCGGTCAACTTCATAACACTGCCGATAGGAAAAACAGCCATATTTCGGCGAAATTCTTTTTCCTTCATTTACAATTTCCTTCTTTCTGTCTATTATAGTCTAAAAAAAGACAAACGTCAATTGATAATGTTATAAAATGTAACATCATTTTTCTTTTTTCTCTAAAAGGAGCCGAATACGATCAATATCGTAATTTACGAGAATTGCGACAAAAACTCCCATGAACGTTTCTGATACACGCGCAAATACGTACAAAATTGTTTCGCCGCTCGGAATCGATAGGGTAATGATTAACATAGCTGCTACACCACCAATAACCCCTGCTTTGTTATTCATAGCTACATTTGTCATAATGGTTAACATGGTGCAGATTGGAACAACTACCAAGGTCACCCAAAAGGCTTCGTGGAAAAAGGTATTTAATAAGAAAAAGACCAAGGCATAGAGTCCACCGATACTATTTCCTAGAATACGCGAAGTCCCAAAATGAACACTCTCATCAAAACTCTCCCTCAGGCTAAAAACGGCTGTCAAAGCACCAATTTGAAGACCTTTCCAGCCAAAAAAGCCAAAAATCAAGAGAACTAGAAAAACAGCAATACCTGTTTTAAAGGTTCGCATACCAAGTTTGAACTGGGATTTATCGAATTTATATTTTTTAAAATAACTCATAATCTCAACTTTCTATTTCCATTTTATCATAAATCGGTGATTTTTATGAGTAATAGTTGAGAGGAAGCGTTTTTATTTTAAGCAAAAGAAAAGAGGAACTTTCATCCCTCTCTTCTTTGATTTGTTTATAAAATCTTATTTTTCTGTCAAGGCTGCAAGTCCTGGAAGAACCTTACCTTCAAGAAGTTCCATTGATGCTCCACCACCCGTACTAATCCATGAGAACTTGTCTGCACGGCCAAGGTTAATCGCTGCGGCAGCTGAGTCACCACCACCGATGATTGATTTAACTCCTGGTTGTTTCACGATAGCGTCCATCACACCGATTGTACCAGCTTGGAAATCTGGGTTTTCAAATACACCCATAGGTCCGTTCCATACAACTGTTTTGGCACCAGTCAAAGCTTCGTCAAATTTGGCGATAGATTTTGGACCGATGTCAAGACCAAGGAAGCCTTCAGAAACTGCTTCACCTTCAGTGTCACGCACTTCAGTGTAACCAGCAAATGCGTTAGCTTCTTTTGAGTCAACTGGCAAGATCAATTTACCATTTGCTTTTTCAAGAAGAGCTTTCGCAACATCCAATTTGTCTTCTTCTACAAGTGAGTTACCGATTTCGATACCTTGTGCTTTGTAGAATGTGTAAGTCATCCCACCACCGATAAGGACTTTATCAGCTTTTTCAAGCAAGTTTTCGATAACACCGATCTTGTCTGAAACTTTTGAACCACCAAGGATAGCCACGAATGGACGTTCTGGAGTTTCAACTGCTTCTTGGATGTAGGCAATTTCGTTTTCAAGAAGGAAACCAGCAACTGCTTTTTCAACGTTTGCTGAGATACCAACGTTAGATGCGTGTGCACGGTGAGCTGTACCGAATGCATCGTTTACGAAGATACCATCTCCAAGTGATGCCCAGTATTTACCAAGTTCAGGATCGTTTTTAGATTCTTTCTTGCCGTCAACATCTTCGTAACGAGTGTTTTCAACCAAGAGAACTTGTCCATCTTCAAGAGCGTTGATTGCCGCTTCCAATTCAGCACCACGAGTGACACCTGGGAAAACAACATCTTGACCAAGTTTTGCTGCCAAGTCAGCTGCTACAGGAGCAAGTGATTTACCAGCTTTATCAGCTTCTTCTTTCACACGTCCAAGGTGAGAGAAAAGAATTGCACGTCCACCTTGTTCGATGATGTACTTAATAGTTGGAAGAGCTGCTGTGATACGGTTGTCGTTAGTGATTACGCCATCTTTCAATGGTACGTTGAAGTCAACACGAACGAGGACTTTTTTACCTTTCAAGTCAACGTCTTTAACAGTAAGTTTTGCCATGTTACAAAAACCCCTTTAATTATTTTATTCGAAACTATTATATCACACTTTGGAAATATAAGGAAAGATTTCACAAGATTTTTCGATATTTAATCTTCATCTTCTTTTTTCTGTTTCAATGTCAAGGCTAAACTAGCAAGACCAAGGCTTGCCAATCCTGCTATTAGGGCTTCATTGGCATCAGCAGTTCCTGTATTTGGCAATTGTTTGCTTGCTTCTTCTGATTTAATTGCTGTATTTTGCACTGTTTTTTCTTGTGTAGGCGCTACTGCTGGTTCAGTTTTTACTTTTGTTCCAATTTCAACAATTTCTGGAATCGCCTCTTGGATGACTTCTGTTGAACGAAGACGACGCTGACCGTTTTCATCAACTTCAAAGACATGTCTCAACAGACCATCTCGTCCCTGTATGATGACTCGTTGTTCCCCAACTAGCATATCAGCATTTTCATGCTCTTGACGGTCAAAGGAAACCTTTTCCTCTTGAACTTCCAATTTAGGAGCCTTTTGTTGATCAGAAGCCGGTTGATTAGTAGTTTTTGGAAGGACTGTGTTTTGTTGTTCTGGTTTAGTTGAGATAGTAACAAGGTCATTTGCACCATTAGATTCTACTCGTGGTTTCTCAGCAGATTCATAAACAAAGGCATAATGAGTAAAGTGTGGTGCTGTAAAGATAACATGACTATCCGTTTGTTCAAAAGCCAATTCTACTGCCTCTTTGCCTTCAGGTAAGAAAAATACTCTCTTCACTTTCTTATCTTTTTCAATTGGAATTTTCACAATAGAAGCGTAAGAGAGATCAACGTCTTGACCTTTTTCATCGAGACCTTCTATTTCAAAGACATGAGCATCTTCTCCAGCAAAGTATTTTTTCTCTTCAGCACTTGCTTGAACACGCTCTACTTTCAAGCCCTTGATGACAGTCTTCTCTTTATTTGAGAAGTGTACTTCAACACCTGTTTTACTATCAGAAAAGACTGCTGGCTTGTCTTCTTTCAATAAAGCAACCAGATCTTTCAAACTCTGTTTCGCTGTTGCAAGCTCTTCTGAACTCAAATCTACTTTTTCAACCAAGGCCTTGTTCTTTTCAAGAAGCGGAGCTAGGGCAGAACCTGAAGGATGGTTTGGTTTGGCAGCCAAGAGTTCTTGAGCCTCACCTGTTAAGCGATCGAGTTCTGTCTTTTCTTCCTTAAATTTCTCTTGACCATTCAGAGCTTTATGAGCTTCTGTCAATTTATTAAGTCGGTCATTAACCTGATCTTGGGTGCTAGTTTCATGGTCTTTCAACACTTGTTCGGCCGCTTCAATTGCTTTCAAGAAGGCTTCTTTTACTTCTGGTGAAGCAAAGTTATAGACCACCTTGTTCTTAGCCACTTCAACTTCTGCTAATTTTTGTTTAAGGTACTCATCGTTCAATGCTGCTTTTGGAGATACCAAAACATCAAAGTTGACTTTATGACCTTGGTAACGAAGCGTCAAGGTTTGACGACCAGTCTTTTGAGCATCGTAACCAGAAATTTCAACTCCCTCATCAGTAAAGGAATGTTCTTCCATGGTGTCATTGCTATAAGCCACTGCAAAGCGTCCTTCAGACAAGTCTAAGCTATCACCAACTAGGTAATCTTTTTTCGGTTCCTGACTTACTTCAATTCTCAAAATAGTTTTCGGACTTGCTTCATCTTGACTAGTAACAGTCACTGACAAATTCGCATTTACTGGTTGTCCCAAGTATTGGAGAGTAAGATTTTGTTCTCCCTTATGATGCGTGTCAAATCCTGATACTGATACACCTGCGTGAGTTAGGCGAATGAGTTCGTCCTCAGCTCCCCCTTCATACTGAACTCGAAGAACACCACCTCTAAGGTCCAAATCCTCCCCTTCGGCGTAGCTTGTTTTCTTAGGTCCTGTCTCTAGGCTGACTGACTTGATTTTTCTGTCATCTTTTGGAACGGAAACTGCTAGGACATTACTAATTTCCTTGCCTGGAAACTGGGTACGATAGTACAGAAGACCAGATTGATTTGTCAAATCCAATGGTGCACTTGCTAGGTCTCCTCCAACTTCGCTCTTCAAGGTTGCAAGCGGAGTTTGAGAATTTGGATTGTCATAAACGGTAATGGTTGCTCCAGCTGGTACATCCGCAAAACCAACCTGTACCTTGTTATTGCCTAGAGAACGGGCTGCAGCCTTGGCCATCGGAATATTGACACTCTCAGTATCAAGCTTTTCATACATTTTCCAGTTATAGATACGAATAGCCTTCCATGGAGTTCCATTGTCAGAAGTGACAACATTTAAGCGCCAATCTTGAGCTGTGATAGGTTTATCAAGGGTAATATCTGTAACATGAGCTTTATTGCCACGGACTTCCTTAGCCAACTTCCATTGACCATCCGCATCTTTATAATAGAGGTCAAAGTCTTTGGTGTTCATCAAACCATCGTTGACAGATTCTCCACCAGCTCCAGCATGATCCATGACCCATCTCACAACACGGCGTGGTTGTGTCAAACGAATATCAACGCTACCACTTAATTGAGAAGAAGACCATTTGTCAGATAGACTGGTGATGGTCCCATTCAACATACCTTCGATACCTTCTCCACCTTCTGTATCTGGGAAGGTACTTCCGATAACAGTAGCCCCTGGAACGATGTTTTCTGCTAGAGGTCTTGGAAGACTTGTGTCTTGGACAGTCATCCCCCACTCAAAGTTTGTAGTTGCTGCTTCAGAACGAAGGCCATTCTTACCAACTGCAACAACCTTCAACTCCTGACTAGTACCAGTCGCACTAGCTGAGCGGCTAACTTTTGGTAGGTAGATCGTAGTTGCAGATGAACCTGTCAATAGGCGCCAAGCATCGCCATCCTTTTCATAGACTTCATAGAAATCAGCATCTTTATGACCAGTAAATTGTACAACTGCTTCCGCTTCTTGGGCATTTTTAAGGACTTGTTTGGCTACAGCTACTGTGGTTGGTGCCTGAGGAGCATCTTGATTATTGCTGATGGTCAATTGCCCCAGGTTAAATTGATAACCTTTTAAGTCTTTGTCATTTTCAAAATAGAGTTTAATACCGTAAATTGTTTTACCTGCCAAGGCACTCAAATCAAAATCATCGGTAGTCCAGTTATCTGAAACTGTCAATTCTTTACGGGCAGCTTCATCACCATAGGTATAATCTTTCTTGGTTGCAAATTCTACATAAACCTTGGTCCCTTTGCCTCCTTTGTGGGCAACATGCAATTTGGTTGTATCTGTCACCTTCAAGCGAGTAGAGTACAAATTCACATCTTGCTTGGTCGCACCTGAAAGATCCCCTGCAAATTTAAGAGAAGTTCCACCATTATAAGCATCTTCAAAATCATAGCTTGCTTTCAACTTATCACCAGTTGATTTTTGCCACCAGCGCCATGTTGGAAGAACACCTGAAACTGAACGGTAATTCCACTCAGAATCCTTAGAAACCTTACCATCTACGAACCATTTTCTACCATGACCTGTATTAAAAGAAGTGGTAAAAGTATGACCTACTGCTGGCGTGCGGTCCGCAACTAGGTTGGCAATCCCGTACCAGTCCTTGTCATCTGGTTTTTGACCAGTTGGATCGCCTTGGTAACCAGTGAAGAAGATATTTTCATTCTTATGATAGTCTTCGCCTGTCTTGCCAAGACTTGTAATAGTATCTGGCGCAAAGAGACCAAGTGACAAGCGAAGTTTGCCATTTTCATCTAAAAGGGCATCCCATTTCACTTTAGTCTTATAAGAACCACCCTGTTGCAATTCCAATCCTGCAAAGACATCGTACTGGCTACGCTCTAGCCATTTGGCCATAGCTACAGAGTAATCATTCTTCTCTTTGGTCCAGTTAAAGTTAGCAAAGAAGTGATCAGCGGGTACCTTGTCCCCCTCTTTTTGCATAAACTGATAGTTGTATTCTCCTAAACCATCTTGGTGGTAACGTCCATAGTTATAAGTCATGGCATCGTACCAAGAATACTTGATTGGATGGTTTACCTTAGCAGCATACTCCTTGGTATAGAGCATAAACTGGCGCATCTTTTCTCCAAGAGGTTCAACCAAATCCCCAGTTGTTTCTTGGTTAATGAAATAGCCATCATAGCCATAATACTTGGCCATATCTACCAATTTACGGGCAATTGGGAAGCTACCATCTGCGTCTTGCTTCAAAGCTTCAGCGAATTTTTCTTGATCAGCAATACTATTAGACCAGTTGAAGAAGAGTGTACCATATACAGGAACCCCGTTACGGTGACCTGCATCAATAACGTCAGGAGTTGGTACGAGACCTTCCCAGAAGACCATTGAATCTAGATATTGCCAATAGTCAAAAGCATAGGCCTTGAACTCTTCTCCACCAACAGAAGCATGGTCTTTTGCTTTAGAATTGGTGTTTGATAAGGCTTGAACTTTTGCTTCCTTGCTAGCTTTTTCATTGACTAAATGACCTGTCCGACGTGAAGCGAGGACAACAGATCCGCGGTTAATAGCATCATCTTCACGAGCACCTGGTTCCCATTTTAACAATTCTTCCCAAGAATTAAATTTGATTTCCTTTGGTTTTAATGTTTTTTCTGTATTTTTAGGGACATCTGGCTGGACTTCTTTTTCAGTCTTATTAGCTTCGGCTGCTGGCTTAGACTCATCCCCTTGGTTAGTTGCTTCGGGCTTTGCTTCTGTTTCCTTGTCAGACTTAGGTTTTGCTTCTGCAGATGGTGTTTCTGCAACCACCTCACTTGCTTTTTCCTCTGGTTTAGCTGCGCTAGCTGCTTCTGCAGTTTCAGTAGTTGCAGCTTCATTGCTTGCTGGCGAAGCAGTTTCAGATGCTATCGCTACTCCTTCTGCCTTTTCTAGCTTGTTTTCTCTAGCATGTTCCCCTTCATTCTGCTTATCAGCTTCATTGGTCGAATGCTCACTCTCTCCTGAAACAAGCTCTGTATTAGCTCCGCTATTTTCAGGAACTGCAGTTTCTTCAGCCAAGGCTGGACTAGCAAATAAAACAGCACCAATCATCAGCGAGCAGGCTCCTACTGATAACTTACTAATACTGTAACGACAACGTCTTTCAAAAAATGAATTCTTCATTTTCTCCTCCTAAAAAATTGATTTTGTTGCACAAAAGAAAGCGCTTAACTTTCTTTATAAAATTTTTATCCCAATCACAGGGACCAAGATAATCACATTTTTATCCTAAAGCATTTTTTGACAAAAAACAATAGCTGTTTTCACAAATCTAAAATAAGGTTAAAAACTCTTAAAAATAATACACTTATCAATTATAATTTTCTTTTACAAACTTGACATTAACACTTGTTAGATTTACTTTTATCCTTTAAAATAGAATAGGAGATATTCCGCGATTATTTTTCGGAGGAAAAAGAAATGTCCATTAATTGGCAGGAAATTTTATTTCACTTTTTAGGTGGTCTGGGGCTATTCTTATATAGTATCAAGACCATGGGAGACGGTTTACAACAAGCTGCTGGAGATCGCCTTCGTTTTTACATTGACAAATATACTAGTAATCCTTTCTTTTGAGTTCTGGTTGGTATTGGGATGACTGCTCTAATTCAGTCTAGTTCTGGTGTAACAGTTATCACAGTCGGCCTGGTCAGTGCCGGTCTCCTAACCTTACGTCAGGCTATCGGAATTGTCATGGGGGCTAATATCGGGACAACAGTCACATCCTTTCTTATTGGGTTTAAACTAGGTGACTATGCCCTACCTATGCTCTTTATCGGTGCTGTCTGTCTCTTTTTTACGAAAAATCGGACAGTCAATAATATCGGACGCATCCTCTTTGGTGTCGGTGGTATCTTTTTTGCCCTCAATCTTATGAGCGGTGCAATGGCTCCACTCAAGGATTTACAGGTCTTTAAGGACTATATGATTGAGCTAAGTAAGAATCCTGTTTTGGGTGTCTTTGTCGGTACCGGCTTGACCTTACTGATTCAAGCTTCCTCGGCTACCATCGGGATTTTACAAAACCTCTACGCCAGCAATCTCATTGACCTGCAAGGAGCTTTGCCAGTTCTATTTGGTGACAATATCGGGACAACCATTACAGCCATCATTGCCTCTTTAGGTGCTAATATTGCAGCTAAACGGGTAGCAGGAGCTCATGTTGCCTTCAACGTTATCGGAACAGTCGTCTGCGTTATTTTTCTAGTTCCTTTTACAGCCCTGATTCATTGGTTTGAAGCTACGCTAAATCTAGCACCAGAAATGACCATCGCCTTTGCTCACGGAACCTTTAATATTACCAATACCATTGTCCAATTTCCATTTATCGGAGCTCTGGCTTACTTTGTAACCAAGATTATTCCTGGAGAGGACGAGGTTGTCAAATATGAACCCTTATATCTTGATGAGCATTTCATCAAACAAGCCCCATCTATCGCTCTCGGAAATGCTAAGAAAGAGCTCTTGCATTTAGGAAACTACGCTGCCAAAGCCTTTGACCTTTCCTATAAGTATATCATTGACTTGGATGAAAAAGTTGCTGAAAAAGGGCATAAAACCGAAGAAGCCATTAACACCATCGATGAGCAATTAACACGTTATCTCATTGCCCTTTCAAGCGAAGCTCTCAGTCAAAAAGAAAGCGAAGTGCTCACCAATATCCTTGATTCCTCCCGTGATTTGGAACGGATTGGAGACCACGCGGAGGCTCTACTCAATCTGACTGACTATCTTCAACGTAAAAATGTTGAATTTTCTGATGCCGCCTTGAAAGAATTAGAGGAAGTTTATCGTCAAACTAGTGACTTTATCAAAGATGCTCTGGATAGTGTGGAAAACAATGATATTGAAAAAGCACGCAGTCTTGTAGAACGTCATGAAGCAATCAATAAGATAGAACGTGTTCTCAGAAAAACCCACATCAAACGCCTCAACAAGGGCGAATGTTCAACACAAGCTGGGGTCAACTTTATAGACATCATCTCACACTACACTCGTGTATCAGACCACGCTATGAACCTTGCTGAAAAGGTTTTTGCAGAACAAATCTAAGAACCAAGAAGCTATCCATCATAATTGGATGGCTTTTTGCTTTTTCCTAAGCAAGACTAGGCTGAATGAAACTGAAAGAGTATTCTGCAGATATATAGTATATTGAAACTAGAATAGTACACCTCTATTTCTAAAACATTGTTAGAAATCGATTTGACTGTCCTGAACGATTTATCCTGTTATTATTTCATTTTATTATAGTGGATTAAATTAAAAAAGTATAGTATATTGAATCTATAACAGTACATCTTGACTGCTAAAATATTTCTATAAATTAATTTGACTTTCCTGATAGAGTTGTTCACATCTTATTTCAATTCACTATACAATCCAGTTCCTAAAACTTTGCTAGAAATTGATTTGGCTTTCCGAATTAATTTGTTCAAATTTTATTTCATTTCAATATACTGAAAAATCCATTCACTAGCACAGGGCAAGAGGGAGTCGCTATTGATTTCAACGGTAGCAGGTACATACAGAGGACTCCTACCTCAGATATACTGCAATATCATCGTATGCAAAAAACCTCTGAGATTTTTCTCAAAGGTTCTGATTTTGCTAATTGCTGTTCTCAACCGCTGCAGTAACAAAGGCAGTGTAGAGTTCTTCTGGTCGGTTTGGACGGCTTGACAGTTCAGGGTGATACTGACAAGCTACAAAGAATTTATTTTCAGGAATTTCCACGATTTCTACCAAACGATTGTCTGGAGAAACTCCTGAAAAGACAAAACCTGCTGCCTCAAACTGCTCACGGAAGGCATTATTAAACTCATAACGGTGACGGTGACGGCGTTGCACCACTTCTTGATTATGATAAGCAGCTGCTGCCTTAGAGCCACGTTTCAACTTAGACGGATAAAGCCCCAAGCGAAGGGTTCCCCCCATATCCTCAACATCAATCTGATCACGCATGATATCAATGATAGGGTATTTTGTTTCTGGTGCAAGCTCTGCAGAATTGGCACCTTCGAGTCCTAAAACGTGACGAGCAAATTCGATACATGTCAACTGCATTCCCAAGCAGACTCCCAACATTGGAACATCATTTTCACGCGCATAGCGGATGGCTTGGATTTTCCCTTCTGTACCACGTTGACCAAAACCACCTGGTACGATGATCCCGTCCGCATCAGACAAGAGTTCTGCTACATTCTCTGCTGTCACATCATTGGCATTGACCCAATTGATTTTAACTTCTACATCATTGACATAGCCAGAGTGTTTCAAGGCTTCGACCACTGAGATATAGGCATCTTGCAACTCCACATACTTACCAACAAGGGAAATCTTAACTTGTTTCTTGAGGTTCATGACCTTGTCCACCATGGCTGACCATTCTGTCATATCCGCTGCTGGTGCGTCTAATTTCAAATGGTCACAGACAATTTGGTCCATACCTTGTGCCTGCAAGTTCAGTGGAATTTGGTAAAGATGTTCGACATCCAACGATTCGATAACGGCTTCTGGTGCCACATCACAGAACTGGGCCAGTTTATTTTTAATTCCTTGACCAGCTGGCTCTTCTGTACGAATCACCAACATATTTGGTTGGATTCCCAATCCACGCAATTCTTTTACAGAGTGCTGAGTTGGTTTGGTCTTCATTTCACCAGCGGCCTTGAGGTAAGGAAGCAAGGTTGTATGGATGTACATAACATTATCCGCACCCACATCCGCCTTCATCTGACGAAGGGCCTCTAGGAATGGCAAGGACTCGATATCTCCAACAGTTCCACCAACCTCTGTGATAATGACATCAGAGTCGGTCGTTAGAGCGGCACGCTTGATTTTTTCTTTTAAAGCATCTGTGATATGAGGAATAACCTGAACAGTTGCCCCAAGGTATTCTCCACGACGTTCCTTACGAAGAACTTCACTGTAAATTTTACCAGTTGTCACGTTGGAATATTTGTTGAGATTGATATCGATGAAACGTTCATAGTGACCCAAGTCCAAATCTGTCTCAGCTCCGTCATCTGTCACAAAAACTTCCCCGTGCTGGTAAGGACTCATAGTTCCTGGATCAATATTGATATAAGGGTCAAATTTTTGAATGGTTACTTTAAGACCACGATTTTTCAAGAGACGGCCCAGACTCGCTGCCACAATCCCTTTCCCAATAGACGATACCACACCACCAGTTACAAAAATATATTTCGTAGACATAGATTCCTCTTTCTAAAGTGCTCAAGGTCTTGCTAACTACGTGGGGACATAGAAAACAAGACCCTACTAATAAGAATAATCTGGGACGACTGCACCAGATTCACAACTAATACTCTTCGAAAATCTCTTCAAACCGCGTCAACGTCGCCTTGCCGTAGATATGTGTTCCTGACTTTGTCAGTCTTATCTACAACCTCAAAACAGTGTTTTGAGCAGCCTACGGCTAGTTTCCTAGTTTGCTCTTTGATTTTCATTGAGTATAAAATACAAGAAGATAACTTCTTGTAAAAACAAAAATAGCTCCCTAAGAACTAGGGAGCTCCGACCTCTAAAAGAGGTGCCCGAACAATATGATACCTAAAAATAGGATAATTGTCAATAGCTAACTTTTATTCCTCGATGATTTCAGCATCATCATCTGAAAACTCGTCGTCTTCGTTGAGATCCACATCTTCTCCCAAGTCATCTGGAGCGATTTCGTTGATTTCTGCATCATAAGCTTCCACTTCATTTTTTTCATCATCTGGATTTTCATCATCGTATGAAAGAGCTGAATCTGCTTCGTATGCATCTTCGTCTTCTGGATCATCTGCATTGTAGTCAATGGCATCTGAATCACCATCCATAAAGGCATTGACACGTTTTTTCTTAGCTTTTGGTGCTACTTCATCGTCGTCATTTTCTTCAAGAGCGATGATTTCTTCGTCGATTTCGTCCACACCATACCATGAACGAAGACCCCATTTGTTGTCCCCAAGTGAGATGAAGCTACCGTCAAAGTTCAACTCTGTGTAGAACAAAGGCAAAGCTTCGCGGATATCGCTGTTTGATGTTCCAAGGTAGTTTTGAATTTCATTTACAAGATCGCTAAAATGCATCTCATGATCGCGACCACGAAGTTCCAAGATAGCACGCGCTACCTCAATCATAGATAGTTCACTTTTTTCTTGCCCAGCAAATACTTCTAATTCCAAAGCGTTTCTCCTCATTTATACTACTATCGCCAGAGCAAACAGACTCTGACCTCATTTTATCATTTACTCTTTATTTTACGATAATTTTGCGGAATAGTCAAAGGTTAAGGGGGAGAAAGTGGCAGGATTAGACTAATTCCAATATAAAACTCCTTCCTTTTTCTGTTGCTCCATTTTCCACAAATCCAAGCGACTTGAAACACCTCCTAGAAGCATGATTGTAGGTGTAGATTTCCTTAACTCTCAATTCTTTCCATCCTTTTACTCAAGCAAATTCAATCAAAGCACTTAGAATCTTTTTTCCAAGTCCTCGATGTTGGTAAGCGGAATTCCCAATCACAATGGGGAGATTATCCTGAGATAGTGTAATATCCCCAATTGGAAACCATTCTCCCTTCTCCTTGACTTCAATCCAAAAAGGCTCACCATGCCGATCCAAATAGAAATACATGGCTTCCAAGGTCGCTTGACTGTAAGGAAGCTTCACCCCATCTACGAGGTAAACCAAGTTCACATCCTGATACCAAGCAAAAGCTTCCTCACAATGATTGACCTTATAATAAGGAACAAGACACAATGCACTACCTTTTCAACAAAAGAGTTGCTGCTTGATTAAAACCATCACACCAGTTATACCATTTTGCTTCATACCCATCTTGAGCTAGGATACGATCTTCTAAATCAAAAACAGAGTAAATAGACTTCCTGCAAAACTAGAATCCTAGTTCATGATTGATAATACCAACAATCAAATTCATTCGTAATCCGAAGCGTTTACGATGATTTCGATAGGTTGTTGAAAATATTTTAAACGTTTTCATAGTGAGATGAAATAAGAACAGGACAAATCAATCAAGACAGTCAAATCGATTTCTAACAATGTTTTAGAAGTAGAGGTGTACTATTCTAGTTTCAATCTACTATACTCTGTCAAAAATATTCTCAACCTTGATTCTCTCCTTAGATAGCGCATGGTTACAGGCTTTCTCTTCAGCTGTTAGCGGCTTGAGTTTGCTGGATTTACGTGGAGTTTGTGCTTGAGGATCTATCTTCATGAGCCCTTGATAACCACTGTCAGCCAAGATTTTACCAGCTTGTCCGATATTTCTGCGACTCATTTTGAACAACTTCATATCATGACAATAGTTCACAGTGATCTCCAAAGAAACAATTCTCCCTTGACTTGTGACAATCGCTTGAGCCTTCATAGCGTGGCATTTCTTTTTACCAGAATCATTCGCTAATTGTTTTTTAGGGCGATGGATTTTTACTTCCGTCGCATCAATCATTACCGTGTCCTCAGAACTGAGAGGAGTTCTTGAAATCGTAAAACCACTTTGAACAAGAGTTACTTCAACCCATTGACTCCGACGGATTAAGTTGCTTTCGTGAATACCAAGATCAGCCGCAATTTCTTCATAAGTTCGATATTCTCGCACATATTGAAGTCGCCATAAGAAGGTATTCTAGGCTTAGTTTAGGTTTTCGTCCCCCTTTTGCGTGTTTACCTTGATAATCTCTTTTTAATACAGCTAACATCTCTTCAAAAGTCGTGCACTGAACACCAACCAGGAGCTTAAATCGTGCATCAGTTAGTTGTTCACTTGCTTCATAATCCATAGAACTATTATACCATATATTGTTTCGCAGGAAGTCTAATCTAATGGAATAGGAGGCAGTAAGATGGAAACTATCATAGCTTGTACTCATAAACTACTCAAAACGATATATGAAGTCTTATATCTCCATAAAAATACATAATTTCACAGTGTTTTTTTTAATGCTGACGATATTACAGGAATAAATGAAATTGCAAAATAAATGATAACTGAAATAAAGTATACTGGCAAAATTCCAATTAAGTCTGCTAGATAACTAAATGAAACTAGCGCTACAGCATACATTAGTTGCATTAAAACACTTCTGGCAGCAAAAGCTCTTGCCAATATACTAGGATCAACTTTTTCTTGAATAATTGATTCTTGAATTATATTTCTAATTTGTGCAGGGGGGCCGACTAGAAAAGAAATAATAATTGTTATGATAGGGCTTCTATTAACAGTGTAAAATAGTGTGAGTAGTGTAACAAGAAGTGATGATATAAACAAAAATTTTCCTGGAAAATGTTGAAGTTTATGAGAGTATTTTGTTATTACCCCTCCTCCAACTATAATCCCTAAGAAGTATGCTGAACCCTGGTATCCCCACCAAGTTTCACTTGTTAAAAGGATAGTGGTTGTAAATGCTAGGAGGTATGAAGATGTCCAAATCACATTTGCAAAATTTTCAATAATATCCATAATAGTTATATCCCTGATGACAGGATTATCCCTTATAGGTATGAGACCTTCAAAAATTTGATATACATATGAACTTTTGGAAGAGTTTGGTTTATGTTGATTCTTTTCAACGTGAATATAAAAACTTAGAACTGAGGAGAGCAAGAAACACAAAGATATACAATATAATGAATATTGCAAACCTAGTAACGTAGACAATGGAATTGCAAGTGCCCAGCCTGCTGTTTGAACGGATTGACGAATGCTTAGGGTGAGACCGTTTGCTTTTACTATCGCATCATTATCAACTATACTAGGAACAATAGCTAGACGTGCAGGAGTATAAAAACTATTGGTGATGCTTATTAAAAAGACTGTGGAATAGGTTATTATAATACTATCATTAAATGAACTGATAATGGTATAAGACAGAGTAACTAGCCCACCAATCAGATTAGTAAACGACAATACATTTTTATGTGAAATTTTGTCTAAAAAATAGGTCCAATCAAACCTCCTATAACTGCTGAAATAGTTCCTATTATCAAAACAAATGTTGATTCACTGATAGAATTACTTTGTGAATAAACCTTTGAGATGATTGTTACACTGAAAAAAATATTTGCAATCAAGTTAAAAATTTGATTGCAAAGTAAGTATTTAAAATTATTATTGCTTATCTTAACTCATTCCTTTTGCAAATAAATATTGATTAGTATAGCAAAAAAATATATTTTACGCAATTACTATGCTCTCGTGTTGATATACCATACATATGAAAGCTTCTACCTTTCCTTTTGTATATCTATCTAATTTTAGCCATATTGCTTGAGAATTCCATAACCTTTCTTGCAAAATCATAGTTTTAGGTGGTGACTAAAATAGATAGAAATATAATATTGCTTACGGTAGGAATTATGGTATCTCTTGGGAACAGTGATCTCTCTAAACATGTAAAGTCTGATTTTATTAATTAAGGAGGTACATTTATCGTATGGTTTTATAATCACTCTATGAGGGACAGGGGAATCACTTGCTGATTCCTCCTAATTTCTAGCTGGACGGTATTGATCGGACTCTTTATAAGCTCTAAGGTTGCATGGGAAGAGCTCCTCCAACTTAAATCAGCGTAATGGGATAATACAGAATGGTCCATTTTTCTAATAAGTATAGTTGAGTCGGATGAAGATATGCTATATTGACTTTCATTTCTTTCTCCTCAAGGGAATTCGATACTCACTTCTGTTTGCCTTTAAATCGCCATTGGAAGCGGAGCTTGTCATAAAAGGGAAACTCGATAAACAAGACTCCCAAACCCAGACAGAGACTGGCAAGAACGTCTGATGGGTAATGAACTCCCACCCAAAAAGAGACAGTAGTTCATACTACTATTACTCTATTTTCATTGCTTTCACAATTGCTAAGGCAGTCAATACAAAAATAAAAAGTGGAAGCACTGTGATTTTTAGGTTTGTAGCACTCGCTAAGGCAACGATGAGCATGCTAAGAATTCCTGGTACAACAACATTGAATACTCCAAGCACTGACTGGATGGTTCCCATGACTTCTTCTGGAACCATCGAGAATACAAGGTTGAAAATCCGAGGCCCCATCATTCCTACTGCAACTGCGCATAAGAAGACAACTACCAATAAAAGGAGGAAATGATTGATCAACCAAGAAAAGAGAATACAGAGATGCATAATTTCTTCAAAGTAGACAATCATTTTTATGGGAATATTTTTTAGGATACCTCCACTCAAAAAACTTCCCACAATCGTTCCTGAAAAAATAACCACTGACAATGCTGCAATGGATTTCCCAGTGTCAAAGAAGATAAATGGATGATGAATCAACATCAAAGTCGTTAAAGGGGTAATAATGCTTAAAATCACTTGGTTCATAGCTGCAATGAATATTAATTTGATGATGGTTGGAAAACTTGACAATATCTTCATAGAATAGAGGAAATGCTCTCCAAAAGATTTTGCGGTTAATCTTTTACTAACCTCCATCTGTCCCTCAATATCTCTCAAAGAAGTACGAATAAACACCACACCCAACAGTGCAAAAAGAAAGGTCAAAGCATTCAAACCCACAAACATCTGAAGACTGATGACCCCAATCAAAACTCCACCTGTAAGGTTGCTAAGAATATTAACTACACCAGCAGTTGCCTGTCTAAACCCCATAGCATCTGTCATATCATCTCCTATAATCCTCACATACAAAGGAGAAATCATAGCACCTGCAAAATAACTCATGGTATCTGATAAAAGATTGATGCCACAAATAAGAAAAACCATCCCCATAGAAAAGTTCTTATCCGTTACAAACAGTGTCAATAGAGTATAAAGCAGAAACTTACTTGCCAATATAGCAATATATTTTGCAACACGATTTTTTTGAAAATCGGCAATAACGCCTGTGAACAACTGAGAAATCTGCGGCAAAGTCTCCGAAACTGTTATACAAAGAACAGCTAATGAAGCAAATTTATATCCCGATACATAAGAAATAAATGAAATATAAAACAGCGTATCACCAAATGACGAAACCCATTGATTAATTAGCAACATCCGGTAATTTTTATTGGTCAGAAAAGTATTCATTGGATTGCCTCCTTCTTCAGCTCAAAAGGAAATTGAAATCCTAACAACGCCCAATATATCCCCAAAGCTCCAATACCAAAATCAAAAACTATTGATGATATTCTAATACATCAATTTTGGTTTGTCAATAATTTTTATGGTGTTTTTTTATTTTTTTTGAAATATGAATTTAAGTTATCTAAAAATACAAATCTTTTTCTTAATCTTCACTTTCCAATAATTTCATTTCCTTCTCAATTTCTAGCATCATTCTCTGGTTCTCTTCGTGCTTGTAAAGCTGATAAGATACTTGATAAAAACCTAGTATCCTATCCCTTTCAGCAAAGCTCTCGCTTATATTTCCCAATAAACAATACAAATCTGCTAATCGATAACTACTATTATATCTTTTACAAATAGCTATCGTTTCTGTAATTTCTGCTATAGCTTCAGATGTTCGTTCATTCAACCACAAATATCTACAATAGTTATATCGGAATTTAATCATCAATTCTAACTGTTCCAAATGATGAACAGATAGTGACTGGAGGTTCTCTTTTAAAAGTTGATAGAGTTCCTGATATGTGTCTTCCTGCCCCATATCAAAATAAAAATTAGCCAAGGTATTTCCCAGTTGTAGATAGTAAAAATCAGATTTTTTCAGAGATAACAGTATTTTTTCCAGTTTCGCAACTGCCCCTGTTTGATGATTTAAATAACAGAATTGAACTAATGTATCAATCCAGTCCAAATAAATCTGGTCTTTAGCAGATAGACGAGTACGTTTAGATTTTTCCAGTTCATAGATGTAATGGAGAGATTCATATTCCCTCTCATCCAAAAATTTCTTAGATAATTCTTTAAACTTATCAATATTTTCTAAACTAGAAACCTCAGTATCTTCAAAGAAATAATCCATGCTCACCTTCAATCGCTTAGATAGTTGAAAGAGTAATTCTGACCCAGGTGAATATTTACCTTGCTCCATACGGCTAATCTGCCCTTGCTCACAAATCCCCTCAGCTAATTCTTTTTGAGATAATTTTAATTCCTTTCTTTTATTTTTTAATCGTGTCGCTAATAGCATACCCACACTTTCTTCCTCCTTGCTTTATTTATTAAAATATATCAAACACCAAAACATGTTTCAAGTATATATTTCATATGGTTCTATTTGTATTTGTACAATTTTTTATCTTTTCCATCACTTCTGCTTGCCTTTAAATCGCCATTGGAAGCGGATCTTGTCATAGAAGGGAAATTCGATAAACAGGACTCCCAAACCCAGACAGAGACTGGCAAGAACGTCTGATGGATAATGAACTCCCAGATATACCCTTGATACCAGCACACTAACTAGGTAGAGGCCAAGGACGATTTGTACAATTTTTCTCCAGACTGGATTTTTAATTCGTTGACTGAGAATGACAATCAGAGTACCTACCATCAAAGTTACAGCCAGAGAATGCCCACTTGGGAAGGAAAATCCCTTCTCCTCCACAAGATGTAAGATAGCTGGTCGTGGGCGCTGGTAGATATTTTTAAAGGTCACGATTAAAAGACCCGCTAAAGCCAAATTCCCCAGCATGAAGAAACTTTCTATCTTCCATCGCTTACGATAAAAGACAAAAGCTGTAATAACAACCCAAGTGATAATCACTGGGATATCAATCAAGCGTGTGATGGCTTTGAAAAGAATAGTCAAGTAATCTGGCAAATCTCCTCGAACTACCGTTTGAATCAATTGGTCAAAACCGACCAGCGTTTCAGGGTAAAATTTGACCATGTAGCCAAGAATAACGAAAAGTAAAAGGGCAAAACTGCCCTTCATTAAAAATGTTTGTTTATCTTTCATAGTGTTTTAAGGTTGGTTTCAAAAGGACGTACAACAACCAGAATGAAACGGAAAAGATTACACCCTCAATCAAGTTAAAAGGTAATACCATGGTCATTAGGTAGTTGGAAAGTCCCAAAATTTTTCCAATATCAAAGTTAGCAAACTTAGCGTACAAAGGAACAGCATAAACATAGTTGAGAACCAACATGGCAAAGGTTAAACCAATAGTTCCAGCTAGAGAGCCTAGTAGGAAACGAAGGGTTGTCCGTTCCTTTTTCCAAATCAAAGCAAATACGATGACAAAAACTCCCAAAGCTACGATATTCATCGGCAAACCAATGTAAGTATTCACTCCTTGGCTGTTAAGAAGCAATTTCAAGAGTGAGCGAAGCAAGAGCACTCCTAGAGCAGCAGGCAAATCCATGACCACCAGACCCACAAGGACTGGCAAGATACTAAATTCGATCTTGAGGAAGGATGCCGCTGGCAAGAGCGGAAAGTCAAAGTACATCAGCACAAATGAGATGGCTGATAAGATCGCAATGGTCGAAAGTCGACGTGTGTTTGTCATAACAGGTTCCTCCAATTTTCTATAAAATCAGAAGAAGTTAGAAAGGATTCCTCTATCTATTCTCACTTTTTATATCCCAAAAGTTCCCTCTCACTCTATTAAGGAAATTCAAGCAAGCGGTTACAGTTTAGCTATAAATCTATCAGAACAGACAAAGCTATTCTTTCGTCTTCTCCCATCCAGACTATACTGTCGGTTGTGGAATCTCACCACATCAGCTTGCGCTCGCGGACTTATTTGGCTAAGATATTTTAGATTTATCTAGGCGTCGCAGTCGAAGATAATACTTAAAGTATATCGAGACAAGACAACGACGAGAAAGCTAAAATAGCTAGTCAAATTTACCGCCGGTCGGGAATCACACCCTGCCCTGAAGACTCTTTTATCATAACAAAAAACGCTTGCAAGCGCAAGCATTTTGTTCATTTTCATTTTTTATTTCAATTTATCTGCTTCATAGGTATGAACGAGCTCAAGACCTGCAAAGTGCTGCTGGCGGAGGGCTTCGTAGACAATCATGCAGACGGTATTAGACACATTGAGACTGCGGACATGTTCATCATTCATGGGAATACGGAGAGCCTTCTCAGGATGTTCTCGCATAAAGTCCTCAGGCAAGCCCTTGTCTTCACGTCCAAAGAGAAAATAATGGTCCTCGTCAGTCGATAAATCCACATCAGAATACACTTTCTCAGCAAATTTTGAGATCAGATAGAGTTTGCCCTTCATATGAGACATGAAATCCTCCAAACTCTCGTAAAAATAAATCTCTAGTTTATCCCAATAATCCAATCCAGCTCGCTTCATCTTGCGGTCGTCAATAGGAAAGCCCATTGGCTTGATGATGTGGAGGGGAGAATTGGTCGCAGCACAAGTACGCGCGATATTGCCTGTATTTTGTGGAATTTGTGGTTCAAATAATACAATGTGATTTGTCATGACTTGCTTCCTTTCACCATTGCAAAAAAATAGCCACACTGCCCGGAGTCAAGCTCAGCAAACAGCGTGGTTAAGGCATCGTTAACTTACCTCACAACAGGTTTGAAGTAAATCAGCGAAACTACTTTCTTAGTATAACACTTTCAGAATCATTGTCAATAGAAACGACTTGATTTTTTCAATTTTTTCAAGCTATTTCCAAGGATTGTAAAATCGTCCTTGATTCTGCAAGATAAGTAGTAAACTAGCTACTAAAAACAAGGCTGCCAAGAACAAGGTAAGATAGTCTCCTTTTTTCAAGGCCTGATAACTATACCAAGTGCGTTTTTTCTCTTTCCCAAAGCGCCGAAGCTCCATGGCGGTCGCGATGGTATCAATGCGTTCTAGCGAGCTAAAAATCAAGGGAGTAATAATGCGCAAATTGCCTTTGATTCGTTGCATAAGAGAAGCTTTCTTGGATAATTCCATCCCACGCGCCTCCTGAGACATTTTGATAGTAAAGAATTCTTCCTGCAAATCTGGAATATAGCGCAAGGTCAGACTGACTGAATAGGCAATCTTGTAAGGCACACCAATTTGATTTAAACTAGAAGCAAACTGACTAGGATGGGTTGTCATCAAAAAGATAATAGCCAGAGGAATGGTACAAAGGTACTTAATGGCCAGATTTAGCAGATAAAAGAGCTCCTGGCTGGTCAGAGTGTAGGCACCGATTCCCTGCCAAATCACACTTCTCTCTCCGTAAAGTCCAACCCCATACTCAGGAGAAAAGAGATAGACCATCAAAACGTTTAAAACGGCAAATACCGTCGCAAAAACGGCCACAAAGGAAACATCTTTAAAACGGATTTCTGACAAATAGAGGAGAAAGACCGAAAAGATGGCAATCAGAACAAGCAGTCTGGTATCATAGCTAATCATGGCCGCCAATGACACGAGGATGAAAAAGAGAAGTTTACCAGCTCCTGACAAGCGATGAATCACAGTATCTCTATGCTGGTAACCAATTAATTTAGCTTGCATCCTTCTCTCCTTTCTTTGTAAAATGCCGTTAAAGCAAGTGGATCCACGTCTAGTTTTTTAGCCAAGTTGAAGATTGAAGTTTCTTTTAGATTGGCTTTTACTAACAGCTCAGGATTGCTCAACAGACTAGCTGGATCAGTATCAGCAATCAGTTCTCCATCAACCATGACAAGGGCCCTGTCTGAATAATCCAGCATCAATTGCATATCATGCGTAATCATGACGATGGTATGACCTTTTTGATGCAACTCTTCGAGAAATTCCATAATCTCAGTATAGTTCTTCTGGTCTTGACCTGCTGTCGGTTCATCTAAGAGGATAATTTCAGCTCCTAAAACCAAAATCGAGGCAATAGTGACACGTTTTTTCTGACCAAATGACAGGGCAGAAATAGGCCAATTACGGAATTCATAGAGACCACAGATTTTCAAAGTTTCATAGACTCTCGTTTCAATTTCCTTCTCATCCACACCTCGCAAACGAAGTCCCAGAGCCACCTCATCAAAAATCATGTTAGTTGAAATCATTTGATTAGGATTTTGCAGCACATAGCCTACTCGTTCCGCCCGCTCTGCAACAGAATCTCCTTTTATATCCTGCCCTTCCCAAAGATAGCGACCTTCCGTCTGAATAAAGCTACTTAAGGCCTTGGCTAGAGTTGACTTCCCTGCTCCATTTTTCCCGACAATGGCAATCTTTTCACCCTTTTTAATATCCAAATGTAGGGATTTTAAAATCGGTCTATCATCATAAGAAAAAGAAACCTCCTCTAGTCTAAAAAGTGACTGCAAATCTGGCATCTCTTTTGCCAGTTCATTCTGCAACTGAACCTGACCTTTTGAGATAGACAAGTTATCCAGATCTGCTAACTGTTCTTCCTTGGCTAAATCCACACCCAATTGACGGAGAGTGGTGAGATAAAGGGGTTCGCGAATTCCATTTTGGGTCAACAAATCAGTCGCCAATAACTGATCAGGACTTCCATTAAAGAGGATACGGCCATCGTTTATCAAGACAATCCGATCCACAGGTCGATGCAGAACATCTTCCAAACGGTGCTCGATAATAAGGGTCGTCCCCTCCTCCTTATGAATCTGATCAATCAATTCAATAATATCCTGACCTGACTTGGGATCCAGATTGGCGAGTGGCTCATCAAACAAGAGAATCGGACTTTCATCAATCAAGACACCGGCTAGACTAACTCGCTGCTTTTGTCCACCAGACAAGTCTTGAGGACGCTGAGCTAGTAAAGGGAGAAGGTCCAGCTTTTCAGCCCATTTATGAACACGACTTTTCATCTCTTCTAGACTTGTTACATCATTTTCTAGAGCAAAAGCCAAGTCCTCTGCCACAGATAAGCCGATAAACTGCCCATCTGTATCCTGCAAAACTGTGCTAACCAGATGAGACTTATCATAGATGCTCATATCAAAGGCTGTTTGACCCTTTATCAAAAATTCTCCATATGTCTGACCCTTGTAAATATTGGGAATAATCCCATTCAAACACTGACCCAAGGTAGATTTACCTGATCCAGATGGTCCAACAATTAAGACTTTCTCTCCCTTGTAAATGGTCAAGTCTATCCCTTGCAAGGTCGGTTCTTGTTGTGTTTCATACTGGAAAGAGAAATCCTTCCACTCAATTATAGCTTCTTTCATCTTACTCTCTTCATTCGCTTCTTCTACTCAATGAAAATCAAAGAGCAAACCAGGAAGCTAGCCGTAGGTTGCTCAAAACACTGTTTTGAGGTTGCAGATAGAGCTGACGCGGTTTGAATTTAATTTTCGCAGAGTATTAGACTTCTATTTTATCATAAATCTACCCCTTCTTGCAGACTCTTCTATTAAAAACTTAGCGCCAAAAAGATTCCTATCCTAGCTTACTTGCCTAACTAATCTATAAACATCGAAAAAGACTGGTTGCCCAGCCTTCTCCATCATTTTAGTCCTTTTTCAAACTTCCTGCACGAGTTTGAGTTCCTGCATAGGCAAGCAAGAGAAGAGTTCCTGCAATAGCTACAGATACACCATTAGCAATTCCCGCAACAATTCCTTGGGCAAATACTTTTTCTGCAGCTTCTTGATAAATCACAACATCTCCAAGTGGTGCCAAGACACCCCAAACAAGGGCATTTGCAAGTAGTTGAATGAGGTTAAAAATAAGAATATCTTTCCAGTCAAAGACACCATTGATCACGCGAACGTACTTTCTAAATAGCCCCACAGCTAGACCAAAGAGCCCACTAGCGATAATCCAAGTCCACCACAGACCGTAACCAGCAAGAGAGTCCTTGATTGCATGACCAATCAACCCGACAAGCAAACCGATAATCGGTCCAAAAATAATAGAAAGTAGCGCTTGTACCGCATACTGAAGCTGGATGCTTGTATTTGGAACAGGGGTCGGAATGTTGATCATCCCGATGACGACAAAGAGGGCAGCGCCAATTCCTACAGCAACAACTTGTTTAATTGATTGATTTTTCATCTATATTCTCCTATTTTATGATTCTATTTTCTTTATTTCAATGGTCCAAGATGAACCGACACCTACATTATAGGCCTTGGCAAAGGAACCTTGGTTGATAGCCAGACCTAAACGATAGAGAGAGTTGATGTAAAGGATGGGTTGCCCAATTCTCACATCTGCAAATGATTTGCCATAAACAACCTGATTTTGATAGACCAGCATATCAGCGTGATAGATGGTCACTTCAAAACGGTCACCAAATTCTGGTTCCAGTTTGTAAAATTCTTCTCGCGTAATAGAGGTCCAAAGCGAACCAAAACGCACATCCAGAATATCAATGGCTCCCTTCACCAGATGATCTTCACTAATGGTCTCTACGACTGGAAGTTCCACAATCTGATTCACACTGAGCTCTGGCCCCACTTCCTCAAAAGAAATGTGACCACTGGCCAGTTTAGCACCAGTATAGGCATAGACATCACGACCGTGGAAAGTATAAGAATGCTCTGTGTTTTGACGCCTATTAGCTACCTCAGAAATTTCACGAACGGCTACAATACCAACGTGTTTCTTGATAAAAGAAAGAGTCCCATTATCTGGCGTGACAATGTATTGATTGTTTGCAGTCTTGGCAACCACACTCTTACGTTTCGAGCCGACACCTGGATCGACAACCGATACAAAAGTCGTTCCCTCAGGCCAGTAATCCACCGTCTGAAAGAGACGGTAACTACCCTCAAAAATATTATAAGGTGTGATATCGTGCGTCAAGTGATGAATTTTTAAGGTTGGAGACTCTTCTAAAGCCACTCCAATCATAGCCGATACCGCACCATCAACCAGACCAAAGTCTGATTGTAATACCAGTAAATTATTATTCATTTTATCTCCTTGTATATCCTTTATCATACCATATTTCAGAGAAAGTCGCTAATAGCTATTTCAATTGCTTAGGGTATAGTTTTACCTTATAGCAGATTTCCGCTAAAAGTTCTCCCTTATTGGCTAGTAGGTGCATTTTTTTGAAAAAGGATATGATAGTTACATCATGAAAAAGTAGGTTTTATTATGAAAATTATCCTTGTCGGAGGGGGAAAAGTTAGTTTTGCCCTCTGTCGCTCCTTGGTTGCAGAAAAGCATGATGTTTTGCTGATTGAGCAAGACGAAGCTGTTCTCAATCATATTGTCAGTCGCTTTGATATCATGGGTATCCTTGGTAACGGGGTCGATTTTGCCATTCTTGAGCAAGCCAGCGTCCAAGATTGTGATATCTTTATCACCCTGACTGAGTACGATGAAGTCAACATGATTGCAGCTGTTCTAGCCAAAAAAATGGGAGCTAAAGAGACCATCGTTCGGGTGCGGAACCCTGAATATTCTAACTCCTATTTCAAAGAAAAGAATATTCTCGGTTTTTCTCTTATCGTTAACCCTGAGCTCTTGGCTGCCCGCGCTATCGCCAACATCATTGACTTCCCCAACGCTCTATCTGTCGAACGTTTCTTTGGTGGACGGGTCAGCTTGATGGAATTCACTGTTAAATCCTCCAGTAGTCTTTGCCAAATGCCCATTTCTGATTTTCGGAAAAAAATTTGGCAATGTCATTGTCGTGCGATAGAAAGAGATCATCAAATTATCATTCCAAGCGGTAACATGACTGTACAGGATAAAGATAGAATCTTTGTCACTGGTAACCGTGTTGATATGATGCTCTTCCATAATTATTTCAAGTCTCGTGCCGTGAAGGGTCTTCTTATTGTTGGAGCTGGTAGAATTGCCTATTATCTACTAGGTATCCTCAAAGATAGTCGTATTGATACTAAGATTATTGAAATCAATCCTGAAATCGCTAGCTTCTTTAGCGAGAAATTCCCAAACCTCTACATCGTTCAAGGAGATGGTACCGCACAAGATATCCTGCTGGAAGAAAGTGCTCAAAACTATGATGCCGTTGCGACTCTAACAGGGGTCGATGAGGAAAATCTGATTACCTCTATGTTCCTGGACAGGGTAGGTGTACAGAAAAATATTACCAAGGTCAATCGTACCAGTCTCCTCGAAATTATCAATGCGCCTGATTTTTCAAGTATCATCACACCTAAAAGTATTGCCGTAGACACGATTATGCACTTTATTCGTGGTCGGGTTAATGCCCAGTATTCAGACCTTCAAGCCATGCACCATCTAGCCAATGGCCAAATCGAAACCCTGCAATTCCATATCAAGGAAGCCAATAAAATGACTGCCAAACCTCTTTCTCAACTGAAATTGAAAAAAGGGGTTCTTATTGCAGCTATCATTCGAAAGGGCAAAACGATTTTCCCAACTGGGGAGGATATGTTGGAAGTTGGAGACAAGCTCCTAGTAACAACCTTGTTGCCGAATATCACTAAGATTTATGACTTGATCGCGAGGTAAGAAATGAATAAAAGTATGATTCGCTACCTCCTTTCAAAGTTACTTTTGATTGAAGCGGTTCTCCTTTTGGTTCCTGTAGCTGTCGCTCTCTATTACCGTGAATCGAGCCAAGTCTTTACAGCCCTCTTTACAACGATTGGAATTCTGGTATTACTAGGTGGCTCAGGAATTTTACAAAAGCCAAAAAATCAACGGATTTATGCCAAGGAGGGAATCTTGATTGTGGCCCTCTGTTGAATCCTTTGGTCCTTCTTTGGTGGTCTCCCCTTTGTCTTTTCTGGGCAAATCCCTAGCGTTATTGATGCCTTTTTTGAAATTAGTTCTGGCTTTACAACTACTGGAGCAACTATTTTGAACGACGTTTCGGTTCTCAGCCGTTCCCTCCTCTTCTGGCGAAGTTTTACCCACTTGATTGGAGGGATGGGAGTGCTTGTTTTTGCACTTGCTATTATGGACAATGCCAAAAATAGCCACCTAGAGGTGATGAAGGCTGAGGTTCCAGGTCCTGTTTTTGGCAAGGTTGTATCCAAACTAAAAAACACTGCCCAGATTCTCTATCTCCTTTATCTAGCTCTCTTCTCCCTCTTTGTCATCATCTATTATCTAGCTGGCATGCCTCTCTACGATAGTTTTGTCATTGCTACGGGGACAGCGGGAACTGGAGGCTTTACCGTCTATAACGACGGAATTGCCCACTATGGCAGCTCACTGATTACCTATCTGGTCAGTATCGGAGTTCTGGTTTTTGGGGTAAATTTCAACCTCTACTACTACCTCATGCTCCGTCGCATCAAGGCCTTCTTTGGTGACGAAGAACTTCGGGCTTACTTGGTCATTGTACTGGTTTCTACAGGCTTGATTAGCCTCAACACCCTCTACCTCTACCCAGGGTTTTCAAAGAGCTTTGAAATGGCCTTCTTCCAGGTTTCCAACATCATTACAACAACTGGTTTTGGATATGGAGATATTACCAACTGGCCCCTCTTCTCCCAGTTTATCCTCCTTTTCCTCATGGCAATCGGTGGCTCTGCTGGATCAACTGCAGGTGGACTCAAGATTATTCGAGGCCTCATCCTTTCAAAAATTGCCAAAAATCAAATTTTGTCCATTCTATCTCCCCACCGTGTTTTGACTCTCCATGTGAATCAAACGGTGATTGATAAGGATACCCAGCATAAAATTCTCAAGTATGGTAGATTGAAACTAGAATAGTACATCTGGACTTCTAAAACATTGTTAGAAATCGATTTGACTGTCCCGATTGATTTGTCCTATTCTTATTTCATTTTATTATATCTTTAAATCCCGATCAGACATTTCAGTACCTGACTTATCCTCAATGAAAATCTCTTCAAACTGCGTCAGATCTATCTGCCCGACTTTATCACTTAATT
>NZ_MWSM01000018.1:0-64784 GCF_002087075.1 Streptococcus pseudopneumoniae ATCC BAA-960 = CCUG 49455
TCTGTTTCTTTTTCTTTAAGCTTATCTTCTATTGCTTTTGTAGCTTTGTCTTTTCCTACTGGATTGATTGCATTTACTTCAGAGATTACATCTGCTTGGGCTTTATCAACGTCGTCTTGATTTTTAGCTTGCTTAGCTTTCCTAATAGCTTCGCCTGCTTTTCTGACAGCTTCCGCTACTTCTTCCTTGGCTGCAGTTTTTTCGTCTTCTGATAATGTTTCATCATCCTCTATCTCAGCCATTCTCCTTGCTGCAGCGGCTGCTATGGCATCTACCGCCATGTCTGTTCCTATTGGATTCACATCGCCTATAGCTTTAGTTCCCTCAGTTTCCTGCTTGGTAACTTCATCTTGGGTCTGAGCATCCGTGATGGCTTGTTTAGCTTTGTCCGCTTCCGCTTGGGCTTGTTTCTTAGCCGCCTCTTTTTCTCTTGGACTTAGCTTGTTATTGTTGTCAATCTCTGTTTCTTTTTCTTTAAGCTTATCTTCTATTGCTTTTGTAGCTTTGTCTTTTATTTGCTGCTCTTCGTTCAACTGTCTCTGTTTTTCTAGTGCATCTCTCACCACTGTTTTATAATCACCAGTACTAGCTCCAAAATCAATCTTCTCCTTAATTTTTTGCAATCTTACATCATAATCAGCCTGGGTTTCAGGAGTAGACCATTTTGTATCTTCTTCTTTTTGTTGGGTTAATTTATTATAAACTTTTTGAGATAAATCCTTGGCTACTTCTTTAGTATCCTGAGTAACCTTAAATCCTTCTCCGGTAACTGGTAAAGCATAATGTTGCCAAGGAACTTGGTATCCCATACCTAGATGTTGATTATCAGCTGAACTAATACTAACTGTATAATCAGTATAACCTTGAGGTATATTAATTAGTTTACTCTTAAATTTTCCAGGAATACCCTGTGGTCTATTTACATTTTTTTCTAACTCAACATTATAAGTAGATGTCTCTGTATGTGAACGTAACGTACTAAAATATTGTTTATTCTTATCCTCTGTTGCTTTTGTTACTGTCATGTTCTCATTTGTTAAATTTTTAGAAGGATCAAACGTAACTGTATAAAGTATCTTTTCTGCACCATCTTTGTTAGCTTTCAGTTCAACTTTATAATTTGCTTTCCTCCCATCAATATCTCCAGTATATCCTGTTTTAAATTCAATAGTTACGTTTGATCCTACCTGTTGTCCATAAACTTTAAATGTTTTTTCAATCCCATTAAAGCCCTCCAAACCTTTAGAAATACCATTTGATTCACCATCAGTTTTATAGTTTGTTCCATCAAATGTTCGTTCATTTTGATTTTTTTGAGTTCTTACCTTGGATAAAAAGAGTGCATAATTATTGCTACGATCAAACACAGACTCTTTAACCCACGTCCAATAATGCATAGTATCACCATTAGACGAACGCACCGTATTCACAGTTTCAATAGGAAAGACCCCTCTATCTGTCTTTTTTGCAACAGCAAATTTTCCGCCATTAACTGCCTTCCAACCACCAAATTCACCAAGTTCCTTCACTTCACCTTGATTTATAGTTTTGGTATTACCAACTTGGTCTATCTTACCAAGTTTTTTCTCATTCTCTACTGTTTCAGGTAGATCTTTTAATTTATCTGCCAATGTATCTACACTTGCACCATCCTCAGGAGCTTCATAAGTCTGATTTGCATCTGGATCGGCATCGGCTACAGTCGCCGTTGAAGCAGAGTCTGCATCACGTCTTTTACGTACTTTTGGCTTGCTGCTTGCTTCTTCTGTTCTTGTAGCTTCACCTTCAGATTTTGAAGCTTCACTGCCCTCTGTAGATTTTGGAGAGCTAGAATCCCCACTTACAGAGTTTTCATCCGATTGAGTCTTTGTTATAGTCTCTCTTCTTTCAGATGAAGCTGCTTGTTCCTTTTCGGTCTCTGGATGACTTTCTTGCTTACCTTCATCCCTGGCTTCAGTATTAATTGCAGATCCTTGTTCTTGAGCAGCAGGAGCAGCGTAGGTTAGCTGTGGATCCTCTGATTTTTTCTCTGTTTCCGAATCCTTATCAGCTGCCACCTCCTCATTTGACTGTATGGCCTGCGCTTCCGCAGCAGATACCGCTCCACTTCCCATAAAGAGATAGAGCGTTGCTACTGCAACACTAGCAGCTCCAAAACTAACCTTACGAATCGAAAAACGTAATTGTTTTTCTCTATCGTCCTTCTCACTATAAAACATATTAGATGTTCCCCTTTTTAGTTTAAATTTTTTCAAGTGTAATTACTGAGTCCATAACTGTAACACAATGCAAAGGTTTGCCTTGTGAATCAAAAATGCACTCAATCATTCAACCTGATATGACTAAACTATTATACCTTAAATTACTTTAAAAAGATAATCATTTGACTTCTTTATCTCACTTAGTATCAAGAAAAAGACAGCCTATCCATATATATATATATATATATATATATGGATAGGCTGTACAAAGCTATTCTATCAAGCTTCCTGACGATTCTGTCTTGAGAAACATATACAAATCAAGGTTTTATTACAATTTGATAACATTTTAGTTACAGTTTGTTTCGAAGTGTTTCCCCCTGATGTTAAGCACATCAAAAGCTAATTGATAAAAACAAATCCTAGCATTGTATGATTAAAAAGCCGCTCTTCTGTAGTAGCCACGCCATACCCTCTTTTTTATCATTTATGGATAAAACTAAATCATAGGCCAGTTTATAGATTCTAACCCCTTGCTTAGGGATTCGTATAGATTAGATTATTAGCTAGCCAGCTCCAGTTTTTCTAAGATCACTACTTCTCTTAGGCTTACTTGATTTACAAATGACCTAACTAGCTAACTCCGAAATCACTATATTTTATCGAACCCTATCTAGGAGATAGAGAGTTACAAAAAACTCCAACCATGGCTTGCGAACCTCGTCTTTGCTGGTTTCTCTGTATTTTTTAGGGCTTATTTGTATTTTTTCAATAACTCCTCAAACTCAGCGACGGTTATGCCCAACTGCTGGCTAGCAACCTCAGAAGTCAGAAGACCTTGGCGGACTAGATTTGCTAACATGGCGAAACTACCTTCAGCTTTCCCGAGCTCCAGTCCTTGTTCAACTCCTTCTGCTCGCCCACGCTCAAGACCTCTCTCTAAACCTTTTTCGATACCCTCAGCTCGACCGCGTTCTAGTCCCTGTTCAATACCTTCTGCACGACTACGTTCTAAGCCCTTTTCCTCCGCTTATTCCAAGGCATATTCCTGTGCTAACAAGGCTTGTTCTTCTCGCATACGTACTTGACTAAACATTTCCCTATCCTCCTCGGACCAGCTCTTGTAGTCTAGCAGTTGGTCTGCTTGGCTGATGGCTCGCTCGGGTTCTTGGGTAAAAGGTTTATTCCCAAAAAACTCCAACCATGGCTTGCGAACCTTGTCTTTGCTGGTTTCTCTGTATTTTTTAGGGCTTATTTGTATTTTTTCAATAGCTCCTCAAACTCAGCGACGGTTATGCCCAACTGCTGGCTAGCAACCTCAGAAGTCAGAAGACCTTGGCGGACTAGATTTACTAAACCTACTTTTAATCCCTGTTCAAGCCCCTCTGCACGACCTCTCTCCAACCCTTTTTCTTCAGCTTGTTCCAAGGCATAGTCCTGTGCTAATAAGGCTTGTTCTTCTCGCATACGTAGTTGACTAAACATCTCCCTGTCCTCCTCGGACCAGCTCTTGTAATCTAGCAGTTGGTCTGCTTGGCTGATGGCTCGCTCAGGTTCTTGGGTAAAGGGTTTATTCCCGAAAAACTCCAACCATGGCTTGCGAACCTCGTCTTTGCTGGTTTCTCTGTATTTTTTTAGTTCCAAGAATGCCATCTTAACCAGATGGTTTTCCTGTCCATTGTTTGTAATTGTTAAAACCTCACCTGTCCTATCCTCTCGCATGCTAAAACTATGAAAAGCCAAGTCATCTGAGAAGTAGTTACTATCCACAATTGCGATAGCGTATACTGGTGAGATGTGTTTATAACTCTGATGAGTATCACCTTCTCGTTGACGAATTTTTTCAAGATTTTGATTGACCTGACTGCACAAGTAAGCCCATAAACGATTGATGAAAAAATTCTGATGATGAACCTGAATTTCGATGATAACTTGCGTACCATTATCCAACTCCGCCAAGACATCTATACTGGTATAGAAATCCTGAGCCGAGTAGGGCAGGGAAGGCAAGACGTGAATGTTACTTCCCTCCAAAATGGTCACATTTTTTGCTGGTAAATCCAGCATATCGCGAATAAATTGACAAGTGATTTCCGGATTGCTAAAAATCTTCTTAGCAACCAAATCATTGGTCGGGCTAATGCCCGGATGACGTACAGTCATATTGCTTCTCCTTTCATTATAGCACATTTTTTAATCTAGATTTGATTATTCTATTTATTTATTCGAAAAAGAGAGGAAAATACAGTCAAGATATGGTCACAAATTTAAAATTTTATAGTGAAATGAAATAAGAACAGGGCAAATCTATCAGGACAGTCAAATCTATTTCTAACAATGTTTTAAAAGTAGAGGTGTACTATTAGTTTCAATCTACTATACCATTATTTTCTCCGATTTCTTGATAGTTTATAAAAAAGCAGACCATCTAAGCCTGCTTTACGATTGATTCTTATATACATTTCCTGTGAAGAAGGAAAGGCATTTCTGATAACTTATTCTTCATCCATGCTCAAGACGCTAAGAAAGGCTTCTTGTGGAACTTCTACTGATCCGATAGCTTTCATACGTTTCTTACCAGCTTTTTGTTTTTCAAGGAGTTTGCGTTTACGAGAAACGTCACCACCATAACATTTAGCAAGTACGTTTTTACGAAGGGCCTTGATATCAGTACGAGCGACAATCTTGTGTCCAATAGCCGCTTGGATTGGAACTTCAAATTGTTGGCGAGGGATGATTTTCTTGAGTTTATCAACGATGAGTTTCCCACGTTCGTAGGCAAAGTCCTTGTGAACGATAAAGCTGAGGGCATCCACCTTGTCTCCGTTGAGAAGGATATCCATTTTCACTAGCTTAGATGGGCGATATTCTGACAATTCGTAGTCAAAACTTGCATAACCACGTGTCGAAGACTTAAGTTTATCAAAGAAGTCGAAGACGATTTCAGCCAGTGGAATTTGATAGATGACATTGACACGGTTATCATCAATATAGTCCATCGTCACAAAGTCACCACGCTTGCGCTGAGCTAATTCCATGACTGCTCCGACGAACTCCTGTGGTACCATGATTTGCGCCTTAACATATGGCTCCTCAATGGTCGCAATCTTAGTTGGATCTGGGAATTCAGACGGGTTGGACACATCCATAGACTCACCGTCGGTCAAATTAACCTTATAGATAACAGATGGAGCTGTCATGATGAGGTCGATGTTGAACTCACGTTCCAAACGTTCTTGGATAACATCCATATGGAGAAGGCCAAGAAATCCACAACGGAAACCAAATCCAAGTGCCTGAGATGTTTCTGGTTCAAACTGAAGACTAGCATCATTCAGTTGCAATTTTTCAAGGGCTTCACGCAGGTCATTGTACTTGTTTGACTCGATAGGATAGAGACCCGCAAAGACCATAGGATTCATCTGCTTGTAGCCATGTAATGGCTCTGTTGCAGGATTGGTTGCCAAGGTAACGGTATCCCCCACACGAGTATCCTGAACCGTCTTGATAGAAGCCGCAATATAACCAACATCACCAGTCGCAAGAAAATCACGACCAACTGCTTTGGGTGTAAAGATACCGACTTCGGTCACATCAAAGGTCTTGCCATTGCTCATGAGCTGAATCTTATCGCCAGGTTTGACCACCCCATCCATGACACGCACTTGAAGAATAACTCCACGGTAAGCATCGTAAACAGAGTCGAAAATCAAGGCTTTTAGTGGTGCCGTCACATCACCCGTTGGTGCTGGCACTTTTTCTACGATTTGCTCAAGAATTTCTTCAATCCCAATACCAGCCTTGGCAGATGCTAAGACTGCTTCACTGGCATCCAAACCAATGACATCTTCAATCTCCGTACGCACGCGCTCAGGGTCTGCAGCAGGCAGGTCAATTTTGTTAATAACAGGCATGATTTCCAAATCATTGTCCAAGGCCAGATAAACATTGGCAAGAGTTTGAGCCTCAATCCCTTGGGCAGCATCAACCACCAAAATCGCCCCCTCACAGGCAGCGAGCGAACGTGAAACTTCATAGGTAAAGTCTACGTGTCCTGGTGTGTCAATCAAGTGAAAAATATAAGTTTCCCCATCTTTTGCAGTGTAATTGAGCTCTATGGCATTCAACTTAATGGTAATCCCACGTTCCCGCTCTAAATCCATACTATCCAAAAGTTGAGCTTGCATTTCACGACTGGAGACTGTCTCAGTTTTTTCCAAAATGCGGTCTGCTAGAGTTGATTTTCCGTGGTCAATATGGGCGATAATAGAGAAGTTACGGATCTTCTCCTGTCGTTTTTTCAATTCTTCTAAGTTCATGATTCTCTTCCTTTCAGGGTATCTATTTATTATAAATTGTTTTTGACATTTTGACAAGACCATCCCCTGCTAGGAGTACTAATCTTCAGCGACAAAGCCGTCATTCTCAATAAAGTGATGTTCTGTCATCCCTTGATCTGTAAAGACAATCCCGTGAAGGACACCACCATAGACAGCTCCTCCATCCATCCCAATCTTGCCATCTTCTGTAGTCCAAAGCTCAGCAGTACCTCGCTCTTGCTTTAACAAACCATAGACCGGTGTATGACCAAAGACAATGGTTTTTCCAGTATGATTTTCGGCTTCGTGGAATGGTTTTCTAAGCCATACTTTCTTGTAATCTGTAGTTTCATGCCAGTCGTCCAAGGTCAAATCAATACCTGCGTGAACGAAGATATACTTGTCTGTCTCTACCACAAATGGCATTTGACGAATAAATTTGACCAAGTCTGCCGCTTCAGTAGCAACACGCTTGGCATCCTCCACTCCGTCAACTGGTGCATCCAAGGGACGACCTAGGATAGAGTTAATAGTTGTATCACCACCATTACGACGATAGTGGTCATAGCTTTCTTCTGGATCATCTAGCCAAGTCAAAAACATATACTCATGATTTCCTGATAAACAGATAGCCCCTTGATTGTCCACTAAATCCTTGACCATTTCAAGGACACGGCAACTATCTTCACCACGGTCAATTAAATCCCCTAGAAAGAGCAACTGGGTCTGACCATCCCAGGTTTTGAGAAGGTCTTCCAGCATCCCAGCTTTTCCGTGAACATCTCCAATTACATAATAGTCAGGCATCTTATTTCTCTCTGTTTCTCAACAATTCTCTGGCTTGCGTCAGGGCTGCTTCGGTCACATCATCACCTGCCAACATCTTAGCAACTTCCTCCACTCGCTCTTCGGCCGTCAAGAGACGAACAGTCGAAACCGTTGAATGGTCATTACTAATCTTCTCAATAAAGAATTGATAATCCGCAATCGCAATCACTTGTGGCAAATGAGAAATCGCCAGAACCTGACCATGCTGACCAATTTTATGAATCTTCTGCGCAATAGCCTGAGCTACACGACCTGAAACTCCCGTATCCACTTCATCAAAGACAATACTGGTCTTACCTTCTTTATGTGAAAAGGCAGACTTAATGGCTAACATGAGACGAGATAATTCCCCTCCAGAAGCAACCTTAACCAAGGGTTTAAAGTCTTCACCAGGGTTGGTTGAAATATAAAACTCAACCATTTCATTGCCCTCACGGCTGAATTTACCCTTGCTAAAACGAACCTGAAACTGGGCTTTTTCCATATAAAGGTCTTGCAGTTCTTGTTTAATCTCTGCTTCGAGCTGCTGAGCCAAGTCATGACGAGCAGAGGCAAGTTGACCAGCCAAATCAACAAGATTGACTTCCAATTTCTTAAGCTCTGCTTCCATGTCCTCAGATGAAAGGTTATTGCCTGTCAAGAGATTATATTCTTCCGTAATCTTGGCAAAATAAAGCAAGACATCGTCTACATTCCCACCGTACTTACGGGTAATAGTATGAAGGAGATCCAAACGATTCTCAACCTGCATGAGACGATTGCCGTCAAAATCAAGGTCCTCAATAATAGCTTCCAAACGTTTGCTAATGTCTTCTAAGACATAGTAGGTCTCAGACAGTGAGCTTGAAATTTCACGGTATTCAGGGTCATACTCTTCGACACTTTCCATGTCATTCATGGCTGAACGAACATTGGCCAGACTTGAAAAGTCTTCATTGTCCAACATACTGTAGGCATTGGTCAGTGTATCCGCAATATTTTTATGGTTGAGCAGTTTATCACGCTCTTGATTGAGAGACAAGTCTTCTCCAGCCTGCAAGTTTGCTGCCTCAATCTCTGCCATTTGAAATTCCAACATTTCGATACGTGCCTTGTGTTCCTGTTGGTTTTTCTTGACTTCCAGAACCTGCTTGCGCATTTTACGGTAGGCATCAAAACTTGTTTGATAGGTTTCTTTTAAGTCCCAAAAGGCTGTATCACCAAATTCATCCAGCATCTGGATATGCAGTTGGGGACGCATTAACTCTTCTTGATCATGCTGACCATGAATGTCCACCAGATGTTGCCCAATAGCACGCAAAACAGACAGATTAACCATCTGGCCATTGACACGACTAATACTCCGACCATTTTGCAAGATTTCCCGACGGATGATAATTTCATCACCCAATTCCAAACCTTGCTCATCAAAAATTTCCTGTAAAAGACGACTATTCTCAACTGAGAAAAGCCCCTCAATCTCTGCCTTTGGTGCACCATGACGAATAACATCTGTCGTCGCACGAGCTCCCAACATCATATTCATGGCATCAATGATAATCGACTTCCCTGCGCCTGTTTCACCAGTCAGGACTGTCATCCCCTTCTCAAAATGGAGGGAAATAGCCTCAATAATGGCAAAGTTTTTTATCGAAATTTCAAGTAACATATAGACCTACCATTTTTTTACTTGTTCAAAGATTTCCTCAGCTAGACTTTCACTTCTGGCCATGACTAAAATCGAACTATCATCAGCCAAACAGCTGAAAATCTTATCCGCAAAAGTCTCAATTAACTGAGCTTTTACAAAAGCCGTATTTCCTGGAATAACTTGGAGATTGATCATCTTGTCCATCAATTGAGCCGATTCGATATTATATTCAGCTAGTTGCAAACTTTTTACGATTGATTTTGGCAATTCATAGACATAGGTGTTATCTCTCAAAGGAATTTTGACAATGCCTAGCTCTTTGATATCACGTGATACTGTCGCCTGAGTGGCAGTGATGCCTGCCTCTTTCAAATGTTCTACAATTTCTTCTTGTGTACCGATTTGATAATCTGTCACAAATCGTCTAATTTTTTCAAGTCTCTCTTTTTTATTCATTTTTAAATTGACTATGCGCCCTTTCTACTATTTCTTCAATCTCAGCAAGAACCTGATTGCTTGCTGACTCTTCTTTTTTTAAATATGCTAAAAATTCAATATTTCCATGTCCACCTTGGATGGGAGAAAAATCCAATCCAAGGACTGAAAAGCCTTCCTCTACTGCCATAGCTGTGACAGATTCAAGGACATGTTGATGAACCTTAGCATCGCGAATAATTCCATTTTTCCCGATCTGCTCTCGACCTGCCTCAAACTGAGGTTTAACCAGAGCCACGACCTGCCCTTGATCAGACAAGACACGGTGCAAGGCCGGCAGAATCAGACTAAGGGAAATGAAACTCACATCAATACTGGCAAAGCACGGCTCCTGCTTGAAATCGGTCTTTTCAGCATAGCGGAAATTAAACTGCTCCATGCTGACAACTCGTGGGTCTTGGCGTAGTTTCCAAGACAATTGATTGGTACCAACATCAACTGCAAAGACAAGTTCAGCACCATTTTGCAACATGACATCGGTAAAACCTCCAGTAGAGGCACCGATATCAATCGTTGTAGCTCCTTCCACTGACAAATCAAAGACCTGCAAGGCCTTTTCCAGTTTCAAGCCACCACGGCTGACATACTTGAGTTTCTCCCCCTTGAGTTTTAACTCAGTGTCATCTGGGATTTTTTCTCCTGGTTTGTCAAACCGTTCTCCATTCAGGACTGCTAGGACTAGACCAGCCATGACACCGCGCTTGGCCTGTTCTCGCGTTTCAAACAAGCCCTGTTTATAAGCTAGTACATCCACTCTTTCCTTAGCCATTGATTCTCAAACTTTCTACTACTCTTACAATCGATTCTATCTCAAAGGGAACCTGCTGGGCAATTTCTTCTAATTTGGCATTAGCTTGATCCAGAGTTTGGTTACAAAAGGCAATAGCTTCTTCCAAGCCCAACAAAGCAGGATAGGTTGATTTTTCAGCCTGCAGGTCCTTTTGAGGTGTCTTGCCGATCTCCTCAAAACTGGCAGTCACATCCAGTACATCATCTCTGACCTGAAAAGCAAGTCCAATCAATTCACCCACAGTTTTCAGCTTTGCCTGCATTTCAGGTGACAATTCTGCTAGGATAGCAGCTGCTTGGAAGGGATAGGCTAGCAGTTTTCCAGTCTTATTAGCATGAATGGTCTGGAGTTCTTCCAAAGACAAGTGCTGGTGTTCGCCTTCCATATCCAAAACCTGGCCTGCTACCATACCCAGACTACCTGAAGCAAGGGATAAGTTGGCAATCAAGTCTACCTTAATCTGACTTGGCAAATCTGCCTGCGCTATCAAGGCGTAAGGATCTAGGAATAAAGCATCTCCTGCCAAAATGGCCATAGCTTCACCAAATTTCTTATGATTGGTCAAGCGTCCCCGACGGTAATCATCATCATCCATAGCAGGAAGGTCATCGTGAATCAAACTCCCTGTATGAATCATTTCCAAGGCCGCGGCCACCTGCGCGTGAGCTGGTTTAATAGCCACCTGCAAGGCTTCCAGAACTTCCAACAAGAGAAAAGGTCGAATACGCTTGCCACCAGCATGAATAGAATAGAGAACAGACTCTCGCAAACTAGAGGCAAACTGCTGGCCTCCATAAAAGTCTTCCAAGGCTGACTCGACAAGAGCTAATTTTTCTTGCTTTTTCATTCAAAATCACTTTCTGTTCCGTCTTCTTGCATGACCTTGACCAAGGTCTTTTCAGCCTTGTCCAGCGTCGCTTGGAGTTCTTTTGACAAGACCATGCCCTTTTGAAAGGCAGCAATCGCATCTTCCAGAGCAATTTCACCATTTTCCAAACTTTGGACAATGGTCTCCAGTTCTGCTAGATTTTCCTCAAATTTCTTTTGTTTTGACATCTTTAACCTCTAATTCTACTTGACCATCTCGCATCAAAAGCGTCACTTGGTCTGTTTTCTTTAAATTCTCAACCGAATCAACTACGGACTCTTCTTTTTTGACAATTGCATAGCCACGCGCCACGATTCGACTGGTATCCAACATGAGCAAAGCTTCTGAAAGTCGCTTGACTTCAGCAACCTTGGCATCATAAACCAGCGCCATTTGACTACGGAGGAGCTTATCCAACTGGCCTAGACGGTCTTGATAGCGTTGGATTTTGGTAACAGGTGATAATTGAACCAGTTGATGCGTCCTTGCTTGGACTAATTGCTTGTTATCAGAAATCCGTGTTCGCAAACTTTGTTTCAAACGCAATTGCAGTTGATCCAAGCGTTGCATATAGCCATCATATAACCGCTCTGGTTGTCTAAAGATAACAGACTGACTGCATTTTTTCAAAGCTTCTTGTTTCTTAGATAGGACATTTCGGACTGCCGTTGCCATCCGTTTTTCCTGATTTTGCAAATGAGCTAATAAATCCAACTTGGTCACAGGTGTTGCCAGTTCAGCAGCAGCCGTTGGTGTCGCAGCGCGGCGATCTGCCACAAAATCCGCCAAGGTCACATCCGTCTCATGTCCCACACTAGAGATAACTGGTAAACGAGACTCAAAAATAGCTCGTACCACAATTTCTTCGTTAAAGGCCCAGAGATCCTCAATAGAACCACCTCCACGACCAATAATGAGTAAATCCAAATCGTCCCCTTGATTAGCTCGCACAATATTTCGAGCAATTTCCTCCGCAGAACCATCACCTTGCACCTTGGTCGGATAGAGAAGAATGTCCACACCTGGGAATCGCCTGCTGACGGTCGTGATAATATCTCGAATAACGGCTCCACTGCGACTGGTTACTACACCAATTCTCTTAGAAAATTGGGGCAGAGGTTGCTTGAACCTCTCTTGAAACAGGCCTTCTTCTGTCAATTTTTTCTTGAGTTGTTCAAACTGAATCGCAAGCGCCCCAACCCCATCAGGCTCAGCCTTTTCAATGATGATGGAGTAGCTACCACTTGGTTCATAGACCTGCACACGCCCAATCACATTGATTTTCATTCCTTCTTCTAGGTCGAAACCTAATTTCTGATAAATCCCAGACCAGATGGTCGCTTGAATAACTGCATGGTCATCCTTTAGGGAGAAATATTGGTGAGTAGGTCGTTTACGAAAGTTGGAAACTTGACCAGTTAAATAGACCCGTTCCAAGTAAGGGTCTTTATCGAATTTCATTTTCAGATACTTGGTCAAAGTTGTTACCGATAAATACTTTTCCATCTCCACCTACTATTCCTTTTCTTGCTCTTTCATGGGTATTATTATACCAAAAATATGCCTAAAAATCTCCATTTATGTACCATTATGAGGGAAAAATAGAAAAAGGAGGCAAGGCCTCCAATTCTGTTTATTTGCTATTTCGAGCTTCTTCCAAAATCTTAGCAATCTTGGTCGTCAACAGGTCGATAGCTACTGTATTGCTGACTCCCTCAGGAATGACGATATCAGCATAACGCTTAGTCGGCTCGATAAACTGATGGTACATGGGTTTAACCACACCTAGATACTGGTCAATAACGCTATCAAGGCTACGGCCACGTTCTTCCATATCGCGCTTGATACGACGAATAATGCGCACATCGTCATCCGTATCCACAAAAATCTTGATATCCATCAAATCGCGCAAACGCTTGTCTTCCAAGACCAAAATCCCCTCAACGATAAAGACATCTTGAGGCTCTTGACGATAGGTCTTGCTGCTCCGTGTATGTTCAGTATAGTCATAAGTCGGAATGTCCACCGGACGCCCTGCCAACAATTCCTTCATCTGCTCAATCATCAAGTCTGTATCAAAGGCAAATGGATGGTCATAGTTGGTTTTGATACGCTCTTCAAAGGTCAAATGAGACTGATCCTTGTAGTATGAATCATGCTCAATCATGGAAATCTTTTCATCAAGAAAATGCGATAAAATGGCTCTTGAAACACTGGTTTTACCACCACCAGAACCACCTGTCACTCCAATAATGATTGGTCTATTTTGCATGCTATCCTCCGTTATTTTATCCGTCGTCTATTCTATCACATTTTTTACAAAATTTATAGTCTCATCAGCAAAAAACACCAGAGTCTTCCCTCTGATGTTCGATAGTTTTAACGAAAGCCCTGTAGGGTTTGAGCAAGCATCTGCAAGAAAGCCAGTCTCCCTCTTTCCTGGCTAGGAGCTTTGGCAATCCATAAACCAAAATCAATGACAGACTTAGGTGCCTGGTAATGATGCGTCATGAGGTAAAGCGACAACCCTTGACTCAAATTGGCCATGACCGATTGGTATTTTTCATTTCTGTCTAAATTTTGTATAGCAAGACGAAACAGGTGACTCAACTCACTATTTTCATTTATTTCTTTTTGTTGAAGAAGTTGCTCCACCCTTTCTCGAAACTCATTTTGCATCATGGAATTATCACACCAAATCCTGGTCTAGGTGCCCATGGACCATAATTAATCCAGCCATTGACTACTACACTTCCCGTGTACCCCCAAAACTCTCCATGATTGATACTGCATTTTGCTCGACCTTTAACGTCTACACAATATACTCCTGGGCCTAAGTTCCCACCAGAACCTGTAATGGACTCTAAATATTTATCTGAAAGAATTTTAAATTGCTTCATTTCACACCTCTAAATTTCTATATAGATTATTTGAGTATCTACAACTCGCAACAATTGGAATATTATAATTCCCAACCCCATTCTACTATTAGTATGGGGTTTTATCAAGCAATTGTTATCTATCACCCGATTTTTATTCCTAAAGGATCTAGCTAAAAACCTTCCTTGGCTTGTAGAGTTTGTCCCGTTTTTCTAGAATGGCTAACAATGTATCATCTTCAAAGGCAGCCAGTTCTTTGTCCGTTTGGTCTAGCTCAATAAAACGACCAAAGCGAACTTCTGTAGCTTCTTCTGGACTTAGGAAAACTTTGACAAGATCACCTGTCCCAATCTCTATAGGATGGAGAAAGTCCAATTGGCCAGCCTCTACTTTTTCAGCAATTTCCTCCAAGGTCAGTGCGTCTTCTAATTGTAAGCCAGCAGCACTAGTACGAGTTAACTGAGACATATGAGCCGCATAACCAAGCTTTTCACCCAAATCAACTGACAAAGTACGGATGTAAGTCCCTTTACTGCATTTTACACGAAAAGTGAATCGGGCAAGTTGGCCATCATAAGAAATCGGACTTGTTCGCTCAAATTGATAAATGGTCACCTGACGTTCTGGACGCTCCACTTCCTGACCAGCACGCGCATACTCATAGAGCTTGCGACCATTAACCTTAACTGCCGAATACATAGGGGGAATCTGGGTAATAGGCCCAGTCAAGCTCGCAATCGCTTCATCAACAAGCTTTTCATCCAAGGGAGACAAAACAGAGGTTTCTGCGACCACTTCCCCACTAGCATCCTCAGTCGTCGTGGAATAGCCCAGAGTGATTTCCCCCTCATAGATCTTACCCTCGTCCTGCATAAACTCAACCATGCGGGTCGCCTTGCCAACCGCAATGGGCAAAACACCCACTACATCTGGATCCAAGGTCCCACCATGACCAATTTTCTTGGTGCCCAAAATCTTACGCAGTTTAAAAACCGCATCATGCGAGGTCATTCCTGCTTCTTTTTTTAAGTTGATAATACCGTTCATTTTTGCTTTCTACTCCCCCTTCAATGCTTCAAATTTCGCTTTCATGGTTGGATTTTTCCGGGTCAATTTTTTAACAGAGACATCTTCCAATTTGTTGTTAGCTAAACGGAGTTGGTTTTCAGATGTGGTCAGGAATTTCTTAACCTCTTCCATGCGTTTGATGGCCTTGTCGATTTCATCAATAGCTTTTCCAAAGTTGGTCGAAGCTGAATTATAGTTCTTAGCAAAGGCTAGTTTAAAAGCATCCAAGTCTTCCTCAAAATGTGTAATGTCGATATTTTGCTCGCGAACAAGCGCTAACTCCTGCTTGTATTTTAAAGAATTAAGAGCCGCATTACGTAAGAGCCCAATCAACTGAATAAAGAATTGAGGACGAACCACATACATCTTTTCATACTCGTGACTGACGTCAACAATCCCTGTGTTAAAGTAGTCGTTATCGGCCTCAAGCATGGTCACTAAAACGGCATATTCACAGTTCTTCTCCCGACGGTCCTTGTCCAATTCCTTGTAAAAATCTGCATTCTTGTGCTTCTTCTCTGTTCCGTCAGCTTCATTCTTCATCTCAAACATAATGGAGATAATCTCTACCTCATTTTCATCACACTCACGGAAGATGAAGTCTCCCTTAGACCCACGCGCAGAGACTTTGTTATCCTTCTCAAAGTAGGCATTTGGAAAGGCGAAACTACGGACCTTGTTAAACTCACTCTCTGCATACTGTTCTAGGCTTTCCCCAATGGCTTTTGTAGATTGTTGAGCCTTAAAATTCTTATAAAACTCGACTTGTTCACTAGCTGCTTTAAGCTGGGCTTCATAGTTTTGCTTAACAGAAGCCAAAGACAACTCATTTTCCTTTTCTTGCAAGAGGAGCTGATTTTTGACCTGAACATGTTCTTTTTCTAGGTCAGAAAGGGTCTTTTGCAGTTGATTTTCATGCTCTAAACGCAAAGTGGCCAATTGGTTCTCCAAAGCCTGTACTTCCTTGTCCTTAGCCAAGAGGGCCTGATGGCTTGTCTGTTCAACTTCTTTCTTGGCCAATTCTTTTTCTGTATCAAAGTTTTGGATCTGACTCTGTAATTGCGCAATTTCTTGATCCTTCTGAGCCAGTTTAGTCTGTTGCTCATTCATAGCCTTTTGCTCAGCCAAGGCCAGTTCTTGCCTCATCCTATCGTGTAGTTCCTTATCAAACTCTGCCGTTCTCACTTGGGACAAAAGTTCAGCATACTGGCTTTCATTTACTGTAAAGACTTCCCCACAGTTGGGACATTTGATTTCGTTCATTACATTCCTCTTTCTAGACTTCTGTAACCATTATATCATGCCTGAAGGAAAATCAAAAACAGTGAGTCAAAACCCACTGTTTATCTTCTGTTACTTTAAATTTTTTCCAAGGCCAAGCGCAAGTCTCCAATCAAATCTTCTACATTTTCAAGACCGATAGACAAGTGGATTTGGTTTGGTGTGACACCTGCTGCTTCTAGGTCTTTTTCTGACAATTGACCATGAGTGGTTGTTGCTGGATGGACAACAAGCGATTTAGCATCTGCCACGTTTGCAAGATCAGAAAAGATTTCTAAATGATCAATGACCTTGCGGGCTTCTGCCTCCCCACCTTTGACATGGAAGGTAAAGATGGAGCCGAAACCTTTTGGCAAGTATAGTAGATTGAAACTAGAATAGTACACATATACTTCTAAAACATTGTTAGAAATCGATTTGACTGTCCTGATCGATTCGTCCTATTCTTATTTCATTTTACTATATTTTTATGAAAATCTTAAAAAAATCAGTGAAATTCTGGATTTCACTGATTTGTATTAATAAAATTGTTTATATGGTTGATTGAAAGCTGTTAGGATTTCATCAGATGTTTGTGAATAATCTTTTGTTTCTTTCAAATCACCTTTGACAATAATACGTTCTGTAGCAGCAAGGTCTTCACAGGTTACTAATGTGATTTCATTGACCCCTTCTCTATCATCAACTTCATCAACACGATCCGGTGTCACACGTTTGACTTCACGTATTTCATAAGTATAAACTTTATTTTTATCGGTTAGATAAATCTTCATGCCATTTTTAGCATTATCTAAAGGAGAAAATAACATTTTATTAGCATTATCAACACCAAAGATATGGTGACTAGCTAGACTATAATTTCCTTCCCCCATTACTTGCTCGCGTTTCATTGTACCAGCTCCGTAGAAGAGATTAACATTATCAAGTCCTTTAAAAATCGGCAAATTCATTTCCAATTCAGGAATTGCAATTCCCCCAATAACTGGTAATTTTTGAGCATCCCATTGAGAAGTTAGAACAGCTTCCGAAGAGATAGCTTTGACAGAATCAAAGTCAAAATTGCCTTCTGTATCCTGATTTTCTTCTAATTTTTCTTTTGATACCTGGCTAACTTGATACTTATTGGTATTCCAGACTATGAAAATATTTCGAATTTGCGCATTAAAAATCAAAGCCAGTGACAGTAATATCAGAAATCCTGCTAGGATATTTGTCAGCAGATTTTTTCGCTTGTTTTTCTTTTTATTATTTTTATGAGACATTATTCTTCACCTTCTGTTTCATTTTCTGTCCCAACTTCTTCTTTTTCTGCCACCGCAACCGTTGTGAAAGTCACTATCTGAGCATCTTGATCCAGGCGCATTACTTTAACTCCCATAGTTGCGCGTCCTGTTTGTGAAATATTGGCAAGATTGGTTCGAATCATGACACCTGTATCAGTGATAATCATCAAATCCTCATCCCCTTGAACAGTCATAAGACCGGCCAGCAAGCCATTTTTTTCGGTAATTTTAGCTGTCTGCATTCCCTTACCACCACGACCTTTTGTTGGGTATTCAGTAGCGACTGTACGCTTACCATATCCTTTTTCTGTGATAATAAGAACCTCATCTTGATCAGTAATCAAGCTGGCACCAACAACTGTGTCTCCTTCACGAAGGTTAACACCTTTCACACCAGTGGCGATACGACTCATACCACGAACGGCTGATTGATTAAAGCGAACTGCATAACCAAACTTGGTACCAATGATAATATCCATATCTCCTTCCGCCAACAAGACATTGATTAACTCATCTTCATCCTTTAAATTCAGCGCTTTGAGACCATTTTGACGAATATTGGCAAATTCCTTAACACTGGTTCTCTTCACAATACCGTGACGGGTTGTAAAGAAGAGATAAGCATCATCACTGCGATCAGACTCAACATTGATAACCGTCTGAATATTTTCGTCTTCATCCAATTTCAAGAGATTGACTACTGGTAGCCCTTTGGCAGTCCGACCATACTCAGGAATTTCATAACCTTTCAAACGATAAACTCGTCCTTTATTTGTGAAGAAGAGCAGATGATCATGGGTGCTAGTTGACACTAACTCACGAACAAAGTCATCATCTTTCACTCCTGTTCCTTGGACACCACGACCCCCACGTTTTTGAGCAGTAAATTCAGCTTGGTCCAGACGTTTAATGTATCCTTTGTTAGAAAGGGTAATTAAGACATCCGATTCTTCAATCAAGTCCTCATCCTCGAGACTCAAGACCTGTCCAACCATCAACTCTGTACGGCGTTTATCGGAAAATTTACGTTTAACTTCATCCAATTCGTCTTTGATGATTTGAGAAACACGTTCAGGCTTAGCAAGAATATCCGCTAAGTCCGCAATCAGAGCCAAGAGGTCATCATACTCAGATTGAATCTTATCGCGTTCCAAACCTGTCAAACGACGAAGACGCATGTCTAGGATGGCCTGACTTTGACGTTCAGAAAGCTTAAACTTACTCATCAACTCAGCTTGTGCTTCCGCATCCGTTTCACTAGCACGAATGATACGAATCACTTCGTCGATATGGTCTAGCGCAATCAAGAGACCTTCTAAGATATGAGCGCGCGCTTCCGCTTTTTCCTTATCAAAACGTGTACGACGAACAACTACTTCTTTTTGGTGCTCGATATAAGCATCCAAAATCTGACGAAGAGACAAAATTTTCGGTATACCATTTTGGATAGCCAGCATATTGAAACCAAAGTTGGTTTGCATCTGGGTCATCTTGAAGAGATTATTAAGGATAACATTGGCTGAGGCATCACGCTTGACTTCAATAACAAATCGAACACCCTCACGGTTTGACTCATCACGTACTGCTGTAATCCCCTCAATGCGTTTTTCCTGAACCAAGCGAACAATATGCTCATGCACCTTGGTTTTGTTGACCATATAAGGAAATTCTGTTACAACAATGCGCTCACGGCCAGTCTTAGTTTCTTCGATTTCGGTACGAGAACGTAGGACAATCGAACCTTTACCTGTTTCATAAGCCTTGTGGATACCTGATTTCCCCATGACAAGGGCACCTGTTGGAAAATCTGGACCAGGCAAGACTTCCATCAATTCCTTGGTAGTCACTTCAGGATTATCCATGACCAACTTCACTGCATCAATGGTTTCACCTAGATTATGAGGTGGAATATTGGTTGCCATCCCAACAGCAATACCAGTTGCTCCATTAACCAAAAGGTTTGGAAAACGCGCTGGCAAGACCAAGGGTTCCCGTTCGTTGGCATCATAGTTATCAACGAAATCAACTGTATTTTTGTTGATATCACGAAGCATTTCCAGAGCAATCTTGCTCATACGTGCCTCGGTATAACGTTGAGCGGCAGCACTATCTCCATCCATGGAACCAAAATTCCCATGACCATCTACAAGCATGTAACGGTAGCTCCACCATTGAGCCATACGGACCATGGCTTCATAGATAGAGGAATCCCCGTGTGGGTGGTATTTACCCATGACATCCCCTGTAATACGAGCAGATTTTTTATGGGGTTTGTCTGGAGTAACACCCAATTCATTCATTCCGTAGAGAATGCGACGGTGAACAGGTTTTAAGCCATCTCGAACATCAGGAAGAGCTCGCGCTACGATAACACTCATGGCGTAGTCGATAAAGCTTGCCTTCATCTCCTTTGTCAGATTGACATTCACTAAATTTTTATCCTGCATTAATAAATGCCTCATTTCACAATTAGTAAGTAACAACATTATACCATAAATTCCCATCTATTTCAGCCTCTAAACCACTAAAACGTTTACATAGAGAACTATACGGCATATTCGTGACAAAGTTTTTTAAAAGTGATAGAATGAAGTTGTCTAGGGAAAATCCCCTAATAAAATTAAGGAGATGTTTAGAACAATGACTTCAACTAAACAACACAAAAAAGTTATCCTTGTCGGTGATGGTGCTGTAGGTTCATCTTACGCTTTTGCACTTGTTAACCAAGGAATTGCACAAGAGCTTGGAATTATCGAAATTCCACAATTGCATGAAAAAGCTGTTGGTGATGCGCTTGACCTTAGTCACGCCCTTGCCTTCACTTCACCTAAAAAAATCTATGCAGCTCAATACTCTGACTGTGCAGACGCTGACCTTGTTGTGATCACTGCAGGTGCGCCTCAAAAACCAGGTGAAACTCGTCTTGACCTTGTAGGTAAAAACCTTGTTATCAACAAATCAATCGTAACTCAAGTTGTTGAATCAGGTTTCAAAGGTATCTTCCTTGTTGCTGCTAACCCAGTTGACGTTTTGACTTACTCAACTTGGAAATTCTCTGGTTTCCCTAAAGAACGCGTCATCGGTTCAGGTACTTCACTTGACTCAGCTCGTTTCCGTCAAGCCCTTGCTGAAAAAATCGGTGTTGACGCTCGTTCAGTTCACGCCTATATCATGGGTGAACACGGTGACTCTGAGTTTGCCGTTTGGTCACATGCTAACGTTGCCGGTGTAAAATTGGAACAATGGTTGCAAGCTAACCGTGACTTGAATGAAGCTGACCTTGTAGAACTCTTCATTTCTGTTCGCGACGCTGCATACTCAATCATTAACAAGAAAGGTGCTACATACTACGGTATCGCTGTAGCCCTCGCTCGTATCACTAAAGCAATCCTTGACGATGAAAACGCAGTACTTCCACTTTCCGTATTCCAAGAAGGTCAATACGGAATTGAGAACGTCTTTATCGGTCAACCAGCTATCGTTGGAGCACACGGTATCGTTCGTCCAGTAAACATTCCATTGAACGATGCAGAAACTCAAAAAATGCAAGCATCTGCTAAAGAATTGCAAGCTATTATTGACGAAGCATGGAAAAATCCAGAATTCTAAGAAGCTTCTAAAAATTAATTTAACTATAGACAACTCCTTGAATCATCAGGGAGTTGTTTTTTTCCTGTATCATATGAAATAGTACCCCGTTACTCTAAAACGTTGTTATAAAATGCTTTAAATTCCTAATCGATTTGTTCATATCTTATTTCAATCCATTATACATCTTCCCACAATAAAACGCATAATACCAAGGATTGTCAATACCTTATCTTATGCGTTTTTTCTGATTTCAAAGAATTTTGACTCAGCCTTCTTTTTAATTATTTTCAAAATAGGAATCAACCAACTCCTGAATTCTTCCTTCTTTAGCTGCTGGAATAGTATCTTCTAAAACAAAATTCTTCCTACTGATATCTTTAGAAAGATTTCCAAAGATAAAATTAGTGGAAATGTTATAGATAATTTCTGAAGGGGCAAATCCATAAACTTGATTTTCTAGGATATGTTTTAATCGCTCTTCAGGATTTTGAAAGGCTTCTTGCATACCTACGCTATTATATAGTCGCTTAACCAATTCTGCAATATAGAGGCCTGACTTCATGTACAAATCAATAAAAGTCTTAGATGGATCATCAAAAATCCCTGGATTTTCCTTTTCCAAATCATCCACCATCCTTTTCACCACTCGTTTAGGAGTGAAAATTTGGTTGGTCTTCTGCGGTGGAATATAGTCAAAAATGTCTTCTTTTTGATCTTTAAAATAATCCGCCAACTCCTCTTTCTTACGAAGAAATTCTTGGATAGCTTCGTCAAATGTTGCTCGATCAAAGAGATGTCCTGCAAAATCTTGTCCACCATCTCTCAAATAACGAAATTGGTCAATCGTAATAGCAGTCACTTCAAAGAAAACATGCTCAGGAACAAAGGTATCAAAATTATCAAGTGTTAGAGATTGATTGCCATAGGCCATGATGAAACTTGGAATTGTTCGTGCAAATCCTCGAAGATGGTCACGAATCTCATCTTGAGCTGATTGTTTTAACTGTTCAACACGTTTTATCTCAACCTGTTCGATAAACTTCTCAGGCATTTTTTCCACTTCTTCTTTGAGTGTTTGCTCTAGTTTTTCTTTGTGAATGAGATTATTTTCTTCTAAACGTTTATCAAAATCTTCTTGAATCTTATCCTTTTGCTCCTTATCAACCGCTTCCTTGATTTGTTGCTGCAATTCTTGCTTGATATGAGCTTCAGAAATTTTTCTTTCGATATCATTTTTTCGAATTTCATTCTCAAATATTGCTGTAATTTGCTTCTTGATTTGGTCTGTTTCCCGAGTTTTAAGATTGTATTCAGCTTTTAAATCTTCTACAATCACTGAAGAAACTGTCTTACTCAAATCATTTGCCAATTGTTTTTGAGTTCGTTCCTCATCTTTTGTGACTAACTCAGCAACAGATTCACCAAGCCCATAAACTTTTTCACCAAAAAGTCGCATTTGCTGATTAACTACAATTTCATGGTCTACTACTGCATTTCCCTCATCATCGACTGTAACATCTGAAAAGTCTAATAAATCAGAACTATCTTGTACCTTCCCTTCCTTTTCAACTGGCAGCTCATTTAAAATATCTAGAACTGTTTGACTAGCTTGGAAAATACCGCTAATATTATCAAATAATAGATTGGACATAAAGCCACGTTTAAGAACTTCTCTAGCTTTTATCTGGCGAGGAATGGTTAGAACCGCCTTGGCATCAATTTCAACCATTTTACCAGCACGGTCTTCAGCTATGACAGGGAAGAAATTGAGTAATTCTCTGATGTTTTCTTCACGAGTTGTCGAAGTCCCGCCGCCTCCTGCAGTCGCAAGCGATAAGTTGTTGGCAAACTCATCAAAGAGAATCAAGGTTCTTTCCGGCGCAAAGTCAAATACATAGGCTCTTTCTTTGCGAAAGTGATTTCCTTTGTTATCGATCCATGAGTAAGGATTTTGAGCACGGAAGGCGGCCTGCATATAAAGTGCAGGTGATTTCAAATTCGATAACATCAATACACCTGTCCACTCAGGGATAGTGACACCTGTCGTCAATTGACCGACGGATAGGGTAATGGTTTTGTCATTACCTGCTATCGCTTTTCTAACCAAGTCCAAGGATTTGAGTTTGACTTTATCGTCTTCTTCGGACATACGTCCGTCACCAGCAGCTAGAACGATCTCATAGTTTTCATAGATGGGGTGTTCTTCTAGTAGGGCTTTTAATGCTTTGGCCGAAGCGACACGTTCTAAAAGCCAAAAAGTATGCTTGAGTTCATTACGGAGTTCTTTGGTTGAAAATGGATATTTTTCATTGCTTGATAGAGTATCTAACCAATTTCTGACATCTTGCTCATGGATAAATTTACCTTTATCATCTGTAGCGAAAAATTCACTCAAGTCAAAAGCATAGTCAATATTTTCACCATCAAGTTGAGCGCCTTTCTCTAGCTCTTCACCAATCATCTGAGACATTTGATAGGTAAAGAGATTTAACTGAGGTAAGGTTTCATATGGATTTTCCTCTTCTTGCTCAGGCGACCAAATAGTTTTGGCTGCCTGCTCATCAGCATAAGACCAGTTATAGATTTGCTCCTCGGTAAAATCTCCCTTAGCCAATGCTTTAAATGGTGTACCTGACAAATGCAGAGTAAAATTCCGTCGAATCTTATTAAAGGCTTGGTCAGTCTTGAAGGTATCAACTCCTTCATGAGCCTCGTCAATAACCAACAAATCCCAATGCAGATCAGTCACCCATTTGAGTTTATCGTGCTCTCCACCTAAATAAACAGAACCTTTCAAGTCTTGGAGACTGATAAAAGCAAGTTGTCTTACATCGTCATCTAAAATACCAACAAATTCTTTACGTGACAAAGTTGGACGACTCTTAAGGCTATCTGATTCAGAAACAAACTTGTAAGTCGTCTGGCCTGCTATGAATGTTTCAAAATCATTATACCATGAGTTAGCAATGGCAGGGCGGTTTGTTACAATTAGGACATTAACAGCTTCCATTCGACGAGCTAGGTCATAGGTAGACAAGGTTTTACCAAATCGTGGTTTGGCATTCCAGAGAAATTTGCCTCCAGCATGTTCTTGGAAATAAGCTAATGTCTTAGCAACTGCTTCTTCTTGCTCTTGTCGCAGAGTATAGTCCTGTCCTTTTCCAGGTTGATAACCAGACAAATCATGCTGAACAAATTTATCGAATAGATTTTTAGATTTTTCAGGAGTTCCATTAAAATAGAACCATTCCGTCTTAGGACGACGTTCTACATCATGGAAAGACAAGAAATGGTGGAAATCATGATCCTTGAAAGTTTTCCCCTTATCAGGCTCTTCTGTATAAGCTGCATCACCAGTCCATAATATGTCTGTATCTATATGAGCTGTATGCGTTTGCTCCTTGATACGTTGTGTGACATCACGTTCTGTATACCCAATCTTAATCCAGCCTTCATTACTGGTTACTGTCGGTGTGGTGTAGGCATAGATTTTAGGATGAATCTCTTTAGTGGTTTTAATTTCTACTGGCATAAGTTTTCCTTTTTTGAACGTTTGCTAACCAAGTCAATTTATCTAACAAATGACTTTCTCATCTCATAAGTACAAAAAGGGTCAGGGCATCGTATGCTTCCTGACCTAATCCTATGTGTCAATTATAGATCACTGAGCGCTATTTGTCAAATAAAAATACTTTTCTAATCCATCTCCCTTACATGTGTCTCAATAAAGGCAATTTCCTCAGGAGAAAGGTCATATTTTTGATAGAGCTGATGGTCAATATCAGCCACTGATTGTGTCCAATCAATGTCCGAATTGACCGTAAAGTCTTGGAGGGGGACGTAATACCAAGTTTTGCGTGAATTATGCTGAGTAACTTTCAAAACACCTAATAATACTCTAGCGAATTTAGTTTTAATAAATTTAATACAAGCATCGGCTTCAAATTTTGTTTTAAAATTACCAATAGATAAAAAAGTATCTGTATGCCCGATTAGGGGTTCCCCGATTAGGGGTGTTGATAAGACTTCACCTAAGGCACCACTTCCATTAGCTTCTGGTACAAAAACATTATAATTTTCGAATGTTTCCGGTAAATCTAAATATTTTTTATTAATATATCGATAAACACGTTCGGAGCCAATTCTTCCAAGTAGAGCAACATGGTCTTTTTCTTCTTTGTTTTTGAAAACAAAATCTAACTGAGTTAGTGATTTCGAAACAATTTTATTTTTTGTTCCTTTTCCTTGCAGTTTTTCAGCATTTGGATAATCAGAAAAAAGTTTATTTGAAAATCTATAAATACCTTGAGGATAAACTAAATCAGAAAAAGTTTCAAATTCTGGATGTTTTTCGATTTTTTTTACAATACCATTCAAAGTTTCAAAAATAGTAAATACTCCGATTGGTCCCAAATCTTTATCAGCATCACGATAAGTTATTGCTACTCCACCCTTAATATCTGTTCCTGTGAATACTTTATCGCTTTTAAGCTCATAGAATTGAACTTTTAAATGCTTATCTTCTAGCATCTTTTCCATCCAATTTTTAGGAGTTTGACCAGCTTTAAATAAAAACCTTGCTGGGGTGATTAGTATAGATTTATCTGCGATTTTATAAGCTTCATCAATAAAATAGTGATATATCGGCTCATCTCTAGCTTCTCCTGTTTCCTGATACGGAGGATTTCCTATCACGACATCAAATTTCATTTCACTTTCCTCGCTAGATAGGCGCTCAAAACCTATCATTCTATTCTTTTTCCAGTCTTTGATATGGGTTTTAGATTCTTCTACTTCTTGGACTTCTAGCTCATCCGCAAACAAACTCAATTGTTGAGATTGCTTTTGTTTAGCTGAATAAGGACTACTTTTTTTCAATCCATCCATCTGAAAGACATTGTAAGAAATAATAGTCGCAATTTCTTTCTTTTGCTCTAATGTTGGTTGATTTCCAGTCTTAGCTAGATAATAGTCCTCAAAAGTTGCCAAAAGATTCTCACGCGCCAAAAGGAGAGAATCTCCTTGATACTCATAGCCATAAGAAGCTCGATAAGCTTTTTTTACAAATTCATAAAAGGTGACTTCATCTGAGACCTCACGACTAATGCGCTGCAATTTTCTATCAACAAAACCAACTCGTTCAGATAATGGAATTTCCTTACCAGTCACTGTATCATAGCGAGTTACCATATAAGGTGCTTCACCACAGGTAATTTCTAGCCAGCGCACTTGGATATAATCTTCAAGATTCAGAGTTTCAAGTTCAGCTTCAACGTAACCATTTTGCTTTTCAACTAACCAAGTTGGCGTAAAAACTTCGGCTCTAATCTTAGTCCGATCTTTTTGCTCATATTTGGATTTTTCAGATCTGGGTTGAATCAAGTTGGCATAGGTTCCCGTCACCTTACTTGGATTGATGCGATCACTTGGAGCAAATCCCTTTCCTAACAATTCATAAGAATGCGTAGCCCAAACAATTGATTTCTTTGTCGTTCGATCTTTTAAAAGAATTTTTAATAAGTCAGCCGATTCTTTAGATAAACTTTCTTCACTAATATCTATTGTCATAAGCAACCTCTCTTATATTGTAAGCCCTATTATATCATATTTTAAAGAATGAAAATTTACTTGGAAAAAAGTAATTCAATAAATATCTCTCCGATGACCAACTTCTAGAGTGGCAATTACTAATTCATCATCTACAATTTGTACGATAACTCGATAATTACCAATTCTATAGCGCCATTGACCAACACGATTACCAACCAAAGCCTTTCCGTGTCGTCTTGGGTCTTCCAAAACATTGGTTTGTAAATAGTTTGTAATTAGCTTCTGCGTATAACGGTCCAATTTTTTCAATTGCTTGATGAAACGTCTTGTCGGAACTAATTTATACAAATTATTCATCCTCCAAGCCTAAATCATGCATCATTTCTTCCCAAGTAATGGGTTCAACTCCTTTTTCCAAGTCGTCTAAATACTCTTGATAGGCTAAATCTGCCACACGAGCGTCGTATTCGTCTTCTAGAGCTTCAAGAGTTTTGGTGCGAATAAGTTCCGACAGGGAAACTCCTTCAAACTTAGCCATTGCTTTCATAAATGTTTTATCAGCTTCAGAAACTTTTAATGTAATAGTAGTCATCTTTTGCACTCCCTTTTTTAATGGTAACACCATTGTATTACTTTTTAGGTGTTCAGTCAATATAAAAAGAACACCTTCTCAGCGTTCTTTCTATATGTCTGTCAAGGGTGTTGCGGTATCTGGTGAGGTATCATAAACCTTAAAGTCTACTCCGACTCCCAGATCAGCTTGTGCTAGCTGATTGACCATGGTCATGTGAGCCAGCTCCTTGATATTGTTCTCTTTAGACAAATGTCCTAGGTAGATTTTCTTAGTGCGATTTCCTAGCGTCCGAATCATGGCTTCGGCGCCATCTTCGTTAGAAAGGTGACCCAGATCCGATAGGATTCGTTGTTTGAGTCGCCAAGCGTAAGAACCTGCTCGCAAAATCTCTACATCATGGTTGGACTCGATAAGATAGCCGTCCGCATTTTCGACAATCCCTGCCATACGGTCACTGACATAACCTGTATCTGTCAAAAGGACAAAACTTTTATCATCTTTCATAAAGCGATAGAACTGCGGTGCGACTGCATCATGGCTTACACCAAAACTCTCGATGTCGATATCTCCAAAGGTTTTGGTTTTGCCCATCTCAAAGATATGCTTTTGCGACGAGTCCACCTTGCCAAGATATTTACTATTTTCCATAGCCTGCCAGGTCTTTTCATTGGCATAAAGATCCATACCATACTTGCGAGCCAAAACGCCCACTCCATGGATATGGTCTGAATGCTCATGCGTAATCAAGATGGCATCCAGGTCTTCTGGCTTGCGGTTAATTTCAGCAAGTAGGCTGGTAATTTTCTTACCAGACAAGCCTGCATCCACTAAAAGCTTCTTTTTTGAGGTTTCCAGATAAAAGGAATTTCCACTGGAACCCGACGCTAAAATACTGTATTTAAAGCCTATTTCACTCATTCTAGTCTTCTACTTCGTCCTCCCATACTTCTTCTTTCACTGCATCCTTATCATAAGGGAGCACAATGGTAAAGGTTGAACCCTTGCCGTATTCACTCTTGGCCCAAATAAAGCCCTTATGTTGTTTGATAATTTCTTTAGCGATAGACAGTCCTAGACCTGTACCACCTTGTGCACGACTTCTAGCACGATCCACACGATAGAAACGGTCAAAGATACGTGGTAAATCCTGCTTAGGAATCCCTAAACCCTGGTCAGAAATGGATAAAATCATCTGGTCTTCAGTTGTCTTCATTCTGACAGTGATTTTACCCCCATCTGGCGAATACTTAATAGCATTATTTAAAATATTGTCGACAACCTGTGTCATCTTATCTGTATCAATTTCCATCCAGATAGAATTGATGGGATAATCTCTCACCAACTCATATTTTTTTTCCTTTTCCTGTCCTTTCATCTTGTCAAAACGATTGAGGATAAAGGTAATAAAAGCAGTGAAGTTAATCAGTTCCACATCTAGATGACTGGTAGCATTATCAATCCGTGAAAGATGAAGGAGGTCCGTCACCATGCGCATCATACGGTTGGTTTCATCAAGAGAAACCTTGATAAAGTCTGGTGCTACAGTTTCACACAAAGCTCCCTCATCCAAGGCTTCAAGATAGGATTTCACGCTGGTTAAAGGAGTCCGTAACTCATGGCTAACATTGGAAACAAAGAGTCTCCGTTCGCGTTCTTCCTTCTCCTGCTCCGTCGTATCATGCAAAACAGCCACCAAACCTGAAATAAAGCCAGACTCTCGACGTATCAAGGCAAAGCGAACTCGAAGGTTCAAATATTCGCCATTAATATCTTGGGAATCTAGCAACAATTCTGGACTTTGGGTAATCAAATCACGCAATTCATAGTCTTCTTCTATCTTGAGTACTTCCAAAATGCTTCTATTCAGAACATCTTCCTGAACCAGCCCCAGTTGCTTCTTGGCTGTATCGTTAATCATGATAATCTGCCCCCGACGATTGGTCGCAAGAACCCCATCTGTCATATAAAACAGAATACTATTTAGCCTCTTACTTTCTTGTTCTAGATTTTCCTGAGTGAGACGAATAACCTCCGACAAGTCATTCAAATTATTGGTAATATTGGTGATTTCAGATCCACCTTGCATATCAAGAACCTTGGAATAATCTCCTGCAATCAAATCTTTAACCTTTTGATTGACTTGCTTCAATCGAATATTATCACGTCTATTCTCCAGTAATAGGAGGGTCACAACAAGGATGAAACCTAACAAAATCAGGATAAAGATAAAATCTCTGGTAAAAATGGTTTGTTTCAGTAAATCAAGCATTATTTCTCATGTAATACCCTACACCACGGCGCGTCAAGATATACTCTGGTCGGCTGGGCGTATCTTCAATCTTCTCACGCAGACGTCGGACAGTCACATCAACCGTACGGACATCACCAAAATAGTCATAACCCCAGACAGTCTCAAGCAAGTGTTCGCGCGTAATGACTTGACCTGCATGCGATGCCAAATGATACAAAAGCTCAAATTCACGATGGGTTAAGTCTAGTTCTTCGCCATATTTTTTAGCCACGTAGGCGTCTGGAACAATTTCTAAATCCCCAATTTGGATAGGTTGAGGTTTACTTTCTGCTTCCTGCCCATCTACTGGCATAGGTTGAGAACGACGCAGAAGAGCTTTAACACGCGCCTGCAACTCACGATTTGAGAAGGGTTTGGTTACATAGTCATCCGCCCCAAGCTCCAAACCGATAACCTTATCAAATTCGCTGTCTTTAGCCGACAGCATGATAATAGGTACACTACTTGTCTTACGAATGGTCTTAGCAACTTCTAAACCATCAATTTCCGGAAGCATCAAATCCAAAATAATAATATCTGGCTGCTCTGCTTCAAATTGCTCTAGCGCTTCACGACCGTTAAAAGCAGTTACAACTTCGTAACCTTCCTTGGTCATATTAAACTTGATAATATCCGAGATTGGTTTCTCATCATCTACAATTAGTATTTTTTTCATATGTTCACCTTTTTCTCTACTATTATACCAAAAAAATAACAAGAAGACACGATAGCTAGTCTTTGTTACTGTCTAAGTTGGCTTTTGCATAAGCCTGCCAGATTTTTTGTTGGGGTTTGGCAAGTGGGTAATTCTTAAATTCTTCTGGTGAAAGCCAGCGAACTTCCCTATCTGAAAAATCATGGAAGTCAGTCACCTGACCGGCTACAATTTGAACATGCCACTTGCGATGGCTAAAGACATGCTTGACAGTCTCAAAATAAACATCAAGCCAAGCAACATCTAGGTCATAGTCCTGCTGGAAACTCTCCTCTGGACTGGGGCCAAAATTCACACTTTCTTCTGCAACCTGATGAAAGAGGTCAAACTGCTCTTCTTGCGAAAAGTTATCAACTTCTATCAATGGGAAATGCCAAAAACCTGCCAATAGCTTTTCACTTTCATTTTTTTCAAGTAAAAATTGTCCCTGAGTATTTTTGACCACCAAGGCTTTTAGATAAATGGGAACTGGCTTTTTCTTGGGAGCCTTGATTGGATAACGGTCCATGGTTCCATTCTGATATGCCGCACTAAAGTCCTTGACTGGGCTTTCTTCAGGTCTGGGATTTACAGGAGACTCAATATCAGACCCCAAGTCCATCAAAGCTTGATTAAAATCACCCGGACGCTCTGGGTCAATCAAGATTTCCATCATTGCCTGAAAAATTTTGCGATTACTTGGAATCCCAATATCATGGTTGACTTCAAACAGACGCGCCAAGACCCGCATGACATTACCATCTACAGCTGGCTCAGGCAAGTTAAAAGCGATACTGGAAATAGCTCCTGCTGTGTAAGGGCCAATCCCTTTCAAACTGGAAATTCCTTCATAGGTATTTGGAAATTGGCCACCAAAATCAGTCATAATCTGCTGGGCTGCAGCCTGCATATTGCGTACTCGAGAATAATATCCCAGTCCCTCCCAAGCCTTCAACAAACGCTCTTCAGGCGCATTCGCCAAACTTTCGACAGTTGGAAACCAGTCCAGGAATCTTTCGTAGTAAGGGATAACTGTATCCACCCTGGTCTGCTGGAGCATAATTTCAGAAACCCAGATATGATAAGGATTTTTACTTCTACGCCAGGGTAAATCTCTTTTGTTTTCATCATACCAACTGAGAAGTTTCTCACGGAAAGAAATAATCTTCTCCTCTGGCCACATGACAATACCGTATTCTTTCAAATCTAACATATCTCTAGTATAACACAGAAGGTTTTAACTGTCCTTTTCCTAGTATTAATACTCTTCGAAAATCTCTTCAAACCACGTCAACGTCGCCTTGCCGTAGGTATGGTTCCTGACTTCGTCAGTCTTATCTGCAACCTCAAAACAGTGTTTTGAGCAATCTGCGGCTAGTTTCCTAGTTTGCTCTTTGATTTTTATTGAGTATAAAAAGCCTCTTCCCAAGGGAAAGAGGACTAAATTTTATTGATGAACTGCTTGCAGCAAATAAGAAATAGGTAGGGCAAAAATATTTAAACTCAAAAAACGCATAATATCCGGTGTTGAAAAACCTTGATATTATGCGCTCTATTATGGGAAAATTTACTTCATTTTCTCCTGAAATTGAGTTTTTACCCAGTCTCTCAAAGTCAATTTCAATCCACTAGAACAAGCCTAGTACAGTTCCATCGCTTTCAACATCCATGTTGAGAGCTGCTGGACGTTTTGGAAGACCTGGCATGGTCATAACATCACCAGTTATGGCAACGATGAAGCCTGCACCTAATTTTGGTACCAATTCACGAATGGTAATTTCAAAGTTTTCTGGTGCTCCAAGCGCATTTGGATTGTCTGAGAAACTGTATTGAGTTTTAGCCATACAAATTGGCAATTTGTCCCAACCGTTTTGAACGATTTGAGCGATTTGTGTTTGAGCTTTCTTCTCAAAGTTTACTTTGCTACCACGATAGATTTCAGTGACAATTTTTTCAATCTTTTCTTGGACAGAAAGGTCATTATCATACAAACGTTTATAGTTAGCTGGATTTTCAGCGATAGTCTTGACAACCGCTTCAGCAAGTGCTACTCCACCTTCTGCACCATCAGCCCAGACACTTGCTAGTTCAACTGGCACATCAATAGAAGCACAAAGTTCTTTCAAGGCTGCGATTTCAGCTTCTGTATCAGATACAAATTCGTTGATTGCTACAACTGCTGGAATACCGAACTTACGGATGTTCTCAACATGGCGTTTCAAGTTGGCAAAACCGGCACGAACTGCCTCTACGTTTTCCTCTGTCAAAGCATCTTTAGCCACACCACCATTCATCTTAAGGGCACGAAGGGTTGCGACAATGACAACTGCATCTGGAGATGTTGGCAAGTTTGGTGTCTTAATATCAAGGAATTTCTCGGCACCAAGGTCTGCACCAAAACCAGCTTCAGTAACTGTGTAATCAGCCAAGTGAAGGGCTGTGCTTGTTGCCAAGACAGAGTTACATCCGTGAGCGATATTAGCAAATGGACCACCGTGTACAAAGGCAGGTGTACCGTAAATTGTCTGAACCAAGTTTGGCTTAATAGCATCCTTTAAAATCAATCCTAAGGCACCTTCAACCTGCAAATCACCTACAGAAACAGGCGTACGGTCATAGCGATAACCAATAACGATATTGGACAAACGACGTTTCAAGTCCTCGATGTCCGTTGCCAAGCAAAGAATGGCCATGATTTCAGAAGCAACTGTAATGTCAAATCCATCCTCACGTGGAATACCGTTTAGAGGGCCACCAAGTCCAACAGTTACATGACGAAGGGCGCGATCATTCAAGTCCACAACGCGTTTCCAGAGGATACGACGTTGGTCAATTCCCAACTCATTCCCTTGATGTAAGTGGTTGTCAATCAAGGCAGAAAGAGCATTGTTGGCAGTCGTAATGGCATGCATGTCTCCAGTAAAGTGAAGGTTGATGTCTTCCATTGGTAGAACTTGAGCATAACCACCGCCAGCAGCACCCCCCTTGATCCCCATGACTGGACCAAGAGACGGTTCGCGGATAGCAATCATGGTTTTCTTGCCAATCTTGTTCAAGGCATCCGCAAGACCAATGGTAATAGTTGATTTTCCTTCACCTGCAGGTGTTGGATTGATGGCAGTAACCAAAATCAATTTCCCAACTGGATTGCTCTCAACTGCACGAATTTTATCAAAGCTAAGCTTAGCCTTGTACTTTCCATACAACTCCAAATCATCGTAAGAAATACCAAGTTTCTCTACAACATCAACGATTGGCTTCAACTCAATACTCTGTGCGATTTCAATATCTGTTTTCATTCAAAACTCCTCTAACCTCTTATATGATAATTCATTATATCACAAAACAAGATTTTTAACATCCTCAAACTCTCTAAACGTTCGTAAATATCCATTTTTTTAAGATTTTTAGAGCCCTTTCTTAAATTTTATATGGCTTTATAGTTTGAAACTATAGTAAATATTCGTTTCTACCAAAAATTTATCACTTTCATTTTACTTACCGTTTATTTTTGTGTACAATAGTGCTATGAAAATTTTAGTTACATCGGGCGGTACCAGCGAAGCTATCGATAGCGTCCGCTCTATCACTAACCATTCTACAGGTCGCTTGGGCAAAATCATCACAGAGACTTTGCTTGCTTCAGGACATGAAGTTTGTTTAATGACGACAAAACGAGCTTTGAAGCCAAAAGCCCATCCCAACCTAAGCATTCAAGAAATTAACAATACAAACGACCTTCTCCTTGAAATGCAAGAACGTATTCAGGATTATCAGGTCTTGATTCACTCAATGGCCGTATCTGACTACACTCCTGTTTATATGACAGGGCTTGAGGAAGTTCAGGCTAGCTCCAATCTAAAAGAATTTTTAAGCAAGCAGAATCATCAGGCCAAGATTTCTTCAACTGATGAGGTTCAGGTTTTGTTCCTTAAAAAGACACCCAAAATCATATCCCTAGTCAAGGAATGGAATCCTACTATTCATCTGATTGGTTTCAAACTGCTGGTTGATGTTACCGAAGATCATCTGGTTGACATTGCACGAAAAAGTCTTATCAAGAATCAAGCAGATTTAATCATCGCGAATGACCTGACTCAAATTTCAGCAGATCAGCACCGAGCTATCTTTGTCGAAAAAGATCAGCTTCAAACAGCCCAGACTAAAGAAGAAATTGCAGAACTCCTCCTTGAAAAAATTCAAGCCTATCATTCATAGAAAGGAAAGCTATGGCAAACATTCTCTTGGCTGTAACGGGCTCAATCGCCTCTTACAAGTCGGCAGATTTAGTCAGTTCTCTAAAAAAACAGGGTCATCAAGTCACTGTCTTAATGACTCAGGCTGCTACAGAGTTTATCCAACCTTTAACACTACAGGTCTTATCGCAGAATCCTGTCCACTTGGATGTTATGAAGGAACCCTATCCTGATCAAGTCAATCATATCGAACTTGGAAAAAAGGCGGATTTATTTATCGTGGCCCCTGCAACTGCTAACACTATTGCAAAACTAGCCCACGGCTTTGCGGATAACATGGTAACCTGTACAGCTCTAGCCCTGCCCAGTCATATTCCCAAACTCATCGCACCAGCTATGAATACAAAAATGTATGACCATCCAGCAACTCAGGCTAATCTGAAAACATTAGAAGCCTACGGCTATCAGCTGATTGCTCCTAAGGAATCCCTACTAGCTTGTGGCGACCATGGACGAGGAGCTTTAGCCGACCTCACAATTATTTTAGAAAGAATAAAGGAAACTCTCGATGAAAAAACGCTCTAATATTGCACCCATTGCTATCTTTTTTGCTACCATGCTCGTGATACACTTTCTGAGCTCACTTATCTTTAACCTTTTTCCATTTCCAATCAAACCGACCATTGTTCATATTCCTGTCATTATTGCCAGCATTATTTATGGTCCACGAGTTGGGGTTACACTTGGATTTTTGATGGGGCTACTTAGCTTGACGGTTAACACGATTACGATTCTACCGACAAGCTACCTCTTCTCTCCCTTCGTACCAAATGGGAACATCTACTCAGCTATCATTGCCATTGTCCCACGTATTTTGATTGGTTTAACTCCTTACTTAGTCTATAAACTGATGAAAAACAAGACTGGTCTGATTTTAGCTGGGGCTCTTGGTTCCTTGACAAATACTATCTTTGTCCTTGGAGGAATCTTCTTCCTATTTGGAAATGTTTATAATGGAAATATCCAACTTCTTCTGGCAACCGTTATCTCAACAAATTCAATTGCTGAATTGGTCATTTCTGCAATTCTAACCCTAGCCATTGTTCCACGACTACAAACCTTGAAAAAATAAAAACAATCTCCGCTTTCAAACCTGAAGGTGGAGATTTTGCTCTATACAGTTTCTTTTCAGTGAAATCTTTACCAATATTTATACTCAATGAAAATCAAAAAGTAAACTAGGAAGCTAGCCGCAGGTTGCTCAAAACACGGTTTTGAGATTGCAGATGGAAGCTGACGTAGTTTGAAGAGGTTTTCGAAGAGTATTAACTTAAAAACAACCTATAAACCTAAGTAAATCCTTGCTTTATTGTCTATTTTATTGTACTATACTAGTGTATATACAATAAAAAGGAGATTCTTATGAATACACGGAAAAAGACACAATTTATGACAATGACTGCCCTCTTAACAGCTATTGCGATTTTGATTCCAATTGTTATGCCTTTCAAGATCGTCATTCCACCTGCTTCTTACACTTTGGGAAGCCACATCGCTATTTTTATCGCTATGTTCTTGTCGCCCTTAATGGCTGTTTTTGTCATCCTAGCCTCTAGTTTTGGATTCTTGATGGCTGGCTACCCCATGGTTATCGTATTTCGAGCTTTTTCCCATATCTTTTTTGGGACTTTGGGGGCTCTTTACCTACAAAAATTCCCCGATACCCTAGATAAACCAAAATCTTCCTGGATTTTCAACTTTGTTTTGGCTGTTGTTCATGCCCTTGCTGAAGTATTGGCCTGTGTCGTTTTTTACGCAACTTCTGGTACCAATGTAGAAAATATGTTTTATGTTCTATTTGTACTAGTTGGATTTGGTACAATTATCCATAGTATGGTAGACTATACATTAGCACTAGCTGTCTATAAAGTGCTTCGAAAACGCCGTTAAAAGGAAGAACTATGACAAAAGATCGCAAACAAGCCCTGCTCCAACTCTTGAAAGAAGCTCCTAAAGCCCTCAATGGCCAAAGATTAGCTGAGCACTTTCATGTCACTCGACAAGTTATTGTTCAAGATATTGCAATTTTAAGAGCTGATGGATCTCCAATTCTATCTACCAATCGTGGTTATATCTATAAAGATGCTAATGCAAATACTTATCATCACAAATTATTTAAGGTCAAGCATGAAGTTGAAGAAATTGGACGAGAATTACTTGCTATCGTAGATAATGGTGGTCGCGTTCAAAATATCTTGATTGATCATCCTGTTTATGGAGAGATTGAAACCTTACTAAAACTGACCTGTCGCCGCGACGTGCAACATTTTCTAGAACAAGTTGAACGTTCTGACTTTAAGCCAATTTCTGAGTTAACAGATGGTATTCATTATCACCTAGTTGAAGCCGAGACACAACAAGACCTCCACTATATCGAGGAGGCCTTGAATCAGCTAGGTTATTTAGTAAAAGACTAGAAAATTTTCTTTTCCCAATCATCTTCTGTACGATGACGGTAGAAAAACTCCGACTTGTCCGGAGCTTCCATCATTTCCATCAATGGTAGCATATCATAGGCCAGATCCAAGTTTGGAATCTGGTCTTTTTGCACCCAAGAAACTTCTCCCTCTTCTGAAGATTGAAGGGTACCAGAGAACTCAGTTGCCTTATAACAAACGACAATGTAGCGCCCGCCTGTATCTAGTGGCCAGTTCTTGATACCGACCAGTTGAGGATTTTGGATAGTCAATCCTGTTTCTTCGTAGATTTCACGAATGACAGACTCCGCGAAAGACTCGCCATTTTCTACATGGCCTCCTGGAAAGGCATAACCAGACCAGCGATTGGTTTCAGGAGAGCGATACTGCATCACCACGCGCTGAGTTTCTAAGTCTTCAATCAGACAAATGTTTGTTAAAATCGTTAATTGGGAACGGGACATAAATTTACTCGCTTTCTAAGTTATTAAATTTTCAGACTTGGTACCATATTAGCTTTTACTTTTGAGAATTATTTAGAATAGAATACCATCCGTTTTTCCTTCATAGGCTTTCCAAGTTCAAGTATTTTTTCTTGTCCATCAAAAGTAAAACCCATTTTTTGATAGAAAGCAATGGCTCGCTTGTTATCTTTCAATACCCATAAGAAAATTTCAGAAAAATGATTAAGAGCAGTCAAAGCCGCTTTCATTAACTTTTGTGCTATGCCTTTTCCGTAATAGTCTTTTAAAACATAGAAAGCAATAATTTCACCAGCTTGAATAGTCTCATCACGAAAGTTACCATAACTGATAAAACCAACTACCTTCAGATCATCTATCGCAATCAATGTATTTTCTGGATACTTTTGACTAAAGAGTCGACATCTTTCTAATGTCATTGTCTCCTGAAATTCTGCAGGCAAAAGGTCATCATAAGCCTCTCTCCACGTTTGCCAGTGAACGAGGGATTTACCTTCTATCTCTTCAGGAGTTTCCATTGATTTGATAATAACCGTCATTTATTTTCTCCCAGTCTTCTCTCAAAATACCATATTTAATACTATCAAAATATTTACCTTGATAATAACGAACTTTTGGAATATGAGCTTCTTTTTTCATTCTTAATTTTTCAGCAAGTTTCATCATACCAAGATTTCCTGACCAAGTTGTCAAACCCAGATGCTCCAACTCCAAGTAATCCTGAAACGTCCTATCTATCCACTGCAACATAGCAACTTTCCCAATACCAGTGTTCCAGAATTTTTTATCATAAATACCAATTCCCAATTCCATCCATCTTGTTTCTTTACATACCCAATAACGCGAAACAGTCCCAACTAGTTTATCATCAACAAAAATACCAAGGCGATTTGAGTGGCTTAAAATGGATTCTGATTTTTGTAGTTCGAATTCTTTAAAATTTGAAAAATACTGATAATCATCATAATAGGGAGCATCATACTGTTTCCAAACTGGATTAAGCTGTGAATAAGCCATTTCCCATAAAGACATCAAATCTTCTTTCTTTAACTTTCTTAAATAAATCATACTATTCCCCTAATCCAAGGCCTTGACTTCCAGCATCATATCACGAATCTGAGCTGCTAGTTCAAAGTCAAGCACTTCAACGGCTTCTTGCATTTGTTTTTCGAGTTTCTTAACAAGTTCTTTGCGCTCTTGTTTGTTAAGACTATTGATATCAACTTCCTTGTCTTCTTCTTTTGCAACAGTCTTGGTTACGGCAATCAAGTCACGGATTTCTTTCTTAATGGTTTGTGGCACAATACCATGCTCCTCATTATAAGCCATCTGGATTTTGCGACGACGGGCAGTTTCATCGATGGCACGTTGCATAGACTGGGTCACAGTGTCCGCATACATGATGACATGGCCTTCACTGTTACGGGCAGCACGTCCAATAGTCTGGATGAGGCCACGTTCGTTACGAAGGAAACCTTCCTTGTCAGCATCGAGAATAGCTACGAGACTCACTTCAGGAACATCAATCCCTTCACGTAGGAGGTTGATTCCAACCAAGACGTCAAAGACACCCAAGCGCAGGTCACGGATGATCTCCGTCCGTTCCAAAGTCTTGATATCCGAGTGCATGTACTTGACCTTGATGCCCATTTCCTTGAAGTAGTCAGTCAAGTCTTCTGCCATTTTCTTAGTCAAAGTTGTGATAAAGGTTCGTTCGTTCTTTTCAACACGGGCATTGATTTCACCCAAAAGGTCATCAATCTGTCCCATAGTCGGACGGACTTCCACCTCAGGATCCAAGAGTCCCGTTGGACGAATGATTTGCTCAATTACTGTCTCGGTCTGTTCATTTTCATAGTCGCCCGGTGTCGCTGAAACGTAAACAATCTGATGGACATGGCTTTCAAACTCTTCACGACGGAGAGGACGATTATCCAGAGCAGACGGCAAACGAAAACCATAATTTACTAGCATTTCTTTACGCGAACGGTCTCCATTGTACATGCCCTTGATTTGTCCCATGGTCATGTGGCTCTCATCAATCATGATCAAGAAATCATCTGGGAAGAAATCGAGAAGGGTATAAGGAGGCTCACCCTCACTCCGTCCATCCATGTGACGTGAATAGTTCTCAACCCCGTTGGTATAGCCCATCTCACGCAACATTTCGATATCATACTCTGTCCGCTGTTTCAAACGTTGGGCTTCAAGTAGTTTGCCTTCCTTTTCAAAGACAGCTAGTTGCTCTTCTAATTCGCCCTGAATTTTAGCAATGGCAACTTCCATGTGGTCGTCATTGGTCACAAAGTGTGTCGCTGGAAAAATCGCCAAATGATCCACTTCTCCTAAGACCTGTCCTGTCAGAGCCTCAACCTCACGAATACGGTCAATTTCGTCTCCAAAAAATTCTACTCGAAAAGCGTGCTCATCACGAGAGGCTGGGAAAATCTCTACCACATCCCCACGCACACGAAATCTTCCCCGTTGGAAATCAATATCGTTTCGCTCAAACTGGATGTCAACTAAGTCATTCAAGAGTTTATCACGAGAAATCTCTAGACCAGGACGGAGACTAACGACACTGTCAGCGTATTCCTTGGGCGAACCCAAACCATAGATACAAGAGACTGAGGCCACGACAATAACATCATTACGCTCCAAAAGGGCCGAAGTAGCGGAGTGGCGAAGCTTGTCAATCTCGTCATTGACAGAACTATCCTTCTCAATATAGGTATCGCTAGAAGGGACATAGGCCTCTGGCTGGTAATAATCATAGTAGGATACGAAGTACTCAACTGCATTTTCAGGGAAAAATTCTTTAAACTCCCCATAGAGCTGTCCTGCCAGAGTTTTATTGTGGGCAATGACCAGAGTTGGTTTATTGACTTTGGAAATGACCTGACTCATGGTATAGGTCTTCCCTGTTCCGGTCGCCCCCATCAGAATCTGAGCTTTTTCTCCACCCTCGATATTATCAACCAACTGCTCGATAGCTTGGGGTTGATCTCCTGATGGTTGATATTTTGATACTAGTTTAAATTGATTATCTGTAATGCGGTTAATCATAAAAATCCTCTCTCCATGTGCTATTCCTATTTTAGCATACTTGTAGCATTTTCACGAAGAAAAGGACGGACCGAAGTCACATCCTTTCATTTTCTTTCTTTAATTGATAAGCGAGATAAAGAATCAGCAGAAACAAAATAATACTGGACACGATGGAACCCTCAATACCAAAAGAACCACCTGATAGCCAATCTTGATTGCCTTGTGGTAAAAAGGTCATCAAAGACGTTCCTGACTGCTGACCACTAACTAAAATCCCAAATAAATTACCCTGAGCAAAATTCCAGGCGCCATGAATACCTGCAACACCCCAAACAGTATCGGTTTTGAGAAGGTAAAGAGCCATTGCAGCTCCGAATAAAAAGAGATTCACTAAAGATAGAGGGGTGAGACCAGAATTTCCCACATGAAGCAGGGTAAAAAATATGCTAGATATGACAACAGCAAGTTTTAGATTGGTTCTTGAGGCCAATTGAGGAAGGAGCCAAGCACGGGCCACCACTTCTTCTGCTGTCCCCTGTAAAATCCAAAATGGGATAGTAAAGACAACAAAGGTAAGCGAATAAGGATTCAAATGAATAGACTCAAAACGATATTGCCCCAAGGCTACTAAACCTAACAAAGTAAGAAGAAAAAGTGCCAAACCTAGACCAAATCCTTTAAGGAGATTGCTGAGGAAATTCTCTCTATAAAATCCCAAAGTTCGAATAGGTCTTTTCTCAACTTTTCTAGTCCATCTAAACACAGTATTGAGAATGAAACCAAAGGCCAGTAAATCTAAAATTAAATGAAAGTCACCTGTTTTATCCGTCAAGCTCTGATGCAAGGTCTGCAAATAGGTTGCAAGATTTTGACCAACCTCTCCAAAATTTCTAGCAAGTCCGATGAGAGCTAACAAACTAATACCATACAGAGTATAAGCCACAAACTCTCCTATGAAGACAAAAGCAAAGGCTAACAAGGGGCTTGTGTAAATGTTTAAACTCATTTTTGAAGCTTGGAAGTCTTTAAATATTCTTTTGTTCTTCATATCCCTATCCTCTTTTCTTCTATATATACTATTATTATAGCACTTTTTAATAGCAATTCAAGAAAGAAAGAAAAGAAAAAAACAATGTTACATTTTCTGACACAGGAATATAAAAATTTGCCTTTTTTTACTTTTTCTGATATAATGGGAAAATATTCGGAAAAGGAGACTAAAAATGAAGAAAAAATTTCTAGCATTTTTGCTAATTTTATTCCCAATTTTCTCATTAGGTATTGCAAAAGCTGAGACGATTAAGATTGTGTCTGATACTGCCTATGCGCCTTTTGAGTTTAAAGATTCAGATCAAACTTATAAAGGAATTGATGTTGACATTATTAACAAAGTCGCTGAGATTAAAGGATGGAACATTCAGATGTCCTATCCTGGATTTGACGCAGCGGTCAATGCGGTTCAAGCTGGTCAAGCTGACGCTATCATGGCAGGGATGACAAAGACAAAAGAACGTGAAAAAGTTTTCACCATGTCTGATACTTACTATGATACAAAAGTTGTCATTGCAACTACTAAGTCACACAAGATTAGTAAATATGACCAATTAAAAGGAAAAACTGTTGGTGTTAAAAACGGAACAGCCGCTCAACGTTTCCTTGAAAGTATCAAGGATAAATACGGTTTTACTATTAAAACATTTGACACTGGTGATTTGATGAACAACAGCTTGACTGCTGGTGCCATCGATGCCATGATGGATGACAAACCTGTTATCGAGTATGCCATTAACCAAGGTCAAGACCTTCATATTGAAATGGATGGGGAAGCTGTAGGAAGTTTTGCTTTCGGTGTTAAAAAAGGAAGCAAATACGAACACCTGGTTACTGAATTTAACCAAGCCTTAGCTGAAATGAAAAAAGATGGTAGTCTTGATAAAATCATCAAGAAATGGACTGCTTCATCATCTTCAGCAGTGCCAACTACAACTACTCTTGCAGGCTTCAAAGCCATTCCTGTTAAAGCTAAATACATCATTGCCAGCGATTCTTCTTTTGCACCTTTTGTTTTCCAAAATTCAAGCAACCAATACACTGGTATTGATATGGAATTGATTAAGGCAATCGCTAAAGATCAAGGTTTTGAAATTGAAATCACCAACCCTGGTTTTGATGCCGCTATCAGTGCTGTTCAAGCTGGACAAGCTGATGGTATCATTGCTGGTATGTCTGTCACAGATGCTCGTAAGGCAACTTTTGACTTCTCAGAATCATACTACACTGCCAATACCATTCTTGGTGTCAAAGAATCAAGCAATATTGCTTCTTATGAAGATCTAAAAGGAAAGACAGTTGGTGTTAAAAACGGAACTGCTTCTCAAACCTTCCTAACAGAAAATCAAAGCAAATACGGCTACAAAATCAAAACCTTCGCTGATGGTTCGTCAATGTATGACAGTTTAAACACTGGTGCCATTGATGCCGTTATGGATGATGAGCCTGTTCTCAAATATTCTATCAGCCAAGGGCAAAAATTGAAAACACCAATCGCTGGAACTCCAATCGGTGAAACAGCCTTTGCTGTTAAAAAAGGAGCAAATCCAGAATTGATTGAGATGTTCAACAACGGACTTGCAAACCTTAAAGCAAACGGAGAATTCCAAAAGATTCTTGATAAATACCTAGCTAGCGAATCTTCAACTGCTTCAACAAGCACTGTTGATGAGACAACTATCTGGGGCTTGCTTCAAAACAACTACAAACAACTCCTTAGCGGGCTTGGTATCACTCTTGCTCTAGCTCTTATCTCATTTGCTATTGCCATTGTTATCGGGATTATCTTTGGTATGTTTAGTGTCAGCCCATACAAATCTCTTCGTGTGATCTCTGAGATTTTCGTTGACGTTATCCGTGGTATTCCTTTGATGATTCTTGCAGCCTTCATCTTCTGGGGAATTCCAAACTTCATCGAGTCTATCACAGGTCTACAAAGTCCAATTAACGACTTTGTAGCTGGTACCATTGCCCTCTCACTCAATGCAGCCGCCTATATCGCTGAGATCGTTCGTGGTGGTATTCAGGCCGTTCCGGTTGGTCAAATGGAAGCCAGCCGAAGCTTGGGGATCTCTTATGGAAAAACCATGCGTAAGATTATCTTGCCACAAGCAACTAAATTGATGTTGCCAAACTTTGTTAACCAATTCGTTATCGCTCTTAAAGATACAACTATCGTATCTGCTATCGGTTTGGTTGAACTCTTCCAAACTGGTAAGATTATCATTGCCCGTAACTACCAAAGTTTCAAGATGTATGCAATCCTTGCTATCTTCTATCTTGTAATTATCACGCTTTTGACTAAACTAGCGAAACGCTTAGAAAAGAGGATTCGTTAATGGCAAAATTAAAAATTGATGTAAATGATTTACACAAAAGCTACGGAAAAAATGAAGTTTTAAAAGGAATTACGACCAAGTTCTATGAAGGAGATGTTGTTTGTATCATCGGTCCTTCGGGTTCTGGTAAGTCAACTTTCCTTCGTAGCCTAAATCTTTTGGAAGAAGTTACTAGCGGTCACATCACTGTGAACGGTTATGACTTAACTGAAAAAACAACCAACGTTGACCACGTCCGTGAAAATATCGGAATGGTGTTCCAACACTTCAATCTCTTCCCACACATGTCTGTTTTGGACAACATCACCTTTGCTCCTATTGAGCACAAGTTGATGACCAAGGAAGAAGCTGAAAAATTGGGAATGGAGTTGCTTGAAAAGGTTGGTCTAGCAGATAAGGCTAAGGCCTGTCCAGATAGCCTATCAGGTGGTCAAAAACAACGTGTGGCCATCGCTCGTGGTCTAGCAATGAATCCAGACATCATGCTCTTTGATGAACCAACTTCTGCCCTTGACCCTGAAATGGTCGGAGACGTACTAAACGTTATGAAGGAATTGGCTGAGCAAGGTATGACCATGATTATCGTAACCCATGAGATGGGATTCGCTCGTCAGGTTGCCAACCGCGTTATCTTTACTGCGGACGGTGAATTCCTAGAAGACGGAACACCTGATCAAATCTTTGATACCCCACAACACCCACGTCTGAAAGATTTCTTGGACAAGGTCTTAAACGTCTAAACGCAAACTGTAAGGATTTCCTTGCAGTTTTTTTCTACCTCGTATTGGATTTTTTGATTTTTCGGAAAATTATGTTAGAATTAAGTTTATGAAATGAGGTTTCCTCATACCTAGCAAGACTAGGAATAAAAATAGAAATTAGGTAGCTAGATGTCATCTAAGGTTATTGTTACAATTTTCGGTGCGAGTGGAGACCTGGCTAAACGCAAGCTCTACCCTTCCCTATTTAGACTATATAAATCCGGCAATCTTTCCAAACATTTTGCCGTCATTGGAACTGCCCGTCGTCCTTGGAGCAAGGAATATTTTGAATCTGTTGTAGTCGAATCGATCCTTGATTTGGCAGATAGTACCGAACAGGCTCAAGAGTTCGCTAGCCACTTCTACTATCAAAGTCATGATGTCAATGATACGGAGCACTACATTGCTTTGCGTCAATTGCAGACTGAGCTAAATGACAAGTACCAAGCTGAACACAACAAGCTCTTCTTCTTGTCTATGGCGCCTCAGTTCTTTGGAACTATTGCCAAACACCTCAAGTCTGAAAACATTGTTGACGGTAAAGGTTTTGAACGTTTAATCGTTGAAAAACCATTTGGTACAGATTACGCAAGCGCAAGCAAGTTGAATGACGAGCTCCTAGCAACATTTGACGAAGAACAAATTTTCCGTATCGACCATTATCTTGGGAAGGAAATGATTCAAAGTATCTTTGCAGTTCGCTTTGCAAACTTGATTTTTGAAAACGTTTGGAACAAGGACTTTATCGATAATGTTCAAATTACCTTTGCGGAGCGCTTGGGTGTAGAAGAACGTGGTGGCTACTATGACCAATCTGGTGCCCTCCGTGACATGGTACAAAACCATACACTACAACTTCTTTCTCTCCTTGCTATGGACAAGCCAGCCAGCTTCACAAAAGACGAGATTCGTGCCGAAAAGATTAAGGTCTTTAAAAACCTCTATCATCCAACGGATGAAGAGCTTAAAGAACACTTTATCCGTGGTCAATACCGTTCAGGTAAGATTGATGGCATGAAATATATCTCTTATCGTAGCGAGCCAAATGTGAATCCAGAATCCACAACTGAAACCTTTGCATCTGGTGCTTTCTTTGTAGACAGCGATCGATTCCGTGGTGTTCCTTTCTTTTTCCGTACAGGTAAACGACTAACTGAAAAAGGAACTCATGTCAACATCGTCTTTAAACAAATGGACTCTATCTTTGGAGAACCACTTGCTCCAAACATTTTGACCATCTATATCCAACCAACAGAAGGCTTCTCTCTCAGTCTAAATGGGAAGCAAGTAGGAGAAGAATTCAACTTGGCTCCTAACTCACTTGATTACCGTACAGATGCAACAGCAACTGGTGCTTCTCCAGAACCATACGAGAAATTGATTTATGATGTCCTAAATAACAACTCAACTAACTTTAGCCACTGGGATGAAGTTGGTGCGTCATGGAAATTGATTGACCGTATCGAAGAGCTCTGGGCTGAAAATGGTGCCCCACTTCATGACTATAAAGCTGGAAGCATGGGACCTCAAGCCAGCTTTGACTTACTTGAAAAATTTGGTGCTAAATGGACTTGGCAACCAGATATCGCCTATCGTCAAGATGGTCGTTTAGAATCATAACCACCCGTCAAACGGGTGGTTTGTCCCAGGGCTATAAGCCCAAATTACCAGCCAGCGCCTAAAGACGCTGGCTTTCACTTTGTTCAAGCCTCATTGCTCTTGACTCGTCACTTGCCTCTTAAAGAGGCTTTAGTATTACTTACCACTATCCCTAAAGGGATCCTCATATTCTTTTACACTCAATTTATCTAGTGCTATATCATGCTTTTCCTGTTCTTGGATATATTTCTTAATTGTGGCTTCATTAAGCCCTACTGTACTTACATAATAACCTTCCGCCCAGAAATGCCGATTCCCAAACTTGTACTTGAGATTGGCGTGTTTGTCAAACATCATGAGTGCACTTTTTCCTTTTAAATAACCCATGAAACTCGAAACACTTATCCTTGGTGGAATACTTACTAACATGTGTACATGGTCTGGCATTAAGTGACCCTCGATAATTTCAACTCCTTTATAACTACACAAGCGATGAAATATTTCGCCTAAACTACTTCGATATTGATTATAGATAACTTTTCGTCTATACTTAGGGGTGAACACAATGTGATACTTACAATGCCACTTTGTGTGCGATAAACTATGAGCCTTTTGTGCCATATTTTTCTCCTTTCGCTTTACAATTAGCTTGAACACCTTTATTGTATCGCGTTCGGAGTTTTTTTGGTATAACCTTCGACGCGCACCCGCATAGCGGGTGGTTTTTTTGTCTCGCACCTAACGGAGCGAGACGGACTAATAGTCACATAATAAAAAAAATCCTGCAAGTTTATGCCTTGCAGGATTTTTGTTTCTGGTTAGATTAAGCCTTCCAAGAGACCTTTCATAAAGTTTTCTGAGTTAAACTCTCCAATATCATCGATTTTTTCACCAAAACCAATCAATTTTACAGGAATATTGAGTTCTTCTCGGATGGCTAGAACAACACCACCTCGAGCAGTTCCGTCAATCTTAGTCAAGACAATTCCAGTTAATGGCGTGATTTTCGAAAATTCTTTGGCCTGTACAAGAGCGTTTTGACCTGTTGATGCATCAAGAGCCAAGAAGGTTTCATGGGGGGCCTCTGGAACAACACGTTTAATGATACGACCAATCTTTTCCAACTCAGCCATGAGGTTGTCCTTGTTTTGCAAACGACCAGCAGTATCAATCATGAGAATATCGATACCTTCAGCTACGGCACGTTCCATGCCATCAAAGACCACACTGGCTGGGTCAGCTTTTTCAGGTCCAGTCACCACTGGAACGTCCACACGACGGCCCCATTCAGCAAGCTGGGCTACTGCCCCTGCACGGAAGGTATCTGCCGCAACCAGCATGACCTTCTTACCTGCTTGTTTGTAGCGGTGGGCTAGTTTCCCAATAGAAGTTGTTTTCCCAACACCATTAACACCAACAAAGAGCATGACTGTCAAGCCATCTTGGAAGTGGATGCTTTCATCGTAGTTACCATCCTTTTCATAAAGCTCAACCAATTTCTCAATGATGACACGGCGCAGTGCGTCAGGTTTCTTGGCGTTTTCGAGCTTGGCTTCGTAGCGGAGCTCTTCTGTTAAGTTTGAAGCTACCTGGACACCAACGTCACTCATGATGAGCAGTTCTTCTAGTTCCTCGAAAAATTCTTCGTCAACAGAGCGGAAGTTAGCAAAGAAGGCGTTCAAGCGGGCACCAAATCCTGTACGAGTTTTCTTAAGACTGCGGTCATATTTCTCCTGAACAGTTTCTTCTGCTTGAGGCGTTTCTGCTTCAAGCACTTCAGAACTATTTCCTTCTACAGTCTCTAGAAACTCAGGATTCTCTTCCTCTGTGACTTCTTCTGAGTTTGGCAATTCTTCGACTTCTTCTTGTTGAACTTCTACAGCTAGCTCTGAATCCAGACTTTCTTCAACTGTCTCTTGATTATCCTCTTCTTGGAGCAGAGTTTCTTCAGAACTTTCAACCTCTGCTTCTTCTTGAGGAACTTCCTGAGCTTCTGTTAAGACAGGCTCAACATCTTCAGACAAATCAAGATTTTCCAGAGCTTCTTTTACAACTTCTTCGATTTTAGGTTCTTCTTTTTTTCCGAATAGACGGTCAAATAATCCCATATCTTAGTTCTCCTTTAGCACATATTCTTCGATAGCCCAGGCGACAGCCTCTTCATCGTTGGTCATTGGCGTCACTACATTTGCGACTGCCTTGACTTCAGGAACAGCGTTTTGCATGGCAACACCGAGCCCTGCCCATTCAATCATAGAGAGGTCATTGGCCTCGTCACCACAGGCCATAACTTGGCTTTGGTCTATTCCCAAATGACTGATTAGTTTTGCCAAACCTGTTGCTTTATGAACATTCTTTGGTGACCACTCTAGCAACATTTCACGTGATTTAAAGATTTCATATTGGTCAAACAATTCTGGAGAAATCTTTTGAATGGCTGCATCCAAGGGTTCTTGAGCAAAGGCAGTCACGCATTTATTATAGGTCATTTGACTAGATAAGTCTTCAAAGTCCACTGGAACAAAGGTCAATGCTGGATTGAATTTAGCATAAAGACTTTCTTGGTCCGATTGGATTTGATAAACTGTTCCTTCTGAGATGGCATCAAGAGGTAGTGATAATTTCTCTGTTTCTTCATACAAACGTGCCACATCATCATATGAAAAGACTGTTTTATCAAGGATTTCACCTGTATTTTTCTGAACCAAACCACCATTAAAAGTAATCGTATACTCATCTTCCTGACCGTCAGTCCCTAACTCATGGAGAAAGAAATCCATAGCTTTTAAGGGACGACCAGTTGTCAATACGACCTTGATACCACGATCACGCGCAGCTTTCAAAGTTGCCTTGGTACGATCCGTCAGCCTTTTATCAGTAGTCAGCAAGGTCCCGTCCAAGTCCAATGCAATCAATTTTATATCTGCCATTATAAGCCCTCCATATAAGCTATAACCGACTGGTCCTTATGGTGACCAATCACAGTCTCTGCTAATTCTAAAATTTCTGGTCGTGCATTTTCAGGAGCTACAGGATGTCCCACAACCTGCATCATATGCAAGTCATTTAGATTGTCTCCAAAAGCCATAACCTGATCCATTGTGATACCAAGTTTTTTAGCTAATTCAACAATAGCCACACCCTTATCGACATAGTCCAGAACAATATCAATGGATTCAAAGCCAGTTGTCATGGCCTTAACACCAGGAACATGTTCATTAACCCAAGCTTCCCCAGCTTCTAGCGTTTCTTCTGTGAAGTTGGTTGTAAATTTGAAAATGTCATCTGTAATATCTTCTAGACTCGCTACTTTTTGAATATTTTCATTATAGTGCTGACTCACTTTTAAATAGGTCTCATCAACCGTATCTAGCACATAAGAGCCTTTTTTCCCCGTCAAGAGCAATTTATTAATATCTACATAAGGTGACGTTTTCAGCTTTTCAAAAGTTGATAGATAGAACTCACGAGACATGGTCGCTTCATACAAGTCCTGACCTTGATATTCGACCAAACTGCCATTTTCCGCGATGAAAATAATGTCATCACGAACATCAGCAAATAATTTTTCTAAGGATAGAAATCCGCGCCCCGAAGCCACCGCAAAGTAAATCCCTTTTTCCTTGTAGGAAGCCAAAAGAGACTTGAGGCAATCCATATCAAAGCGTCCATTCCCATCTAGGAAGGTTCCGTCCATATCCGTTGCTACTAATTTAATCATAAATTCTTCATACTCCAATTAATAAATCCACCTTCTATTATACCATAGAAAAAGCAAATAGCGCCTAATCCATTTGAGATTAGACGCTTGATAAACTCCCGACTTTATCACTTAATTTTTATCCAATATTACTTAACCCTTTAGTATAACTGGATTTTTTCTAAATTCCCAAACTAACTTCCACCGCCAATAAAAGTTGAAATTAATCTGATAAAAATCGAAAAAACAAGTGGAATTCCAAGTCAGAGTAAGTTCCACTTGTTTATCGTCCAATAACAAGGAAGAGATGCTCGTCTTTCAAAATTGTCTTAAAGGTTTCTTCAGAATTGAGCCTGTATTCAATAGCCTTCCCTAGTTCTGAACCCTGTAAAACTGACTGGATCCGGCACCAAACAAAGAAGTCTTCCATTCAGGGTTGGAGCTTTTCTTGACGTTTCTGTAGTCGTTCATCAATCGACAATGTATCCCATCAATAAGCTAAGCCTTTAGCACCTAACGATGATTTCCCCACTTGCTTGGGCGTCGCTTCAAAAAACTCCTTTCTCACATGTGCCCAACAACCAACAAGTGCAGCTTCTTCCAGTTGACGATAAGCGGACGAGCATCTCGCAGTTTACCAAGCTTAGCATCGCTTTGCTCCTAAACCTTGGACTGCTATCGCATAAGCAGAATAAGCTCCATGAGATTCCTGCACTACTAAACCACTCCGTCGCTGATCATGATGGTAAAGCGTGATACCTTGTTGCTCATCTTTCCCTGACAAAAAAGTCTAATAATAGGTCTGCTGGCTATCACTTTTTAAGACCCAATAAGAGGTTTCTTTCGGATGAGGAAGAGGTTGTTATAGAAACTTTTCTTCTATAGTTACTTATCTTATAAAAAACATGTTATAACATAGTATATTGACATTGAAATAGTACACCGTTGTTTCTAAAACATTGTTAGAAATTGGTTTAACTTCCCCAATAAATTTGTTCAATTTTTATTTCATTTCGCTATAAATCGTAATATACTTTGATTTTCTCAAATATTATGTTATCGCAACTTCTCAAAAGTAAAATATTATTATTTAATCCCTATTAAATATATCTCTTGTATAAACTTTTTCTAATACATCAGACAATTCATCTGAAATTCTATTTGAAATAATAACATCCGATGTTTTTTAAATTCTTCCAGATTCGTTACAACTTTAGCATCAAAAATCTCTTTTGAAGACAAAAACGGTTCATAAATAATAATATTTACATTATATTTCGTTAATTGTTTAATCACATTTTCAGTTGACGAATCACGAATATTATCAGAATCTTTTTTAGCTAGCAAACGATAAATGCCTACATTGTATATATTATTTTTTGTTATTTGTGTTGCTATAAACTCTGATCTTTTTTGGTTACTTAATACAATAGAATCTAACAAAACAGTTGGAAGGCCTTCACATTCACTTAACATATGTTTTGTATCTTTAGGTAAACAGTATCCTCCATAACCAAAACTAGGATTATTGTAAAATTCTCCGATTCTTTCTTCAGAACAAATTCCTTCAATGATATTTTTAGTATTTAACCCTTTCATAATGGAAAAACTATCAATTTCATTGAAGAACGCAATTCTCATTGCAAGGTATGAATTTGAAAATAACTTAATTGCTTCAGCTTCAGCTGAATTTGTCAGTAGAATCGGGGCAACTTCATTTAACGAGAACTCCGATAATAATCTTCCAAATCTTTGACAATATTCAGCTCTCCCTCCCAAAATAATTCTAGATGGAAATAAGTTATCTAATAATGCTTTTCCTTCACGCAAAAACTCTGGAGAAAAAATGATCCGATCTGTGTGAAATTTTGTATTCAAATAATTCGTAAATCCGATTGGCACTGTAGATTTTATAACTATATATGCAACAGGATTAATACTTAGGCAATCAGCTATAACTGATTCTATACCCTCAGTATCTAATACTCCTTTATTTTCATCAAAGTCTGTTGGTATTGCTATTATGATACAATCAACTTTTTCAAAGTACTTCTCATCATAAATACAAGCTTCGAATTTCAAATCTTTATTTAAAAAATATCTCTCCAACTCATAGTCGATAAATGGACAAATTTTATTATTAAGCTGTTCGACTTTCTGTAAATTAATGTCTAATCCAACCACGTCATGTTCCTGAGATAACAGGACAGATAAAGTCAAACCGACGTACCCCATACCAACTGTAGTTATTTTCATAATAGACCTTCTACTACTTTCTTATCTGTTTACATTCAGCGCACCCACTTGATTTAGTTTTTTTAAACCTAATTTATAAGTGGTTGGATTTAATTCATAGGTAATGAACTTTCTATTTTTCTTAAAAGCACACAAAGATGTAGTCGCTTGCCCCATAAACGGATCCAACACAACATCACCTTCCAGAGAATAAATATCAATAAGTTGATTGACAATTTGTTCTGGAAAAGCTGGTGGTCTTGTAGAATAATCCCAAGGTATATTCCAAATGCAGTCAATAAATTTAGTGCCCTCAATGTTTCTATCCCACACTATAAATTCTGACTTTTTCTTAAAAATCAATATGTATTCATAGTTATTTAGAATCAAAGACTCATTATTCGAATAACTTGAAGGATATTTTTCAACTTGATTTTTGATATATGAAGTATTATTCAAATTCCATATTATTGTCCCTTCAATATAGAAATTATGCTCCGCAAAGAATTTTTCAATTTCATGTTTGATATCGTAATACATATTTTGATTTTTTCTGCTAATTTCTACAGAACTGCAAATATTGATGCAAATTGTTCCTGTTTCTTTTAATATTTTACTACATCTTTCCCAAACACTATTTAGACTCTGAATATAGCCTTTATATGTTTCTGTTAACCCAATCTGATCATCGTGTTGATAATCAACTAAATTAAAATATGGTGGAGAAGTGATTATTAAATCAACAGAATCATTTTCTACATCTTCCATAGCTCTGGAATCACCTAAATAAGCCTTATTCTCTGTTTTCATGTTTTTTACTCCTTTTAGTTTTTTCTATTAACATATACGAGATTAATATCATTACAATCATAAAACAAGAAATCAATAAGATAGTTATTCTCATATTAAATATTTGAATTCCTACACCAATTATCGGATTTACCAACATTGTAACAAGACTAATTGAAAAGGATAGTCCTGATATAACTGTTGCTCTTGAATTGTCATCAACCCAAAGATGTAACATCTCCATGATAATAGGATCAAGAATATCTATGATAATGTACAACAGTAGAAAACTAAATATAAATGTGGCATTGAAAGGCAAAATTTGAAAAATAATGGAAATCATTAGTATCAATGATAGCAGCATAATTAATTTAGAAACTCTTATTTTTGATATTTTATAAGCTTGAGTTGCTACTATGCCACCAATGATACTATAAATCATAAACATAGCTCCATTAATAGATGTAGAAAATCCTATTTTAGAAAAATAATCTGGTAATAAAGCAAATACTACGTTAATTGCTGAGACAATAACCGTAGTAAAAGCGAACATGAAAAGAATTTTAGTAGATTTTAGCAACCTATGAAAAACTGAAAATAATTCTTTAAATTTCGGAACACCATTTTGATTAAGATCTTCTATAGAGTGTTTCTGATTATCTGGAATAGATATGATGATTATCATTGAACCTATAAGTGTAAAAGATTGTATAAAATATGGTAAACATCTTGTAATGCTATATAAACCACCTCCTATAAATGTAGCAATCCCCAAAGTCAGAGCGCTGATTAATTGTAACTTTCCTCGTATTTTCCCATAACTCTCCTCCTTGCCTTCACTTCTTAGAGATTCAAAAAACAAGGCATCATCAGCTCCACTTAAAAAAGCATTTCCTACTCCTTCTAAAACAAATGCACCTAGTATAACATAGTAAACATAGTCCTTCATTAGCAAGATTGATGAAAGAGTTAATAATGGAGTAATTGATAACAGAACTAGTCCCAATAGAACGATTTTCTTCTTACTAAACCTATCTCCTAAAATTCCGGAGGGAATCTCTGAAACTAATTGTGAAAATAGAAAAATAGATTGAAAAAATGCAAATTGTACTAAAGATAATCCCAAAAACTGAACAATAAAGATAATATTTACTATTCTAGTAAATCGTAAATTTGTAAAAATGATATATAGATAATATTTTAACTCTGATGAAATTTTATTGCTTCTCATACCACATTCCTTCTAATTCATCTTTTACTAACCAAAAATTATCAACATCAAAAGATTTAAAAATAGCTTCCAATTCTATTCTATTCATAAATTCATGAAACAATGGATCAGATTTTCTAGTTTTATTCAAAGATGCTGATTCAAAAATACCTATTTTCCCATTATTACTCCTATGCATGCGATTTCTACAACTAAGAGATGGCATATCTATATATATTTTGGGATATATTTTATTACTGATTCTCCAGGCTTTGCCAATTGCTTTACACTGACTTAACTCTTCACAAACTATAATTTCTTCAAAATTTTCTTCAAAATATTCTGAAATGAATTCTGGTAAATACGAAATGATTGATCTACGAAAATGAAGTAATAGTTCTGGTCCAAATACAATATTCTTTGCACTAGGCACTAAATCATACAAACCTTTTAATTCATCATCACTAAAGTTATGTTTTTTTAATATCTTATCAATCATTTTATAAGATAAATCTCTTCGAATTATTTTTATTTCAATGCCTACACGTTTTCCTAGCTGTTCAAAAAATATTTCTAAGCGTTTAACAAATTGTTGCCATCTTTCTTTTTCACAATCATCTTTACATGATTCAATAGGTGTATCCACATATATTGCACAATTTAAATTTTTCATGATGGCCTCATTAATAGGCATCAGTATATCAAAGTAAAAATTGATAGCCAGATTATCAATTTTTGCATCACAGCGATCAATACAAGCCCCCCCCCAACAACAAGACTGTTATTTGGAGAAAAATTACTTGTTTCATCAAAAACTATTAAATTATCCCTAAAACTAGCATCATAATTTAAGTCATTTAATGAAATTATCTGATTTAAATCTTTTTTATACATTTTTTTCACTAGTAAATTGGAAAAATCAATATCTTCAATCACAGGCATGTATTATCTTCCTTTCAATAGTCCTTTTTCAAGCATAATTCTAATAATTGAACGAATACCGCTCTCTTCCTTATATTGAATTTCATTTTTTGATTCATACACCGAACCTTCATTAATATATGATATTATATTGTCGAAGATTTCTTCTTTATATCTTGTACTAATATTAGAAAATGCTTCTCTTACTTTAGTCACACCTTCACTTTCTTCAAGTAACTCATCTGTTGAAAATAAATATCCATACTTAGATAAGGTATTACAATTCCCAGAGATTTGATTATATTTTTCAAGCAATAATGCCTGAGAATAATTTGAAGGCAAAAAATAATGTGGTTTTAAGCCTAATTCTAAACTCTCTAAATAAAATGTCAAACCAGGTGTTGTAAATATCCTACTTGCTTCACATGACGCTGATAGAAACTCTTTATGGGACATTACTTTAAATGTAACATTGTAGTCAAAACGGTTGTTTGATTCAATCCATTTTTTCTGCGTCATGTTACAAGCACAATCAATCTCATATTTATCAATATTAGGTATTTTTGAAAAAAGTTTTAGATAAAATAACATGTACTTTTTGAAAAATACATCATTTTCATATGGAGTAACTATACCAGCGAAATTTAATAGAATTTTATTGTTTTTGAAATCTTTTGTTTTTGTTATTCCTTCCGTATTAATAATAGGATTTATTGTTTGGATATTCTTATACTGCGATAAATTATTGGGATCAATAAAAGCATTTTGAACAAAATAAATATCATATTCGTTAATCCCATCTAGGGGTTTTTCCCACATCCAACTTAGACTATCAACAAATACACTTTTTACATTTAAATTTGTATCTCGTTGAATTTTAGGAATATTCAGATTCATAACATTAATTAAGAGTTCATAATTCTTAATATCTACTATTTTCAAAAAGCTTTCAGACCTAATTTCATCAGTATCACACTCGATGTATTCTAATCTATTACCAAAGTTGGTCTTAAAAAAATTTATAGATTCTCCATTTCCGCAAAATGTAATCTCTTTATATCCCATCTTCAATAGCTCTTTGATAATAGAATATAATTTGGAAGACGGACCAAAACCAAAATTTGTAGTTACTGTCAAAATTCTCATAACAACCACCTAATAAATATATGCTTTTCTATGTACTTTAATATTTTTAACCATTCAAGTTTATCTGGAAACTCATCTTCAGAATCATAATAAATAACATGAACCTGAGTACCTGTTGTGTGTAAACCTTCATACAATGGTGTTTTTGAACCGATTCTTTTGTTAATTCCTAAGACAATAGGAATAGAGTGCGCTGAAGCCCAACCAAGTTCCACAGCACATCCATAACTATTATTTGGAAAAGTAATATATACATTACTTTGTTTCGGTATCGAATAATCTCTAAGGGTACATTCTAAAGAATCTGCAATCTTTTTGCCAAATTCTTCTTCCTCTAGAACACAAAACACATTATGACCATACGATCTCAAATCAGAAATAATCCCCTTAATTCTGGACTTTGTCGCAGTTTCTAACGGACTTTTCAAGTTCGGATTAATTATTCCTGTGATTGGTGTACCTAAAAAAATATCCATTGTTATTCATTCCTTTCTTTCGTTTCATTCAATGCACAACACTGAGTTAAAAAGTATTGTGCTCTTTGTTTAAAACTATAATATAAAACGTGAAAACATATCACTATTACAAATCGCGACGAGGCGATTAAGTGAGTGCTTCAGCCAATACATTTGAAAAAATCCATCATTATAACTGTAGTTCATCCTATTAGGTACAACCAACTGTGACCATAATACTAAAAAAATCAAAGAGAAAACTAGGAAGCTTGTCTTGTACATCTCAAAATACTGATTTTATAATGAAGATAAGACTAGAATGCTAATTAATAGATTTACAGATAAATATCTGATATCTTGTATTGCTTTACGATTTCTTAAGATTATAATTAGTAAATTTATTATTAGATAAGCGACTTGTTTATAAAAAGAAATAGGCCTTTCTCAAATTTGGTGAAGGAATACTCCTCGTGTTTCAATTACTCAAAATTAGAGTAAATAATAAATATATTACATTTATATTTTTTCAAACTTTCCCTCACAATTATTTATTAAATTGAAGAAACATCTACTAATAGCTATTCCCCCATTCTGAATAATAAATAGCTTAAGATAATAGCTTTGAAGTAAAGTATCCTCGTTAAAACAGATCTCTCCTTCAACTACTTTAGTTCCAATATTTTTAAAACGTATTCTTTTCAACTCTGGTGAGGTATTTGATGACTTTTCTACATATGTTGGTAGCTGTACTCCTAAGTAAACATCTCCTCTATGTTGTGGAGTAATAACAATCTTATATTTTATTCTTAATCTTTCTCTATCATAATTATCACACATAAAATCTACTTCTGGCATGCCTGTCATTGAAGTATTTTTATCACCGCACCTATAACAATAGAAAGAATTAATATTGAATAAATTGTTAGTTTCTGGAATATAGTTGCAACCAACACCCGAACTTCCACAACAACATATTTTTTTGAAAATACTACTTTCATCAATTATAGACCTAAAAATATTATATCGATCAAATTCGAAAAGCTCGTCATTTTGGTTCTGAATCATTATTTCAGCTATCTTTTTAGAAATAGGATTTACTCTATTTATTAAATTTTGTTCAAAATTTAAATATTTTTCTTCTGTCACTCCATAGGTACCTCTGCGTGTCATTTGCATGTAATCTGCTAAAACATTATTAGATAACTTTTTTACCTCATGTTCACTACTTAATAACCCAGACGAAACATATGAAGCAAGTCGCGATAAAATCATTTTGCTACTTTGGGTTAATCGGACAATCCCATTTATATTTTCAAGTGATTGATCTACTTTTCTAGTATTTGGGAGTCCAATATTAACAATTGAAACAAACGGCTGTACATCATTTAATTTATTATGAAGTTTGGTTCCAATATTTGTCAAATTTGAATCTGAAAAAATTTCATATATCTCTGGATTATCAATCGATTGAACAGCAATAGAAGCAACAATATTTCTTGCTATTCCATCGATAGCATCTAATGTTAAGTTGAATCTAGAATCATACAATCTACAATCATTAAACGGAAAATTACTACAAGATAATAAAAATAATGTTTCAACATTTATAGAGCTAATACGTATTGCTTTACTCTCATCCTTAAAAAAAGATTGCCCTTGATGGCCCCAAGAAGGAGCAAATTTTTCTTGTTGAGGAATTAATTTATTAAAACCATGCAAAGTGAAATCAGCTAAATTTAGATGATCTTCTTTTCCATGTCCATGAAAAACTAATTCTGACCAAGATTTTTCTTCCAAAAGATTTTTTATATTTTCATTTTCAAGCCTTTTTATATCAAAAATATCCCATTTGTTTTTTGTTTCACTAAATTCATTTAACTTTTTATGCGAAAAGACTGCTTTTCGTACTTCTTTTTCACTTTTTGAGTAAAACTGCTTTCCTATCATCCAAGACAATGAAGATAGATCTCTTCCTGTCAGTATGTACAGTTCAATATTATTTTTCTTACAATATTCTAATATAGTCAAAATTTTATATTGTGAAAAATCTTTATATAGTCCTATTACTACCAGATTTTCTATGTTTATCATCTCATTTAAAGAGGTCACCCACTTCTTACAAAATAACCTACAGTTTTTATAAAACTCTAAATCAGAAGATAGAGTGATCCCTGCATCGCATTGGTAAATTGGCGTTGTTTTATAGCATTCGGAATATTCATTGTTAATTCGCTTGATATTATGAAGTAAATCTTCTCTTTTGTGGTCAACAAAAATAGGAATTTCTCCTTGAAAATTTAAACCCATAGTATTAAAAGCATTCGAATACTCTTGTACATTATTTGATATTTTAAATAAATTCTGTTTTTTCAATTAAAGCCTCCCAAATTATAAATACCGTATTTTATACTATGTATCTATAAAATCTTAAGTCTTTAGAATATTCTAAAGACTTAAGTGTACACTTAAGCATTTTACCCACCAACAATTATAATAATATCCATCACCAAAACCAAAATCGGCAAAAATTTTGAAATTTTCTTCATACTCGGACTTCCTTTCCGTTTTTATTTATTGTACAATAAATAAAAACGGATTTAATTTTTGTTGGGAAAATGGGAAATTATGAAATCAAAACTTGGCATCACACTTAGAAAAGTTCGTAAAGGAAAACAAATTAGTCTATGCTCTGTAGCAGATGAACACCTTTCAAAATCTCAAATATCTAGATTCGAACGTGGGGAATCAGAGATATCTTGTATTCGACTTATCAATATTTTAGACAAATTACACATTACTTTAGATAAGTTTCTTATTTTACATAATGAAGATTATACTAATGCTGAATTATTCGCTAATTTGGTTCAATATATTCGTAAGCAATATTCATCACATAACATCAAAAATATAGCTGCTCTACTTTCTGACTCATCACATTACACTTTAAATTCTTTCGATAAAACAATGATAAAATCCATTCTACATACAATGGATTCCAGCATTATTCCATCAAATAAAGAATTACTTCAATTGACAGATTATCTCTTTAAAGTTGAAAAATGGGGTTACTATGAAATCACTTTATTAGGTAACTGTGTACGAACAATAAACTACAACTCCTACTTCCTATTAACAAAGGAAATGTTGAACAATTACATCTACTCTTCATTGAATAAAACAAATAAGCGAATTGTCACTCAATTGGCCATCAATTGTCTAATTCTTAGCGTAGATAAGGAAGAATTTTCAAACTGTACTTGTCTAATCACCGAAATAAAAGCATTATTAGATAATGAATTAAACTTTTATGAACAGACAGTTTTTCTCTATGCAACTGGTTACTTTGAATTTAAGCGTCATTTAGATAGCGGAATTGAAAAAATGAAACAGGCCATACAAGTCCTTGATATTTTAGGAGAAGACAAGTTAAAATTACACTATACTAGCCATTTCGATAAACTGGTAAACAAAGAATAGATGAAATGATTCTCTACTATTTAACATTTTACAAATCAAGGGTGTCTCCATAAACTCGCAACATCTCTAATGATTTTACCCTGATAGCAATAGACAGTTAAAAAGCCCTGAAATCAGCTAAATTTCAAGGCTTTCTTTATAGGCTATTGTATCAATTTACTTATTCCGATTTCTGTTGCTACTAGTTTAATTGTCATCCTTCAATACCTTCTAAATCTTTTAACTTAACTGAAACAATTTTTGAGACACCTGACTCTTGCATGGTCACTCCATAGATGGAATCAGCCGCTGCCATGGTTCCTTTACGGTGGGTCACAACGATAAACTGGCTGTCCTTGTCAAATCGATTGAGGTAATCCCCAAAACGTTTAACATTGGCTTCATCCAGCGCAGCTTCCACCTCATCCAAGATGACAAATGGAATGGTCTTGACACGAATAATGGAGAAGAGCAAGGCAAGAGCTGATAAGGCTTTTTCCCCACCACTCATGAGATTAAGCGACTGGATTTTCTTTCCTGGTGGTTGGACTGAAATCTCAACCCCAGCTGTCAGTAAGTCACCCTCAGTCAATATCAAGTCTGCCTGACCTCCGCCAAACATCTGTTTGAAGGTCACTTTAAAGGACTCACGAATAGCTTCAAAAGTTGATTTAAAGCGTTCCTTGACCTCATCATTCATCTCTGTAATGGTCTCAAGGAGCAGGTTTTTCGCTGACAAAATATCATTTCGCTGGCTATTGAGGAAATCCAGACGGCTGTGAACTTCTTCGTACTGTTCAATAGCATCCAAATTGACAGGCCCCAGTGAGCGAATAGCCTTCTCTAAATCCTTAACTTCTTGCTCTGCCAGATTGAGGTTTTCCAATTCATGTGCCTTTTCTAGTGCTTCAGTATAGCTAATCTGGTACTGGTCTGTTAATTGACTTTGTAAATGACGTAAGCGCTCGCTAACCTTTTCTTTCTTAGCTTCAGCACGTGTTTGCTTGCGAATCCACTCCTCATTCTGTTGGCGAGCCTGATCCAAATGACTAGCAATATCATCTAATTGCCCTTCAATATCATCCAACTCAAACTGCTTACGAATCAAGCCTTGTTGGAGATTTGTTTTCTGCATTTTGGCTTCTTTCGCCTGTTGACTGAGCAATTCTGTATCAACCTTCTCCAGATTATCAACCTTTTCTTGAAGAAGGCGCTGGATTTCCTCTTGTTCGATATTCAGATTATCCAATTCCTTGCCTAGACGCTCAATATCAGCTACTTCATAACGTTTTTGCCCTTGCAGTTCTGTCTTAAGCAAACGAGCTTGCGCTAGCTCTTCCTGCAAGTTTTGATAGCGTTCTTGGATGGCGTTTTTGTTAGACTTAATTTCTTCAATCTCAGCTTCCAGATTTTGCTTGTCACTGGCAATGGTAGCAAGGCGATCTTGGCATTTTTCCTTATCTGCTTGCCAATCTCCGTCAGAAAGACGATCTAATTCCTCTTCTTGGAGTTTCCAAAGAGTTTCCAGTTCTTCAACTTGCTGACTGGTCTGCTGATAGGCGAGGGACAAGCCTTGCTCCTGAATACGAGCCTGCTCTCCCTGATATTTAATAGCTTCTAATGATTCGGTCAATCTAGCCATCTGGTCTTGTAAGATCTTCAAACTCGACTCTTCTGAACGAAGACTTGCTTCCTCTTCAGCAATTTCTTTTTGCAATTGCTCCAGTTCTGGCTTGATAAAAATACTGTTATTCTGGCGATTGGCACCACCCGCATAGGAACCACCTGTTCGCAACTCTGTTCCATCCAATGTCACCATACGAACCTGATAACGAACCTGGCGAGCTGCTTCACGCGAATGCTCTACAGTATCAAAAATAGCCGTCGTAGCTAGCAAGTTCTTGAAAATAGCTTCCAACCTATTATCGAATGTCACCAACTCATCTGCCATGCCCAGAAATCCCGGACTTGCAGCGATAGCATCTTGATTCTGGCTAGAAATCGTACGAGCCTTAATCGTTGTCAAAGGAAGGAAGGTTGCACGACCAGCCCTGTTGCGTTTGAGGAAATCTATAGCCTTAGTCGCCGCGTTCTCATCCTCTACGATGATGTGCTGACTGCTTGCTCCAAGCGCAATCTCTAAGGCAGTTTGATAATGAACATCAAAAGTCAGATGCTCACTAACTGCCCCAATAATCCCACCAAGGCGGTCTTTTTCTTGGAGGACACTCTTAACACCTGCATAAAAGTTACTGTGATTTCTCAGGATATTTTCCAAACTTTGGGCTCTAGCCTGCTTGTTTTTAAGACTGTCCAGACGGTCAAATAGTTGACTTTGCTGAGCTTGATAGGAAGCTTTCTGCTCCTCTTGCTCCTTGGCAATAGCTTGGTAGTCAGCCAATAATTTCTGAACATGCTCCTTGGCAGTTTCAAGCTCCGCCTTTTGCTGACTAGCCTTCTCTTTAGCTGTAGCCAGCTGTTCTTTCAGCTTTTCTAATTGATCTGCTTGTTTTTGAGAAAGCTGACGACTATTTTCCAACTCATTCTCAATACGAGTCAGTTGGTTTGAGACATCCGCTTCTTCTTGTAAAAGAGCTACAAAGCGTTCACGCAAAAGCTCAATCATCTGATCAGGATCATCTGAAAAAGTCAGCAATTCAGCCTCTAGTCGATTGAGTTTTTGATTATTTTGGACTAGATTTTCCTCTAAAAGTGCCAAAGAGCTTTCCTTATCAGATTTTTCTTGGCTGAGTAAATTTCTCTTATCCTCCAAAGCAGCCAAACGGGCTTGTGCCTCCTGTTGATTGAGGGCTACTTGCTCAGATTCTAATTTCGATAGGGCTAATTTTCTCTCTAAATCACTAATCAGACTGGTCAAATCCATCAAACTGCCTTGGTCTTTAGCCATTTCAGCCTGTAAATCTTGGCGTTGCTTTTTAAGAGTTTGATTTTCTTCTTCTAATTTTTCACGCTTTTGGTAATAGCTTGTCAAGAGTTCCTGAACCTGTACCAACTCTTCTTCTGTCGACTCTAGTTCAGCCTTATTTTCCTTGATTTGAGCAACAAGGACATCCAAGTAAATAGCCTTGCGTTGACCTTCCAAATCTAAAAACTTACGAGCATTTTCTGCTTGCTTCTCAAGAGGCTTGATTTGATTATCCAACTCATAGATAATGTCCTCTAAGCGGTCTAGATTATCCTGAGTTTGTTGCAATTTGCTCTCAGTCTCTTTTCTACGAGTTTTGTATTTCAAAACTCCAGCAGCCTCTTCAAAAATAGCTCTGCGTTCTTCAGGCTTGGAGTTGAAAATCTCCTCAACCTTCCCTTGGGAAATGATAGAGAAGGAATCTCGTCCCAATCCAGTATCCAAGAAAAGATCATGAATATCACGCAGACGGACTTTCTTGCCGTCAATCTTGTATTCGCTATCTCCACTACGATAGATATGACGTTCTACCCTGATTTCTTGTCCTGCATCCTTGATAAATCCGTCATGATTATCCAGAGTCACAACTACAGAAGCATAATTGAGCGGTTTGCGACTTTCAGTTCCAGCAAAAATGACATCCGGCATCTTGCCCCCACGGAGACTCTTAACACTTGACTCCCCCAAGGCCCAACGCAGACTTTCTGTAATATTGGACTTTCCAGATCCATTTGGTCCAACAACCGCCGTCACACCTTGGTCAAAGACGACCTTGGTCTTGTCAGCAAAAGACTTGAATCCCTGAATTTCGATTTCCTTTAAATACATGAATCCAGCCCTTTCTCAACGGCATTTTTGGCAGCTTCCTGCTCTGCTAATTTCTTAGAACGACCTTGACCTTGACCAATGCTCTTACCTTCAACAAGAACTTCTACATCAAATACCTTATCGTGGGCAGGACCCGTTTCAGAAATCACCTGATAACGAATAGCCACATCCCCATTGACCTGAAGTAACTCTTGGAGATGGGTTTTGTAGTCTGTAATCATCTCAAACTCACCTGCTTCAACCTTAGGAATCATGACTTGATAGATAAATTCCTTGACCTTGGTCACATCCTTGTCCAAAAGGAGGGCACCAAGAAAGGCTTCAAAGGCATCACCAAGAATGGTGTCACGGTTGCGACCACCAGATTTTTCTTCCCCTTTACCCAGCTTGATAAACTGGTCAAACTGGCAATCACGCGCAAAACCAGCCAAACTCTCCTCGCGAACAATCATGGCACGGAGTTTTGATAGGTCACCTTCAGGCTTTTTAGGATATTTTTTATATAGATATTCTGAAATCAATAACTGTAGAACAGCGTCTCCTAAAAATTCCAAGCGTTCATTGTGTGAAATTTTTAAGAGGCGGTGCTCATTGGCATAACTCGTATGAGTAAAGGCAGTCTCCAGTAACTTTTTGTCTGCAAATTCGATTGCAAAATGGTTCTTTAGTACAGTTTGTAATTCTTTCATACCAACCTCTTTCTAACTGATAACAGTCCTTTTTATTATATCAAAAAAAGCCTCCTGAGTCACTCTAAAACGGGACTGGAGGGGATTTGGGCATTCTTTAGACAGAGATTTTCAGTTTTATACTCAATGAAAATC
>NZ_MWSM01000018.1:64790-77656 GCF_002087075.1 Streptococcus pseudopneumoniae ATCC BAA-960 = CCUG 49455
ATATCTACGGTAAGGCGACGTTGACGTGGTTTGAAGAGATTTTCAAAGAGTATTAGGAGCAAATTTGGGGCAGGATAAAGAAAAAAGCCCTATTAAAGGCTTTTTAGGATGTTTACATCCACCCTGAGGGAATCGAACCCCCATCTCAAGAACCGGAATCTTACGTGATATCCATTACACTAAGGGTGGAAACTTGTTTTATTATAACAAAAATTTGCTCTAATAACAAGTTTTTTCTAGTGAGATAGGCCGTCTTAGTGGGAAGCATCCCCATTCCAGATGGAGTTTTTCACGATAACATAATCAACATGTTTAAGGTCAGCAACCTGACGTCCACCTGCATAAGAAATAGCACTTTGAAGGTCTTGTTCCATCTCAGTTAAAGTGTCTTGCAGATGACCTTTGGCAGGAAGCAAGATACGTTTGCCTTCCACATTTTTGTAAGCACCCTTTTGATATTGTGAGGCTGAACCGTAATATTCTTTGAACTGTTCACCATCGACTTCAATCGTTTTCCCTGGACTTTCGATGTGTCCTGCAAAGAGGGAACCAATCATGACCATGCTGGCACCGAATCGGATAGACTTGGCAATATCACCGTGAGTACGAATTCCTCCATCAGCGATAATCGGTTTACGCGCAGCCTTGGCACACCAACGGAGAGCAGCCAACTGCCAACCACCTGTACCAAAACCTGTCTTGACCTTGGTTATACAAACCTTACCAGGACCAATTCCGACCTTAGTCGCATCCGCACCAGCATTTTCCAATTCACGCACAGCTTCTGGTGTTCCCACATTTCCAGCAATGACAAAGGTATCTGGCAATTCTTTCTTGATGTGTTGAATCATAGAAATCACGCTATCCGCATGACCATGAGCAATATCAATAGCGATATACTCAGGAGCATCAGCCTTGAGCTGGCTAACAAAATCATACTCATAGTCCTTAACACCGACAGAGATAGAAGCAATGAGTTCTTGATCGTGCATGCGTTTAATAAAAGGAATGCGTCCTGCCTCATCAAAACGGTGCATAATGTAGAAGTAACCACCTTTAGCCAGTTGCTCTGCTACATTTTCATCCAAAATCGTCTGCATATTCGCTGGCACAACAGGTAGTTTAAAGGTGTGATTTCCTAAAGTGACACTTGTATCCGCTTCTGCACGGCTTTTAATGACACATTTATTTGGAATCAATTGAATATCTTCGTAATCAAAAATTGGAAATTCATTTAACATATCGATGTCTCGTTTCTTTTGTAATGACCTACCTATGCTCTCGCATCACTACGCCTTTTCCGACGTTTCCTTAATTTATTATAAACTAAAGTACAGTTTTTGTCAAATAATTTTATAAATTAAATTATATTGTTCGGGTTTTACTTGTGTTATAAAACAAATGAAAGAGGAGAGATTATTTTCTCCCCACTTCTTCTCTATCCTAATAATACTCACCCTGGCGGTAGTCCCATGAGTTAAAGGTGTCTGACAGGTGCATCATAATCTTATCAATGTCAAGCCCTTTGCGGATTACAACTGGAGCTGGTGAAGTTGAGCGTGCTCCTCCTTGTTCTGGGATGAGTTTGCCGTCTTTATCGACCATAGAGACCATCACACCTTGCTCGTAGCGCGTTTCAATCGTTTTGTCAGGTTGGATGGATGCCACATAGTCGTCTGCTTCGATGACAAGGTCTACAGCTCCTTCGATACGTTCTCCGATACCTTCTACCTTACCACGGTTTCCTTTTCCAGATGGGTTTGCAGATGAAGCGTAAACCATTTTGCCTTCTTCCCAAAGTTTGGCAGCCAATTGTTCACCAGCTTTCCCAAATTTGATAACAAAACAGCTAGTGCCACGCACATCAGTCATCAGTTCTTCACGGCCATCACCGTATGCTTTCAGTTTTTCAAAGGCTTCTGGTTTCCAAGGTAGGATACAACCAAGAAGAATATCTTCATCCCAATGTTTTTGGTAGAAGGCTTCAATTTCTGGGTTGAGTTGTGCTAAGGCGCGAAGCTCATCCATGCTACCACAGAGAACAACACCTGGTTTGTTACGGTTACGTTCTTTGGCTTCAAACTTACGTTCAAGACCAGCCTTATCGCTAGTCATGATGATGTAACCAACTTTAGTAGGGCAAACAATACAACCGCCCTCACCTTTTAAAATATCATAGCCTTCTTGTGAAAGTGTTCCCTTCCATTGAATGTGTTTTGTCATAGTTCTATTTCCTTTTCTATTTTTCTTCTAATCCTGCCAGTAGGCTGGTCGTTGTTTTTCATAAGCAGCAATCAAATCTTCATACTGCAAGGTAATACCGATATCATCCAAACCATTTAAGAGCTTGTGTTTCCACTCGCTATCGATTTCAAAAGTGAATTCTCCAATTGGTGAGATGATTTTTTGTTGTTCCAAGTCCACAGTTACCTGGTCACTTGGTTTTAGCTGGGCTAGTTTCTCTCTAACCTCTCTGGGCTGAACAATAGGTAACATGCCATTATTGAGTTCATTATTGTAATGAATGTCACCAAAAGATCCTGCAATCACGACCTTAAAACCATAGTCTGCTAAGGCCCAAGCTGCGTGTTCCCTAGAAGACCCTGCCCCAAAGTTATCCCCTGAAATGAGAATACTAGCTTTCCGATATTCAGGTCGGTTAAAAACAAAGTCTGGATCCTCAGTATAGAGATCATCCAGATAACGCCAAGCATACATGAGGTACTTACCAAAGCCTTTTTTATCAATTAACTTGAGAAACTGCTTGGGTAGGATTTGGTCGGTGTCGATGTTATCATTCATGAGAGGAACGGTCGTTCCCGTATAAACTGTAAATTTCTCCATATCCTCTCCTTACTGGGCTTCTGGCATTTTCCGAACATCTACAAAGCGCCCTGCAATAGCTGCTGCTGCTGCCATGGCTGGACTGCAGAGGTGGGTCTTAGCACCAAAGCCTTGTCTGTCTTCAAAGTTGCGGTTGCTTGTTGAGGCACAGTGAACACCATCAGGTACCTTATCAGGATTCATCCCTAGGCACATGGAGCAACCCGGGTCTCTCCACTCAAAGCCAGCGTCTAGGAAAACCTTGTCCAAGCCCAACTTCTCAGCAGCTCGTTTGACAGGACGAGAGCCTGGAACTACGATAGCCGTTAAGTTAGGAGCTATTTTCTTCCCTTTGACAAATCGAGCAGCCAGCTGCAAATCACTGAGTCGAGCATTAGTACAAGAACCGATAAAGATATAACCTAGTTCAATATCCGCTGGCTTTTGACCAGGCTCCAAATCCATATAATTGTAGGCTCGTTCATCATTCATATCTTTGATTTCTGGGAAACTACTGTCAAAGTCAACACCCATAGCAGGGTTGGTTCCCCAGGTCACCATAGGAGCCAAGTCTGAAACATCCATCTGGATAACCTTATCATAAACAGCATCATCATCACTGACAATTGTTTTCCAATCCGCCACAGCCTCTTCAAAGTCCTCTGGAACACATTCTCGTCCCTTGAGATAATCATAGGTGGTTTGGTCCGGATTCATGATTCCCATCTTAGATCCAAACTCGATGGACATATTGCAGATGGTCATTCGCTCTTCCATGCTCAGTGCATCAATCGCTTGTCCACGATATTCCACCACGTAGCCAACGCCGCAAGCAACGCCGTACTTGGCAATCAAGGCTAAAATGTAATCCTTGGAATAAACTCCCTTTTGAGGAACACCTGTAAATTCCACCAGCATTTTCTTGGGTTTGACCTGCCAGAGTGTCTGTGTCGCAAAGACATGTTCGACCTCACTGGTCCCAATTCCAAAGGCGATTGCTCCGAAAGCTCCGTGAGTTGCTGTGTGGCTATCTCCGCAAACGATGAATTTCCCTGGTTGGGTTCGTCCTGTCTCTGGACCAACCATATGAACGATCCCCTGTTTTTCAGAACCGTGGGCCGCATGTTCAATCCCAAACTCCTCAACATTTTCAGCAAGTTTATCAATTTGCGCCTTGGAAATAACATCTCGAATATCGTAGATATTGACTGTCGGAACATTGTGATCAAAGGTTCCAAATGTCAAGTCTGGTCGTCTCAATCTACGACCTGCGTCTCGTAGTCCTTGAAAGGCCTGAGGACTGGTCACTTCGTGGATATAGTGCTGGTCCACATACATGAGTTGGGGCTGCCCCTCTTCTCCTGTGATAACATGACGATCCCATAATTTATCAAAAATCGATTTTCCTGTCATCCATTACCTCCAAATAAAATATAAGGCTACTAGTGTGGTCACCATCCCAAGAAACCAAACTATTTTAAAGTACCATTTTCGAGTCTTGTGGTGAAAGATGATTCCTGCTAGCCAGGCACCAAAACCACCACAAGTAAAGGCCAAAATAAGTAAGATTTTCTCAGGGATGCGCCAAGCTCTTCTCCTTGCCTTGGATTTGTCAATGCCATAAATCAAGAAAACCATGACATTCCAAATCAAAAGGACTAGAGTAATTTTTTCGTCTAACTTCATAACCTTGCAATAATAGCTTCCGTCATTTCCTTGGTCGAAGCCTGTCCACCTATATCTCTTGTTAAAACACCAGCTGCCAAACTTGCCTCAACAGCACGCTCGATACGCTCTGCATCCTCATAACGTCCAAAGCTATCTCTCAACATCATGGCCACTGATAAAATCATGGAAATAGGATTTGCAATTCCTTGACCTGCAATATCAGGAGCTGAACCGTGAATGGGCTCATAAAGACTTGGTCCATTTTCAGAATGACTGGCTGATGGCATAACCCCAAGTGTGCCAGATAGAACGCTTGATTCATCAGATAGAATATCTCCGAAAAGATTCTCCGTCACGATGACATCAAACTTGGCAGGATTAGTAATCATAAGCATGGCAGCTGAGTCGACTAACTGGTGTTCCAAGGTCACATCTGGGAAATCCTGCGCGACTTCCTCAGCTACTTTCCGCCAGAGTTTTGAGGTCGCTAGAACATTTTGCTTATCGATACTAGTAACGATTTTTCTGCGATTTCTTGCGATTTCAAAGGCTTTGCGAATAATTCGCTCTACTTCCTCATAGCTATAGTCGTTAATATCACGCGCTTTACGCTCTTCAAGGATATGATCTCCAAAGTAAATCCCGCCTGTCAACTCACGCACCACGACAAAGTCTACACCAGCAATTAGTTCCGGTTTGAGAGGGGACAAATGCTTGAGACTGTCAAAGATTTTTACAGGGCGAATATTAGCGTAAAGATTGAGTTCCTTACGGAGAGTTAGCAAGCCTTGTTCAGGCCGAACCACTGCTCCATCATACTGAGGACTACCGATAGCCGCTAGGAGAATGGCATCTGCTTCACGACATACATTGAGGGTTTCATCAGGTAAAGGATGCCCTGCAGCATCAATACCTGCACCTCCAAAAGGTCGTTTGTCTATTTCATAGTCAAAGCCTGTTTTTTCAGCTAGAGCTTCCAGAACCTCTAAACCAGCCTCCATGATTTCTGGGCCGATTCCATCCCCTGCTAAAGCTACTATTTTCTTTGTCATAGCATTCTCCTTTACACACTAGGCATATCGCGATAGGAAACGCTACGTCCCATCTCACCAGCATTCTCTTTTTGAACAAAGGTATTAGCGTTTATATAGGCAATAGCCGAAGCCTTCAACACATCGAAATCAAGACCTGCTGCGTTAAATATGGTCTCTGTATCTCTGTTTTCAACAGTGACCAAAACCCGAGCTTGGGCATCGATTCCATCCGTTACCGCATCAATGGTATAGGACACCAAGCGAACGGATTGGTTAAAGAACTTGTCGATAGCGTTAAAGATCGCTTCAACGGAACCTTGACCTGTCGCATTAAATTCGACCTTCTCACCATCCATATTGGCTAGGCTAACGAGCGCTTCAATGTCATTATCTGCATGGGTTTGAAGTTGTAAATCATCAAAATGGAAGCCTTCTGGATTTTCAACCATGGTTCCAGCTACCAGCGCACGAATATCTGCATCTGTGATTTCTTGTTTCTTGTCGGCCAGTGCCTTGAACTTAGCAAAGAGTGGTTTGATATCCTCTTCTGTAAAATCTAGGGCTAGTTCTCTCAGCTTCTCAACGAAGGCATGGCGACCAGACAATTTTCCAAGCGGAAGACTATTACTCTTAACACCAACCAATTCAGGGGTGATAATCTCATAAGTGAGAGGATTTTTAAGAACTCCATCTTGGTGAATACCAGATTCATGAGAAAAAGCATTACCACCAACCACAGCCTTGTTTTTAGGAACTGGAATTCCTGAGAAGCGAGAAACCATTTCTGACGTATTGATGGTCTCATTTAGGACAATACTGGTTTCTGCTTGGTAGTAATCTTGGCGAATATTGAGAGTAACTGCTATTTCTTCCAAAGAAGCATTTCCAGCTCTCTCACCAATACCATTGATGGTTCCTTCAACACGTTCTGCCCCATTATTGACGGCAGCAAGGCTATTTGCCACTGCCATTCCAAGGTCATCGTGGCAGTGAGGCGAATAGATAATCTGACGATCCGTCTTGACATTCTCAATCAAGTATTTGAAGATAGCACCGTACTCCTCTGGCGTGGTAAATCCAACCGTATCAGGGATATTGATATAAGACGCCCCTGCATCAACCGCTGTTTGAACAACTTGTAAGAGGAAATCCAACTCTGTTCTAGTCGCATCCTCAGGAGAGAATTCGACCACTTCAAACTTAGAACGGGCATAAGAAACATGCTCCTTAATAGCTTCCAAAATCTCTTCCTTGCTCTTATTGAGCTTATACTTACGATGAATGGGACTGGTAGCGATAAAGACGTGAACTTGTGGATACTTGGCGTCCTTTAGGGCCTCGTAACAAGCATCAATATCAGACTTGACAGAGCGGGCCAGACCAGTTACCGCCGTTTTCTTCAAGGCCTTAGCAATCTCCTGCACTGCTGTGAATGAATCAGGACTCGCCGCCGGAAAACCAGCTTCAATGGCTGAAATACCCCATTTCTCAAGCTGCCTTGCTATGGCAATTTTTTCTTTGATTGAAAAGTTAACACCGGGTGTCTGCTCTCCATCCCGAAGGCTGGTATCTAGAAATTCAACTGTTCGCATAAGATTTCCCCTTTTCCAAATGTGATTTTAAAAAAAACATCTCGCTCAGAAACCCAAGCGAGATGTTGATTTACTCCCGCTTGGTAAGCCAAACAGGACTAATGCTTTTTGCACTAGCCCGAGTACCTCAACAACAAAGCGAATTGATTAAACTTAGCTGTTTTCATGTTTGACTTTCTCCTTCGTTTGATATCTTGTTAAGTATTTTAGCATAGGCAAAAGCACTTGTCAAGAAAAAATCAAATATTTTCTGAAAATTTCTTCAGTAGAGAATATTTAGCTAATTGAAAGTTCTTGAAAATCCTTGAAATGTTTCATTTTTTAATAGTTAAATTCCAGCTTCTTTCTATCAATTCCAGTACTTCTTCATCTGATAAAGTATCATCAAGCGCCGCACTAATCCAGTAGCGTTTATTCATATGAAAAGCTGGATAAATGCCCTTTTTTGAAAGTAAGTCAGCTACTTGGTCATGTTTAAGATTGACTGCTTCGACTAGACCTTCTTTTCCTTTATCAAGCTTGTCCCAAGAGATTTTCATCAAGACGGCATACCACTTTTTATTGCCTTCGTGTCTTAACACTGCTGTATCAGGCGATTTTTCCCATAGAAACTCCAACTGATTACCATACTTTTCCTGAATCTGAGCCATGATACGCTTAGTCTGAGGACAGATAAAATCCTGTACATCAAAACAAGCCTTCCGAATCTGGTAGAGAATCTCCAGACAAGCCTCACGGACACTTGCAACAAAACTTCCTGTCATACTTTCCATATGAACTTGAGGATAGAAGTCACCCATTTCCTGATCAAAAACCTGAAAACTCACATTATCAGTAGTGATGGACACAGTCATGACAAAATCACCCTGCAAAATCATGCAACTATAGGTCCAGACTCCACTATTTTCTACAAAACCAAAAGCATGAGCCTTTTCTTGGTTAAATTGATAGGATTTAAAAATTTCAAACATAAGTGAAAACTGCTACCCAAAGCTAGCAGTTCCTTTCTATTTTTTAAAAGACAACCTTGGTTCCGTGCAATTGTGTCACGCCAAGCTGGTCGATAAAGATTTGACGGTTGTCCAAGTCAATCCCCCCACCTGGTAGAATTTCAATCTTACCTTTAGCATGTTCCAAAATTCTGTGATAGTGAGCAAAACGCTTTTCTAGTGAATCGCCAGACACACCCGCACGAGTCAGGATACGAGTGACTCCAGCTTGACTAAGCCAGTCAATAGCTTCTAGTTGATCATCATCACTCAATTCATCAAAGGCCATGTGGAAGACAATTTCCATTCCTTTTGATGCAGCTATCAACTTCTCCAGATTAGTCTTATCCAACTTCTTATCAGCAGTTAAAGCCCCAAATACAACCCCTTGACTTCCAGCCTGAGCAGTCAACCGAATGTCTTCTAGCATAATAGCAATTTCTAGGTCATTATAGACAAAGTCACCACCACGTGGCCGAATCATAGTCATAATGGTCGTATCATAGTTAGCTGCCAGTTCAACAGCTGCCTTGGTCACTCCATAGCTTGGTGTTGTTCCTCCCACTGCTAGATTATCACAGAGTTCGATTCGACGAGCTCCAGCCTGCATCGCTTTTTCAAGCAGGGTCACATTTTCAGCACAAAATTCGTAAATCATTTGATTCTCCTTGAAGATTACTTTAAATTCATTATATCATATTATTGTGAATATGCTTTCATTTTTATCAAGGCAAATAACTACTATTTTAACTATTCTTTGTCTGGAATGACCTTGAAGAGATAATAAGTGATAAAGATGGTCAAAGCTCCCAGACCGATTTTGACTGGTAAGAGAGGTGCAAAATAAATGGAAATTCCCATCAAGATGTAGATAGACACGATGATTTTTTTCTTACGTTCACGCGCAATAGACTTGGTCTCACGAAAATCAGCTACATATGCTTGATAGAGCTTGGTATGATAAAGCCAATCTTCGAAACGCTTGGAACTTCTGGAAAAACAAGCAATAGACAGCAAAAGAAAGGGAGTTGTAGGCAACAAAGGTAAAACAACCCCAACAATAGCCAAGGCCAGTGATAAAAAACCAATTATCAGATAGATAAGACGCATAACTACTCCTAGTTAATACTCTTCGAAAATCTCTTCAAACCGCATCAACGTCGCCTTGACGTAGGTATGGTTCCTGACTTCGTCAGTCTTATCTGCAACCTCAAAGCAGTGCTTTGAGCAACCTGCGGTTAGTTTCCTAGTTTGCTCTTTGATTTTCATTGAGTATAAAATAATCCTCTTCTAGTCTCGCATAAAATGATGTATTTTGTCAAGTTCTAACCAAAAAGAGCCTGAAATTCACTTTCAGGACTCTCTTCTTATTTAATCTTTTCTTCTTCGTAGTCACCCTTGCTACAAACAACCTGCTTGCCACCACCACGGACTTTTTTCTCCATGAGGAAGTTTCCACATTTTGGACAGTCACGACCAACAGGCTTGTCCCAAGAGGTAAATTCACATTCTGGATAGCGATTGCAACCATAGAAAAGGCGATTGCGTTTGGTTTTACGCTCAATGATTTGTCCCTGATGACAACTTGGACACTCAACACCAATCTCTTTCACAATTGCTTGGGTATGGCGGCAATCTGGGAAATTGCTACAAGCGTAGAACTTACCAAATCGACCAAGTTTAATGACCATTGGACTGCCACACACTTCACAGTCAAATCCAGCTGGTTCATCCTTAATCTGGATTTTTTCCATTTCTTCTTCAGCCTTGGCCACTTCTTTAGAGAATGGTTTGTAAAAGGCATCAATAACACGTTGCCACTGCTCTTTTCCGACTTCGACATCATCCAGCTTGCCTTCCATTTCAGCTGTGAAGGTCACGTTTACGATATCTGGGAAATATTCAACGATGAGCTTGTTAACAATTTCTCCCAACTCTGTCGGTTCAAAGCGTTTGGCTGCAAGGCGAACATAATAACGTTTCTGAATAGTTTCAATGGTCGGTGCGTAGGTTGACGGACGTCCAACACCATTTTCCTCCAAGGTCTTAATCAATGTCGCTTCAGAATAACGAGCAGGCGGTTGAGTGAAATGTTGCTCTGGTTTGCTATTCACCTGCTTAACCACATCTCCAACAGCCATATCTGGTAACATTTTATTCTTGTCAGAATCATTATAAATGGCAAGATAACCATCAAACTTAACCTGACTACCATTAGCAGCAAATTGAACACCATTTTGCGACAATTTAACAGCCATGGTATCAAAGACAGCAGCTGTCATCTGACTCGCTACAAAACGATTCCAAATAAGAGTATAAAGCTTGAGCTGATCCTTATCCAGATACTTAGCAATACTTTCCGGTGTGTTAAAGACACTTGACGGACGAATAGCCTCATGGGCATCCTGAGCACCTGATGCATTTTTGACCTTGCTACCATGCTTAGAATACTTGCTACCAAAACGGTCTGTAATGAAACTTGCTGCTTCGTTCTGTGCCACTGGACTGATACGAGTCGAATCAGTACGCATATAGGTAATCAAACCTTGCACACCAGAACCGATATTGATCCCTTCATAGAGCTGTTGGGCAACCATCATGGTTTTTCGAGTACGGAAGTTAATTTTATTGGCAGCATCCATCTGCATAGATGAAGTGGTATAGGGTAATGGAGCATTGCGCTTGCGCTCTTTCTTATCTACCTGATCCACTGAAAAATCTTTGCTAGTCAGACGAGACAAGACTTCCTTGACCTCATCATTGCTAGTCAGTTTCAACTTTTTGCCGTCTACTCCATAGAAGGAAGCCTGAAATTGCTTGGTTCCCTTTTTAAAGACAGCATCAATTGTCCAGTATTCTTCTGGCTGGAAGGCATTGATTTCATTCTCACGATCAATGATGAGTTTAAGCGCAATAGACTGAACGCGACCTGCTGACAAGCCCTTCTTGACCTTCTTCCACAAAATAGGCGAAATCGAATAGCCTACCAAGCGGTCTAGGACACGACGAGCCTGTTGGGCATCGACCAAGTCCATATCAATCTTACGAGGTTCTTTAAAAGCATTTTTGACAGCATCTTTGGTGATTTCATTGAAGACCACACGGTTAGCATCATTTTCATCCAAGTTGAGAATATGGGCCAAATGCCAAGAAATCGCTTCTCCTTCACGGTCCGGGTCACTCGCCAGAAAAACTTTATTAGCTTTTTTAGCTTCTTTTTTCAAGTCATTGATAAGAGGGCCTTTTCCTCGGATATTGATATATTGCGGTTCATAATTATTTTCAATATCGACGGACATACTGGATTTCTTCAAATCACGGATATGCCCGACACTGGCTAAAACCTTGTAGTTTCTGCCTAGATATTTTTCAATCGTCTTGGCCTTAGCAGGCGACTCCACGATGACTAGATTTTTTTTAACTGTTGATTTTTTCTTTTTTGTTGCCGTAGCCACAGTATCACACCTTTTCAAAGTAATAAACTTTATAAAGTGTAAACCATTTTTTGAACCCTGTCAAGACTTAGCTACTATAATAGAAGAAAAGTTTATACTTAAGACTTCAGTCTTCCTTTGATATACATAGAAGACTCACGAGAAAAACCAGCTATTCTCAAGAAATTATTGTTCCTCAGACTCTGTATCAAATTTATTGGCTTTTTCCTTTTCTTTTGCTTCCTTATCCTTGATATACTGGAAGAAATACTCCACCAGTTCTTCCTTACTAAGTTGTTCTGAATCAGACAATTGGGAAACTTGAACAGAAACATCACTTAAACCATAGTCACCTCTCTTACTGGAAATCATATCGAGTTCTTCTTCTGTCAAATAATTTCCTGAAATGGTTAGCTTTAGGGTATGAGTCTTTTTAGAATAGATTTTTTTCAAAATATTATGCCCCTGAAATTGCTCTGATATAAATTTCTTAAGGGACTCTTTTTTCAACGTTTCTCTCACTAAAGTCGTTGCAGAGATAAAACTCGGAATCATCAGCAAAACAGCAACTAGAAGCAAAATCCTGCGCATTTTAGAGTCTTCTTCATTATCTTTAAAATAATGTTTCTTAACCATCATCAACCTAACACCTATATAAGTCGCAATGACAATAAAGCTACAATTGATGAGGAATAGGTAAGAGGAGCCTATGATAAATTTTAGATTAGCAGAAGCAATAGCATAACCTACTGTACAAAGAGGAGGCATCAAGGCGGTTGCAATAGCAACACCAGGAACAATATTATTGGTCTCTTTTTTCCTAGCACCAATAATACCTGCTATCCCTCCTACAAAAGCAATGAGAACATCCCAAATAGTCGGAGAGGTTCTAGCAACAATCTCCGAACTAGCATACGAAATGGGAGAAAGATAAAAATAAAGTGTTGAAGCTATTAGACTGGCAAGAATTTGAATAGCTAATATTTTAAAAGATTTTCTTAACAATTTAAAATCAAATATAGCTAGAGAGAGCCCCACTCCCAGAATAGGTGTCATCAAAGGAGAGATTAACATGGCTCCAATAATCACGGGAGTCGAATCCATATTTAATCCGATAGAGGCGATAAGCATGGCACATAGTAAAATCGCTAAATCACTTCTGGAAAGTTCTAATTCTTCATATATTTTATTTCTAAATTCTATCAACGAATACAGTTTATTATTTGTCACAAATATCTTCCTTTCCCAGCTAACTAGTCGCTAATACTCTTCGAAAATCTCTTCAAGCCACGTCAGCTTCACCTTTCCGTAGATATATGTAACTGA
>NZ_MWSM01000018.1:77707-83746 GCF_002087075.1 Streptococcus pseudopneumoniae ATCC BAA-960 = CCUG 49455
TTTTCATTGAGTATAAAATCCTAACAAACTCAATACTTTAGTAGTCTGATATGCCAATCTCATGAGGTCTTTTTATCATTTTCCATCATATCCTGACGCAAATGTCTACTGATGTCTCTCATCAGTTTCATTTCTAGTAAATGAAAATCAAACTCGGAAGCTCACCGTAGCTTGCTCAAAACACAGCAAGACAAAGCTGATGACGTAAAAAGATTTTCGAAGAGTGTCATCATCAATTTCAGACCATTTTTTATAATAACCATTTTATTTTTATCTGTCAAGGTCTTTGAATTCTTTCTTAAACAAGCCTTGTAATCTCTACTTTTGAAGAATTTATTTTTCCTTACTGGCAATACTTGAGACGATACAGCTCCCTGATAATAAGCTGACCAAGATTAGTCACAAGCAACTCTCCTTTCTCAATTACACTAAATTGCTTTCCTTCCTCTGGGAAAAGTCCTCCACTCTACTTATTCACTTAGAAAAAACGCATAATATCAAGTGCTGAAAAAACTGATACTATGCATTTATTGTGGGGATATTTACTTCATTTTCTATTAAAAATTGATTTTTCTCAGTATTCTAGCTTATATAATGTTTAAAATTCAAATTCCGCAAGCACATCTCGCCCACTGGTGACCAATTTTGCCCCTTCTTGAATCAAATGATGGCAACCATCTGATAGCCCATCTAAAATGCTACCAGGAATAGCAAAGACATCGCGTCCTTCTTCCATTGCTCGCTCACAGGTAATGAGACTCCCCGAGCGCATCTTAGCCTCTGCTACAATCACGCCACGGCAAAGTCCAGCAATGATGCGATTACGGGCAGGAAAATGAAATTTCAGAGGTTGTTCGCCAGGTCCATATTCACTGAGAACCAGATGATCATTGCCGATGTAGTCTTGCAAACGTTTATTGGCTTTAGGATAAAACACATCCAGTCCTGTTCCAATCACTGCAATGGTTTTTCCGCCATTTTGAAGAGCTGCCATATGAGCTGCTGTGTCAATGCCCTTGGCTAATCCACTGACGATAACCAGTTCATTTTCCAAGCCTTGAATGACTTTTTCAACTGACTTAGCTCCCTGTTTGCTACAAGCACGACTGCCCACGACCGCTACCTTCGGGAATTTCAGGAGGTCAAGATTTCCCTTGTAAAATAAAAGTACAGGCGCATCATATATTTCACTCAAATCCCAAGGATAACAGTCATCTAAAATAGAGAAAGATGGAAATTTTTGAAACTCTTTCGACAAATGCGCATCGTCTATCTGAAAATAACGTTCCATAAAAACGGCTGGATTACGGCAACCTGATATATCTGCAATATCACCCAACAAAAGCTCCTGATCAACATTTTCACCGTATTCTAGCACTTTCAAAATCTGTTGATTGGTCAAACCTGATTTTTTTAACTTATAGATTTCATAGTTTGTGATTTTCATAAATAACTCCATTTCTTTTTCTACTCATCTATCTATTCGTAAAAGTTCGTAAAAAATCAAAAAAACATCCGACTATTTTGTCAGATGTTGGAATCTTTAATTTTCGTTTTTAAGAATTTCTTCTAATTTATGGTAGTCTTGGACACTATCGATTTCATAGATACTATTGCCTTCTAATTCTTCGACATAGACATCTAGCTCTTTGATATTATCCTTAACCATATTGTCCCAGTAGAGATCAACAAATTCGCCACTTGCATAAGCCTTATCGATAAAGCTGACAATCTTTTCTGCAGTTGGAGCATCCCAGAAGGATACACCACTAAGGATGCGACCTGCCTTGCTATCAACAATAATGTCTTGAACCTTGTAGTCATCTCCATAGACCAAGAACCATTCGTTGGTACAATCTTCACGATAAACACTAAAATAAGTCGAACGAGTCAAATCATTGCGGAACATATTTTTAAAGAGATAGTTATCGGCATCAATAACATAGCTGTTGGCCAATTCTTCTTTTACAAGATAGAGAGAGTAAAAGTTATTGTAGTCAGCGTATTTATCATTGAAAACGAGACGAACACCGTATTTCTCTTTCAAGTAATCGAATTGTTCTTTAAGATAACCGACAATGATGATGATGTCATTGATTCCTTTTTCTTTGAGAAACTCAATTTGGTATTCAATCAAGGGTTTTTGATTAACCTGAACCAAGGCTTTAGGGGTATTTTCAGTCATAGGACGCAAGCGAGTTCCCAATCCCGCTGCTAAGATGATGGCTTTCACACGAATCTCCTTTATTCTTTAATAATAATATAAACTCCAGCAATAACGACAAGTGACGTCATAATGGTCAGCATATCTAGCGGTGCACCCAAAAAAACAACTGCAAACAAGACCGTCCAAACTACATAGCTCACATTCAAGCCTGTAGCCTTGGCTGGTTGCAAGCGATTGATAGCGATATAATAAGCCAAGTAGGAAATCATATCAAAGGCTGCAAAGACAATCATGAGACCTAGTAATTGTCCATTGGCCACTTCTGCAAATGACTGATGAGAGAAGAGCACAATCACAAGATAGGACAAGAATGAAGTTACTTGACGGATTAAGAGGGCCTCAATTTCACTCAATTCACTTTCCATGGCAAAGGAGCTAAGGACACTCTCACTCCCCCATGCAATAGCACAAACTAAAGCACAGAGAATACCAATGTAGAAGGAATTAACCTGTTCAACCTTATAGGTCTGAGCAATTATCCCTCCAATAATCAAGACAATCCCAAATACAGTATTTTTTGAAATCTTGTGCTTCAAAAAGAAGAAAGCCAATAAAACTGAAATCGCAGGGTAAATAGCCGACACAGATGAAGCTAAGGAACTTCCGATATACTTAACCGCATAAAGATTGGCCTGCATACCGATAGGGCCTGCTAGCAAGGCTCCGATGATGACACTCACATTGCGAATATTTAAGAAAATTGAGAGGCGAACTTTTCCTTCTTTTACCAAGAGAAAAGCTAGTAAGATAAAGATACTCAAGAAATCGTGAGCAGCGGCCACCACAAAGGGCGACAAATCTGTAAAAATCGAAAAGATGTAAGCACTAATTGTTAGACCTAAACCCCAGAAAATACCTGAGAGTAGACCAAAAGGAACTCCGTTTTTACTTTTCATCTGAACCTCCATAAGAAGTCAAACCTTTAACAGCTCTTTGATAACGATTCACACCATAGTCACCAAAATCTGCACCTTGCTCTTCCTTATAGACAGTCCATAGACTCCAAATAGTGTCTTGTAAAATTTTATAAATGGCAATCTTTTCACGAGAAACCGGTGTTTGGTCACTCTCATAGTGAGACAAGAAGGCTTCTTCCTCCTGGGTAGTGAATTCAGACTCTAAAAAGAGGGCAGCCAGATCCCACATTGGATCATTCATTGATGAATATTCCCAGTCAATCAGATAAAGTCGTCCTTGTGGTGATTCGATAAAGTTTTCAGGCACCAAATCGATATGACAAGATTTTCTGTCAACACCTAAGTCAGCCAGTCTTTTCTCTAAAGAAAAGACTTCTTCTCGAACAGCTTCATAGTTGGCATAAGGGATTTTCTCTTCAATCAAGGATTCGTATTTTTTGATTTCCTCAAAAGGAGCAAATTCTCCTCTTAATTCCTTACCAGAAGCATGAATGGTTTGTAATATTGGAGCAATTTTATCAAATTTGGTCTTGATTGACCTTGAATCAAGTGTAATCGCAGATTCGATATACTCATTTACTTTGATACCAGCTTCAATATCAAAAAGATAATTTTTTACATCTAAGTCTAAATCCTTTAGTAGTTCAAGATTGTACTTTTCATCTTGTCGATTGATAAGCTTTTCTGTCCCTTTACCAAAGAATTTAACAATGTATTGCTTATTTGTTGTTTTGACCAAATAGTTTTGATTGGTCATTCCCCCCAGTTGTTCAACACTGAGGACTTCCTCTTCTTGACTAAGTAGGGAAGAAATTTTCTCTTTAATGATTTTCTCCACAATTAACCTCCAGCACTTATACTTCCCACTTAAACACGGTTTTAAAGGCTGTGTTTAAGTCGGTCGCAAAGACACGGTGAATATCTTTAATTTCTCTTACAGGTTCTTCTAGATAAAGGATATTTTTAAGACGATTGGCAAATTTCTTAACTTCCATCATTTGGATTGCATTTTCAAAATCGATGCGACCAGAACGAGAGGACCCAACCAAGAGCAAGCCCTTTTCTAAGGCATCGCGAGTATTGAGATTGACTTTATATTCGCTAACTCCCATCATGAGAATCGTTCCTTGAGGACGAATGTAGCGAATCAGGTCATTTATAGCCGGTCCAGTACCATTACCACCACAACACTCAAAAGCATGGTCAAAGGCCAAATCTTCAGGAATATTATCCGTAATATAGCATTCTTTGGCAAAAGAGAAAAGTTCCAACTTTTCCCAATGACGACCAATAACCACAATCTCTGCTTCTGGCAAAGTATAGTTGATAATATTGGCAACCACAAATGCTAAACTTCCATCTCCGATAACGGCGATTCGGTCCCGCTTGCTATGAGCAAGGGTCAATAGACGATTCATGGCATGCATGCCAACACTGACAAACTCTGTAATGGCTGCAACCGTATCTTCGATAGCATCATAAGCCACCACACGATCTTTAGGGAGAGAAACAAACTCTCTCATAAAGCCATCAAAACCACTAGACAAGAAATGGGTCCCTGTCATGTAGTTCTCATAGAATTCTTCATCGCTCTGCATAGAAGGCTGATTGGGAATCATGACAACTTTTTGCCCAACCTCATAGGTTCCCGTCGGGTCAGAAATGATGGTTCCACATGACTCGTGAATCATTGCCATTGGAAGCTTTTTATTCAAAATCTTGGGGTCACGTTTTCCCTGGTAGTAACGCTGATCCGCATGACAGACAGCCATATAGTTAGGGCGGATGAGGATATGATTCTCTTGGTCAATAGCCTCTTCCTGATATTTGACATTGATAAACTTAGGCTTAGTTAGTTGATAAATTTGATTAATCATTTTACTAGTCTTTCTCAATCATACTTTTTGCAATCTTCAAATCTGTTACTGTTGTGATTTTTAGGTTTGAGTATTCGCCCTTAGCCAAGGCCACATCTTTTCCTTTGATCACAAAGATTTTACATGCATCTGTCAAGATTTCCTTCTCTTCAGCAGAGAGAGAACCGTAAAGGTCCATGAAGTCCTTGCAACGGAATGTTTGAGGTGTTTGTCCTTGATAAAGGTGAGCACGATTTGGAATATCTGTAATGAATTGACCATTGGTACTTTCAACGATAGTATCAACCGCTTCTACCACTGTGTCCACTGCGTCATGATTTTGGGCAAGTTGGATATTGTCCTGAATCATGCGAAGTGTAATAAATGGACGAACAGAATCGTGGGTAACAACAATGTCCTCTGGAGTAAGCGGACGATAAGCATCAATAGCTTCAATGATTTTCTCAATACTCGTATTACGGTCAGCACCACCCTTTGTAATGATGATACGATCCTTATGAAGAGGAAGATATTTATCTACAAGATCTTCTGCATGAGAAACCCAGTCTCCATGAACCCCAACTACAATTTTTTCAATACTTGGTTCCAAGACAAATTTTTCAATTGTATGAATCAAAATAGGTCGATCACCTAGCTCTAAAAATTGTTTTGGCAAGTTACTGATTCCCATGCGTGTGCCAGTTCCACCAGCAAGAATTCCTGCATAAATCATCTATTTTCTCCTTTGTCTTACTAAAAAAACTTATTCTCTCTATTATACCACAATCTAGTCCTATCATGAAAGAAATACCGGCCCTCCCGTTCTAGAATAGAAGGATTAAGGAGTTCTATTATTCAAAGAAACTAGTCCATTTCTAGTAATGACCAGGAATTCTGTAGTCATTGCTAATAAATGGCTGTGAAATTTTAGAGTTCTTCAGAATAATATAGTTTTCTTAAAGAAAACTTAAAAGTAAGCTTTGAAACTTCAAAGTGATTACTTGACTTATACTCAATGAAAGTCATAACCACCCGTGAA
>NZ_MWSM01000019.1:0-128166 GCF_002087075.1 Streptococcus pseudopneumoniae ATCC BAA-960 = CCUG 49455
CTTGCTACTTCGCTTGCTAAATCGTTATTCGCTTGCGTTAGAGCTGTCTTGTCTGCTTTGTCGACTAACTGCTCTTTCGCTTTGTCTAACTTACCTTGCGCTTCTGTTACTTTTTCTTGCGCTTCTTGAACTTCAGCTGCTGTCGCATTGTCACCTTTAGCTAATACTGCTTTGGCTGCTTCCTTCGCTGCTGCAACATCTGCTTCTGCTTCTTTCTTAGCGGCTTCGTATGCTTGAATACTTTCTGGTGTCTTACCTTCTGTACTTACAGCTTCATCTAACTTCGATTTATCCTCAGTTAGTTTATTTTTCGCTGTAGTTGTCGCTGCGGTTGTTACGGCATCTTCTGCCGCTTTCAAGGCTGCTTTGGCTGCGTTTACTTTCGCTAGCTCTGCTTGTACAGCTTCTGGTGCCGCATTGTCGTCCGCTATTACTTTTTTCGCTGCTTCCACTGCTTTATCCGCCGCTTCTTTTGCTTTAGTATATGCGTCAACTTTGCTTTGTGGCTTGTCATCTGTAGTTGGTTGACTTGCTACTTCGCTTGCTAAATCGTTATTCGCTTGCGTTAGAGCTGTCTTGTCTGCTGGTTTCACCACATACGTTACTCTTACGTTTTCTGTACTTTGATCTGTATAAGTAACAACAACGTCAAGAGTATGGTTCCCTACTGTAGTTGGATACTGTGTTCCTTCTTTCAGTACAGCTGATGCTTTGTTAGCTACATCTACAGCAGCAAGTAACTCTGCATTTGTAGGATTTTCACCGATTACTTTTGTAATCGTCTTAGTCGTCGGAGCTGTGTGTTCTGGAATAGGATGATTTTGGTTATTTGCTTGAGATTCAACATCGCCATTTCCTCTAGTAGAGGCTGTTGTGATATTTGTATTCCTGTTCACTTTTGTATAGTCAAGTGTAACCTTACCATTTGCTAGACTGATACCATCTGGTAAGGTTGTTGAAGAGCTCCAATTATTTCCTCGTTTAACCAGTGTTACTGTGGCATTGGTATTTTGTTTGTTCTTATAAGTTAAGGTCACTTTTTCTGCATCTGTCGGTAATGTAACTTCTACATCTCCATTTTGACGTGTAGCACTAGTTGTTGCACTCGGTTGTTCAAACTTAGCCTTAATTCGTTTAGTCTCTGAAATTTTCGTTGCGCTAGAAGCTTTTACCGCAACTTCCGTCCCGTCTTTTACTAAACTTTTTGGAAGGGTAAAGCTATTGCCACTAGCTGTAATTCCTGCAACAGCACTCCATCCTTGATCAGTTTTTCTAAAATGTTGTGTTTCTGAACGATTACTAGTTTGATTATGATAAGTCAAATCAAACTCAGTAGCTTCCTGCGGTACAGTAATTACAACCGAACCATCTGGTTGGGCTATACCACTTACATCCTCTAATCTTCCTAAAACCTTAGTAGTAGCTGCTATACTAAAGTCAGAGCCGTCCTTCTGCTGCTTAACTGTAACTGTTGAACCTGCTTCTGCTGTTTCAGCTTGGATTAGGATTTTGCCCAGTCCATTTTCATCATTTATAATCGAAATTGTGCTATCTGCATTGGCGTCATCCTTATTCCAGTTGCTACCAGTTTTAGTAAAACCAACAGTTTTTTCTTGTCCAGTAGCATTTGTATACGTAAGCATAACCTTAGTAGCTTCGTCTTGACCTACCATTGATGTTACCGTTAGAGTTTCTTTATCTTGTGAGATAGTTGGAGATTGAGGCGCTTGGACCGTCACTTTTGTAACCAAGTCATCTCGTGAGATAAACTTACTTTCTGATCCGTCCTGACTTGTAACAGTTGCATTTCCATCGCTATCCACTGTAACAGTCGCTCCTGGGTTAGCAGCTTGTAGAGCCTTCTTAATCTTTTCAATATCTGAAGAATTTAGTTTCTCTGGATCGGTTACAGGTACTTTCTGCTCTGGGTTGACTAACGGTTTACGGTTCTTTGCAGCTTCTTTTTGCTCTTCTGTCAGCTCCAACAAATCTTTGTGGGAAATCAAGCCACTTGTTCCATCTGGTTGTACAACATAGGCATCTCCATTTTGCCCAACGTTTACAGTAGCACCAGGATTTTTCTCCTGAACCTTCTGAGTAATCTTCGTCAATTCCTCTTTGGTTAGCTTATTTGGATTAGCTACCTTCACTTTTTCAGTTGGTTTTTGGATTTCTTTTGGAGAAGTCGAATCATCTGCAGAATCTGCTTGCCCATTTTGTTTCACAAAATCACTGACAGCAGCTTCTTCCTCTTGTCCATCCGGTCTGGTCACCTGAACCTTACCATCATCTGTTATTTCAACTTTAAATCCTGGATTAGCATCTTCAATAGCTTTTTTTAGCTTATCTTTCTCGGTTTGATTTAGACTACCTGGATTTTCAACGGTAACTTTTTCTGCTGGGCTTACAAAGTCACGGCTAACTTCTGTAGGAAGTTCTAGTTTAAGCGATTCTGATAGTGGTGATACAAGATAGTCTAAAACAGGTTCATCTGTACCTTCCTTAACCACTGCCGTAACTAGACGAAGTTCCTCATTCCCCACCAATTCTTGTCTATACTTATCAGGAGTAAACTCAACTGTTCCATCCGCCTTAACATCACCACTAGCAAGAATAGTATAGCCAGTAGCTTTTTTAGGCTTATTATCAGAAGCACCTGTGCCTACAGCATCCACATCATTCCCACCTTTAACCAAGAAGGTTTTCAGTTTTGCTTTATCAGGAATATTTGCTGCTTCTCCTTTTGTTCCAGAGTTTGCTTTGATGACCGGTTTTCCTGTAGTCTTTCCTTTCAAACTCTCAGCTGTTGTTTCAAAAGTCGGTTTCGTAAATGGAATGTATAGATAGAGTTTTTCTGTATTTTTTAGATTATCTGCGGTTGTAACCGTAACAGTAATTTGATGGATACCTGAATTGTCTTTTTTAATATCTCCTGTTAATGGCATCGTACTAGTTAGAGGACCAACCTGATTCATTTCACCATGAACCAAGCCTGTTTTTTCTAAATTAGTTACTTCAATATTTTTGATAATCTGGCCAGCAGGGACTTGAACCAGTACTTGTAGTTGTTTTTCAGTATAATTGTCACGATATAGTGCTTTATACTTACCTTCCTCAAAGCTAGGAGCTGCTCCGCCCTCTCCACTTTGTCCAAACCCAATACGAATCTGACTCCTATCGTAGTTGGCTTCTTTAGCATCTGATGATTCAGACTCTAAGAGTGAAGTTCGCTTGCCTTCTGCAGTCAAATAAGACTGATCTGAAACACGTGACTTGACAGTATAAGAACCTTTTGTAATAACAACATTTTTGAAGGTTGCATTTCCATCATCACCAGCAATACTGGTTGCTACTTCTTTTCCGTCATGGTAGAGAACCATCTCTACACCTTTGGTTCCGTTAGTTGCAGTGATATCCTTTATCGTCCCTGCTTGCTTTTGCAAATCAGTATTTAAACTTGGTTTTTTCGGTTTCACAACAAAATTTAACTGAACCAATTCACCAGAACCGTCAGCAAAGATTCGCTCTACAAGATAAGATTTCACTCCCGGAGTATTGACGATAGTCTTTGCAACCTCTTGGTTGTTTTCAACTTTGACACCATCCTTAAAAAGATTATAAGAAGTTGGATGTGATTCAGCATTATCCCCTACCTTATCCCTATTTTTAAAGTAAGATTCAAGGTCAATGCCTCCATCGCTTTTAGCAATTAAAGATGAAGAGGTACCTGGAGTTGTTGATACATTATTATTTCTCGGCTGCCAAATTTGCCCTTGTACAATCTGATAGTAGCCATTCCCTTCCAACTGAGCCGGATACTTCTCAGCCTGGTCTCCTTCACCGGCAGCTCTACCGTACCACTGATTGACTAGCAAGCGATTAACTGATTTCCCTGACAGCCTAAACCCTTTAACACCCAAGGCGTAATAGAGATTACGGAAAGTCGTATCTGGGGAAGTCGTCTCAAAGGTCAAATGGTAGCTATCATCACGTCCTCCGTCCAAAGAGAAGGTGTAGACTTTCTCGGTTTCATTTTTGATACCAGAGTATTTAGAAGCTGCCTTTTTCTCAACTTCAGTTGGGAAGTTTTTATCAGCATGGTAGTAGAAACCTTTCTGCACCCACCAGTTAACTTCTTCCTTGGCTAAGCCATCCAGACTATCCGTCCGATAACCATAACCTCCACTTTTTGCTGCCGCTCCTGTTGATGCAACAGTCCCCTGCTTTTCATCACTAATTCCATCAGCTGATTGTAAGGCCTTTAGAATTTGATCCTCTCCGTTACCTGCATCTCCACTAGTAGCAGTGGTGCCACCAGTCCTATGATCATAACGAGAAATAGTTACTGAGTTTGCTTTTACAGTGTGGTTTTTAGGTAGGGTAAACCAAAAAGTATTTGATAAGTAGTGGTGTGGACCCCGTCCTACTTTTCCCTTATTGATATCAATCTCCCATTTAAAACCAGTTTCTGTTTTCTTGACTATCCCGTAGATAAAATCTTTCGCTTCCGGAATACGAAACTCTTTTCCGTCCCAATATGCTCTTGAACGTTGCGAACCATAGACATAGGTTCCACGGGCATAAGGTGAACCTGCATGTCCATCTTCTAAAAAGTAGTTGATCCCATCTACATAAGCATTACTTGGCACAGCTATGTAGCCTGAAGGAACTTCTTGTCTGCTTCCTCTTGAACGAGGTTGAATCGCTGTTGTCACCGGAGTGTTTAACGGTTGTTCATCCTGTTCTGTATCATCCTCATCATCGTCAAGTGGAATAGGGTCATAGTCAGACTGGCTGTCTTTGAGCACCCGAGGCTGAAGGACTCCAGTGCTGCTTGTTTTGGCTGCTATCGTGTCAGCAGATCCTGCCCTTTTCTCTCTCACCTGAGAACTTTCTTGAACAGACTCTGGCTGGCTAGAGTCTACTCCAGTAGTTTTAGGGGCAGCTACTGTCTGTCCTTGATTAGATCCTTCCGCTGACCTCCCTTGCCCTTTTATCTCCTTTGTGATCTTGCCTTCAGCAAGTTGCTCAAGTACAACCTCCTTCGACTCTCCCTCATCCGACTCCTGCAGAGCCCCATCAGGGTTACCATCAAATCCAGCGACCACGTCATTAGTTGTAGCTGGAGTGACTGTCTCACTCGCTGCTACTGCACCGTTGGCAAAAAACATCAATGCGGCAACCGCAACACTGGCGGCACCAAAGTGGTACTTACGAATGGAGTAACGGAAGACCTTTTCTCTGTTAGACTTTCTAAAATCCATAACTCTTTCTCCTTAAAGATATGATTGAAGAGAACATGTCATTTTCCTCTTCAATTGACAATAATATTAAATAGCAACTTACGACTATTTACCCCACTATACCTCCTATGAAGAGTATACAGTCTAGTAGCAATTATACCACCCCCCCCCCCCGAATTTTGCAAGGAAAAACATTTAATTTTTTCTGTTTTTAGAGTATTTTATGGTAAATTGTTATCTTTCTAATTATATGTATTGGATTTTTTGATTAAACTGCAAAAAACGAGGACTATTGTATTTTTTTATTTATAAAATTTCGGGTATAAGTTTTACAAAAAAATCCAGTCTCAACAATGTCTCAGAATCACATTTGTACTAGTGTAGTTTCAGTTTACCATAATTATACTAGTACAATTTTTCATTGTCTTCACCTTCTAACTAGATATGATGGAAAGGATTGGTCGATGCTTGGCTAGGTAAAATCTCTAGTTCCCAGCCTTTTTCCTCTTTCCATTGAGTAAGGAGTGCTGCGATTTTTTCCACAAACAGCACTTCGATATAGTGACCTGGATCCAATGCCAGCAAGCCATCAGACAACATATCCTGGGCAGTGTGGTAGTAAATATCACCAGTGATATAGACATCCGCTCCTTTAGCTAAAGCATCCTTATAGAATGACTGCCCGCTTCCACCACAGATGGCCACTCTTGAAATAGGCTTCTGCAAATCTCTCTCTTGATAATGCACCATTCGAAGGCTATCTAGGCCAAAGACTTGCTTGACACGCTGGGCCAAGTCCCAAAATGTCTGAGGCTGAATATTCCCAATACGACCAATTCCACATTCTGGACCTGTTTCCTGAAGATAAGTCGTCTCATCAATGCCTAGCATCTGGCAAAACCAGTCATTGAGCCCATTATCAACGATGTCAATATTGGTATGGCTGACATAAACTGCAATGTCATGCTTGATGAGGTCAATGTAAATCTGATTTTGCGGACGGCTGGCGACCAAGTCCTTGATGGGACGGAAAATCGGCGCGTGCTTGACAATAATCAAGTCCACACCCTTTTCAATGGCTTCAGCCACCGTTTCTTCACGAATATCGAGAGCCACCATGACCCTTTGGATATCCTTGTCCAAAGTGCCGATTTGCAGACCACGACTATCGCCCTCCATGGAAAATTCCTGAGGGCAAAAGGCTTCATATGCGTTAATTACTTCACTTGCTAGCATGGAGAACCTCCTTGATGGCTTGAATTTTATCTACTAGAACTTGACGTTCCTCCAGATTTTTTTCTGGAATTTGTCCGAGGGCAAACTCTAGCTTAACAGCTTCTTTTTGCCATTTTTGGACAAAGACTGGACTGACCTCTTTGCACAAGAAAGGTCCAAAGCGAACATCAATGGCTGATAGCTTCATTTGTCCTGCTTCCACCACCAAAATCTCGTAAAACTTGCCAGCTTCTTCTAGAATGCTTTCTGCCACAATCTGAAAACCATTGTCTTGCAACCAAATGCGCAAGTCGTCTTCACGATTATTGGGCTGGAGAATCAAACGCTCTACGTTAGCTAACTTGTCCAAGCCTTCTTCTAAAATCCTAGCAATCAAACGGCCGCCCATCCCTGCGATGGTAATGACAGACACTCGGTCTTCCTCTTCAAAAGCTGCCAAACCATTGGCTAAACGGACTTGGATTTTCTCCTTTAACCCGTGACTTTCAACATTTTTGACTGCAGATTGGTAGGGCCCGTCCACCACCTCACCTGCAATGGCACTTTTGATTTGTCCTCTCTCAACCAACTCGATGGGCAGATAAGCATGATCACTTCCCACATCTAATAAAATGGCTCCCTGTGGTACAAAGGAAGCTACCAATTCTAATCTCTTTGAAATCATCTTCTCTCACTTTCCAAACTCTATTACCTCTTATTATACCACATTTCGGCTGGCAATCTTGTACCTAAAAAGACCGCAATCCACAGATTGCAGCCTTTCTTTATTTTCTGGCTTGATAGCGACTAGTCAGGATGAAAATCACGGTAAAGACCAACATCATGATACCATAAACAGGTAGCGTTTGTCCTGTAAGTGTCGAAATTTCAAGCAATTTTTGAATTCTTGGGAAGAGAGCTGTGGCTAGGAAGCCTCCTACTGACCAAACAATCAAGAGGACACGCCATAGGGTAAATGGCATGCAGGCTCTAAATACGGATAAGAAACCAATAGACCCAAGCAGATAATAAAGTAGGGTTGAGATTTCTATCTCAGACCAACCTTGACTCGCTCCAAATATTTTCACAAACAGGACGCTGAACACAACCATGAGAGCACTTGGTAGAGCACGAAGCATGGATCTTCTGAGGAAATTTGGCTCAACAGGTTTGATATTTCGCTCAAAAGTCAGAACGAATGGTGGGAAACCTTCCACAAACTGGTCAATCATAGTAATCTGGATTGGAATGAAGGGGAAAATCAAGATCCATTCAGACCGTCCCAGAAGAGCACTGGCGATACAGATAACTGCGAGCAAGAATGAGTAGATGGTCTTTATCAAGAAAATCGGGGCGATATGGGCAATGTTATTGACCACACGACGACCTTCAAAGAGAATCTCAGGAACATCATTAAAGTCTGAGTTCAAGAGAACCAGATTGGCAATCTGACGAGTCGCTGGATCTCCCTCAGCCATTACGATGGAACAATCTGCCTCACGAAGGGCCAAGATATCATTAACCCCGTCCCCTGTCATAGCCGTTGTATGTCCTGATTTTTTCAGCGTTTGGATGATGAGTTTCTTTTGATGAGGGGAAACACGTCCGAAAATAGCTGTCTCCTCCGCCATGGCCATCAATTCCTCATCGATGATTTTCGAACAATCTACATAGCTATGGTAGTCCGCAAAACCAGCCTTCTGGGCAATGCTGGACACCGTAACGGGATTGTCACCAGAGATAATTTTGAGGCCCACTTCCTGAGAACGGAGATAGTCCAGCGTCTCTGCTGCTCCCTCTCGAATAGGGTCCAAGATTTCCAACAAGGCCAGAGCCTGAATATCAGAAGGTTTCTGTGGTTTGTGATGGTCTAATTTCTCCTGACTGAGAGCTAAGACCAAGACACGTGAACCTCTCTCCAAGGCCTCTCTGGCTTCTGGGACTTCAGAGTCCAGCAACATCTCAGGTGCCCCTAAGAAAACTGTCCCCAAACATTCTAACTCCATGGCTCCCCACTTGCGGTCGCTGGAGAAGGGAAGCTTGGAAATCATAGGATAAGTAACTTCTCCCACAAAACGCTGTCGAATGGCTTGGGCAGTTGGATTCTTATCCTCACTATGAGCCATATAGCTGGCCAAGATGCTAGCAAGCGCTGACTCTCCATACTCTTCGGTCAAAGGAAGAACAGCCTCCACCTGCATCTTTCCTTGAGTGATGGTACCCGTCTTGTCCAGACAGAGCATATCCACGCGCGCCAAGGTCTCAACAGAGTACATCTCCTGCACCAAGACCTTTTTCAAGCCCAGCTTAATCACTGCAGCCAAGAGCGAAGTAATGGTCAAAAGGGCAATTCCCTTGGGCAACATTCCCAGAAGTGCTGTCGACGAGTTTACAACGGAAGACTTGAGAGGCAGGCCTTTTAAAAGCAAGGCTTCTAGCAAGAGAGCTAGACCAAAAGGAATGATAATCTTCCCAGTAAAACCAGCTAGCTTGTCCAGCGATTTCATGATACGAGAGTTGATGGGTTTAACGGTCTTGGCTTCCAGCATGAGTTTGGCAGCATAGTTCTCAGATCCAACATGGTGAACTTGAGCTGAAACTGCCCCACTGGCTAAGAAACTTCCTGACAAAAGCAAGGCATCCACTTCCTTTTGTACCAAATCACTTTCCCCCGTCAACATGGCTTCATTGACTTCCGCAAAGCCTTCCAAAACTAAGGCATCACTGGGAATCTGCTCTCCAGCAGACAGACGAATGACATCTCCTAACACCAATTCTTCAGGATTCAGAGCCACTTCTTGGCCATCACGAATAGTCTTGACCTTTTCCTTGGTCATGAGATTGAGCCTGTCCACCATGTGTTTGGCCCGTAGCTCGGTCACAATTCCAGAAAAAGCGTTAAAGCAGATAACAGCAAAGAAGACCAGATTGCTCCAAGCCTGCACAAAGGCAAGGGCCAAAGCAATGGCAAAGTTCAAAGCGTTAAAAAGGGTAAAGACATTTCGTTTGATGATTTGCCAAGTGCTGGTACTGGCCGAAGCAGTAAAATCATTGACCAAGCCCTTAGTCTGTCTTTCCTTGACTTCTCTTTGGGTTAATCCCATAATCTTATTTTTATCCATAAATTCTATCATATCATTTTTTCTAAAAGAATTCTAATCTCATCCCAAATATGCATCTAGTCAAGGGAAAAGTTTGCCAGCCCTCCTTTGATAAGGTATAATAATAACAAGAAAACAATCGAAGGAGATCGCATGTTTTATACTTATTTGCGTGGATTAGTTGTATTGCTCTTATGGTCCATCAATGGCAATGCCCACTATCATAATACTGATAAAATTCCTAATCAAGATGAAAATTATATTTTGGTTGCGCCTCACCGCACTTGGTGGGATCCAGTTTATATGGCCTTTGCGACCAAGCCAAAACAGTTTATCTTTATGGCAAAAAAAGAACTCTTTACCAACCGTATCTTTGGCTGGTGGATTCGTATGTGTGGCGCCTTTCCTATCGACCGTGAAAATCCTAGCGCCTCAGCCATCAAATACCCTATCAATGTTCTCAAAAAAAGTGACCGCTCTCTCATCATGTTTCCAAGTGGGAGCCGTCACTCAAACGATGTCAAGGGGGGCGTAGCTCTGATTGCCAAAATGGCCAAGGTCCGTATCATGCCGGTTACCTACACCGGTCCCATGACTTTGAAGGGCTTGATTAGCCGTGAACGTGTCGATATGAACTTTGGAAATCCAATCGATATCTCAGATATCAAGAAAATGAATGATGAAGGCATTGAAACAGTCGCCAATCGTATTCAAACAGAATTCCAACGTCTGGACGAAGAAACGAAACAATGGCACAATGATAAAAAACCAAAGCCACTCTGGTGGTTTATCCGCATTCCTGCCCTCATCCTTGCTATTATACTCGCTATCCTAACCATCATCTTTAGCTTTCTCGCAAGCTTCATCTGGAACCCAGATAAGAAAAGAGAAGAACTTGCATAGAAGAAATGAACCTTGGCCAAACAGCTAAGGTTTTCATTTATATAGTAGATTGGAACTAGAATAGTACACCTCTACTTCTAAAACATTTTTAGAAATCGATTTGACTGTCCTGATCGATTTGTCCTGCTTTTGTTTCATTTTACTATATTTATAAGAATCTCCTAATCAAATCAAAAGCCACTCTACAATAGAGTAACTTTAAGATTGTCCATTTATACTCAATGAAAAAGCCCTCTGAAAATCAGAGAGCTGATTTTCAGAGGGCTAAAATCCTAGTGAAACAAAAAAATCTCCACGATCAGAAAAGTCTCTATCGTGCCATTTTCATACATGATGTATAGTCCAAGTAGAATGAATACTAAGGGCACAATGATTCGCTCGTATTTTTCAATTGTCTCGAATATTAACGGAATAGAGGATAACACCCGACTAATCTCGCAAAAGATAATTATGCCGATTACAAACACAAGCAAGGCCACGAGGGTCTGTGACCAATCTAACGAAGCAAAATAAGGTATATAGATACCTAAATTATCTCCGCCAGACGCAATTGTCAGCAATGTAACTGTCCAAAACAGTTGATTTGCCTTGCTTTGTTCTAATCTTTCAATAATTTCTTCCTCTTCTTCTTCCGCATCTTCTCCAACAATTGCAAAGCGAATCCCTAAATAGATAGGGATTAAACCAAGCAATCCAACCATCCATTCTTCAGGCACGAAATTAACGACATAAGCAGCAACTAAACTCGCCCCTACAAGTAAGCCTGTGCCTAGATATTGCCCCGCATAAATATGCCATTTCTGTTTATTCTGTGATAGCTGTGCAAATAAAATAATTAAAATAATTAAATAATCGATACTGGTAGAAATATAAACACCAATAGCAGATATGATTGTCTGTCCCATAAAAAAACCTCCTGTATTAGTCAGTAATAAATCAGCAGATTTTAGGAGAGCACAGACACATTAATTTAGCTATCGCTAGTGGGTAATGTCGAACGTAGGAAAGCATTTTACTCCTCCTCAAAACGTAGTTACAAAGTAATTTCTAACTGGAATTCAGTGACTACTTCCATGTAAAGTATAAACATACTATACTTTACTTTGTAAAGAGTGGGCTCTTCTAGGGGGCTTGCAGACAGCTACTCGGCTTGAAAAGCCGAGTAACTGCGCACCTTTATGGTGTAATTAGCTGATACCATTTGAGGTTTTTGTAGTCTCCAAAATTGTTACCGATAAAACCTCAATAAAAAAGCCCTCTGAAGTCAGAGAGCTGATTTTAGCCCGGGCTAAAATCCTAGTGAAAAAGATGAAACTCCTTGTGCTCATCGAACACTGTGTCATTTCCCTATTTTCATACGGATTTTTGACGCCCTTAGCATCATGATTCTTGCTAGATCAATCGTTTATAGACGAGGCGAAGATCGTACGAAACTTTCAGTGAAACAAAAAAAATCTCCCCGAAGGGAGAAAAGCTGGTTTATTTTACCTTACAGTGCTAGGAACCGTAACCGAAGATTATACTTGAGTATAGCGAGGTAAGGTGACAACGCAAAAAAGCTACCCAATTTAGAGTAGCTTTATTATCAAGATATGCTCAATTGAACACGGCCTAAGCACTTGGCAAAAAAGATAAAATCTCCTAGAAACTGAAGTTTCTTCGTCAATTTTCCTATTTTTGCTTTGTGCTTTTGACGGCCTTTGTATCTTGAATTAGCGACGAAGTCCTAGAGAGTTGATCAACTCACGGTAACGGTTAACGTCGTTTTTACGCAAGTATGCAAGCAAGTTACGACGGCGACCGATTTTTTTCATCAATCCACGGTAAGTAGCGTGGTCTTTTTTGTGTTGTTTGATGTGTTCGTTAAGGTGGTTGATTTCCCAAGTAAGGACAGCAACTTGAACCTCTACTGAACCTGTATCACCTTCGTGACGTGCATATTGTGCAATGATTTCATTTTTTTTCTCTTTTGAGATTGCCATGATGTTTCTCCTTTTTATTTGGCTTCATCCGAGTGACAGGTTGGCATGCCTGTAACCAAGAAGAAGTTATTTGTCTTTACGACAATCCCTATTCTACCAATAACTAACTTCTTTGTCAACAGATTTACTTTCTTGTTTTAAACATGCTATAATAATCATAGCAAGAGATTTAAGTTGTCTGTTTTTTTAAAACGAGCTGATTATCATGCCTAGATTCTATTCCCATCTCCCCCACTATCTGGTCATCTTTTTCTTTTATTGGCCTCTTTATGAATTATTTTCACTGCTCTCATCCGGTCCCAATCTGCTAGGACTCATCTTCTAAATATCTTTATCTTTTCTCCGTTAGTAACCTTCATCGTTTCTCTTCTTTACGGTTACCGTTTCCCTTTTTCCCTTTTGACATTGGATTGCTCTTTTGCTTTACTATCATTTCTTTCCACGATTTTAGCATTGTCTACTTTTTAGCCTATGGAACCTTTGCTCTGGTCGGCATGGCTTCCGGTATTGGTATCAAGCATATTCTGCAAAAATGAAAAACAAAAAACTTTCACAAAATCCTTGAAAAATCTCACAATCATGCTATAATAATCCATAGAGACAAGTCACTTAGTCCCTTTCTACTAGAGAGTGCGTGGTTGCTGAGAACGCATAGAAAGACTATACTGATACTACTCTTGAGTTTTTTATGAAAACATAAAACGGTGGCCACGTTAGAGCCAATCAGAGGTGTCCCTCTCTTTTGAGGTACATAAATGAAGGTGGAACCACGTTGCGACGTCCTTTCTAGGACGTCGCTTTTTGTTTCTCTTTGCTTTTTGTTTCTCTTTATTTAAGACTGCGAAATAGGGAAACACTTCTGCTTTAGAAATAATGGATAACCAATATAAGGAGAACATCATGATTAACATTACTTTCCCCGATGGCGCTGTTCGTGAATTCGAATCTGGCGTTACAACTTTTGAAATTGCCCAATCTATCAGCAATTCCCTAGCTAAAAAAGCCTTGGCTGGTAAATTCAACGGCAAACTCATCGACACTACTCGTGCTATCACTGAAGATGGAAGCATCGAAATTGTAACACCTGATCACGAAGATGCCCTTCCAATCTTGCGTCACTCAGCAGCTCACTTGTTCGCCCAAGCAGCTCGTCGTCTTTTCCCAGACATTCACTTGGGAGTTGGTCCAGCCATCGAAGATGGTTTCTACTACGATACTGACAACACAGCTGGTCAAATCTCTAACGAAGACCTTCCTCGTATCGAAGAAGAAATGCAAAAAATCGTCAAAGAAAACTTCCCATCTATTCGTGAAGAAGTGACTAAAGACGAGGCACGTGAAATCTTCAAAAATGACCCTTACAAGTTGGAATTGATTGAAGAACACTCAGAAGACGAAGGCGGTTTGACTATCTATCGTCAGGGTGAATATGTAGACCTCTGCCGTGGACCTCACGTTCCATCAACAGGTCGTATCCAAATCTTCCACCTTCTCCATGTAGCTGGTGCTTACTGGCGTGGAAATAGCGACAACGCTATGATGCAACGTATCTACGGGACAGCTTGGTTTGATAAGAAAGACTTGAAAAACTACCTTCAAATGCGTGAAGAAGCTAAGGAACGTGACCACCGTAAACTTGGTAAAGAGCTTGACCTCTTTATGATTTCACAAGAAGTGGGACAAGGACTTCCATTCTGGTTGCCAAATGGTGCGACTATTCGTCGTGAGTTGGAACGCTACATCGTTGACAAAGAGTTGGCTTCTGGATACCAACACGTTTATACTCCACCACTTGCTTCTGTTGAACTTTACAAGACTTCTGGTCACTGGGATCATTACCAAGAAGACATATTCCCAACTATGGACATGGGTGACGGGGAAGAATTTGTCCTTCGTCCAATGAACTGCCCACACCACATCCAAGTCTTCAAACACCATGTTCACTCTTACCGTGAGTTGCCAATCCGTATCGCTGAAATCGGTATGATGCACCGTTATGAAAAATCTGGTGCCCTCACTGGTCTTCAACGTGTGCGTGAAATGTCTCTCAACGACGGTCACCTTTTCGTTACTCCAGAACAAATCCAAGAAGAATTCCAACGTGCTCTTCAGTTGATTATCGATGTTTACGGAGACTTCAACTTGAATGAGTACCGCTTCCGTCTCTCTCTTCGCGACCCTCAAGATACTCACAAGTACTTTGACAACGATGAGATGTGGGAAAATGCTCAAACTATGCTTCGTGCAGCTCTTGATGAAATGGGCGTGGACTACTTTGAAGCCGAAGGCGAAGCAGCCTTCTACGGACCAAAATTGGATATTCAAGTTAAGACCGCTCTTGGAAAAGAAGAAACTCTTTCTACTATCCAACTTGACTTCTTGCTTCCAGAACGCTTCGACCTCAAATACATCGGAGCTGATGGTGAAGAGCACCGTCCAGTGATGATCCACCGTGGGGTTATCTCAACTATGGAACGCTTCACAGCTATCTTGATTGAGAACTACAAGGGGGCCTTCCCAACATGGCTGGCACCACACCAAGTAACCCTCATCCCAGTATCTAACGAAAAACACGTGGACTACGCTTGGGAAGTAGCCAAGAAACTCCGTGACCGCGGTGTCCGTGCAGACGTAGATGAGCGCAATGAAAAAATGCAGTTCAAGATCCGTGCTTCACAAACCAGCAAGATTCCTTACCAATTAATTGTTGGAGACAAAGAAATGGAAGACGAAACAGTCAACGTTCGTCGCTATGGCCAAAAAGAAACACAAACTGTCTCAGTTGATGATTTTGTTGGAGCTATCCTAGCTGATATAGCCAACAAATCACGCGTTGAGAAATAAGAACCTAGCATAAAAGCCTTCAGTCCGGAGGCTTTTTCGTCTATTCTCACTCAAGGACTAGATTCACTTGAGCAAACTGAATCCGCGCTATCGTTCCTTTTCCGACCTCAGACTCGATACGAATCTGGTGACCCAGTTCTTCAGAAATTTTCTTAGATAGGTAAAGTCCAAGTCCAGATGACTGCTGGGTTAGGCGTCCATTATACCCTGAAAAGCCACGTTCAAAGACTCGGAGGACATCACTGTTTTTTATCCCGATTCCCGTATCCTTGATACAAAGCTCTTGCCCGTCCATATAAATCTCCAGACCACCTTCCTTGGTGTACTTGAGACTGTTTGAGATAATTTGCTCAATAACCACTAGTAGCCACTTTTTATCCGTCACGATTTCTTTATCAAGGTCATGTAGATTGACATTTAGGCCTTTTTGAATAAAGAAAAGAGCATATTTACGAATTATTTCCTTGACCAAATCCTCAATTTGAACCTGCTTTAAGACCAAATCATCATGGAAACTTTCTAAACGCAGGTACTGTAAGACTAGATTGGTATAGGAATCGATTTTGAAAATTTCCTGTTCTAACTGCTGCTTCAGTTGGCGGTCAGCTACTTCTGCAACTAAGAGTTGACTGGCTGCAATGGGGGTCTTAATCTGATGGACCCACAAGGTATAGTAATCCAGCAAATCCGTCAGTTTTCTTTCTGAATCTGACCTCTGCTGATAGAGTTCCATCTCACGCGCCTCTAATTTTTCAGCCAAGGCTCTTTCCAAAGGAGACTGAGCTTCCCTCTCCCCATAGAGAATTTCCTGACGATAGACCTGCGTTTCCACCAATATGTCCCAAGTGAAAAATAAGATGGTTACAAAGCAACACAAGAGGAAAAAGTAGAGAAAGTAAGTTCCCAAACTGGCAAATAAAAACTGAAAGAGCAAAATCAGAAATGCTAAAGCAAGCAGATAGACAAACAGACGACTACGGGAGCGCAGATAGGCTAGAAAAAATTGTTTCCAATCAAGCATGCTTCAGTCCGTACCCTATCCCTTTCTTGGTCTCGATAAATCCTACCAAGCCCTGCTCTTCCAATTTTTTACGCAAACGAGCCACATTGACAGAGAGGGTATTATCATCAATGAAAAAGTCACTGTTCCAAAGTTCCCGCATGAGGTCGTCACGCGCTACAATATTGCCTGCATGCTCAAATAACACGCGTAAAATCTGGAATTCGTTCTTGGTCAAATTCAAGACTTGGCCTTGATAATGCACATCCATGGATTTGGTATTGAGGATAACACCAGCATATTCCAGTAAACTCTCGTCACGCCCAAACTCATAGGAACGACGCAACAAGCCCTGAACCTTGGCTAAAAGAACCTGCTGATCAAAAGGCTTGGTCACAAAGTCATCCGCCCCCATATTGATTGCCATGACGATATCCATAGCCTGGTCTCTCGAAGACAGAAACATGATGGGTACCTTGGAAATCTTGCGAATCTCCTGACACCAGTGATAGCCATTAAACAAAGGCAGTCCAATATCCATTAGGACCAGATGAGGTTCCGACTGAACAAATAGACTCAAAACTTCCATAAAGTCTTCTACCAGGACCACTTCAAATCCCCATTCAGAGAGCATTTTCCCGACCTGTTGACGAATGACCTGATCATCTTCTACTAATAAAATCTTGTGCATGCGCTCCTCCTTTTCTATTATTATAACAGATTTTTCCATGCTCGAAGGTCTGAAACTGAATTTGAAAGAGCTTGTTTTTAACCAGCAGATATAGGCAAGCCGACTAGCTAATTTGAGGGAAATTTGATAAGATAAAGAAAAGAAAGGAGCTCTTATGGCCAATATTTTTGACTATCTGAAAGATGTCGCATACGATTCCTTTTACGACCTTCCTTTGAATGAGTTAGACATTCTAGCCTTAACAGAAATCACCTACCTCTCCTTTGATAATCTGGTCTCCACAGCTCCTCAGCGACTTTTAGAACTGGCACCTCAGGTTCCAAGAGAACCTAACATGTTGACCAGCAAAAATCGCCTCCAGCTATTAGATGAACTAGCTCAACACAAACGCTTCAAAAATTGCAAACTCTCCCATTTTATCAACGACATCGACCCTGAGCTGCAAAAGCAATTTGCTGCTATGACATACCGCCTCACTCTCGATACCTATCTGATTGTTTTTCGAGGTACAGATGATAGTATTATTGGTTGGAAGGAAGATTTCCACCTGACCTATATGAAGGAAATTCCTGCTCAAAAGCACGCCATTCGCTATTTAAAGAACTTTTTTGCCCAACATCCTAAGCAAAAGGTCATTCTGGCTGGGCATTCCAAGGGAGGAAATCTAGCCATCTATGCTGCTAGTCAAATTGAGCAAAGCTTGCAAAATCAAATCACAGCAGTTTATACCTTTGATGCGCCTGGTCTCCACAAAGAATTGACACAAACCGAGGGCTATCAAAGGATAATGGATAGAACCAAGGTCTTTATTCCACAAGGTTCCATTATCGGTATGATGTTGGAAATCCCTGCCCACCAAATCATCGTTCACAGTACTGCCTTGGGTGGTATTGCCCAGCACGATACCTTTAGTTGGCAAATTGAGGACAAACACTTCGTTCAACTAGATAAGACTAATAGTGATAGTCAACAAGTCGACACAACCTTCAAGGAGTGGGTGGCCACAGTCCCTGATGAAGAACTCCAGCTCTACTTCGACCTCTTCTTTGGCACCATTCTAGATGCTGGGATTAGATCCATCAATGACCTGTCTTCCTTCAAGGCTATCGAACACATTCGTCATCTCTTCGTCCAAGCTCAATCCCTCACTCCAAAAAAAAGAGAAACCATGGGACGCCTCACCCAGTTATTGATTGATACCCGTTACCAAGCCTGGAAAAATAGATAAAAAGCTTATGAAAAGGTAATACTCTTCGAAAATCTCTTCAAACCACGTCAGCTTTATCTGCAACCTCAAAGCTGTGCTTTGAGCAACCTGCGGCTAGCTTCCTAGTTTGCTTTTTGATTTTCATTGAGTATAAAAACCTTCTCATAAGCTTTTCTTGTTTTAAAGAAAAAATTACTCCTTCATCTGACTCTCTGCATCGGCCACGACTTGTTCTAGACTGGTCTGACCAAGTTCAGCCTCCATAGCCAACTGAATTCTCTCCAATTTTTGATCCAAAACATCATGAATATGAGCTCCGACTGGGCAATTTGGATTTGGATTGTCATGGAAACTGAAGAGTTGACCTGTCTTACCAAGACATTCGACCGCTTGATAAACATCTAATAGACTAGTGTCTTTGAGATCCTTAACAATCTCTGTTCCGCCCGTTCCGCGCGCTACTGAAATCAGCTCTGCCTTCTTCAACTGGGACAAGGTCTTTCTGATAATGACAGGATTGACCCCGACACTAGCAGCTAAAAAATCACTGGTCACCTTGCTTTCCTTCCCCTTGAGGGCAATGATTATCAGCATATGAGTCGCAATGGTAAATCTACTTGGAATTTGCATCCTCTTCTCCTTTTTACGAGGCTCCCCTGCCTCTACTCTTCTTTTTCTTTTATTATACCCTTTTTAGTTGTAATGTCAATTATTACCACTTTTCAACCAGACATCTAATTCCCTATCATAGCCCTCTTTCTGGGCCAATTCTCTCAGAAATTCCTGATGATGAGTATGGTGGATACCATTGACCAGACTTTCATAGTAAACCTCAAAATAGGGAAGTTTAAGATCTTTAGCCAGCTGCAATTCAGCTGCCACATCGTAGTCTACCCGTCGGAAGTCCATATCTACCAAACCCTTGTCATCAAACTCCAAAATCATATACTGGGCTCGCAAGTCCTTCCGCAACTGAGCATCTAGAAAGAAAGGCTGGCCAATCGAACCTGGATTGACAATCAATTGCCCACCAGTCCCGTAACGAAGCAACTGCTGGTGAATATGACCATAAACAGCAATATCACAAGGCGGATTGGTCACCAAGCGGTCAAAATCCTCTTGCGCTCCAGTATGAATCAACTCACGCCCCCAATTCTTATCAGGTAGATGATGGCTAATTCCCACCGTCAAAGCCCCAAACTGACGATGAAGCTGGAGTGGTTGATTGTGGAGCAATTCGATTTCTTCTAGGGAAATTTCCTCTAAAACATATTGGCACTGGCGCAAGAGATAGCGTTGACTGGGACGAGTACTATCCAATTCCTTGCGGACACCATGCCAAAGACTGTCTTCCCAGTTTCCCAAAACTCTAGCTGTAATCGGTAGTTGAGCCAACAAGTCCAAAATCCTTCTACGCCCTGTCCCTGGCATGAGAATGTCTCCCAAAAGCCAGTATTCATCCACTCCTAGCTGCCGAGCATCTGCCAAAACAGCCTCTAAAGCAGTGGTATTTCCATGAATATCTGAAAGAAGAGCTATTTTCGTCATATCCATCTCCTCGTTTTTTCTCTTGCAATAAGTATAACATAAAAAGTCACAGCTAGAGAAATCTAGCTTTTTTTGATATACTAGATAAAGATATTAGACAAGAGGAAACGAATGACCCCAAATAAAGAAGATTATCTAAAATGTATTTATGAAATTGGTATAGACCTGCATAAAATCACCAACAAGGAAATTGCTGCCCGCATGCAAGTCTCTCCCCCTGCCGTAACTGAAATGATTAAACGGATGAAAAGTGAAAATCTCATCCTCAAGGACAAGGAATGTGGCTATCTACTGACTGACCTCGGCCTCAAACTGGTCTCTGAGCTCTATCGTAAGCACCGCTTGATTGAAGTTTTTCTAGTTCATCATTTAGACTATACAAGTGACCAGATTCACGAGGAAGCTGAGGTCTTGGAACACACTGTCTCTGACCTGTTCGTGGAAAGACTAGATAAACTGCTAGGTTTCCCTAAAACCTGCCCCCACGGAGGAACTATTCCTGCCAAGGGAGAACTCCTGGTTGAAATCAATAACCTGCCACTAGCTGATATCAAGGAAGCTGGCGCCTACCGCCTGACTCGGGTGCATGATAGTTTTGACATTCTCCATTATCTGGATAAGCACTCACTTCACATCGGTGACCAGCTCCAAGTCAAGCAGTTTGATGGCTTCAGCAACACCTTCACTATCCTTAGTAAAGATGAGGATTTACAAGTAGGTATGGACATTGCCAAACAACTCTACGTCGAGAAAATCAACTAATTTCTCAAGTACCCCAACCAACCCTGAAAGTTTGATTTTCAGGGTTTTCTTATCTATTTTGTATATCAAAAACGATAGTAAGCGCTTCCATAATCCAACTAAATATTGTATAATAATTATATAAACTATTCCGTCACTAACAGAGGAAAAAAGGAGGTTTTATCATGAAAAACATCATATACATCAAAACCATTCAACTCCTTGTCATTGATGGAATCATGCTGGCATTTTTGACATTTAAAGAAGGGCTTACTTGGGATTGGATTTTAATTTATAGCGGTTGGCTCATTTTCTTTCATCCTGTGCTATTGACCTATCTTTCTAACCAGCTTTGTGACCACTTTAGTCAACTCTATTCCCAGATTAGACCGAGATTCTGGCGATTTGCCTTACAAATCCTCCTATGGGATAGCCTGATGATTCTCTCCTTGATATGTTTAAGTGGTACCCCACTTTTCCTTCAGGGGACTCTCCTCATCCTAGGACATCTCATCCCTTCCTATCGCACCTGCCAAATCCTGAAACAAGACTTTCCCCAAGCCTATCAAGCACCGATTTCTTTTGGAGTATTTTATGATAGATGAGAAAAACCAAGCCGGCTGGGCTTGATCTTTCTTATCTATTTTTAGTATCTAGGATAATGGTAACTGGCCCATCATTGACCAGCTCAACCTGCATATCCGCTCCAAAGATACCTATCTGAACAGGCACTTCTTGCGCTAGTTTTTGGTTGAAAACATCATAGAAGTCTGATGCCATATCAGGTTTGGCTGCTTCTGTAAAGGCTGGACGATTGCCTTTCTTGGTATCCGCAAAGAGGGTAAACTGGGAAATAGAAAGGATTTCTCCTTCAATATCTTTGACAGATAGGTTCATCCTGCCTTCTGCATCTGAAAAAATCCGAATATTGACCAGTTTTCTCACAGCATAGTCCAAATCTTCCTCTTGGTCCTCTGGTCCAACACCAACCAGCAATAAGAGCCCCTGATTGATTTTTCCCTGAACCTGACCTTCGATACTGACTTGGGCTTTTTTAACACGTTGGATAATGATTTTCATAATAGCCTTTCTAGTAAGAACTCAGACAATTAACCGTTGGTTCGTTTGACAGAGTAAACTTCTGGCACACTCTTAATCTTGTCCACAACCGTAGTCAGCGTCGAGAGGTTGGTAATGCCAAAGGACACATGGATATTGGCAAATTTCATATCCTTGGTTGGTTGGGCATTGACTGTTGAAATATTCTTGGTTGTGTTTGAGAGAACTTGCAGTACATCGTTCAACAATCCTGTACGGTTGAGGCCATAAATATCAATATGAGCCATATACTCTTTATTTGAGCTAGAGTACTGACCTTCCCACTCCACATCAAGGAGACGTTGCTCGTAGTTTTCTTGGGCGCGCAGGTTCATACAGTCCACACGGTGAATAGCCACACCACGACCCTTGGTAATGTAGCCGACAATATCATCACCAGGCACGGGGTTACAACACTTGGCAATCCGCACTAGGAGACCAGAAGCACCTTCAATGACCACACCACCTTCATGCTTGACCTTGAGGGTTTCTTTATTTTCAACCTTGACCTCGCCACCTTTGACAAGTTCTTCTGCCTCAGCCTTGGCCTTGGCACGTTCTTCTTCACGACGTTCCTTTTCAGTCAGACGATTAAAGACAGTAATAGCACCGATTTCCCCAAAACCAATGGCCGCAAAGAGGGAGTCTTCTGTCTTGTAGCTGGTCTTTTGCAGGACTTGGTCCATATGACGCTTGTCCATAAATTTATTGGCCACATAGCCATTTTCTTGGAACTGGGTCATCAACATTTCACGACCCTTATTAACAGATAATTCCTTATCTTGGTTTTTAAAAAACTGACGAATCTTGTTGCGCGCCTTGCTGGTCTTGACCATATTGAGCCAGTCGCGGCTAGGTCCAAAGGAGTTGGGGTTGGTGACAATTTCAACCTGATCCCCTGTTTTGAGCTTGGTTGTCAGTGGAACCATACGGCCGTTGACCTTGGCACCAGTCGCTTTTTCACCGACTTTAGTATGGATTTCATAAGCAAAGTCAATAGGTCCTGAATCTTTGGGAAGAGAACGGACAGCTCCATCTGGTGTAAAGACGTAAATCTCCTCAGCCAGATAGTTTTCCTTAACAGAGTCCACAAATTCCTTGGCATCATCAGCCTGATCTTGAAGCTCCATCATCTCCTTGATCCAGTTCATCCCAATAGCAGACTCCTTACTGTTAACCTGCCCCTTAACGCCTTTCTTATAAGCCCAGTGAGCCGCAACCCCGTACTCAGCCACCTCGTGCATGGCCTTGGTCCGAATTTGGAATTCAATCGGTCCTTTTGGCCCATAGACAGTCGTATGGATAGACTGGTAACCATTTGCCTTGCGGTTAGCGATGTAGTCCTTAAAGCGACCAGGCATGGGTTTCCAAAGTTCATGCACATAACCAAGCATGGCATAAACATCACTTTGGGTATCCAAAATACAACGAATGGCAATCAGGTCATAGATTTCCTCAAACCGTTTTCTCTTGTCCTGCATTTTGCGGAAAATTGAGTAAATATGCTTGGGACGACCATAAATCTTCCCTTTCAAGTGACGATCTATCGTATACTCCTCTAATTTTGTAACTACCTCATCCACCAAGGCTTCACGCTCTCTGCGCTTTTCCTTCATCATATGGGTAATCTTGTAAAACTCCGTTGGGTTGAGATAACGGAAAGACAAGTCTTCCAATTCCCATTTGACACTAGAAATCCCCAGACGGTGAGCAAGCGGTGCATAGATTTCCATAGTTTCTTTGGAAATACGCTCCTGCTTGTCTTTTCGAAGGTGTTTCAGGGTCCGCATATTGTGCAAGCGGTCAGACAGTTTGACCAAGATAACACGGATGTCCTCAGACATGGCCATAAGCATCTTGCGATGATTTTCCGCTAATTGTTCCTCGATTGATTTGTACTCGACCTTACCAAGCTTGGTAACCCCATCTACGATTACCCGTACATCAGGACCAAACTCCCTTTCCAAATCGTCCAAGGTCGCATCTGTATCCTCCACCACATCATGCAAGAAACCACAAGCTACCGTTACGGCATCCAGCTTGAGTTTGGCTAAAATACCTGCCACTTGGATGGGGTGAATGATATAAGGTTCACCTGATTTACGATATTGACCACTGTGGCAATCCACCGCATAGACCAAGGCCTTATGGACAAAATGGACATCCTCTTCCGTTAAATATTCTTTGGTTAAAGCGACAACTTCTTCGCCTGTTAAATTCACTTCTTTTGGCATCTCTACTCTCCAATTCTTCCTACCATTTTATCACTTTTTTAAGAATATGAAAACTAGATTGGAACAGAATAAGAAAAAAATAATTCAGAATTGCTTGATAATTCTGAATTATTAGTCTATAATATATTACGAAGTTAGATTTTAAACTTAGGTGATAGAAGGAGAGATAGAAGAACGGAAACCATATTGTAACCGAAAGACTTTCTGACTTCCCCAATTCCATTGAATATACGAAAGATAAACGGTGGAATTCGTGTCACATACACTGGTACCTTGACTGGATTTTAGAATTAAAATCCTCAAGATGCTTTCTTTTATCCTTTAGTTTATAAGGAGAACACCTATGAAAAAAACTGCTATTTCTATCTTTGCTCTCCTAGTGTTAGGAGTTAGCTGCCTGTTCCTATTCAGCCAGCAAAGTTATAAAAAAACAGTCGTTCAATACTATGCTAACGACCAGAACCTGCCCAATAGGATAACTTATAGTGAATATAGCGATAAACGAGAAGCCAACTATGGTGGCACTCTAAACATCACATCTATCAAACAAGCTAATGACGGAGTTTATGCAACCTATGAAGGGCAATTGACACCTCTCCGATATTGATAAATTGATAACCAGCCTGTCTTCATCTAGTCATGCTGGTTTTTAAGTTCATCCTAAATCCTTACCTATTCTCCCTAACTGTGCTATACTTAATTTAGTACATTCTTTGAGATTGGAGCTAGTATGAAAATCCATAAAACCGTGAATCCTGTTGCCTATGAAAACACCTATTACCTAGAAGGCGAAAAGCACCTCATCATTGTCGATCCTGGTAGCCATTGGGACGCTATTCGCAAGACGATTGAGAAAATCAACAAACCCATCTGTGCTATTCTATTGACCCACGCTCATTATGACCATATCATGAGTCTGGACTTGGTTCGTGAGACTTTTGGCAATCCTCCTGTCTATATCGCAGAGAGTGAAGCCAGCTGGCTCTACACTCCTGTCGATAATCTCTCTGGTCTCCCTCGTCACGATGATATGGCAGATGTGGTCGCAAAACCTGCAGAGCACACTTTTATCTTTCACGAAGAATACCAACTAGAGGAATTTCGTTTCACTGTCTTGCCAACACCAGGACATTCTATCGGTGGTGTTTCTATCGTCTTTCCACAAGCTCACTTGGTCTTGACAGGTGATGCCCTGTTCCGTGAAACTATCGGACGAACAGATCTTCCAACTGGTAGTACGGAGCAACTTCTCCATAGTATCCAGACCCAACTCTTCACTCTACCAAACTACGATGTTTATCCAGGACATGGTCCAGCTACAACCATCGCTCACGAAAAAACTTTCAATCCCTTTTTCTAGTAAAATGATGACAATCAATAGCACAATTTAAGTAAACTATCCAGCAAATCTTTCCACTATAAAAGGCATCCTATCAAGGTTTTCACACCTGATTGGATGCCTTTTTTCTGATGACTAAATTTTTTGCCTTACCAAATAATCACGCGCTCTTCTGGTGAACGCCACATACCGTCTCCTTCTTTGACATCATAGGTTGTAAAGAAATCATCGAAGTTTGGTACTTGTACATTGACACGGAGTTTGGCTGGCGCGTGCACATCGACGCTGGCCAAAAGTTTCATAAATTCTGGACGACCTTTCATACGCCAGATGCGACCGAAGTTGTAGAAGAATTCTTCTGCTGAGAAGTCTGGTTCTCTCTTAGCTGCTTCAAGGGCTGCAGCGATTCCTCCCAAGTCAGCCACGTTTTCTGACACAGTCAATTTACCATTGATGGTTGCTCCATAAGAATCCTGTCCATCAAACTGGTCAATAACTTTTTGTGTTTTCTCCTTGAAGGCAGCATAGTCGCTCTCTGTCCACCAATCCTTGAGGCTACCATTTTCATCAAAGGAAGCTCCGTTGGTATCAAAGGCGTGGGAAATTTCATGGGCAATAACTGCCCCAATCCCACCGTAGTTAGCAGAAGATGACTGATGCAAGTCATAGAAAGGAGCCTGTAAAATGGCCGCTGGAAAGACAATCAGGTTCTTCTGTGGATTGTAGTAGGCATTGACCATATGAGCAGGCATGCCCCATTCCTTATAGTCTACAGGCTGGTTCCACTTGCTCCAACTGTGCTTGATTTCCACACGCGCAAAGGCTAGAGCATTGTCAAAAAGACTAGCAGTCTCATCCACTACCTTGTCCTTGTAGCGTGCTGGCAATTCTTCTGGGTAACCAATATAAGGCTTGATGACATTGAGTTTGACGATGGCCTTGTCACGAGTTTCTGGAGTTAGCCAGTCATTTTTGGCCAAGCGCTCCTTATAGACATCAATCATGGTTGCCACTTTTTTCTCTACATCTGCCTTGGCCTCTGGAGAGAATTTTTCATGGGCATACCAAAGACCTAAGGCTTGTTTGAAAGGACCTTGTGCTAGCTGGTAGGCTGCCTTGACCTTGTCTTTGGCTTCTGGAACTCCTGAAAGCGCACGGCTATAGGCACCTGACAAGACACGGATTTCTTCTGTTAAATAGCTGGTTGAGAGATTCACAACACTTAAAATTAAGGTTGCCTTGAGGAGAGGCCAAGCTTCTTCACTATAGAATTGGTCTGCGGCTTGCCAGAAACGTTCCTCGTCTACGATAACCTTGTCTGGTACTTGTCCAAGAACAGCTTGGAAGAAGTCATCCAAAGGTAGGGCAGGCGCAAATTTCTTGAAATCTTCATAAGCATATGGATGGTAAAGTTTAGCATATTCTGAACTTTCTTCATTAGAAAGAACTACTGCTGCAATTCGGCTGTCCAATTCAAGTCTTTTCTCTAGCAAGTCTTCAATTTCTTCATCAGAGAAATCATAAGCCTTGAGGAGATTTGCGCTGCTTTCTTTCCAAAGAGTCAAGAGCTCCTCGCGCTGAGGATGGTCTTCTGCATAGTAGGTCGTATCTGGCAGGATCGTGCTTGGAGCACTAGCCCATAGAACATTGATTCTGGCATCCATAAAGTCTGGCGATACACCAAAAGGAAGGAAATTAGGTTTTCCTGCAAGCTCAAACTCTGCTAGTTTAGCTGTAAAATCCGCAAAAGTCTCCAATTCTTGGAATTCTTTAAGAAGTGGTAAGACAGGTGTGATACCGTCAGCTTCTCTCTTGTCAAAATCACGAACTAGGCGGTGATATTTGACAAAGTTTGCCAAGATAGCATCCTCAGGCACCTCTTCTCCTGCCAACCACTTGTCTGTTGTCGCCAGCATCAGATCTTCAATTTCCTGGTCTAAATCAACAAAACCTCCCGTTTGAGACTTATCTGCTGGAATTTCAGCTGTCTGTTGCCATTCCCCATTGATAGCATCATAAAAATCATCTTGATAACGTGTCATCTTGTTCTCGCTTTCATTTGTACTTGTTTTTAGCTTAACAAAAATTGCTTGGGAATGCAATTAAAAATGAACGGATGTTTCCCATTGTTTTTCAGTTATTATTTTAATTTTTTCAAAAATTAACTTGACTTAATTTTTTTTTTAATGTATATTAAGAGACAGGAGGAATATAAGTTTATGATACGTATCGAAAACCTCAGTGTCTCCTACAAAGAAACGTTGGCACTTAAGGATATTTCACTAGTGCTCCATGGACCGACAATTACAGGTATCATTGGCCCAAACGGTGCTGGAAAATCAACATTATTAAAAGGGATGCTGGGAATTATCCCACATCAAGGTCAGGCATTTCTCGATAACAAGGAAGTTAAAAAATCCTTACACCGAATTGCCTATGTCGAACAAAAAATCAATATCGACTACAACTTTCCCATCAAGGTCAAGGAATGCGTCTCGTTAGGACTCTTTCCCTCTATCCCTCTCTTTCGAAGTTTAAAGGCTAAACATTGGAAGAAAGTGAAAGAAGCCCTTGAAATCGTCGGTCTAGCTGACTACGCTGAACGGCAAATCAGTCAACTGTCTGGAGGTCAATTCCAGCGGGTCTTGATTGCCAGATGTTTGGTACAGGAAGCCGACTATATCCTCTTGGATGAACCCTTTGTTGGGATTGACTCTGTCAGTGAGGAAATCATCATGAATACGCTGAGAGATCTGAAAAAAGCTGGGAAGACGGTTCTCATCGTCCACCACGACCTCAGCAAGGTTCCCCACTACTTCGATCAAGTCTTGCTTGTCAATCGAGAAGTGATTGCCTTTGGTCCAACCAAAGAAACCTTTACCGAAGCCAATCTCAAAGAAGCTTACGGTAATCGACTCTTTTTCAATGGAGGTGACCTATGATTGCAGAATTTATCGATGGATTGCAAAAATTCCATTTCCTACAAAATGCCTTGATAACAGCCATTGTCGTCGGGGTCGTAGCTGGAGCTGTAGGATGTTTCATCATCCTACGCGGGATGTCACTCATGGGAGATGCCATTTCACATGCTGTCTTACCAGGTGTAGCCCTCTCCTTCATCTTGGGCCTTGACTTCTTTATCGGAGCCATTGTCTTTGGACTGCTAGCTGCCATCATCATTACCTACATCAAGGGAAACTCGATTATCAAAAGCGATACCGCCATCGGCATTACCTTTTCTTCTTTCTTAGCCCTCGGTATCATCTTGATTAGTGTCGCTAAAAGTTCAACTGACCTTTTCCATATCCTTTTTGGTAATATCCTAGCCGTCCAAGATACGGATATGTTTATTACTATGGGTGTTGGGGCAGTCATTCTCTTGTTAATCTGGATTTTCTTCAAGCAACTCTTGATAACTTCCTTTGATGAACTCTTGGCCAAAGCCATGGGAATGCCTGTCAATTTCTATCACTACCTTCTCATGGTACTCTTGACTCTCGTGTCTGTGACAGCCATGCAAAGTGTCGGAACTATCCTGATTGTAGCCATGCTGATTACCCCAGCTGCAACTGCTTATCTGTATGCTAATAGCCTGAAAAGTATGATTTTCCTTTCCTCAACCTTTGGAGCGACAGCTTCAGTTTTGGGGCTCTTTATCGGCTATAGCTTTAACGTTGCGGCAGGTTCTAGTATCGTGCTTACAGCCGCTAGTTTCTTTCTCATTAGCTTCTTTATCGCTCCAAAACAACGATATTTGAAACTAAAAAATAAACATTTGTTAAAATAAGGGGTAAAACCCCAATAAATTGGAGGATCTAATGAAAAAATTAGGTACATTACTCGTTCTCTTTCTTTCTGTTATTGCTCTTGTAGCATGTGCTAGCGGAAAAAAAGATACAGCTTCTGGTCAAAAACTAAAAGTTGTTGCTACAAACTCAATCATCGCTGATATTACTAAAAATATTGCTGGTGATAAAATTGATCTTCATAGTATCGTTCCGATTGGGCAAGACCCACACGAATACGAACCACTTCCTGAAGATGTTAAGAAAACTTCTGAGGCAGACCTCATTTTCTATAACGGTATCAACCTTGAAACAGGTGGCAATGCTTGGTTTACCAAATTGGTAGAAAATGCTAAGAAAACTGAAAACAAAGACTACTTTGCAGTCAGCGAAGGCGTTGATGTTATCTACCTTGAAGGAAAAAATGAAAAAGGTAAAGAAGACCCACACGCTTGGCTCAACCTTGAAAATGGGATTATCTTTGCTAAAAATATCGCTAAACAATTGAGCGCAAAAGACCCTAACAACAAAGAATTCTATGAAAAAAATCTCAAAGAATATACTGATAAGTTAGACAAACTTGATAAAGAAAGTAAGGATAAATTTAATAACATCCCTGCTGAAAAGAAACTCATTGTAACCAGCGAAGGAGCATTCAAATACTTCTCTAAAGCCTATGGTGTCCCAAGTGCCTACATCTGGGAAATCAATACTGAAGAAGAAGGAACACCTGAACAAATCAAGACCTTGGTTGAAAAACTTCGCCAAACAAAAGTTCCTTCACTCTTTGTAGAATCAAGTGTGGATGACCGTCCAATGAAGACTGTTTCACAAGACACAAACATCCCAATCTACGCACAAATCTTTACTGACTCTATCGCAGAAGAAGGTAAAGAAGGCGACAGCTACTACAACATGATGAAATACAACCTTGATAAAATTGCTGAAGGATTGGCAAAATAATCCTCTGAAAAACGTCATTCTCACATGAGCTGACGTTTTTTCTATGCACACATTTCCGGTCAAATCATTGGAAAATTCTGACCGTTTCAGCTACAATGGAAGAAAAAAGATTGGAGTATCCTATGGTAACTTTTCTCGGAAATCCTGTGAGCTTTACAGGTAAACAACTACAAGTCGGCGACAAGGCGCTTGATTTTTCTCTCACTACAACAGACCTTTCTAAAAAATCTCTGGCTGATTTTGATGGAAAGAAAAAAGTCTTGAGTGTCGTGCCTTCTATCGATACAGGCATCTGCTCAACTCAAACACGTCGTTTTAATGAAGAGTTGGCTGGACTGGACAACACGGTCGTCTTGACTGTTTCCATGGATCTGCCTTTTGCCCAGAAACGTTGGTGCGGTGCTGAAGGTATTGAAAATGCCATCATGCTCTCAGACTATTTCGACCATTCCTTTGGACGTGATTACGCTCTCTTAATCAATGAGTGGCACCTATTGGCACGCGCAGTCTTTGTCCTCGATACTGACAATACGATTCGCTACGTTGAATACGTGGACAATATCAATTCTGAGCCAAACTTCGAAGCCGCAATTGCAGCTGCTAAAGCCCTATAGAAAAAATCCTCTGTCACAAAGAGTTCCCCACTCTTTGAAACGGAGGATTTTTTATTTACGAGTAAATATCAATTCAATTAGCTAAAAACAACTACCTTATACTCTTCGAAAATCTCTTCAAACCACGTCAGCTTTATCTGCAACCTCAAAGCGGTGCTTTGAGCAACCTACGACTAGCTTCCTAGTTTGCTCTTTGATTTTCATTGAGTATTACTCTACAGATTTCAAGGCTTCTAACATATCAACCTTTCTCAAATGATGATTAACAAAGAAACCAAGTACGGTCAAAATGGTGCTTACTGCTACCACTGGGATTACATAGACTTCCCAGCCTACCTGCGGATAAAAGAGAATAGTCGCTGGTGAAATCATTTGAATCAAAAATTGGTGTAAATAGAAACCAGATACCAGACCAAGGACGATTCCAACAAGGGACAGCACAATCGTCTCACGGTAAATGTAGAGAGTGACTTCATTATTATGAAAACCGAGAACCTTGATAGTGGAGAGTTCACGGATTCTTTCAGCTACGTTGATATTGGTCAAATTGTAGAGGATAACAATAGCCAACAGAACCGACACGATGACCAAGATGGTCATGGTCTGATTGAGTGAGCTAGAGACGGAGTCAAAGAGGCGAATGGCTGAAGCATTTTGGACAACACTGGACACCGCAGCTTGATTCATAAGTAAGCCTGCCTGTCTTTCGATACTAGTAGCACTGGTATCTCTTAACGAGACCAAATAAGTGTTGGCTTGGGGTAGCTGTCCGTAAATTTGCTCATAGCTAGCCTGACTCATATAAATAAAGTGACCAACGTAGTTCTCAGTAATGGCAGCAACCTTTAGTTCCTTACCTTCAATTTCGAAAGTCTGCCCAACCTTGACACCTGCCAGCTGGGCTAGTTTAGTTGTAATAACGACTCCATCTTTCAATGTCAGCTCCTGCTGATGATTTTGCAGATGGATAAAGGGAGTCAAATCTTCCTTATCTGTCATCATAAGGGTAATAGTCTGAAGACCAGCCTTACCTTTGAAATCCTTATCTAGCGTTTTTGAATAGATTTTCTGATAGGTTTGAATATCCTGCCCTTTCAACACTTCTTCCAACTCTGCCTTGTCTTGATTGGTCGCACTAGGATTTTCAGAGACAATCATTTGATACTGTTGGATTTGTTGAAACTGTCTAGACGGAACTCCTGCTACAGAGGATTGGATGCCCAAGCCTGCAAAGAGCAGAGCGACTGAACCTGCCACACCAAATATTGTCATCAACATCCGCTGTTTATAACGGAAGATATTGCGGGCTGTTACTTTATGGGTAAAATTGAGACGACGCCAAATAAAACCGATACGCTCCAGTAAGATTTTAGCTCCTTTAACAGGTGGTTTAGGCAGTAAAAGCTGAGCTGCTTCATCGTGAAGTTCCCTCCGAGCCACCAGATAGGCTGGTAACACACTCGCCAACCAACTCAAGCCAAGAGCTAGTATGCTATAGGTCCAATAGAACTGAATCTGAGTTTCTCCCACCACCATACCTTTTGTAATAACACTTGAAATCACACTGGCTAGCAAATAATGGCCAAGTATACTACCTAGAGCTGTTCCGACAGTCCCAGCTACTAGACCGTAAAGGAGAAACTTGGCAATAATATCCTTGCTACGATAACCCAAGGCCTTAAAAATCCCTGCATGTGTTCGCTCTTCATCCACAAAACGGGTCATAGTTGTAAAGGTCACCATAGCTGCTACGGCATAAAGCACTACAGGAAAGATATTGCCCACTGCCCGAATACTGGCTGAAGCATTACTGTACATGAGGTAGCCTTGACCACCTGGCATGGTCTGACGATTATAGACTTGATACTTGGGCTCAGCTAATTCATCCAAGACTTGCTGATGTTTTTCTAATTTTTCCTTTTCTTGGGCTAGATTTTGTTCAGCCTGCTTTAGTTTGTCCTCTTCCTTGCTCAATTCCTGCTTGGCTTGGGTAAGTTGAGCAATGGCTTGCTCTCTCTGAACTTGAGGTAGCAAAGATAATTGACTTTCCTGAGCCTGTAAACGAGCTTGAGCAGTTGCTAAACGACGCTTGCCTTCCTGCAAATTAGCCTGTGCCTGGTCAAGGGTCTCTTTCCCCTTATCGATAGATTCTTGGCCTTCTTTTTTCAAGAGCTGCAGACGTGCCTTGCCATTATCTGATAAAGTTTGTTCAAGGTCTTCCTGATGTTGCTTGGATTTTTCTTCATAAGCTACTGAAAAGGCATTTAAGCCTGCTAAATCTTGATATTTCAAACGAGCTATATTGTAGACTTTCTGATCAAACTGACTAGGTAAAATCACCCCGTAGGCTGTCAGAGTCCCACTTCCACTTCCTGCATAGCCCATATCTCGCTGAGAGAGGATTTCAGCCGAATCCACAAAACCAGTAATGGTAAAAGTATGGTCTTTTAAAGAGGAATGACTGCCTTCTTTTTCTTTAAAACTAATCTCCTGTCCTACGCTATATTGACTCTGCAGATGACTGGCCAAAGCAATTTCCTGGTCTGACTGCGGAAGTCGTCCCTCTCTGAGCTGAAAGGTTGAAATTCGCTCTGGTTTGGAGTACAGCCGAATAGCATCCTGCCCATTAGCCATGGTCACATCTGTCAAGTAGCCAAACTCGACCTCTGCGCCCTCTAACTGTTCTAGTTCTTCTTGATCTGCTTGATCCAAACCATAGTTAGACATGACTGCCAAATCCAAGGTTTTAGCAGTTGTGAAATAAGCATTAGCGGTCGCCTCCATATTGGGGCCAGTTACTTTGAGACCTACTAGGGCTAGAGAGCCCAACATCATCAGGGTCAAGATGGATAAAAAACGCCCCTTGGAGCCTGTGAAGGACTGAATTAAGTCCTTCCAATAGGTTTTTCGCTTAATCATGCTAGTACTCCAAACTATCTATATCCTGAGGATGCTGGTTGATCACCACATCCTTGACACTGGCATCGTGCATATGAATCACGCGATCAGCAATAGGAGCTAGCGCGCTATTATGGGTCACAATAATCACTGTTGCCCCTTTTTGACGAGACATATCTTGGAGAATCTTCAAGACTTGCTTGCCCGTCTGATAATCCAAGGCACCTGTTGGTTCATCACAAAGGAGCAGTTTAGGATTTTTAGCTACCGCGCGTGCAATGGAGACTCGCTGTTGCTCCCCTCCAGAAAGCTGGGCTGGGAAATTATTTAGACGATGAGCCAGACCTACATCTGTCAGCACCTGCTCAGGATCCAAGGCATCTGTCACGATTTCAGAAGCCAGTTCCACATTTTCCTTAGCAGTCAGATTGGAAACTAGATTGTAAAACTGAAAAACAAAACCCACATCATTTCTACGATAATTGGTGCGCTGGTGGGAACTATAGTCTGCAATATTGACACCATCAATCCAGATTTCCCCCTCGTCATTGGTATCCATGCCTCCAAGAAGGTTAAGAACCGTTGACTTACCAGCACCTGACGCACCAAGGATAATCACCAGCTCCCCTTTTTCAATCTCAAAATTCACATCACGATTGGCCACAATCTCCGTGTCCCCAACCTGATAACGCTTGTAACAGTGTTTCATCTCAATATAAGCCATCAGTGCCACCCTCTCTTAAACAAATTACTTCCTACTATCATTATATCGCTTTTTCAAGCCATTGGAAACTGGGAACAAAAACAAAAAGCCTAGAAATCAATTCTAGACTTACATTTTTTTATTTTCCAAGGTAGTATTCAGAAACTACGTTCAATTTTTCGTCGAATTCGAATACCAATGGTGGGAAGTTAGGGATTTCCACGTCCATGATCTCGTCATCTGACAAACCTTTGATATGTTTTACAAGGGCACGGATTGAGTTACCGTGAGCTCCTACGAATACGTTTTTACCATCTTTAAGAGCTGGAGCGATTTTATCTTCCCAGAATGGAAGGGCACGTTCCAAAGTCACTTTCAAGTTTTCAGCATCTGGAATAACTGAATCGTCAAGTGAAGCGTAACGACGATCAGTGTGAGCTGAATGCTCATCATCACGGTCCATGTTTGGAGGCAATACATCGTATGAACGACGCCAGATGTGAACTTGCTCATCACCAAATTGCTCAGCAGCTTCAGCTTTGTTTTTACCAGTCAAACCACCGTAGTGACGTTCGTTCAGGCGCCATGATTTTTCAACTGGAACCCACAATTGGTCAGAAGCTTCAAGAGCCAAGTTCGTTGTTTTGATAGCACGTTTCAATACTGAAGTGTAAGCTTGGTCAAATTCGATACCAGCTTCTTTGATCAATTTACCAGCGTCAATCGCTTGTTGTGTACCTTTTTCAGACAAATCAACATCAGCCCAACCAGTGAAAAGGTTAGCTTTGTTCCATTCAGACTCACCGTGGCGAGCAAAAACCAATTTTACCATTAGATGGATTCTCCTTCAAATTTTCCGAGGTTTCCCCTCGTTTATCTATTCTATTCTACACAATTTTTCACAAAAAAGCTAGTCAAAACCAAAAAGGAAAGGACTGTTTGGCAATCCTTTTCCTTCTTAGTATCATACAACAACCTTATTTCTCTTCAAATCCTTCTGCGACTGCGTCCGCAAAGTTTTCTTCTACGATACTTGCACAGTGGTCACAGATGACTGCCTGGTAGCTGCGTTCTGCTGTTGTTGGGTCGATACGACGGCAACGGTCACATACTTGGCCTGCAGCGCGTTCAACTGTAAAGGCTACATCTTCGAAGCTAAGGGCAGCTTCCGGAGCTGGTCCCTCTGCGATGGTCAACTCAGACACGATCAAAAGTTGAGCTACATTGCTGTTTACTGCTTCGAGTAGAGTTTTCACAACTTCATTTGGATAAACTGTCAAGTGTGCTTCAAGTGATTTACCGATAACTTTTGCATTACGCGCTTCTTCCAAGGCTTTTTGAGCTTGTCCACGGAAATCCATAAAGGCAGCCCATGTATCCAAGACTTCTTCTTGATTAGCAAATGTCTCTGCTTCTGGTAATTCTGACAATTGAATAAAGTCTTCTGTTTCAAACTCAAGGTATGACCAGATTTCTTCCGCAGTGTGAGGAAGGATTGGTGTCAAGAGTTTGGTGATTTTCACAAGAATGTCATAGAAAACAGTCTGCATTTGACGGCGTTCGAGTGATTTGGCACCTTCGATATAAACAACATCTTTGGCAAAATCAAGGTAGAAAGCTGATAAATCAACGTTGATAAAGTTCACCAAGGCCTTGTAGATTGTCAAGAATTCAAAGTCTGCATAGGCATCACGAATGGTCTTGACAAGCTGGTTAAAGCGAATAGTCATGTACTTATCAACTGAGCGAAGCTCTTCGTAAGCGACTGCATCTTGAGCTGGGTTAAAGTCAGATGTATTGGCAATCAAGAAACGAAGGGTGTTACGAATCTTGCGGTAAGTTTCAGAGACTTGGCTCAAGATATCCATAGAAATACGCACGTCGTTGCTTGAGTCAACACTTGTTACCCAGAGACGCAAGATTTCCGCACCAAATAGTTTTTCAACATCACTTGGGGCAATGGTATTTCCAAGAGATTTGGACATCTTCTCACCTTTACCATCAAGGGCAAATCCTTGTGACAGAATTTGTTTGTAAGGTGCTACACCATGATTGGCAACAGATGTGATGAGTGATGAGTTGAACCAACCACGGTATTGGTCAGAACCTTCTAGGTAAAGATCTGCTGGGTAAGTCAACTCAGGACGGTTTACTACAACTCCATTCCATGATGAACCTGAGTCAAACCAAACGTCCATGATATCTGTTTCTTTTTTGAACTCACCATTTGGTGAACCTGGATGAGTAAATCCTTCTGGCAAGAGGTCCTTAGCATCACGTTCCCACCAAATACTTGAACCATGTTCCTCAAAGAGTTGAGCCACGTGTTCAATAGTTTCAGCAGTCATGATAGCTGTACCATCTTCAGCGTAGAAGATAGGAAGCGGAACACCCCAAGCACGTTGACGAGAGATAACCCAGTCACCACGGTCACGAATCATGTTGTAAAGACGCACTTTCCCCCATTCAGAGTGGAATTTTACTTTTTCAATTTCATCCAAGATTTCTTGACGGAATTTTGATACAGAAGCAAACCATTGTGGAACTGCACGCCAGATAATTGGTTTCTTAGTACGCCAGTCAAATGGATATGAGTGAGAAATTTCTTCTTGGGCAAGAAGGAGGCTGCCAAGTTTTTCAATAACAGTTGGTACAACCTTATCGTAGAATTGGCCTTCAAACTCAGGACCAGCATTCTTCATCATGATACCACGTTCGTCAACAGTCACTGCGACTTCAAGACCATTAGCAATACCAACATTATAGTCGTCCTCACCAAAACCAGGGGCTGTATGGACGATACCAGTACCAGAGTCAGTGGTAACGTGGTCACCAAGGATAACGAGCTCATCTACTGCAGTATCCCATGGGTGTTCTGTCACGATGTGGTTGAGTTCTTGACCACGGTAAGTTGCCAACACTTGAACATCAGCCCAACCAAATTTCTCAGACAAGCTAGTCAACAATTCTGCAGCAACGACAAACTTACGAGTTTCACCAGCAGGTTGAACTAAAACGTAATCAATATCTGCTCCAACCGTCAAACCACGAGAAGCTGTGATAGTAAATGGAGTTGTTGTCCAGACTACGATATAAGTCTCTGTATCTAGAACACCTTTGCCATCTTTTACCTTATTGGCATAGTAAAGGGAAGTTGAAACCAAATCATGGTATTCAATTTCCGCTTCGGCAAGGGCTGACTCAGATGACCATGACCAGTAAACTGGTTTTGCACCACGGTAGATATAGCCTTTATTAGCCATCTCACCAAATACACGGATTTGAGCTGCTTCATAATCAGGAGTCAAAGTCACATATGGATTTTCCCAGTCACCAGAAACACCCAAACGTTTAAAGTCTTCACGTTGTTTATCTACTTGAGAAAGAGCGTATTCACGGCAAAGTTTCAAGTACTCAACCAAGTCCATTTCTTTACGTTTGACACCTTGTTTTGCCAAAACTTGCTCGATTGGCAGACCATGAGTATCCCAACCTGGGATAAATGGTGCGTAAAAACCTGACATAGATTTTGAGCGAACAATGATATCTTTTGAAATCTTGTTCATAGCGTGTCCAACGTGGATATTTCCGTTCGCGTATGGAGGGCCATCATGCAAGGTGAAATGAGGTTTTCCTTGGTTCAATTCTTGACGACGTTGGTAAAGTTTTGCATCTTCCCATTCCTTTTGCCAAACTGGCTCTTTGGTAGGAAGGCCTGCACGCATTGGGAAAGCTGTTTTCCCAAGATTAAGGGTATCTTTGAGTTTCATGGTATCTCCTTTATAAATAATCACAAATTAAAAACCACGACTGCCAAAAAGGACGAAAATCGTGGTACCACCTTTATTCGGAAAAAGATTTAGTCTTTCTCCCTCTTATCCCGTAACGTGGGGAACGTCAAATCCTACTAACTTCAGACTTGAGTTTTTGAGAGGATAATCTTATCAATAGGGATTACAGGACTCACACCATCTCCTGCTCGCTGGAAATATAAGGATAAGATATTGTTCTCAGAATATTTCTTATAAAATTGTAACGGATTCTTGCGGTGCTTCAAATCCTGGTGCTGAATCAAATGTTTCTGTAGCTGGTGTTGGAGCCGAAGGATGTACTGGAGCTACTTCTGGCTCTTCATACATTGGACCAACTGGATGAGCAGGTTCTTCTTCCATTTGAGGACCCACTACAGGAGTTGGAGCTTCCACTTCCTGTTTAGTCTGAGCTTCAAATTCAGCCAATTCTTTATTGGCTGCTTCAATACGAGCCTGTAACTCTGCCATTTCTGCTTGAGAGAACTGACGTGTCATATCAATTGGTTCTTCCTCAATTGGAGCTGGAATCGGTTCTCCAAGTACCTCGCTAACCACTTCTTTAAAGGCTTCATCACTGGTTTGAAGATAAGTAGCTGTTGGGCGAAGAATATCTTCCCAGTCTGAAGATTCAACAATAGCCAACTGACTCTCAATTGTAGATTTGAGACGTTGGTGGAAGACACGGCTCTTGTTCTTCAACTCTTCGGTTTCAACAGCAACTTTCTTAGCATTGTCTGTTGCTTGACGAAGAATCTCGTTTGCCTTATATTTAGCTTCTTCCAACAAGCGTTGCGCATCCTGCTCTGCTTGATGAATGATATTGTTTGAACGTTCATGTGCTGCTTGTTTCACTCGCTCAGCTGTGTCTTGGGCAATCAATACAGACTGGCTCAATGAATCTTTCATTTCGTCAAAGTAAGACAAACGCTCTTCTAAACTCTTAATACGCAAATCTTTATCATGATTCGCACGAACAAGATCTTCGTAATCACGAACCACAATATCTAAAAATTCATCGACTTCTTCTGGATCAAAGCCTCTGAATCGAGTTCCAAAGGTCTTGTCCTTTATTTCTAATGATGTAATTGGCATTCTATTCCTCACTTACTTAATAATAACTGGACGGTTATTTTTTTCTTCTCTTTTTTCGTTTGTCCCTTATCTTGAAGTAATCTCAAGCGACCAAATTTTCTCACACTAATCAAATCTCCAACTTGAACAGTGTAATCTGATTTGTCTACCACATGATAATTTACTTGGACAAGTTTCTTTTCAATCAACTGGTTTGCTTGATTCCTAGATAGTTTCAAAACATTTGATAAAAGAACATCTAATCGAAAACTAGACACAGATAAATCCAGTTCTCGATACTGTTCTAGCTTATCTATTTTCTCGGCGAAAGGACGTTCCTCCAGCGAAACAGGTATACGGCCAATTTTCTTTAATCCATCTTGAAAGAGAAGAAGAAACTGCTGATTAATCATAATCTGCGCCCGTTCTTCATCTACTAGGATATCTCCAAAAAGTTTCCGTTCAATCCCTAATTGATTGATGACTGTCCCTAAAATCTTAGCATGCGTTAAATGTTCAAATTTATTGGAATACACAATTTCCTGAAGAGATATTTCAAAATCTGAAAACTCTGGTTGGAAATAATCTGGGTATAATAAAACTCGAACATACTCACTCGAGACAAATTCCCCACTACTGCTACAAGCAAGACCATAGGTTTTGGCCAAAATCTTTAATAGTTTCTCCTGATGAGGATTGATAAAAGGAGTTAAAAAAGGAGCATAGCTATCTTCTACCTTCTTTATCCATTCCATTCCCTTGTCAAGAAAGGGACGATCTTCTATGGAGAAATGCTGATAAATCCCTTTATTCATCCTATCATCGCCAGAAAACGGACTAGGTTTTCTCCTAAAAATCGAACCAAAACAATCGCAACCCAAACAGATAAATCAAGGCCCGCTATCTGTAAAGGCAGGCGTTGCAAGGGAGCAAGCACTGGTTTTACCAACGCTACAATCCAACGACCCAAACTGGATTCGTAGGCGCCTGGAAACCAAGACATGACAGCAAAGGCTACCAAAATCAGGGAGTAAATATCCACTGCATTATAAATCATACGAATTAAAAAAATCATTATCGTACTCTATTTCGTCTCATATCAAAATCAAACTCACCCTGTTGATCTTCATCTGGCAAACGAATATCTTCTACATTCACAATAACATTCACTGGTGTCAACAGATACATGGTAGAAGCTACTTTTTTCAGACTTCCAGCTAGAACATGGCAAGCCCCATCCAGGTAATCCAAACAACGACGAGCCTGCACTTCAGTCATATATTGAAAATCAATCAAGATACTTTCGTTTCCTGCCAATAAATCAACAATTTCTGTTGCATCTTCATATTTTCTAGGATAACGAACATCTATAATGACCTTATCCGTTGCACGCTGACTCTGATTTGCCAATTCCTGTTGTCTTGCATGAAGTCTGGTGATATTGTTCTCCTTTGTTCCAGCTGATTGTGGAGTTTGAGTGATTGGGAGAGCCGGTTCCTGTGAAGAATTTACTGGAGTAAACACAGGCTCATCTCTTTTTTCATAAGGGAGACTTGAATCCTCATCCTCCGTAAAATAATCTATAAATCTATCGAATCTATCTTTTAAAGACATGGTTCTCTCCTACTTAAAAAATGCTGTACCTATACGAACAAAGGTGGAACCGAATTGAATCGCTTCTTTATAATCACGACTCATTCCCATACTTAACTCGGTCATAGGCATATTTGGAATTTGTTTTTCTTGGATTTCTCTTTGTAAATCTTGGGTCGCCTTGAAAATTTCTTTCAACTGCTCACTTCTAGCCTCAAAAGGTGCCATCGTCATTAAACCAACATATTCAATCTTATCTAGTCTGGCTAACTCTGGCAAGATATCCAGCAGTTCCTCTCTCGAAAAACCGTGCTTGCTTTCTTCTTTAGAAATATTTACTTGAAGGAAACACTTGATGACTCGGTCACTTCTTTTTTGGATTTCCTCCGCTAGCTTTACTGAATCCAAGGCATGGAAATAATCGACAAATTGTATGACATCTTTCACCTTACGTCTTTGCAAGGTACCAATCAAATGCCAAGTCACATCTCGATCTTTTAAAGCTTCATATTTTTCCAGAAACTTATCGACACGATTTTCACCGATATGATGAACACCTAGCGGAAGCAAGGATTCCGCTGTCGGTACATCTACATACTTGGTAACTGCAATGACAGAGACTGAACCACTCTCTCGATGAGCACTCAGACTAGCCTCTGCAACTTCTCGAAAAACAAGTTCTGTATTTTCTTTTACATTCATTTACTTAACGATTTTTGAAAAATGGAGGTGTATCCAATTCATCTTCATCTTGTGAAATTGGGGCTTCAAAGCGTTCAACTGGAGAAACGACTGAATCTGTTGTACGAACAATCGATTCACGGCGAAGATCCCAATCACCAAAAGCAGATGCCTGAGTTGGTTCCAAACGACGTGGATTTTGTTTTGGCAATTCAGCTGTTTCTGCCATATCAAAATGACGATCAAAGCCATGTGAATGAGCTGGTTTCACTGTCTCACGGTAGTTAGTAGTCGGTCTAGCTTGTGGAGCCACAACCTTTTCTACGCGGTCTTGACGAACACCTGTTGCAACAACTGTTACACGAATTTCATCACGCATACTTTCATCAATTGAAGTACCGAGCCAGATGTTCACTCCTTGACCTGCTGCCTGGTTCACAATTTGTGAAGCCTCTTCTGCCTCAATCAAGGTTAAGTCAAGACCACCAGTTACGTTGACAATCACATCTTCCGCTCCATCAATTGTTGTTTCAAGAAGTGGAGAGTAAATTGCCTTACGCGCTGCTTCAACAACACGTTCTTCTCCACTACCGATACCAATACCCATAAGAGCATTCCCTTTGTTTGCCATTACCGTTTTCACATCGGCAAAGTCAAGGTTAATCAATCCTGGGTTGGTAATCAAATCGGTAATTCCTTGAACACCTTGACGAAGAACGTTATCCGCTTCGCTAAGAGCCTCCAAGAGCGGTGTCTTCTTATCAACAATTTCAAGCAAGTTGTTGTTCGAAATAATCAATAGAGTATCTACATGCTCACGAAGTTGATTGATTCCTTCTACAGCAAATTGTCCACGTTTGCTTCCTTCAAAACCAAAGGGACGTGTTACAACACCAACTGTAAGAGCACCTAAATCTTTGGCGATACGAGCAATAACAGGAGCAGCTCCAGTTCCAGAGCCTCCTCCCATACCAGCAGTGATGAAGACCATATCTGCACCACTGATAGCTTCCGTCAGTGTTTCTTCGCTTTCTTCAGCAGCTTTACGACCAACCTCAGGTTGACCTCCTGCACCCAAACCACGAGTCAATTTAGGTCCCAACTGAATAACAGTCTCAGCTTTTGTACTACTCAATGCTTGTACATCTGTGTTTGCTGCGATAAATTCTACGCCTGTAACACCTTCGTCGACCATACGGTTGATGGCATTGCCACCACCTCCACCGACACCAATTACTTTAATCACTGCCCCTTGAGCAGCAGCTGTATCAAATGAAAATGTCATAATTTATTTGTCCTCTTTATTCGTCAAACATGCTTCCGATCAAGCCACGGAAACGATCTGCTAATTTCGGTTTATTTTGTGAAGCTTGTTGGAAATCCGCCATTGGTTCTGTAGGCGCCACCGGCTCTACTTCTGGAGCAGGAGCTGGTTGAATAGGCGTTGATTGTACAAACTGAGCTGTCTTTTGCAGCATCCCACCAAAGCTAATTGGCTGATGACTTAAGTCATTCTCACCTTTTATAGCTCTCTGAGCCAAAAGATTAACTTCTGTTAATTGTCCAGCAAATTCTGATAAACTAATCACATGCGCAAAGGCTGGATTACGGATACCAACTTGATTTGGAACATAAAGCTTGACACGGACGTCAAAGACTTCCTGAGCAAGTTCAACCATACCTGGTAAAATGGCATTCCCACCGATTAAGACAATACCACCAGGGAGCTCCAATAGACGTCTTCTATCTAATTCTTGCTTGATTTGCTCAAGGATGTGCTTGATTCGTGCAGAAATAATTTCTGACAAGTAGGCTTCCGTCACTTCGACTGCTTCTACTTCTCCAATAACTTCTACTTGGAAGGTTTCTTTGCTTGCAAGAGGCGGATAGGCTTCCCCGTAATTCAGTTTCAAGCCTTCTGCTAATTTGCGAGAGGTTTTCAAAACCTTGGAGATATCTTTAGTTACATAATCTCCACCTTCTTGGAGAATATGTGTGAACTGAAGTTCTTGGTTACGGATTGTAGCGACAGTCGTTTGACCTGCTCCCATATCAATCACTGTAGCACCAAATTCACGTTCACCTTCGTTCAAAACTGATTGAACCATTGCTAGTGGTGAAATAATAACATTTTCAACCTGTAGTCCGACACGTTCTACTGTCTTACGTAGGTTATGTAAAATAGTGCGAGGACCTGTATAAAGCAAACCACGCATTTCAAGACGAACCCCCATCATGCCACGTGGGTCACGAATCCCTTGGAAACCATCCACAATAAATTCTTCAGGAATAAAGGTAATGACTTCACGGTCAGGTGTCATACTCTTTGTCAAAGCTGATTTGACAACATTTTCAACATCTTGATCCGTAATTTCCTTGGTATCAGATGTTACTGGAATCATCCCTTGAGTTGGTTCTACCTGCAAAAGATTACCAGGCAAGCCGACATTCACTGATTTAATCGAAATGCCTGACTTTTCTTCTGCTTGGGAAATGGCTGACTTGATAGCAGTTGCTGCTGCATCAATATCAACAATAATTCCATCCTTTACACCTTTACTTTTGGCATTACTCACGCCAATTACATTTAATTCACCATTTCTCTGCTCGGCTACAAGCACCTTGACAGAGCTTGTTCCAATATCTAGACCTGTAAAAAAGCCTTCTCTAGCCATTACATCGCATCCTCTCTATCTTCCAAGTTTCGCACTTCGTATTATTCCATAGCTAAACTTAGGCATAGCTATTCACAGAATATTATAACACAAAAAATTTAATCATGCTTGCTTTTTTCCTAAATTTCCCAGCCAATTTTTGAGTTTCTATGTTCAGAAATTCTTATTTTATAAGCTGCTTGTAAAAACTCTCTAAGACAAAAAAAGAAAGCTCTGTGTTAAGCTTTCTTTGCAATCATTTTTTCTGCTTCTTGAGCTAAAAAGAATTCTAAGATTTTCTTAGTCAAACTGATAGTAGCTACCAGCACAATTGAAACAAGTAAATAATTAGCTACTAGACCATGATCCCCAACCAATGGCGGTTTTGTCAAGAATCCGTAATCCCCACCTGTTACCAAATTGACCACAAAAATCAAGGCATTTAGGGCAAAGGTCATGAGAAAAATTCCCTTCACATCCAGCAATTTCGCACTATACTGTCTCAATAGATAAACTAGAGAGTTCCCCAAGAGTGCTAAATGACCAAAGATAAAGGATAAAATGGTGATATGTGGAAAAGGGTAAGCATCTGGCACTGGATAAACAAAGGCTGCTAATGTCCCAAATGTTCCCAATAATGCAAAGTATTGTTTATATTTGGACTGACCAGGAAGCAAGAGTACCACAAACATAGCCATACGGCAATGGTAAAAGGGTAGGCTTTCTGACAATGGCATATGATTGACCCAGTACCAACCATAAAGAAGGATCAACTGAACGGCCTGTAAAATCTGGAAAAATCGTTGGTAAACCTTCTTTTCACGATAGCGATAGGCTGTATAAAAGGTCAAGGCTAAGAGCGTAAATAGGCTAACATACCAAAAAAGGTCAAATTTAGGTGGTTCTGTTGGCTGAGTTGTAAAAAAAATATCCCATAAATTCATCTAGTCTTCCTCATAATTCAAAATTTTCCTGCATATTATTATACCATGCTATTTGTCAAAAATGGATTTAGAAATACGATAATCATCTTCTTAGTCAAGATATTGCTCCCTCTGACCTTGATAAACCTGCCAAAGAATCTCGATTTGCTCCTTGGTAATGCGTTTTTCAGATAAATTCGGCAGTTGGTCAATTGCAAAAAATTGAAGGTCAGCGATTTCTTGATTTTCTTGGAATTGTCCATCGAGAAGCTTACATTCAAAAACAAACTTTGCATATTGTTTGCTCTGTAGTTGGAAACGATTGGTATCAAAAACAGCTAGCAGTCTTTCAACTTTGGCTTTAAAACCGGTTTCTTCTTCAATTTCCTTGAGAATATTTTCAGTTGGAGAATAGCCGACTTCACCAAAGCCACCTGGCAAAGCCCAACTATCCTCTCCTTGTCCCCTAACCAGACAAATCTTCTCATCCTCAACAATCCAAGCACGGACGTCCATTAAGGGAGTCGCATAAGCGGAGGTCGGTTTCAAGAGTTCTGCCACTTCGTCTGCATCAAGGTCTGATACCTGATTCAACATTTCAGATAACAGACTTCGCAAGTCTTCGTAGCGCTCACAGTCAAAAGGATCTTTTGTAAAGGTTAAGCCAGTATCTGTAAGGGCAATCATTCTTTGCAGATACTTAACAAAATCACTTGGTTTCATTTTCTAAACTTTCTACCAACATGGCTAGGTTCATAGAGTTAGAGCCCTTGAGCAAGATTTGATCATTGGCACTGAGGCTTTCCTTGACCTGCTTGACTAGGTCTTCAAATTGGTCTTGGTCTTCTGTTTTCTTGAAATAGTAAACGTGGCCAATTGGGAACATTTGACTGGCAAGTTGGGCCAATTCAGCAATGTCTTCTCCGTAGAAAATCACGGTATCCAGCACATCTGGAGAAAGGCTCAAAATCATCTGATTATGGAGTTGAACTGACTGGTTACCCAGTTCCTTCATGTCCGCTAAAACCGCAATTTTCTTGCCCCCTTCATTGGCTGGAATGGCAGAGAAGGTCTCTAAAATCAGCTTCATAGCAGTTGGATTGGCATTGTAAACATCTGACAAGATGTCTGCTCCATTGGCTGCTTTCTTCCACTCGGTACGGTTACGCGTCAATTCAAGATTTTGGAAGGCCTGACAAATTTGTTCTTCTGAAACTCCTTCTTGTAGGGCCACATAAGCAGCAATCATAGCATTAGTGGCATTGTACTTACCAGTCACTGGCAAATCAAGGGCTTGTTCCAAGAAATTAGCTTTAAAGGTCAGACTGTCCTTACGCTCAACCAAGTCTGTGATTTCCAACTCTGCTCCTTGCCCAAAACGAACCACCTTTTTATCAGTTGGCAAGTAGGCCTCTACAATGGAGTCGGCTGGGGCCAAAAGCAAGGAATTCGAAGCCATGCCATCTGCAATTTGCATTTTTCCTTGGGCAATCTCCGAACGGTCTTTGAAAAAGGCCAAATGGGCTTCTCCAACCAAGGTCACGATGGCTATCTTTGGATGAGCCAATTCAGACAAGAGATGAATATCTCCCAAGTGATCCTGTCCCATCTCCAAAACCAACTTTTCTGTTCCTTCAGGCATATGGAGAACTGTGTAAGGAAGACCAATCTCGTTATTGTAGTTTCCTTGAGTTTTGTAGGTTTTGTAGATTGTTGACAGCAAATGTGCCAACATATCCTTGGTCGTTGTCTTACCATTTGAACCCGTAATAGCAAAGACATCAACAGTCGTTTTTTCAAGATAGTAGGCAGCTAGTTTTTGAAATGCAGTCAACACGTCGTCTACTAGAATGTAGGGATGATTTGCGATTTCTTTCTCAGACAGGGTTGCTACCGCACCATTTTCAAAGGCTGTTTCGATAAAGTCATGACCATCACGCGCACCTTTGAGTGGCACAAATAAATCTCCAGTCCCAATCAATCGACTGTCAAACTCAGCCTTTTCTAACTGGGCGTTCGCAAAAAGACTAACATCATTTTTAGCTCCAACAGCTTGGGCAACTTCATGGATTGTTAATTTCATTTCTACTCCTTTAAAAAGGGTCGAAGCCCGAGAACTCTAGTCACCTGGCAGTGATGGTTCTGGCTTCTACCCTCTCTTTCATTTTATAGCAAATGCGCTTCGCGCTTGTTAAAGCTTTCCTTGGCAAGGTCAACCAAACGCTCGATTAGTTCTGCGTAGCTGATTCCCATATTGTCCCAAAGTAGTGGATACATTGACCACTGGGTGAAACCTGGCATGGTATTGAGCTCGTTTAGGAAAATCTCTCCCTTATCTGTATAGAAGAAATCGCAACGAGAGAGACCGAGGCCTCCAATGGCACGGAAGGCCGTCTCTGCATTTTGACGCATGACAGCTACCACATCATCACTGATTTTGGCTGGGATGTCCATGGTAATCTTGTTATCAATATACTTGGCATCGTAGTCATAAAAGGCAACATCCTTGACTACTTCTCCTGGTAGCGTGCTTTTGACATCGTAGTTTCCCAAGAGACCAACCTCGATTTCACGGGCATTGACCCCTTGCTCTACCAAGACACGGCTGTCATATTGAAAGGCAAGTTCCAAAGCTTGACGAAGTTCTTCTTGATTTTCAGACTTAGAAATACCGACACTAGAACCCATGTTTGACGGCTTAGTGAAGACTGGATAAGTCAATTTTTCTTCCACTTCAGCGATTTTAGCAGTCACATCATCCCCTTCAACGATAGCCACATAGGGAACTTGTGCAATGCCAGCAGATTCTAACACACGCTTAGTCGTGATTTTATCCATGGCAAGACTGGATGACAAGATATTGCAACCGACATAAGGCAATTTCAAAACTTCAAGGAATCCTTGAACAGAGCCATCTTCTCCCATCGGACCATGAAGAACTGGAAAGACCACTGCCCCTTCTTCATAGATAGCACTTGGTGCAACTTTCTTATCCCAATCAATGGTTTCATTGGTCATGAGACGGTCCTCTTGACCTGGAGTCTGACTAAATTCCTGCGTTTTGATAAAGTCACCTGACTGACTGATAAAGAAAGTCTTGACTGTGAAACGGTCGTAGTTAACCGCACGCATGATACTCTCAGCTGAAAGGACAGAGACTTCACGTTCCGCACTCCTTCCACCATATAAAAGAATAATCGTTTGTTTCATATTATTTGTCCTAATTCTACTAGAATACTCGCTCTTTAGTATATCATATTTGCTTGGTTTTTTAAAACTTGAACCTGATCCTACTCATCACACTATACAAAAAGAGGCCGATAGGAACGATTTTCAGCCTCCTTGATTTTTTATAAATGAATGGAGTTCGTAAATTTGTCTACACTTACAACTCTGTTCGATTTTCAATAGCCCGTAAGAGTGTGACTTCGTCCGCATACTCGATATCTGCTCCCACAGCAAGACCTCGTGCCAAGCGCGTAACCTTGATCCCAGCTGGCTTGAGTAAGCGGGAAAGATACATGGAAGTTGCTTCCCCATCTGCTGTGGCATTGGTTGCTACGATTACTTCTGAAACCTCACTATCCATCAGACGAGTCATGAGCCCCTTGAGATTGATATCATCTGGACTGATACCATTCATAGGGGAAATGAGGCCATGCAAGACATGATAGAGCCCGTGGTATTCTTGGATATTTTCCATAGCTGCCACATCACGACTATCCTCTAGCACCAAAATCGTTGTCTGGTCACGAGTCGGATCGGTACAGATAGAGCAAGGGTCGTCGTCTGTCAAACGTCCACAAACGGAACAGTAGGTCAATTCTCTCTTAGCAGAAAGGAGATTTTTTGCAAATTCATTGACATCGTCATCAGACATCCCAATCGTATAAAAGGCCAAACGCGTAGCCGTCTTAATCCCGATACCTGGTAACTTAGAATAGCTGTCAATCAGCTTGGCAATGGGTGTTGGATAAAGCATAATTTCCTTTCTAGTTCATTGGATGGTATTTTTGATACAAATTGATAATATCACGCGCAATGGAAGGTCCTACACCATTTGTTAAATTGGTATTATGAGGAAAGACCACTGCAACAGCGATTTGGGGATTATCAGACGGGGCATAGGCCACCGCATTAGTATTGGTTGCTTGCTGACCATCTGCCACATAGCTTTCGGCTGTACCCGTTTTTCCGCTAATGGATACCAAGGCACCGTTTGAAAAGGCACGTCCAGTTGTCAATCCGCTAGTCCCATGAGCAACCTGATAAAAACCTTGGTGCAAGATGCTCATATCGGAGTCGGATATATTGACCTTATTCATCTCTGTCGGTTGCAGTTGCTGAATCAGGTCACCCAGTCCTCCCTTATCATTATTACCATAAATGCCTTCAACAATACGAGGAGCCACACGAACACCATCATTTGCAATAGTTGCTACATACTGAGCCAACTGCATGGGCGTATAGTTATCAAACTGCCCAAAGGCATTAGTAATGTAATTAGCAAAGCTATACTCTTTGGGAACAAATCCAGTAGATTCATCTGGTAGGTCAATCCCAGTCGCAGAGCCCAAGCCATATTCACCAAAGGTTGAACGCAATTTCCCCATAGCTGACTCTAGCTTGCTGGTGCCGACAAACATATTGGGTTGGTAGGTTTGCCCCATAAGACCTAAGGCTGTTTGGACCATATAAGTATTGGATGAATACTCCAGAGCTTGGACTGCTGTGATAGGGAATGAACCGTAAGCCTGAGTATACCAAGAATTGATGGAAGCTGAACCTTGGAAGACAATGGACTGGTCTGTCAAGGTCTGGTTTCCTGACAAGACTCCATTTTCCCAGCCAGAGCTGATGGTCGCCGCCTTGACAACCGAACCTGGGACAAAGACATTGGTTACCGTTCCCAAGGAATCAGGCGTCAACTCTCCCGTTTTCAGGTCATGTTTGAGTCCTGACATAGACAAAACAGCACCTGTTTTGGGGTTAAGGGCGACTGCATAGACACCTTCAGAATACTTGGCTCCTCCATTTCCTAGCTCGGAATTGAAATAACTTTTCAGCAGAGCATCCACGCTATCTTGGAAGGCCAAATCAATGGTCAGCTTGATATTGTTTCCCTTACTACCTTCCTCAATTGTATCCACGCTTTCCATATTACCATATTTATCCAGATGGATTTCTTTTACCGAGCGTTTTCCTTGCAAGGTCTCTTCATATTGCTTTTCCAAATAGGAGGTTCCTACACGATCATTTAGAGAATAGCCTTTTTTAAGATAGGCTTCTGCTTCTTCCGCTGGGAGACCAGCTTTTTCACTGGATACACTCCCTACTATAGAAGAAAGAGAAGTTTCCAAAACCTTTCGATCCCAAGAAGTAGAAATACTAATGCCAGGCATCTCCTTTGAAATAGAGGCAATAACAGCCACCTGAGAATCATTTAAAGGATCTGTCGCAATGGTACCTGTCGAAAAGTTTCCAACAGCATTTAACTGACTAAAAAGATAGATTTCTTTCTTTTCATCCTCTGTATAGTTTAGTTGACTCGTTTGGACACTATCGACCGCATTGTTATACAGTTCTGATTCGGATAGGCGATTGCCATCTGAATCCAAGCGTTTCTCGCTTGGGAGAGCCTCCACTGTCTGTTTATAGATTTCAGGATCAGCCAAATAGTAATCCGCCAGCTGGCGTTCTGTCAAATTTAGAGAGCTGATGCTCACATAAGTCAGTAACTTTTTAGCTGTTTCTTTTAAGTCTGTAGCCGTCATTTTATTGCTACGCGTAAAGGAAACAACCTTCTTTAGCGTATTTTCTACCAAAGGTTTCCCACTAGCATCATAAATTTCCCCACGGGCAGAACTGCTTGTGACCTTGGTCTGACTAGCTGATGCTAGCTTTTTTTCGTAAAAATCCTTGTTTAAAACCTGCATATACAACAAACGACCAATAATGGTCATAAAGAGTAAAATGATGATTGAAAACAATAAATTAAGCCGAATCGGAATCGAATGGCTGTTAAATTTTCTCATACAAATCAGTCTCATTTCTAATACTCAATGAAAATCAAAGAGCAAACTAGGAAGCTAGCTGCAGGCTGTACTTGAGTACGGCAAGGCAACGATGACGTAGTTTGAAGAGATTTTCGAAGAGTATAATTAAAATCTTACTCTTAATTGTACCACAATTTGAGTAGAAAATTATGGAAAAGTAAGAAGCTTTTTCGACTTTTTCGTTTTTAAAACAGAGATGCGTTTTTATTTATCTATCCTTATATTATGTGTTATAATGAAGTGTGACTATTCCCTGATCTAGTCTTCCAGTATGACTCATGTAAAGGAGCTTTCCCTATGGACAAACCAGATATCGCAACTATCATTGATTCACATTTTGAAGAAATGACAGACCTAGAGCAAGAAATCGCTCGCTATTTTTTGCAAGCTGAAACGATTACAGATGATTTATCTTCTCAACAAGTCACCCAAAAATTACATATTTCTCAAGCTGCTTTGACCCGCTTTGCTAAAAAGTGTGGCTTTACTGGCTACCGAGAATTTATTTTCCAATACCAACATCAGGCAGAAAATCAAGCCAACCAAGTCTCCAAGCACAGTCCACTGACCAAACGAGTCCTCAGAAGTTATAGCAATATGAGGGAACAAACACAAGACTTGATTGACGAAATCCAACTAGAACGAATTGCCCAGCTAATCGAAGATGCTGAGCGTGTCTACTTCTTCGGAACAGGGAGTTCTGGCCTCGTCGCCCGTGAAATGAAATTGCGGTTCATGCGTCTGGGTGTGGTCTGCGAAGCCTTGACCGATCAAGATGGCTTTGCATGGACAACCAGCATTATGGAGGAAAATTGTCTCGTACTGGGCTTCTCACTTTCTGGTACAACACCTTCTATTTTAGATAGTCTATTAGATGCCAAGGAGATGGGGGCAAAGACTGTACTCTTTTCAAGTGTTCCCAATAAAGATAGCCAGGCCTACACAGAGACTGTTCTTGTAGCCACCCACAGCCAGCCTTCCTATATCCAACGAATATCCGCTCAACTTCCTATGCTCTTCTTTATCGATTTGATTTATGCCTACTTTTTGGAAATCAATCGCGAAAGCAAGGAAAAAATCTTTAATAGCTACTGGGAAAATAAGAAACTCAACGGCTATCGTAGACAAAAACGTGTCAGAAAATCCTAGTTTGGCTTAGCCAAACTAGGATTTTTATTCATCACCAAACATACCTCTTCAAGATTATGAATTAGTCATATCTTGACTTAGTCTTGAATAATTTCATGTAATCACTTTTTGAAGGGAGTAAATAAGCAAGTCTGACGGTATCCTCAACAATTGTATACAATACAATGTAATCCTTACTCAAGGTCAATCCTCGCGTTTGGTAGCGAGGGTCTAATTTCTTACCAAATTTTTCATCAGCATCAAATCCAGCTTGGGGGAAAATTTCTAGCCGATTAATATCTTTTCTAATATTGGCTACTTTTCGTCTCGCAGCCTCTACAGAACCGATTTCCTCCGCTATATACTGATATATTTTATCCAGACTATCAATCACTCTAGGAGAATACAAAATCCTATATCTTTTATAATCCATAGCGTGTCACGACATCCTCATCTGTCAAGTAATTTCCAGCCTCAATCTTGGCATAACTTTCTTGAACTTCTGCTTGTAATTGTCTAAACAAATACTCCTTCTCTAATTCCTCTTCACTCAGTAAATCTACTTCATTTGTTACGGCAACATTCTTTAAAAATAATCTGAGTGCTGATGAAAGAGAGAGATTTTTTTCTTTTAACACTTCCATGGCATCATTTACTAATTCTCTATTAGCTTGGAAGGTCACAATCTTACTTGAATTCGCTATAGTCATTTTATATAATTCCTTTATATATTTTATTTATTATCTCACAATTATAAAGAAAGTCAAGGGAATTTGATTAGAAAATCCTAGTTTGGCTGAGCCAAACTAGGATTGTTTTGTCTTAAAATGATAATATGCACCAAGCATACCTGCTGTATTCTGGTGATGGGCAAATTCTAATCGTGTTTTTTCTGCTAAACTTGGTACCAAAGCCTCTTTCAAGGCTGTGCGGATCTTAGGTTTGAGGATAGCCTCTTGCCCCATGATACCACCACCAAGAATAACCACTTCTGGATTGGCAACGTAGCAAATATTTGCCAGACCTTTTCCTAGATAGTCTACCATGCGGTCAATACCTTCCATGCAGAGTTTATTGCCTTCAGTGGCTTCCTTGAAAATGCGTCGGCCATTCCACTGATCAACATCTTCTCCATGAGATGTTGCTACATACTCCACCAAGGCTGTGGTAGAAGCGAGATCCTGAAAAGCTCCATCTTGCATATGCATATACCCGACTTCACAGGCCGAATTGCTAAAACCATGGAAGACTTTCCCATCCATAATCAAGCAACCACCGATACCTGTTCCAATGGTCAAGCAAAGGGTGACACTTGCTCCCTTACCTGAACCAGATACTGCCTCAGCCAGACCTGCACAGTTGACATCATTTTCAATCTCACAAGGAATAGCAAAGCTTTCTTCGATTTCCTTCTTGAACTGGGTTCCTGCATAATTTGGAATCTGAGGTCCAGCGTAGAAAATTTCCCCCTTATCAGGATCCACCATTCCTGCAGAAGAAATGGCAACACCTGCTACTGGGCCTTTTTCTAAATAGCTGGCTACAATATCTTTGATTTTTTGTAAGATATGAGGTCCACCCTTATACGCTTCAGTTGGCATTTCATGCGATTCAAGAAGTTGCCCCTCTTGATCAACCAAACCATACTTGATGTTGGTTCCACCTATATCAATTGCAACGTAGTGTGTCATAAATACCTCCTTATGGATTAGAGGAAGCGCTCCTTTGTTTCACGAATCAAGGCTGCAGCTGCTTCTACAACTGGACGATCGTCTTCAATCACTGGTGTCAATGGTGAACGAACAGAACCAATATTCAATCCTTCATTGATCTTCAAGACTTCTTTAATGACACCGTACATATTTCCATGTGCAGCAGTCAATTTACCAATGATAGCGTTGATAGCATACTGTAACTCACGCGCTGTTTCTAAATCTTTATCCGCAATCAACTGATTGAGTTTCAAGAAGAGTTCTGGCATAGCACCATAAGTACCACCGATACCAGCTTTGGCACCCATGAGGCGACCACCTAGGAACTGTTCATCTGGACCGTTAAAGACGATATGGTCTTCCCCACCAAGGCTAACAAAAGTTTGGATATCTTGAACTGGCATAGAAGAGTTCTTCACACCGATAACACGAGGATTCTTCAACATTTCGGTATAAAGACTTGGAGTCAAAGCAACACCTGCCAATTGAGGAATGTTGTAGATCACATAGTCTGTGTTTGGAGCTGCAGAACTAATATCGTTCCAGTATTTGGCAACTGAGTATTCTGGCAAACGAAAATAAATCGGCGGAATCGTTGCAATAGCATCTACTCCCAAACTTTCAGCGTGGCGAGCAAGTTCCATACTATCTTTGGTATTGTTGCAAGCAACATGGGCAATAATAGTTAATTTACCTTTAGCAACTGCCATGACTTCTTCCAAAATCAACTTGCGGTCTTCTACACTTTGGTAGATACATTCACCAGAAGAACCATTGACATAAAGACCTTGAACACCTTTATCAATGAAGTATTGAACCAAGGCACGTGTACGCTCTGGGCTTACTTCTCCTTGATCATCATAACATGCGTAGAAGGCTGGAATGACACCTTCGTATTTTTTCAAATCTGACATAGATTTTCTCCTATTATTTTTATTTTCTGCTAAAGCAGATTCTTTCTTTACTTCTTTAGTATACACTTTACCGAAAAGGCTTTCAATATCTTATAGACACTTAGATTTTAGTTTCTAGCTTATAGAATAGCGTTTGAAGCCTTTGAAAGTAGTTTCAGAAATAAGACTCCTATTGATATTTTGCGAAAATTTTCTCCATCAATCCAGTCTGGATAAAGACCAATAGTCCAAACCCAAAAAGTAGGAAGACTGAGCCACCTAAGAGTAGACTGAAGGCGGACAGATAAAGAACCATCACAATGAGGACAAGAATGGCTAACATGAGGAAGAACCAAGGAAAGTTAAAACTAGCCAACATCAATCCTTTTTGAAGAATTTCTTTCCAAGATAGGTCATAACGTGCCGCGATAGGGTAACTAGCCAGCATCACGATAGTAAGAAACATCAGAATACCTAAACAAATGGCTTTCAGCAATTGGAAGGGCAGAGCTGTTTGACTCCAGAAAAGATAGAGATCTGAAAGGGTAAGAAACACAATTCCTAACTCCATTAAACCCAGCTGAAGACCTAGTTTCAGATTTTGCTTGAAAGATCTTAGATAGATTTTAAAAACAGGCACCCGTCTGCTCTTCTTAATCTCAAACATGGTCTCGTAGAGGCTGATTTTAGCCACTCCAATCGTCACGATGGGCAAACAAGAGACGACAAAAAGAAGATTGGCTGTCACGATGTCCAAGACTTTCTCACTAAAACGCATGAGAAAGTTATCTGTATCAAATGCTGCCTTGATAAGGCTTACTCCTTTTTGTGCCATGTTTGCTCCTCCATCATTTTTCTTTGTAAACTGTTTTCTTTTTTGTCAGTAAAGCTTTCATAAGTCCCTACCATGAACAAATCTATTTTTTCTTTTTTCTTTTGGACTTTTTTCTACTTTTATCTATGGACATATAATCTATATATATCCCGGACAGCGAAGCAATTAAAATAGTACTCCAAGTATGCTCATTAAATCCATCTAGCCCTCCACGGATTATCATTGCAAGCACTGTCCAAGCTAACATATTCAATAAAAAAATACAAAGTGCTTTCAATAAAAAAATACAAAGTGCTTTCATTCTCGCATTTTAAAAGTTTATACGACCATTGTTAGGGATTTTATCATGTGCATCCCAAGCTGCAGCAATATTGTAGGCAAAATTACCATATACATCAGCTACATTCACAGCTATTTGTAAAATCCATCCAGAAATCTTGGTCAATAATCCTACTCTTGCTGCTGCAGTTGCAGCTGCCCTACTTAAGATCGAGCGCGCCATACTAATACCATACTTAGCCGCATAAGTACCTAATTTTATGTATTTACCAATCAATCCAGTCACAATGCCCTTAATTATCCAAGCCATCTCATTAACTGTAATTCCCTTTCCATCTAAGAAACTAGCTCTTGCAGCATACTTAGAAGATACCATTTCTAGCAATTCAATTTTACGTTCATCTGATATGTCTGGATAGACTCCTTTGCTATCTTCCACCAAATCCTTAATTTCTTGTTCAGTTAGCAAGTAATTTTGAGATAATTTTGCATCTATTCGATCCATTTCTGACTGTATAGTTTGGATATGCGAGACTTCATTCGCATACACAATTGAAGGTAAAATATTACTCATTAGCAATAAACAGACTGACAAGAAGATACCAATTTTTAAATATTTTATTCTCATTTCTCTACCTCACAAAGATCAATTTCATGGTAGAGTATTATCAAAGCTTTACAAAAAAACAATTCATCCTATTTTTAATCAATCAAAATTTTAAAGAGATATTTTCGAACCTTTTCTTCCATGCCTGCATAGCCAGTTGGCTGATGTGGCTCACCTGGGAAGAAAATCGCAAAATTGTGATAACCCAATAAGAGTGGGGAGTGTTCATGACAATGAACAAAGCCAATGTCAGTCGCTTCGTCGAATGCTACTGCCTCGTCTTTGATACGTGAACCGTAGCTCGAATATTCATGCCCTTCTACCAACAAATGCAAGTCTGCATAGTTCTTGTGATGTTCAAACTGGTCGTTTTCAGCTTTATTTAGGACATTTTCTTGAACAACTAGAAAGACTTTATCTCCGTCAATCTCATACTTACCTAGTTCGAAAGAATCCTTACGATGTTGGTAGAGATAGTCGATAGCCTTGTCTAAATTGGGATGAATCCCTTTGTAAAAGGTGATGTTTTTCAAATCGTCAAAAATCATACTCTTTCCTTCGTTTCTGATAGTTAACTAAAACCATTCTTAAGTTGATAAGTGTCTGACAAAATCTCTAAGGTAAGCAAATACCCAACATTTTGTAGACACTTATAACCTCTATATTCTCTTATACTCAATGAAAATTGAAGAACAAACTAGGAAGCTAACCGCAGGCAATACTTAAGTATGGCAAGGTGACGCTGACGTAGTTTGCATTCGATTTTCGCAGAGTATTATCCTTTGACCGCTCCCATAGTAATCCCTTGTGTGAAGGATTTCTGGAAGACTAGGAAGACTGTTACAATTGGCACGGCAGCAAGGGCAGCTCCTGCCATGATCAAACCATAGTTGGTTGCCATTTCAGCCTGCATGGTCGCAACCCCAAGTGAAATAGTCAAATTGTTACGTGAAGTCAACATTACCAACTGCATGAAGTAGTCGTTCCAAGTATTGATGAAGGTAAAGATTGCAAGAGCCGCAAATCCTGGTTTCACAATTGGGAAGGCTACGCTCCAGAAGGTACGAATCTCACCACAACCGTCAATCTTAGCTGATTCGAGCAACTCTGTAGGGATATTTTCGCTGAATTGTTTCATAAGGAAGACACCAAATGGCCATCCAATCAAAGGCAAAATAACTGCCCAAAGAGTGTCATGAATTCCCATGAAGTTGACGATACGTACCAATGGTACAAGGACAACTTGTTTTGGAAGCGCCATAGCAGCGATGAAGATAGCGAAGAGAATGCGTTGACCATAGAAACGTTTTTTAGCCAATACATAACCTGCTAGAGATGAGGTTGCACAAACTAAGAACATGGTTACCAATGAGATAAATACTGAGTTCCACATCCATTGCAAGGCAGGGTTCTGCACCATAAGTTGTTGGAAGTTTTCCATGGTTGGCATTTTAGGGAACCATTGTGGCGGAATCATAATGGTATCAGGTTGTGATTTGAATGCCCCTGTCAAAATCCAGTAGAATGGAAAGATGAACAGCACAGTCAACAAGAGCAAAATGATTGTTGAAATAACAGTAAAGGCTGTTAATGGTTTTTTTTCTGTAGATTGCATAGCTGTCTCCTTTCTTTAGTATTCTACGTCGTTTCCGAGCGCCTTAAATTGAACAAAGCTTACGATCGCAATCATGACTGCCAAGAAGACACCGATGGTGTTGGCATATCCGTATTCTGTCAATTGGAAGGCTTTTTCGTACAGGTAGTACATTAAGGTACTTGTAGAGTAGTTTGGCCCACCAGATGTCAACAATTGAATCAAGGCGAAAACTTGGAAGGAGTTGATTGTCGTGATGATTGCGATATAAAGAGTTGTTGGAAGAAGGCTTGGCCATTTAATCTTCCAGAAAACTTGAAATTCAGTTGCACCGTCAACACGAGCTGCTTCAACCAATGAATTGTCAATATTCCCCATAGCTGCGATGTAGAGGATAATCGGTTGACCAACAGACGTTGTCAAGAGGATAATCATAATCGCCAGCAATGCCCAGTGCTTGTCGCCCAGCCATGAAATATTTTGAGTGATGATATGACTAGATTTCAAAACAAAGTTTAAGATACCTGATAGCGGATCATAAATCCATTTCCATACAACCGTTACGGCAACACTACCTGTTACAACTGGAAGGAAGAAGACGAAACGGTAAAAAGATCTGGCAATAGCATTTTGATGGTAGGTCTGTGACGCTACAAAGAGCGAAAAGAGAACAACAATCGGTACAGAGCCAACAACCAAAATAACTGTGTTAATCAGAGATTTTGTAAAGACAGGATCTTTAAACATACGGACATAGTTATCTAAGCCCACAAATTCAAAACTAGTCATAGAGTAGTTAAAGAAACTTGTGATGAAGCCCATAATCATTGGTACTAAAACAAAGATAATAAAGAAGAACAACACTGGTGCTAGGAAAGCATAGGAAATCACTGTTTCCCTCATACGGATTTTATTGACTTTCACAGTAGGCACCTCTCTTTCAAATAGAATATTTTTTGACTTTCTTGAACTGTTTTAAAATCAAAATGAAATTTTTTATGATTCGCTTATGTAAGAACTTCATTTTAATTTCGTGACAATTTCTTACATTTTAAACAAAAGCCCCCCTTTTCTTACACTATCTGTGTAGAGGGAAAAGGGGGTATACACTCTTAGGTTCTTTAAAAAACTACTTTTTATAGAATAACTAAGGACTATTGTTTCATAGCTTTTTTAATTGTTTCGTTCGCTTTTTCAGTGAAGGCTTTCAAAGCGTCCGCTGGTTTTTCGTCACCATTTGATACAGATTGCAACATTGGGAACCAAAGTGTTCTCATTTCAGCAAATCCATCAATAGTGTTGTAGTATGGTGAGTAGTATTGAGTCCAGCTGCTGATTGTTTCCATACGTTTGTCATCATAAAGTTTGCCAAATGAAGTACGGACTGGGAAGGCACCTGTACGAACAACGTCTTTTGGACCCCACTCTTTGTCATCTGCGATAAATTGGATGAATTTCTTAGATGCAGCGACTTTCTTGTCGTCTTTATTGTTGAATACTGCAAATCCGTTTACAAGGTATTCAAGAGCTGGCTTACCTTCGTCTGATGGGAATGGTACTTCTACCACTTCTACCTTACTTGCTTCTAAAAGTTTAGCTTGGATACCATTTTGAGCTGGTGCCCAAAGGATTGTGTAAGATGTTTGACCGTTGGCAAAGTTTTGGATATCTGCTCCACCGTCAAATTGTGAACCATTATTGAGCAAATTGTCTTTAATCCAGCCAGTTGCTTTTTCAAGACCTTTGACGAATTTAGGATCATCAGTTGTATATTTGCTAACTTTTTCATCTGTTACAGAACCACTATAAAGGTTAGAGATAAAGGCACGTGTTCCTTGGTCTCCCCCTTGACCAGAACTGAACAATGAACCTGGTGTGTAACCCTTGTCTTTGAGTGCTTTCAATACTTTTTCAAAATCATCAGTTGTCCAACCTTCTTTTACAAGGTTTGCCACTCCAGCATCTTCTAGCATTTTCTTGTTCATTGCCATGTAGAATGGGGCAGAACTAATTGGATACATATAAGCCTTGTCTCCAGCTTTACTTGCTTGTACGATGTTTTCATTGTTGACATCTTTAACAAATTCATCTGTGAAAAGGTCGTTCAACTCAGCCAATTTGCCGTTTTTACCGTATTGGATGATACGTCCTGGTGCATCAAAGAGTACGTCTGGAGCTGTTCCAGCTTCGATAGCTGTTGTGATTTTTTCAGGACCTGACTTGAAGTCGATGGTTTCCAATTTCACTTTTACATCTGGATTTGCTTTTTCAAACGCTTCGATGATTGATTTTTCATAAGTTCCAACACCGTCACCAGTTTTTTCTTGGGTAAATACTGGGAATGCCCACCAAGTGATTTCTGTTTTGGCACCGTCACCACCTGATTTGGCAGCATCTTTACTTCCGCCAGAATTGCCACAAGCAGCAAGACCAAGAACCGCAGCACCCGCAAGTACTGTACAAGCTAACTTTCTAAATTTCATTTGTATTCTCCTATGTAATAAGCGTATCCAACTTGGATAATGAGTTCTTTATTTCTTGTATGCGATTTCATTTCATTCTACTCATCAATCACTCTCCTCTATTTTTTATTAAGTCAGTAAGTACTTAATCATCTACACCTAAAATTTCATTAATACTATTTTTATATAAGATTGCTTTTGCTCCATAGATTGCTTGAATGCCACCCTTCACTTCTAAGACATCAACTGCACCAATTTGTTTTAAAAGTGCTTTATCAACTTGATTAACTTCTTTTACAGCTACACGTAAACGTGTCACACAAGCATCTACATCTTCTATATTATTTGATCCACCCAAGGCTCTGATAATTTGTAGGCTATCCTGTTTTAAATGATCCGCAGTATTTGAAGTTGAATCTGCGGATTCAGAAACTTCTTTAGAATCTACTTCTTCTCCTCTTCCTAGCGTTAGAACGTTGAATTGAGTAATGAACCATCTAAAAATAATATAATACAAAACACTCCAAATAAGTCCAAATGGAATCTGAAGAACCCAATTCGTCTTAGCGTTCCCCTGCAAAATTCCAAATAAAGTGAAATCGATTACACCTCCTGAAAATGTGTTTCCTATTGAAATATTTAAGATGTCTGCAATAAAGAAGCTGACACCATCAAGGAATGCGTGAACAACATATAGAACCGGACTGACGAATAGAAACATAAATTCAATTGGTTCTGTAATACCGGTAATAAAAGATGTTAAAGCAACTCCAAAAAACAAACCCGCGTATTTTTTACGACGATTCTTAGGAACACTATGGTACATCGCTAAACAGGCAGCCGGTAAACCGAACATCATTGTTGAGAAACGACCTGCAAAAAACCTTGTTCCTTCTGTAAATAATCCAGAATGAGCCGGATCGGCTAATTGAGCAAAAAATATTTTTTGAGCTCCAACCACTGTTTGTCCTGCAACAGTTTCAACACCACCAAGTTCAGTATACCAAAACATAGGATAAATCATATGATGTAAGCCTACTGCTCCAGAAAGTCTCATTAAAAATCCATATAGAAAAGTTCCAATTGGACCTGCCTGAGAAATATATCCACCTGTAGAAACAAGAAGTTGTTGGAAAGGTGGCCAAATAACAAAGAAGACAAAGCCAATTAAGATAGAAGAGAACGATGTAACAATAGGAACGAAGCGTGAACCTCCAAAGAATCCTAAAGCGGAAGGTAATTGAATATTGCTATATCGGTTGTGCAAATATACGGCAACTATTCCGACAACTAATGCTCCAATAACTCCAGTATCAATTGCAGATCCTTCTGCCATAAAAAGTTTTACCAGAGCTTTGATCGTTGCAGTCATAACTAAGTAACCAGTTACTCCTGCTAACGCAGCGGTTCCTTTATCTCGTTTCGCTAAGCCAATACATAATCCCACACAGAGAAGTAGTGACAAGTTACTGAATACAACCTCTCCTGCAGAGCTCATTACTTGGAATATCGATTGAAAAATACTATTGTCTAGTATTGGATAAGTTGCTATCGTGGTTGGGTTTGAAAGTGCACCACCAATCCCCAAAAGTAGACCTGCTGCAGGAAGTATAGCTATAGGTAACATAAAAGCTTTTCCAACTTTTTGTAAAACTTTAAATATAAAACTCCCCCCCTCACATCTTATTTAAGACCAGCAACGAAGCGTTCTGTAATCTCTTTTGGTCTAGTAATAGCGCCACCAACAACGATGCCTCGCACTCCGTATTCAAGGATTTGTTTGGCTTGTTCTGGTGTATGAATTTTTCCTTCTGCAATGACATCTACACCGGCATCACAGAGTTTTTTGATGAGTTCAAAATCTGGACCATCCACTTTTGGACTGTAGGATGTGTAGCCTGATAAGGTTGTTCCGACAAAGTCAATTCCTGCTTCGACCGCTGCCAATCCTTCTTCAAAAGTACTGGTGTCCGCCATCAAGAGCTGGTTAGGATATTTCTCCTTGACCTGACGAATGAACTCTTGAATTTCCAAACCATCGTAGCGTTCACGCTTGGTACAATCCAGAGCAATCACCTCGATGTCCAGTTCTGCCAATTCATCAACTTCTTTCATAGTAGCCGTGATGAAGGGTTCTTGTGGCGGATAATCTCGTTTGATTATCCCAATAATCGGAAGTTTGGTGACTTCCTTAATTTCCTTGATATCGCGAACACTATTGGCTCGGATACCGACTGCTCCACCTTGCTCAGCCGCTTTGACCAGCAAGGGAATCACCCCTCCCGCTTCTGTATAAAGCGGTTCATGAGGAAGAGCCTGACAAGAAACGATGATTCCATCTTTGATTTGCTCAATCAAGGCTTCTTTGCTAATCTGTGGCATCCTCTTTCCTCCTTTTCCTTTTTCTTTGTTTCTATGAGATTATTATACCTCAAAAATAAAACGCTTTCAAGAGTTTGTAGTATAATAGATTTCAGTTTCAAAAACTAGCCAAGTCAAACAGCTCCTCTAAAAGTACTTTCAGAGGAGCAAGTTGGCCTATAATAGGAGAATACCAAAATTTATTTTACAATTTCTGACAATTTTACTTTGCGATCTTCAAACATAGACTGGGTACAAGCATCTGCAGTAGCAATTGCTTCTAGAGCAGCTTCACCTGTCAATAGTTTTGCAAATTCTTCTGATACTGGAGCTCCTTCCATAATCTCATGCAGATAGCGCATTTCTTTATCAATGACAGATGATAGCCATAATGGAGTACGTTTACCTGGTTTACCATAAGCAATTGCTCCATCCATCTCTGTACTATGATAGATACGAGTCCGATCATCATCTTCTTCTTGCGATTCGTGAATCAAGAAATAGCTTTCTTGCCCATCTAGCTTAAGAGTTCCTTTACAGTTGAATAAGTCTAAGCGGATGGCACCTTTGCTTCCTTGGATTAAGACATAATGTTCACCCCAACGATAAGCTGAACCCCATTCTAACAAAGCAAAACGCTTATTAGAAAATTCCATATTGACAAAAATCATATCATCTTCATCACCGAAATGTTCACCTTCATGGGCTACATTTCCACCTGTCATAGTTACAGTTTCAGGCATGCCACCCATAAGGAATTGAACACAATCCAACTCATGGATGTGGTGATACAAGTGACCACCTGATTTTTCACGAATTTTTTTCCATGATACGGACGGTTGTTGTTCTTCCCAACCATTACGAGCAGTGTGACAATATAGAACGTCTCCAATCACTCCTTGATTAATGAGTTCTTTTGCGTGATGAACACCATTAAAGAAATTCATAATATGTCCTGCCATAAAGGTTACATTGTTTTCTTTACACGCATCTACCATCTCACGACAATCTTGATAAGAAAGCGCAATTGGTTTTTCACAGAAAACATTTTTACCATGTTGTGCAGCCTTAATAACCGGTTCCTTATGAAGATTATTTGGAGTTGCGACGATAACACAATCTACTTCATCGCTAGAAACCAACTCATCTAGGGAGCTTGCTACTTTTGCTCCCAATTCTTCTGCAATTGCCTCTGCATTATCTGGATCATAGAGAAGAGTAATCTCTGCTCCATCATTCTTTTGCATATAGCGAGCCAATTCAGCTCCAAAATATCCTGTTCCAACAACACCGTATTTAACCATGTTTTTTCTCCTTTATTATTGAATAAACTTTCTAATTTTAACTTATACTCTTCGAAAATCTCTTCAAACCGCGTCAACGTCGCTTCATCTACAGCCTCAAAAACGTGTTTTGAGCTGACTTCGTCAGTTTTATCTGCAACCTCAAAGCTGTACTTTGAGCAACCTGCGGCTAGTTTCCTAGTTTGCTCTTTGATTTTCATTGAGTATTACTTCACAGATCCTTCTGACAATCCACTTGCAATCTTATTTTGGATAATTGAGAAGAAAATGATTGATGGAAGAACTACAATAACAGATGCAGCCATCATATCTCCCCAGTCTAAAATTTCTGAACCGTTAAGTGATCGAAGGGCTACTGCTACTGTCATCTTTCCTGTATTGTTAATCAAAATCAAAGCATACAGGAATTCATTCCAAGCATTGATAAATGTATAAATAGCTGTTGCTACAATACCTGGTGCTACAATCGGTAGCACAACTTTATAAAAAGTAACAAATTTATTTGCACCATCAATTCGAGCTGCTTCTTCAATTCCAATTGGAACTGTTTGGAAAAATCCAACTAAGAGCCAAACTGCATATGGAACACTAAAAGATAGATAAACCATCATCAAGCCAAATAAACTATTTGTTAACCCAACTTTAGCAATGGCAATTGAATAGGGAATTGCTAACAGAATTGGTGGGAAAATGTAGGTAATGACGAGTAATCTTGACATGATTGCTCCCAATTTAGGGAAGAATCGAACAATACCATAGGCTGCCATAGCAGAAATAATAATCGCAATAAGGGTTGTAGCTAAGGCAATGATTAAACTGTTTCGAATGTTATCAATAAAGTGCAAATCGTTGATAACATGAGTGAAATAATCTAATGTAAATTGTTCAGGCCAAAATCGTGTTGGATACTGAGTTAATTCCCCTTTACCCTTGACAGAAGATATGATAATCCATACCAATGGGAAAATTGCAACAATAGTCGCACCAATCAAGAGTACATGTGAGAGAACATCTAAATAAATACCGGATTTCTTCTTCATTATTTTCTACCCTCCTTTTCCCACTTACTGATGATAGCAAAGTAGATAAAGCAAATCGCCACCAAGAAGATAAAGAGCAATACTGTAACTGCTGAGGCACGACCCAATAATTTAGTTCCCCAACCTAGGTTGTAAGCAAAAATTGGGAGCGTCGTTGTAGCATTGGCTGGTCCACCACCAGTAATGAGGTAGATAATGTCAAAGTTATTAAAGATCCATACAGTTCTCAAAACAACTAGAAGTCCTACAACCACTTTAATATGTGGAAAGACGATAAACTTGAACACCTGCCAACTTGAAGCACCATCTATCTTAGCAGCCTCAAATTGTTCTTCTGGTACTGTCTGCAATGCCGAAAGCACATTGACCATAATCATCGGCGCTCCAAACCAAATGTTGATAAACACCAAACATAGAAATGCCCATGTACTATCTGTCAAAAATGCAGGTGTATGTTCCATTAAACCTAATTTTACGATTAGATTAGGTAAGTAGCCATAAACCCCGTTTAGAATCCACTGCCAAGAAAAGGCAATAACGATGGTAGGAAATGCCCAAGGAACAATCAATAAGGTCCTATATAATTTCTTGAAGTGGCGTACTCTGTGAAGAGCTAAAGCCAATACAAACCCTACTAAAACTTGACCAACTAATGAGAAAACGGTCCACTTAATTGAATTAAAGAACGCATTAAAGAAGTTGGGATCTGATAGCACAGCTTTATAGTTAGCTAAACCAACAAATTTATAATTAGGCATAATCAAATGCTTATTGGTAAAGCTATAAAAAATACTCGAGAAAAACGGATAAACAAATAGTAACCCTACGATAATCATAGCTGGCAAAACAAATATCCAGCGAGTTAAATTACGTTCTTTAACCATTCTCCTTCTCCCTTCTTTTACAAGATTGGGCTAGGGCTTTTCAGCTCACTAGCCCACCTATTTTCTAGTCTTTTACATCTACTGAGCAGCCTCAAATAAATCGTTTAATTGTTTTTCTGCTTCTTTTGCTGCTTTCATAGGATCTGTTCCATTTGAAATGATATCTTGGAACATTTGTTCAATAATGTGTTGGTTAGTCAACATACCAGCTTGTACACTTGGTCCATTTTCATAACCAATAGCAGTACCTTTTTTAACAGCTTCAGTAATTACTTCTTCAGCATGTTTAAATTTCTTACGAGTTTCATTTTCTTTATAGGCTGCAGAATCGCTAATCCCCTTAATAGTTGGCAACATACCTACTGGAGTTGAATCAAGGAATTTAACGTAGTCTTCTTCATTATAAAGTGATTCTAAGAATGCTTTAGCAACTTCTGGATGTTTTGAATTTTTCCAAACAACCATTGGAATGTTTGAGGTTTCAATTCCTTGGTCTTTATCAGACTCTTTGATTTTTGGAATAGGATAAGCATCAATCGAATCAATCAATTGAGGACTGTTGGCATTAATTCCTCCAATATGGAAGCCAGAGTTAAAGTCAAATGCTGTTTTTCCTTGATAGAACAAGGTAGCTTGTTGAAGGACATTAAAGTTCAAAGAATCTTGAGGTGAGATTTCTTTATACATTTTAACCCAGTATTTAATACCATCTTGAGCAAGTTGGCTTGTCAAATCTGCTTTAAGATCTTTTGTTAAGAGGCTTCCTCCACCACTACGTACGTAGAAGTTCAAGAAACGTGTTGCCATTAAGTCATTTGTTCCGAACGGAACAGACAAGCCATAAACTCCAGCTTCTTTCAATTTTTTAGAAGCTTCATAGAGTTGATCCCAAGTTTTAGGAACCTCAATATTATGTTCTTTTAACAAATCAGTTCTAACCCACATAACTTGTGCATGTGAATAAAGAGGAACAGAGTAGTAATCATCTCCGATTTTTGCTTCATTTAAGGCAGTTTCGTTAAATTTATCCTGTCCAATACGCTTGATAGAATCATTTAGCGGAACCAAAGCATCTGAGTTGACCATTTCCATTACTTGGTTAGGGAGAGCTGTACTGATATCTGGCACATTCCCATTTGCTAAACCTGTAGTCCATTTAGTATAGAAGTCATTCCAAGAGAATGTTTCAATCTTGATTTTCGTTTTTGGATGCTTTTGCATGAAAGCATCTGCTGATTTTTGAATACTTTCTAAACGGGGTCCTTGAGTAAAGGAGTGCCACATTGTAATCTCACCAGATAATTCTGTCGGTGGTTCAGTACTAGTTGTAGCTTCTTTTTTTCCTGAACAAGCTACCAAGGCAACGGCTGCTAGCGCAACTCCAGCTAGACATAAAAACTTTCTCATTTTTTTCATCGTTCTTCCCTTTCTACATTAAGAAATCGCAACTTTAAAGACAACTTTTTTCACAGGTTCATCATTTATACGAACCTTGGGTTGATGTAAATCTTCTGGAAAAGTGATGAGGCATTCGCCAGCTCTCAAATGAACCAACTGTTCCACTTTCCCTGTGTATAATTCAATATCCTTCTCTTCATCATACTCTTGGGTAACGCTTACATTTTCCGGCGACGTAACAGCCATGGCTTCTTCGTTTTCCAAAACTAAATGAATATCCAAATATTTTTGGTGAGTTTCAAAGAAAGCCCCTGCTTGACCATCTGCTAGATAAGTAAAGCAATTCCCAAACAATCGATCACCATCGATAGCAATCGAACCTTCTGTTACATTTTCTAGTCCTGTTTTTTCTAGAAAATCTATCAATGTTGCAAAATGTGGATTTACTCCCACATAAGTTTCTAAACGGCTAATTTTTGTAATAATCATCTCTTCTAACCTCCTTTCTCAATCTATTTTTCCTATCCAAGTTCCCCATTCTTCTGTCTAGCATTTTCTACTAGAAGGACATAAAAACACAACACTCTCTAGCCTATACTCTTTGAAAATCGCTTCAAACCACAGTCGCTTCACCTTGGATTATATAGGTCAGTCTTATCTACAACCTCAAAGCGGTGTTTTGGGCAATCTGCTACTAGCTTGCTAGTTTCTTCTTTGATTTTCATTCAGTATCTCCTCAATCTTCACAAGGAGGTCTGATTTTTCTAGCGACAAACAGAACAAATAAGTTAGTTCAATGAGCTACCTTCCTTATAGATGAAATTGATATTCATAAAGGAAGTCGCCCTTTATTTTTTGCAAAAGATACTGGTATGAATCTATTTGGGGAATTGAATTTATAAGCTGCTCACTTATACTCTTCGAAAATCAAATTCAAACTGCGTCAACGTCGCCTTGCCGTACTCAAGTACAGCCTGCGGCTAGTTTCCTAGTTTGCTCTTTGATTTTCATTGAGTATTAGTTTTTCTAAAATAATTCTAATCTATTATTCTAGCACTAGTAGACTCTTTGGCTAAATCTCCTTTCTACATCTCGTTTCACCAAGAACTTTTAAGAGAGAAATACTCTAAATTAGTTTTGTTACCGTTTTCAATTAGAGTATACTTTTTTTTTTTAGCATTTCAAGTCTTTTTCTAATTTGGAATTTAGTTTCAAATCTTTTTAACTATATCAACTACATTAAAAGTACTTTCAAAAATAAGTAGGTTTCTTGCAAGATCTGTTTCGAGTGGACAAGATAAGAAACAGAAAAAAGAAGAAAGTGTAAAAAACTCAATTTTAGGAGAAAATGAAGGAAATATAGCAGATTGAAATAAAATGAGAATAAATCGATTGGGAAAGTAAAATTAAATTTATAACAAGGATTTAGAAGCTGCGGTATACTATTCTGTTTTCAATCAACTATAGTGTACTAGTATAGATTCAATGCACTATAAAACGCATAGTATCAAGCTTGTTCAACACCTGATACTATGCGTGTTTGTGATTTTTAAGATTTTGTGCCTAGAGTTTTTTAATTCCAAGAATGCCATCTTAACCAGATGGTTTTCTTGTCTATTATTGCTGATCTTACAACAACGCCTCAAACTCAGATACTGACATACCCAACTGCTGACTGGCAACCTCGGAAGTCAGAAGTCCTTGGCGGACTAGATTTAGTAGCATAGACAAACTTCCTTCAACTTTCCCACGTTCAAGTCCTTGTTCAATACCTTTTTCGATGCCTTGTTCAATCCCCTCTGCACGACCACGTTCCAACCCTTTTTCCTCAGCTTGTTCCAAGGCATAGTCGTGCGCTAACAAGGCTTGTTCTTCGCGTCTGCGTTGTTCACTAAACATTCTCCTGTCCTCCTCGGACCAGCTCTTGTAGTCCAGCAGTTGGTCTGCCTGGCTGATGGCTCGCTCGGGGTGCTGGGTAAAGGGTTTATTCCCGAAAAACTCCAACCACGGCTTGCGAACCTCGTCTTTGCTGGTTTCTCTATATTTTTTTAGTTCCAAGAATGCCATCTTGACCAAATGGTTTTCTTGACCGTTAGTTGTGATAGTTAAGACCTCACCTGTCGTGTCTTCGCGCATACTAAAACTGTGAAAGGCCAAATCATCTTGGAAGTAATTACTATCTACGATGGCAATAGCATAAACTGGTGCGATATGTTTATAGCTCTGGTGAGTATCACCTTCACGTTGACGAATTTTTTCTAGGTTTTGATTGACCTGACTACACAGGTAAGCCCATAAACGATTGATGAAAAAATTCTGATGATGGACTTGGATTTCAATAATAACCTGTGTCCCATTATCCAACTCCGCCAAGACGTCTATACTAGTGTAAAAATCCTGAGCCGAGTAGAGCAGAGATGGCAAGATGTGAATATTGCTTCCCTCCAAAATAGTTACATTTTTTGCTGGTAAATCCAGCATATCGCGAATAAATTGACAAGTGATTTCTGGATTGCTGAAAATTTTCTTAGCAACCAAATCATTGGTCGGGCTAATGCCCGGATGTCTTAGAATCATATTTCCTCTCCTTTCATTATAGCACATTTTTAAATCTAGGTTTACTAGATTTACTGCTACTATCTATTTATTCGGAAAAGAAAGACAAAAGAAGCGAGAAAGTTAAAAATTATTAATCCTAATCACTTGTAAAGAGATAAATCTTGCTCATATTATTTATTAAAGACTCTATTTTACAAAAAAGATTACAAAATCAGCCGTTTTAGAGAACTCTTACCACTTCCTAGACTATTAATTCTAATGTTTTTTATACTACTCGCTTGCTCATCAATAGGTCATAAAGCAAAATCAGTTGATCCATTCCCCGTACTCGTTCACTCTATAGCCGTCTGGTGTTAGCGAATTGAAAAGTAGTTTCCCAAAAGCATCGATATAGTACCACTTTCCTTTATAATAAATCCATGTATTGGATTCCATGGAACCAGATGATCCTAAGTAGTACCACGCACCACTTGAATCTTGGAACCAGCCTACCTCCATCATGCCATTATCCTTGAGATAATACCAATTACCGTCTGTATCCTGTATCCAACCGGTTTGCATGATTCCATTCGCATCAAAATAATACCATGCATCATTTTCTTTCATCCAGCCTGTCCGCTCTTTCCCATCGGAATTTCTAAAATACCACTGATTATTTATCTTATGCCATCCTCTTTGTTGATTATATGTAATAACAGAATGTTCAACAGTAGAAAGTGACATGTTATCCGCTTCAACGCCAAAAACAGCTGTTAACGATGACGAACCTGTCCCGTTCGTTGTGAATTGAGCAGTGGTTTCTGGGCTAGATAATCTTTCCTGTTTTGATGGAGTCTTTATTTTTCTCTCATCTCGGTGCCCTTCTACTGTCAATTTTTCTCCACCTGTAACTTTAGCCACAAAGTCTGGAACTTCCACTCTTTCAGGGACTAGTTCTTTTGAAGATACTATAGACTTCCCAAGGTCGCCTGGTATTTTTTCTCCCGATACTAAAACCTCTGATTCTGAAAATTCCTCACTAGACGCAGGCAGTTCTTCTCTGATCGGCGCATCTTTTGGAACTAGAAACTCTACTTTATCTGGAGATACCACTTCCTCTTTGAGATTACTTGAGTTTTCTTCCGTCGATGACACCACTTCCTTCACACCCTTAAGAACCACACGTTCTCTCATAGGTGTAACCTCGACTGTACGAGAATTTTCAACAATCTTTCCATCAGCTAAGACCTTATAAGTCACCTTAGTAACTTCTTTACCTACATACCCCTCCGAAACAACCTCCGTTTTCCCTTTCTCTAACTCTTCAGAGTCCTCAAAACGCTCTGTAATCGGAAGTTCTTTTATGACACTGTTGGGTTTAATACCTAAAGTAATCACCTTGGATTGAGGAGCTATTTTCTTCTCAGAAACTTGAGAAGATACCGCTCCTGTATACTTATCTACTTGATAAGTAGTAGTTCGAGTAACCACCCCTCCTTTACCCTCTACAACTGAACGGAAACCAAGCTCTTTTGTTTCATCTCCTTGGTAAAGAGTATCAAAAGCAATCGATTCTTTTTCTACTTTCGGCTTAGTACCTTTATACACTACTCGGTAAATAAGTGGAACACCTTCTTTTTCACCCTTAGTATCCTCTGTACGCTCTTTTCCAACCTCAAGGGTACTATCACCTTCGTAAGTGGTAATAACCTCTGTTTCCGGCTCCTTTTGCGGTTTGAGAGGAGGTTCTACTTTATCTTTATCAGACTCTATTTTAGGTGTACTTTGTTTTTCGTCTTTTGGAGTTGAAGGAAGTTTATCCTTATCCTTCTCATCCACCAAAACTTCATCTCTTACATAGACAGGCTCTTTTGGTTTACCTTCAATATAAGAACGAACCCAATCCAGTTGCTCTTTTGATAAAACCAAACCACCACTGCGGCTTCCTACAACACCATTTTGGTGAACTCCAATTAAAGTACCTTTGTCATTATAAAGACCACCACCAGACGCTCCGGGTTTTGTGCCTTCATAGCTGATACCCTCAATACCTGAACCGAAATCAGTAGTATCTACAACTTCACTATCCAAGACTGGAGATAAACGACCGTCCGGGAAACCATAAACCGAAACTTTTTCACCCTTAGCGATAGAAGTTGACTCAGAAACCACCTCTACAGGAGATACCGCTTTGAAATCTTCTTTTAGTCGAACCAAGGCTAAGTCATTTTTAAATCCAAATACGGAATCTTTTTTATTCCAATAAACAATATCATCATCTGAAAAATGCACAGACAACCCATTCGGTAAGGTTGCTTTATACACTGTATTGGTGCGACCAGATTTCGTAACGACCTCAGAACCTTTAACTGTTAAAAAATTATGAGCGACTGTTAACACCAAATTGGGTGCAATTAAAGTACCTGACCCCGACCCATCTGGCGTTTGAATGTGCGTTGTAGCATAGAAATTTTCTGAGCCATTCGGAGCTTGTAACACCTCTTTACTAGGCATAGGTAAGTTGGATTTGCCACTCAAGTCAACCTTACCAACTTCAGTTCTTGCGAAATCAGAAGACGAAGTAGATGAAGGATTTACTGAGTCAACAACAGCTTTTATAATGGTATTACCTAAAGCTAACTTACTGACATACTCATCAGACCAACTAGTATCACTTACTAGTTTGTTGACAGAAACTCCATTGTAAGATACCACTTTAGCTGTTGGGGAAGTTGCTATTAACTGTTTGAAGTCTGGATTTTGTCTTAAATGAAAATTCAAACCACTTCCAACAGGACCTTCCTGAACAACCTTATCTGAAATCAAAGGAGTTCCTTTAGTATCTTCCACTCGAAGTAGAACGCGGCCTTTTTCTTCACCTTTTACTAAAGTCGCTCGACCTTTTTCATCAAAACGATACAAAGCACCGTCAATCTCATACTCTACGTCTTTTAAGGCTCTGTGATTTTCATCATAATAGTAACGGTTTGCACCATCTATATACCAACCCTTTATACCATATTTATCAATCATAGAACGAATCCAAGCTCTGTGCTTTTCCGTAAAAATCGTACCACCCCCAATACGCTCACTCTCAGGAGCGTTTGAAGTATTTGTTCCGTGCTGGTGGATACCGACTACATCTCCCTTATCATTAAACAAAGGAGCACCTGAAAAACCTCCCAAAGCTGAGGAATGATAAGTGACTGCACCGCTCTCTTTATTGACACTGCTTACAGTTGTTGAGACTGAATAAGCCTTACCATCTTTCAACCTCTTCTTGTTTTCTTCACTTAAATTCGGAGTCGAAAAATCATTGGGATAACCTACCATAGTGATTTTATCACCAGTAGAAACCTCTTTATGGCTCAACTCTCTTGGAGAGTCCTCACCACCCGTCATAGCTTCTACAGGCTTTTTAGTTACCACTACTGCTAAGTCGTTGCTATAGTCTTTACCAAAGTCGTTGCCGTTATATAAGTGAATAGAGTCTTTTTCAAGAGCTTCTGATACACCAGAAGTAGGTACTTTATTGTTCTTTTCCGTCTCTGAGTTCATCACAACATAACTACGAGCAGACTCCCCACCACGCAAGACCGCGGACTTGTTTTCTTGGTTTTTATCATAGTAATTATGAGCTACGGTTACCATGACATTCGGCGCTACAAAGACACCACTGCCAGACGCGGTTTGTTTTCCACTCGTACCACTATCATAAGTGGTATAAGTCATAGCAACACCCTCAGCGGACTTCTCATGAACGCTCACATCTTTTATATCATCGCCACCTTGAATGACGTCAGCATACACTGTTCTTCCTCCAACAACTGGTAAATCAGGAATCGACAATCCAATCATACTCACCAATGCCAGACATCCCACCAATCCATAAGCTTTTGACTTACGAAATTTTCCTAAACCTTTTAAATATAAAAACATCTTTTTCCTCACTTTAGTTTCTAATACTTATTTATCCAGATATAATAGCTTACAATCTTTTAAAATCTTCAAATAAGTTATGATTGTTCCATACTCTTCAAACCATGTCAGCCTTGTCGTGCCGTATGTATATGTTACTGACTTCGTCAGTTCTATCTGCAACCTCAAAACGGTGTTTTGAGCTGACTTCGTCAGTTTCATCTACAACCTCAAAACGGTGTTTTGAGCTGACTTCGTCAGTTCTATCTGCAACCTCAAAACGGTGTTTTGAGCAGGCTACGGCTAGCTTCCTAATTTGCTCTTTGATTTTTTGAGTATAAGGACATGTTGGATTCTATGTGCTGTATTGTCAACAATACACTCTTCTTCCTGTATATCTACCAACATGATTTACAGAATTTTATTTTACTATAATTTTACCTATATTCCAAGACAGAAATAAAATAATCAAGAACAAAAACGCATATAACCAATAACTAGCTATATGCATTTTAACACTTAAAGCGAACTGTTAAGTTGCGACTAGTGGTATCCAGTCCTAAGTAAGTCGGAAATATACAGTTTATTTACGACTAGCAAGGCATTTACCCGGCAATAAGAGCTCATCTAAATTGACTTTTTCTTAAAGTAGAAATTTCTACGAAAACTATCTAAATAAACTTTTAATCTCTATGACGGACAAAACATGTCTCAGTTATTCATCAACATCCAAGGTTCTAGTAGTTGACCCACTCCCCATTGGAGTTAACTTTATAACCATCTACTATAGTATTAACCGCTAATCTTCCGCTTTCATTGACATAGTACCATTTGTCTCCAACTTGGAACCATTGATTTACCTTCATTGCACCAGATGATTCCTGATAGTACCAATGGTCTCCATCTTTTATCCAACCAGTTGCCATTGAACCGTTAGCATTGAGATAGTACCACACACCACTGGATTCAACCCAGCCAGTAGACATTGCTCCGCTCTCACTCAAATAATACCATTGGTTACCATCTCTGACCCAACCAGTTGCCATTGAGCCGTTAGCATTGAGATAGTACCACACACCACTGGATTCAACCCAGCCAGTAGACATTGCTCCACTCTCACTCAAATAATACCATTGATTACCATCTCTGACCCAACCAGTTGCCATCGCACCAGTAGAACTCAAGTAGTACCATTTATCCGCTTCCTGATGCCAGCCTTTCACCACTTCACCAGCAGATGTATAAAAATACCACGCACCATTTTCTTGCTTCCAACCAGTCGTTATTGGAACTTTAGTCTCAGTTTTAATAACATCTCCTACATAAGATTGGAGGTAACGAGGAGCAAAAGAAGTAAGAGGAGAGTTTGCTACCATTCTATCTGAAGACCCCAAAGATAATTTATCCTTCTCTGACTTCCTTTCTGTCATCTCCTCAGATACATTTTCTCTTACTGTATTCATGGTCTCGACAGGATTTTCTTTCGCATCTTCAGGAATTCTACTGCCAGCTAGTGTAACTGGTAAATCATGCATACTGTCAATTCTACCGGCCAGTAGACCTGTAATTTCTTGACCTGCATCTTCTTTATTAAAGGTGAAAAGTAGAGTTTTTTGATCTGCTTGGGTCAAGAAGGTAGCTTTGTGTCCATTCGCTAAAGTCAAAGTCGGAATAGAATTTACTAGTACCTCAGAATCAAATTGCATAGCTAAGATACCTTGTTCTGCATCCTCTTCTTCTGTTTCCAATTTACGAACGTCCCTGATAGTTACACTCGTTGGATATACCGGATCTTTTGTTAAAAAGTCCCAATTAAATTTTCTAAATGATAGGGTATAGTCATTTTGTCCTTTTTCAGTGTGTTCATACAAGATACCATACTCCCCATTTCCTAATTCTTGGAGCGAATTATAGGCAAACTCTCCTTTTTGAATTGGTCTATGATGTAACCAAGTCAAGTCTCCGTTGTCCTCTACACGAGCCAAATGAGCCATTCCATTCGTCCGTTTAGGTCCTCCTGAATTGGTTAAAATGATGTATTCTTTTCCTTCGTGCATGGTGTGAATAGCAGCCATTTGGACATAAACATCTTTAACCTGATTGTATCTCTTGATTTCCTTGTCCCAAGTTTGCCCACCATCTTTACTTGTGGCAACCTGTAAATCACCCGTTAATCCTCTCATAAAGAGTTTCACATCACCATTATTTAACTGTACAGCAACTGACTCTGTATTTTGGGCAGGACTATTATTCATAGTTGAGGAATGAATTTTCCTTCCGCCTACTGTCCTATCATCATTGACAGCAGCTCCAGCCTGCCATGTTTCTCCATGATCATCTGAATAAATCAAACGAGAAGACTGGGATCCGCTTAGATGGGAGATAGCATTGGTGGTATAAGTAGGAACTAAGATACGACCCTTGTGCTCTCCTGTTCTAAGCACAATTCCTGTACCTGGACCTGTTCCTAAAAATTTCATCCAATCTTGGCGAATTGATGGTGTAATATCTCTTGGTTGCGACCATGTTTTCCCATCATCATCACTATAAGAAAGCCACAAATAGCTCGTATAGGCTACACGAAATGGATTTTTAGCAGATGGAGCAAAGTAGATATTCCCAAGAAGCTCTTCTCCTTTATAGAGGTCACCCTTATCTCTGTAGGCTTCTTCTTTTGGATCCACTACAACGCGATAATCTGTTTTTTGATTATTTGCATCATATACTTCTCCGTTTTCTCGGACAGTATATGCTTGATTTTCCCCTTGTTTATATAGTAATTGATAGTGCTTATCTCCAACTTGTTGATAAGCTTTTTGAGGTTTGTTTGGCATTCCAAAGACAGCTCGACCTTCTGGAAACATATCGTAGATTGAAAAAATTCTCTTTGTGGTAGGATCTTGAACCAAGACCATATCGATATTAAGTGGAGATGGTGCCTGCGGATCTTTTGCTTCTGGATTGTCTCGCAAGTTGGTCAAGGTTAAGGTTGACTGCCAAGTAGTTCCCCCATCCTCACTTCTCCTAACGACCATAGCAATATCTCCCCAATCAGAATGGTGGAGACGACGCTGATCTGCCCCTGCCAGTAATGTTCCTTTATCCGTACGTAGCAAAGCTGGAATCCGATAACTCTTAATTCCTTCACTATTTGGCTTACCATTGACACCGCTCATAAACAACTCTTGCTTCTCTGTCAAGACTGCCCCTTCAGGAAGTGACGGCTCAATATCTGTCACATCAAATAACTGGCTACGTTTTTTGACTTCCTCTGGAGTTAGAGCACGATTGTATACAGTCAGATTACGAATAGAGAGATTTGAGCCCCACTTCAGTTCTCCTGCTCTATTAGTTGCACCTAACTGAAGTTTATCCACATCTGGCATGTCTGCCAGGAATTTCCCTGACTTTTTATTCGTACGAGATAATACACCATTCACATAAAGACGAACCTGACCATTTGGACTATCCTTTCTTGGTCTTTCAACAGTAAAAGTAACCGAATTATACTTGCCTGGTCTAATCTTCAAAGGCGCATCTGTATAACTTCCATAAAATTGGCTACCATCAGCTCCACGTCCCTCTATCAAAGCTGTCCCATTATTGATTGCCATTGTAAAGTACTCATTTACTTTAGTTGTACTGGAAGCAGAAAAGAGATTGTAAAAACTAGGACCATCAGCAGCCGGTTTGAACTCCACATGAACAGTTGCATTTTGGAGTCCCTTTACTTTCTCTAATTCATCAGACAAGTCTACTCTTTTTCCATTTGAATCATTCGTCTCTAAGTCATCTTTTTCTATCACTGTTTCGACATTTTCCAAATCTCGTGCATAGTAATCTCTTGGAATTTTTTCTTCTTGCTTATCTTCCCTTTCTTGTTCTTGCTCATTGCCAGAAAGTTCAGTCTCTGAAACAGACTCTACATGCTCTGCAGGAAGAGTTATATTTTCTCCTTCCTCAGAAGGCTGGCTCTTTTCTGTATCAGTTAGGGTTGAGCTCCCCCCCCCCCGAAAGTTGAGTTTCATTTGCCAGAGGTTGCTCACTCGCCCCTTCTTGAGCTAAAACAGGAGACGTTCCAAACACCACTGCTCCCACAATCATAGAAACCGCTCCTACCGATAGTTTCCTAATGCTATAACGACACTTACGTTCTTGAACATTCCGATTCATACTGTTCCTCTCTATATCTATATCCCGATTTCTGAAATAAGACATTTACTCCAGAAAATGCACTTAGTTTGTCTTTTCTTAACTTTCTTTTACTACAGTTCATTTAAATGACAAAAATGAACTAAACAAACTATCTCAAATTGGTGCCAAATTTCCCCTCTCCTTTCTCCGATCAGACTCCTACCAATCTAGTTTATCTACCAGGACACCGCTGCAATTAAACTAAAATATCTCTTTATAAGCAAATGATGGACATCAGCTTATGCTATTTACACCATACTTCCTGCTCAATCCTTATCGAACACTTTTTCAAATAGCTTTTCATAAGCATAAATACTTGTAGAAATAATGGGAAATATAATCAAGCTCACAATCAGAATCTTATCCAGCTTAAAGGGGACAATCCCAAATAAGTGAAGAAATAAATCAATCAGAAAACTGTCGAAAAAAACTGTCAAAAGTAGTTCAATTTGTCTTTTTCTCTGCTTTTTTGTCTTGAATGCCTTAAATATCATATTATTCCCCTTTTCTAAGCTTCAATCCCTTCTCTCTATCTGTCATTTCGCATAGCTGCTACTATTTTTACAGCAATCTATCTTTAAATATACATAAAGATAAGATTCTATCACTTTTTATAAGTGTTAGCAAATTTATTATATCTCATTTCTAAAACGCTTTCAATACAGTGTAGTATAATAGATTTTAGTTTCAAGAAACTCTTTTGTATAATAATATCCTTGAAAGTAGTTTCAGATGAACATTTATAGTCCATAAAAAGAAAACAGAGACTCATCTGTTTTTTACACTCAATGAAAATCAAAGAGCAAACTAAGAAGCTAGCCGCATGATGCTCAAAACACCGTTTTGAGGTTGTAGATGAAACTGACGAAGTCAGCTCAAAACACCGTTTTGAGGTTGTAGATGAAACTGACGAAGTCAGCTCAAAACACCGTTTTGAGGTTGTAGATGAAACTGACGAAGTCAGTAACCATACCTACGGCAAGGCGAAGCTGACGTGGTTTGAAGAGATTTTTGGAAAGTATTAACACCTACAGACAAGCCTGACGATAGCAAGAACTACCCTACTCGATAGGTATCGGCTTTTGCTTTCTGAAAAAAATTATTTTAAGCAATTTGACAAAGCTAGCAACAAAAAATTCTATAAATATTTCCATGATAAAACGCATAGTATCAAGTCTTCTTAATCCCCTGATACTATGCGTGTTTGTGATTTTTAAGATTTTGTGCCTAGAGTCGACTCCTTATTTTAGATATTTGAAAGGAATCTCACTCCCACAGAGCCAGTTATAAACATGGTCATTGACAAAAACATTCATGGCTTCGTGGGCATACTCAGGCATGATGCGATAAGCCTTATCGCAGATCAAACGATTGTAAATCGCAAACTGGGTAATGGGATAGCAAACATCGTCGTCCAAGCCCGTAATCATCTTAACCTCACCTTGGATACGATGGGCAAGATTTTTGACATCGATATAGGCAAGGGTCGCCATGATTTCCTCCTCTGTTTCATGAAAAGGATCGTGGAACTTGAAATAACGGAAAAGTTCATCATAAGCCTCACTAGTATTGCCAATCTCAATCACCCGTCTGAAGTCTGACAAGAAGGGATAGATGGAAACTGTTTTCTGAATTCGAGGATTGAGCGCTGCTGCAACCAAAGCTAGAGCACCACCTTGAGAGGCACCATAGCTAGAAAGACGCTTCTCATCTACCTCAGGCAGATTAGCAATAATTTCAACCAACTGGTAAATATCCAGATAAACATCCTTATAAAAGAGGTGATCCCGACCCTCCACAGCACCACGGATAATATGTCCCTTAACCGTATTTCCTAGAGGAGAACGCAAACCGTCTTGTGAATAGCCCGACTGGCCTCGAACATCCATGGAAACAACACCGTAACCAGCTACGGTGAAGCCCAGCATGTCGGCCCAATCCCAGCCACGTCCCATATAACCATGAAAATGGAAGATTAGTGGAACCTTCTCCTCACTCTTTGGAAGAACAATGCGTGCATAAACCTTTCCTTCCTTGCTTCCTTCAAATGTTAACTCATAGCACTTGACTTGAGGAATGTGGAAATCTCTTTCCTCCAAGTGGTAGGATGGAGGTGTGGAAACATTTTTCACTTCCCCATCCCAGAAAGCATCAAAGTCTTCCGGAACCTCATCCCTTCCTCTATAGGTCTTAATTTCTTCTAGCAAAGCTGGATTTTTCATAGCATGCTCCTTTTATTTTGTAATCGTTACCACAACTGTAGCATATCTATGTAATCAATGCAAGAAAGAAGGGTAAATAGAAAGTGAATTTAGATTCTTTACTTTTAGGATGATGGGCTAAAAGTAGTTTTAGAAACGAAAAAAGAGCATTTCGCTCTCTCTTCTGTTTATACTAGTTTTTTGCTTCTTTCTTTTGAAAAGTGCTTGGGTAATTTACTTTAATCGTTACTGTCATATGAGAGTCCTCGTTTCTTTTTGATGACTCTAGTATAAGGGCCAAACCTGAAAGCTAGCTTAAGTTTTCCTTAGAGAAAGCTTAATCCAGATGTTCTTTCTTTTCCAGATGAAAGGCAATCATGCGCCACTCTGGATCCTCTTGCCAGCCTTCAATAGAACTAATGTAACTAGCAACTTTTCTAGCTTCTTCTAAAATCGGAAAATCCTCGATAATATCAGCCACTTGGAACTCTGGAAGCCCTGACTGTCTGGTTCCAAAAATCTCACCAGAACCACGCATTTTCAAATCTTCCTCCGCAAGGACAAAACCATTGGTGGTTTCTGTCATGATGCGCATGCGGTCTTTCCCAGAATCCGTCTTGGGATTGGCAACAAGAACAGCATAGGACTGCTTGTCCCCCCGACCCACACGACCTCTGAGCTGGTGAAGCTGACTAAGCCCGAAGCGATCGGCATCCATGATAATCATGACAGTCGCATTTGGAACATTGACCCCAACCTCGATAACCGTTGTTGAAACTAGAATATCTGTTTTTCTCTCCTTGAAATCCTGCATGATCTGGTCTTTTTCGTCACTCTTCATCTTACCATGTAGAAGAGCCACTTCTGCCTTACCTGCAAAATGAGCCGTCAACTCCTCTGATAAGGCAATGGCATTTTTCAAATCCAGAGCTTCTGATTCTTCAATCAAGGGAGAGATGACATAGGCTTGAGAACCTTTTTGAATTTCCCCCTCTAACCAAGTCAAGACCTGAGGTAAGTGCTCATGCTTGATCCAGCGTGTCACAATAGGCTTCCGACCTGCTGGCATCTGGTCGATAATGGAAACATCCATATCTCCGAAGGCTGTGATGGCCAGCGTCCGTGGAATGGGAGTCGCCGTCATCATGAGGACATCTGGATTGTCGCCTTTTTCCCGTAAAATACGCCTTTGCCCCACACCAAAACGGTGCTGTTCATCGATGATAATCAAGCCAAGGCGAGCATAATCCACTCCATCCTGAATCAGAGCGTGGGTTCCGATAATCAAATCAGCCTCACCCTTGGCAATGGTCTCCAAGACTTCTCTCTTTTCTGCAGCTTTTAAGGAACCTGTCAATAGAGCCAGTTTCAAGTCTGGAAAAAGGTTCTGTAAACTCTCAAAATGTTGCTCTGCGAGAATTTCTGTTGGTACCATGAGGGCTGATTGGTAGCCAGCTGTCACTGCCGCAAACATAGCCAAGCCAGCGACCACCGTTTTTCCGCTCCCCACATCCCCTTGCAAGAGACGATTCATGTGGTGATCCGACTTCATGTCTGTCAAAATTTCCTGTAAACTCTTTTCTTGAGCTGGGGTCAAGGAAAAAGGTAGATTTTCTTTAACTACTGTCACTTTTTCCTGAGACCAATTCAGAACCAGACCACTTCCCTGAACTCTATTTTCAGACTTGAGCGTCTGCAATTGCATTTGAAAATAAAAGAGTTCCTCAAATTTGATACGGCGAAGAGCCTGCTTGTATTCTGCCAAATCCTTGGGGAAATGCATGGCACGAACAGCCTGACAACGGGACATGAGTTTGTATTTGTCCAGCAAAGACTGGGGAAGATTTTCCTCAATCAAGAGTTCCAGTCCCTGATCAAAGGCTGTCTTGATAACTTTGACCAGACTGGCCTGACTGATTCCCTGAGCCAAGCGATAGACAGGTTGGAGATCATCTTCCACCTGAGCCAGGACCTTCATCCCAGTCAGACTAGCCTTGGCACGGTCCCATTTTCCAAAGACAGCAAGAGTTGCTCCCAACTCTATCTTATCAGCCAGATAGGGCTGGTTAAAGAAGTTCACCGCAAAAACGACTTCTCCCTGCTTGAGGCTAAAGCGCAGACGATTGCGCTTGAAACCATAATACTGGACACTGGCAGGAGTCACTACTTGTCCAGACAGAACTGCCTTTTCTCCGTCTTCCAGCTCCAGCACTTGCTTGGTTTTGAAATCTTCATATCTGAAAGGAAAGTAAAGCAAGAGGTCTTGCAAGTTTTCAATTCCTAGTTTGGCGTATTTTTCTGCTGACTTTGGTCCCACACCAGGTAAGACATGCAAGGGTTGATGTAGATTCATGCTCCACTCCTTTCTTTTCTAATCATATTCTCTCGGAATGCGGTCGCTGAGAAGACAAACCACCTCATAGTTAATAGTCCCACGGTAGGACGCTACCTGAGTTGCAGTGATTTCCTTATCCCCATTGGAGCCAATCAAGGTTACCTTGGTTCCGAGTGGGTAAGGCTTAGGCAATCGAATAGTGATTTGGTCCATCGAAACCCTGCCGACAATTGGGCAAGCTTGGCCATCTACCAAGACAGAGAAATTTTCCATGTCTCTTGTCCATCCATCTGCATAGCCGATTGGCACGGTCGCGATGACCTGCTCGCTATCTGCCTGATAGGTCGCCCCGTAGCCCATGCAAGCTCCAGCTGAAACTGTCTTGACATGAACCAGAGCAGACTCCAAGGTCAAGGCTGGAATCAAGTCATAGGGTAAATCCAAGACCTCTCCGCTAGGATTGAGACCATACATGGCATCTCCCATACGAACCGCATTGAAAATAGTCTCTACATGCCAAAGAGTCGTTGCAGAATTGCTAGCATGAACCAGCTCTGGAAGACCTTTCATACTTGATAGAATGGTTTTAAACCGTTCCAACTGGGCATTAAAATAGTCATCTGATTCCTCATCAGCAGTCGCAAAGTGGGTAAAGATTCCTTCAACACGAACACCGTGTTGTTGGAGCAAGTCTTGAGCCTGATCAGCCTCACTAGCCTCTCTAAAACCAATCCGTCCCATCCCTGAGTCAATCTTGAGGTGGACAGTCAAGCCAGTTAAATCTGCTTCCTTATCTAAGAGTGCTTGAATCCACTCCAATCCAGCCACTGTCAAGGTGATGTCATATTCTTTAGCTAGAGTAACAGCTTCTAGCTCAGAAACTCCTAAAATAAGGATTTTCTTGCTGAGTCCAGCTTGTCTGAGTTCAATAGCTTCATCAATATTGGAAACGCAAAAGCCATCGACATCATCTTGAATCGCATTGGCAACAGCTACTGCCCCATGCCCATAGGCATTGGCTTTGACCACTGCCCACTTGAGTGTCCCCTCAGGGATATGAGCCCCCATTTGCTGAATATTGTGTCGAATAGCTCCCAGATGAATCAGAGCCTTGGTTGGTCTATGCGGACTAGCTTTCATGATTTTCCTCCAAAATGACACTGGCTGTCACAAACTGATCGGTATGGCTGATAGATAGCCAAATTTTTCCTGAAAATGGTGACTGACTAAAATAAGGCGCCCCGCGTTCATTGTTTAAGACTTCTAAATCCTGAAAACCGAGCTTGCCAATTCCCGTTCCCATGGCCTTGGAAAAGGCTTCTTTAGCCGACCAGCGACCAGCCAAATATTCGATTTGCCTGCGCCCTTTAAGACTGTTAAACCGTTCCATTTCCTTGGCTGTCAGCACGCGCTTGGCAAAGCCTTCATGTCGTGCAGCCGCTCTTTCTATCGAAGCCAATTCTTCGATGTCAATTCCGTGTCCAACTATCATTCTCATCAAAAGGAGTTGAGATTCCCCAACTCCATCCTTTTCACTTATTCTGCCAAGGTAGCATAGATTTCTTCTACCAAAGCCTCTGTATTTTCCCAACCTAGGCAAGGATCTGTAATAGAGCAGCCAAAGACCTCTGGTTGGTTTTGACGACCATCTGCTAGGTAAGATTCAATCATAAATCCTCGAACTGTCTTTTTAATTTTCTCATTCCAATCACGATTTTGCAAGGTCTGGCGAACAATTCGAATCTGCTCCATATACTGCTTGCCTGAGTTATCATGGTTGGTATCAATGAGGATAAAGGGATTTTCAAGTCCCATGGTTTCATAGCGTTCAATGGCTTGGAGTAGGTTTTCATAGTAGTAATTCGGCATATAATTGCCATACTCGTTAACTGCTCCACGGAGGATGACATGGGACAAAGGATTACCTGAAGTCTCAACTTCCTGCCCATGATAAAGGAAGGTTTGCTTATTTTGAGCAGCATAGATGGCGTTAAACATAACACCCAAATTTCCTGAGGTTGGATTTTTCATCCCTACTGGTGCATCAATCCCAGAAGCCACAAAGCGGTGCTCTTGGTCTTCCACAGAACGAGCTCCAACAGCATGGTAGCTGACCAAGTCATCCACCAAGATTAGATTTGACGGATAAAGCATCTCATCTGCCGTCGTCAAACCAGTCTCTGTAATCACTCGGTAGTGCAACTGGCGCACAGCCTGCAAACCGTTAATCAGGCTTGGAGCCTTAGAAGTGTCTGGCTGGTGAACCAACCCTTTATAGCCGTCTCCGTTGGTACGAGGCTTAGCAGTATAAACGCGCATAACCATGAAAATCTTGTCCGCTACCTTCTTTTGCAAGGCTGACAAGCGGCGGGCATATTCCAAGACAGCTTCTTCATTATCAGAAGAGCAAGGACCAATTACCAAAAGGAGACGGTCATCTTCCCCTGAAATAATGTCTGCCAATTCCCTGTCACGGCTTTCCTTGAGTCTCAAGGCTTCCGCAGACAATTGGGTTTCAGCCTTAATGACTTCCATATCGATTTCTTGACCTTTTTCAATAAATGCCATCTTATTCTCCTAACGTTTTGTAAATTTCTCTGACAAGAGCTTCTGTGTTATCCCAACCCAAGCAAGGGTCTGTGATAGACTTACCAAATACTTCTGGCTCATTTTGTCGACCATCTTCCAGATAAGACTCAATCATAAAACCACGAACGAACTGCTTAATTTTTTCATTCCAAGCACGGTTAATCAAGGTCTGGCGGACAATTCGGATCTGTTCCATATACTGCTTACCAGAATTGTCATGATTGGTATCAATGATGATAAAAGGATTTTCCAAGCCCATTTTCTCATACTGGGCAATGGTCTCAATTAAATTGTCATAATAGTAGTTGGGAATATTGTTACCATACTCATTAAGAGCACCACGAAGAATAGCGTGTGAAAGCGGGTTCCCAGTTGTTTCTACTTCTTTTCCTAAGAAAAGGAAACTTTGTTTGTTTTGAGCAGCATAAATCCCATTAAACATGACATTGAGATTTCCAGAGGTTGGATTTTTAAAACCAGTAGAAAATCCTGCCCCACTTGCCACAAAGCGGTGTTGCTGGTCTTCAACTGAACGGGCACCAACTGCCATGTAAGAAATCAAATCATCTACAAGCGGAAGGTTTTCAGGATAAAGCATTTCATCAGCAGTTGTCATCCCTGTTTCTGTGATGACACGATAGTGAAGATGGCGAACGGCTTTGATTCCATTGATAAGACTAGGCGCTTCTGTCGCGTTAGGCTGGTGAATCAAGCCCTTATAGCCATCTCCGTTGGTACGGGGTTTGGCAGTATAAACACGCATAACCATAAAGATACGATCTGCCACTTCTTCTTGTAGGACTGCCAAACGCTTAGCGTATTCAAGGACAGCTTCTTCGTTGTCAGATGAGCACGGACCGATTACCAAGAGAATCCGCTGGTCTTCTCCACGCATGATGGCTTCTAGCTCTTGATCGCGCTGTGATTTTCTCTCCAAAGCTTGGCCTTCTAATTTTGATAAGGCACGAACTTCTTCGATATTTATTTTAGGACTTTTTGCTGTAAATACCATAAGTCATCTCCTTATAAAGCAAACGGATACCAAGTAAAAATTTACTTTTCACAAGATATCCGCCTCTAAACTATCTCATTTTATTGTCTTTTACCGTGACAATTTTTAAACTTCTTACCAGAACCACATGGGCAAAGTTGATTGCGTCCAATCTGGCTCAAATCCAAATCTTCTGGCATACTTGCTTGGTGAGCAGCGATATTGCGAGTCGCTGTTGTACTGATATGGCGTTCTGCCTGTGGTCTTTCTTGTTCATGAATTTGTGCTTTCATCATCAAGCGTGTCACATCAAACTCAATCGAACCAATCATATCATTAAACATACGGAAACCTTCTGCCTGATACTCAACAACAGGGTTGTTCTGAGCATAACCACGAAGTCCAACCGCGTTACGCAATTGATCAAGGGCATCGATATGATCTGTCCACTTGTTATCCACCACTCGTAGAATCAAAACTTTTTGGAATTCTTTAACTGCTTCTTCATCGCGTAGTTTTGAAACCTGACTATCATAAACCTTCAAGGCACGTTGGAAAAGCTCTTCCTTGATGGCCTTATCAGACAAGCCTGACAAATCTTCCATCGTAATAGAATCTTCTGGAAGCAAGTTGTACTTAGCAAAGTTCAAAATTGCTTCAAGTTTTTCATCTTGTTTGGCACGCGCATGACCATCGACGACACGTTCAATCGTGCGTTTGTGCATAGCCTGAATTTCAGGTGCCAAGTCACGGTCTGCAGTGATGACATCGTAACGTTGAGCATAGATAATCTCACGTTGTTCACGCATGACATCGTCGTATTGAAGGACTTGTTTACGGGTATCGTAGTTATTTCCTTCGACACGTTTCTGAGCTGCCTCAACCTGACGCGTCAACATACGAGACTCAATGGCCTCTTCAGACATATTCAAGCGTTCAAATATGCCTTTCAAGCGTTCAGAACCAAAACGTTTCATCAAATCATCTTCAAGAGAGAGGTAGAATTGTGACTCACCTGGATCTCCTTGACGACCTGAACGTCCACGAAGCTGGTTATCGATACGACGACTTTCATGACGTTCTGTACCAATCACACAAAGTCCTCCAAGTTCACGAACACCTTCACCAAGCTTGATGTCGGTACCACGACCCGCCATGTTGGTTGCGATGGTAACGGCACCACGTTGACCAGCATTCATGATGATTTGGGCTTCTCTATAGTGATTTTTGGCATTCAAGACTTCGTGAGGAACACCAGCTGCGACCAATTTCTTAGAAATGTAGTCACTAGTTTCAACCGCTACTGTACCAACCAAGACAGGCTGACCCTTTTGGTAACGAGCCTTAACGTCTTCGACAACCGCTTTAAACTTAGATTCGATACTTGCATAAAGAAGGTCTGAGTGGTCAATCCGTTGAACAGGACGGTTTGTTGGGATTGGAATCACACGAATGTTGTAGATTTCACGGAATTCTTCTTCCTCAGTCTTACCTGTCCCCGTCATACCAGACAATTTCTTGTACATACGGAAAAGGTTTTGATACGTGATTGAGGCAGATGTCTTGGTTTCATCCTGGATTGGCACACCTTCTTTGGCTTCAATAGCTTGGTGCAAGCCATCAGAATAACGACGACCTTCCATGGTACGACCTGTAAATTGGTCGACAATCAAGATTTCTTGCTCTTCGCTCACCACATAGTCAATATCGAGAAGCATGATGTAGTTGGCACGAAGGGCATTATCGATAAAGTGAGTAAGAGCTACGTTTTCGATGTCATAGAGATTTTCAAGCTTGAAGTAGCTTTCAGCCTTGTCAATCCCTGAATCAGACAAACCAATAGTCTTAGACTGCACATCGATGATGTAGTCGTCTTTGTCCAAAGATTTTACATAGTGGTCTGCCATATGGTAGAGCTGACTGGTTTCAACTGCATTAGCACCTGATACGATCAAAGGTGTACGGGCCTCGTCAATCAAGATAGAGTCAACCTCATCGACCAAGGCATAGTTAAGCGGACGTTGTACCATGTTTTCAGCACGAACGACCATGTTATCACGTAGGTAGTCAAATCCGATTTCTGAGTTGGTTGAGTAGGTAATGTCACACTCATAGGCTTCTTTTTTCTCCATTGGAGATTTGGCAGCCAAGTTAATCCCTACTGACAAACCAAGCCATGAGTACAATTCACCCATCTCAGTCGCGTCACGTTCTGATAGGTATTCGTTAACCGTAACTACGTGAACCCCTTTGCCTGAAAGGGCATTGAGGTATACCGGCATAGTCGCAGTCAAGGTTTTCCCTTCCCCTGTACGCATCTCTGGCACGTCACCATGGTGAAGAACGATTCCCCCCATGACCTGAACCTTATATGGGAAGAGACCTAGGACACGTTTGGCACCCTCACGGACAACCGCAAATGCTTCATAAAGCAATGAATCCAGCGATTCTCCATTTTGATAACGTTCTTTAAATTCAACTGTTTTTGCTTTTAGTTGGTCATCAGTCAAAGCAGCCATTTGGTCTTCGTATTTGAAAACCTTGTCAGCCATCTTTTCCAGACGACGGATTTCTCCTTTATCATTTTCGATAATTGTTTTTAAAATATTAGCCATGTTTTTCCTTACTTTAAATTCCGAATATTTTAGAATGTTCTTTTAATTTTAGCACAATTACTGATTATTTTCAAGGAAGAATCCCCATTTTGAAAAGGAAAAAGAGGCTAGTTTTCAAGCTAACCTCTCTGACTTTTATGATACTTTAATTGCCAAGAATCGGCAAAATGGCAAATAGGATAAATAGATTTATCCAAAAAGAAAGACAACAGATAAGTCCAAAAAGAAAGACAACAGATAAGTCCAAAAACAAAGAGACTGACTTTCTTGGACAGCAAGGCCATCAAAATGGACAGAATTCCAAAAACTAGTAAAACTTTCTGCATGATTAAGAGATTGATAGATATTCCCAGAACTGGTTTATCCCAAGGAAGAAAGAAGAAAGCCAGCCAGATCAGCAGAACTAAACCAATATAGACCTTAGAATAGCGTGTAATAAATGATTTTAGATGTGCCATAAGCCACCTCCTAAGCTTGTATATCTTTTGAATACTGTATATGCCCATTTTCGACAACTAATACATCTGTACAAAGGTCTGAAATATCTTCCGATATGTGTGATGTCAGGATAACCAGACCATTTTCTTTTTTAAGGTAAGATAAAATGACCTGTTTGGTTAACCTCACACTCTTCTCATCCAAAGCATTCATGGGTTCATCGAGAAAGAGTATAGATGGTTCGGCAATAAAGGCTTGAATCAAAGCCATTTTTTGTTTCGTTCCTAAGGATAAATGACGGTACTCAACGTCTTCAAATTCCTGTAAATCATAATATTGGATCCAATCGGCAATTCTTTTTTCCGTAACTTTAGATGAAAAATACCTCAACAATTCCAAATTTTCTCTAAGGGATAAATGAGATAAAAACTCGACTTTTTCAATTAAAACCCCTGCATCCTGAATATAATGATTTTTTATCCCGTAGACTTCCCCATCTTGAAGAACTTTTCCTTTGTCAAGCTTAATATAACCAGCAAGTGCCTTTAAAAGAACCGTCTTGCCAGATCCATTATCACCTTTAAGGCCATAAATTTTTCCTGATTGAAAGACCAGATTTAACTCATTTAAAATAGGTCTTTTCCCATAAATTTTCTGTCCATTTATAATTTCAAGTCTCATCGTTTATCCTTTCTTAAATTTCTCTTCCAAGCGACTAACAATCAAGATAACTAATAAACTTAAGAGTCCTAAATACACTGTTACAATATGATCCATCATCCATTCTTGTCCCACAAATGCTAAAAAATAGAGAAAAAAGGAAAAACCAGCGCCCGCACTAATCAGTGCTATCAGATAAGACAGTAGCAAGTACAACATCATTAACTGAGCAAGTAAAAAGAAAAGTACGACTGTTTTGAAATGAATTCCTAGAGGAAGTAAACCAAGGAACCAGACAAATAAATCTTGAGTAAAAAATTTAGAGATGACAACCAATCGTTTCCTTGTATAATCGAAAAAGGAGCTTGATTGATAGCGAATCAAGTGATGGTAATGGTCTGCCAAATCAGTTTCAAGCAAAATAACAGAGAGCCATCCTACCATGAAAAGCGAAAGGTTTAACAAGAGTTTGGGGATTTCTAAATTCACTTCAGAATAGTCATTATAGGAAAAGATTGAAATCAATTCTCTCTTGAAAAAGAGAAAAACATCCTGCTTTTGAACCGCTGTTGACAATAGATAGTTTATCAAAATCATCATCAGAACTATACGAAGTAGTAAAACGATCTTTCTCTTTAGCAAAATATTGTTAAAATTCTTAAACATTATCTTCATATTTTTCAAGCACCATATAGGGGACAATATAAAGGATATAAGGAGTAAAGAGTTTCATCAAACTGACATCCCCATAGCTAGCTTGCATCAAACTCGTCATAGGAACCATATAGTAAGGCAAGGCACTATAGAGTAACATAGAACCAAGCCAAAGAAACATCAAATAGGCAATTGCCGAACGAGTCACATTCCCTAAATAATCAACTATTTTTAAAAAATAGACTGCATTGATGAAAATACCGATTAGTAGGACACAAGTAAAGAACAAATAGCTTGTTATCTCTCCATCTAGGAGCCTTTGTAAACTACTCCCATCAGAAAATAGAGAATTCCATTCAAGAGGAGAAAAAGTCCCAAAGAAATAAGTTAAAATTGCAATTATCAGCACAGTCACTAAATATATCACACAAGGGATACTTGCAACTTGCAAAGTCAACTTTCTTTTTACCCCTTGATAACTCACTTCTCTTCCAATACTCAATCGTAAAACTTTATTTTTCAGCTCAATATATTGAAAACCTAGCAAAACAATGATGATTGGAATAATAAATGATTGATAAAAACCTAGATTGAACTGGAGAATACGAAAATCTAATGCTGATTTTAATAAGTCATTTTTAATTGCTTGTCCATCGAATTTAGCTAGATCGGGCGCATGAATATCAAAAAAGAAATAAGTCATCAAAACATCACGATAAACCAAAGCAAGAAAAAGCAAAGTAAGCAAGACATAAACAAATTTATGCCTTGCCAAAGTTAAGAGAGGAATCTTCATAAGCCACCTCCTATTAAAAAACCGATATAAATCAATGCCTCCCCGCTTTAGACTTCCCTAACTCCTTTCTTAGTCTAAGCATTTTTTTGAAACAGGAATAAGTTAACCTATTCAGACCAATAGCTAGCAGAATAAAAAGAAACCAAATGCCCCATAACTTGATATCTGTCAAATTTCTCAAGACGATATTGAAAAACAGAACTGAAACAACTATCCAAGCAAGGCTAAAAAGAGCATAGAGGGGGATGTAAAACCAGTAAAAATAGTAAAAAATTGGGAAAAATTTACTTTCTCTATTATCCTTTTCAATCCAGCTGAAAAAGTAAAACCAGGGAAATAAGATTATAAATTTAAACAAATGTTTCATCGACACCTCCTTTTTGATAGCGTTTTCTATTATTTTATTATATCAAAAAAATCTGGAAATGTCATTCCAGATTCTACTTTTTTATTTACGTTTTCTTGCGATGAGATGGATCGGTGTTCCTTCAAAGACAAAGGCCTTGCGGATTTGATTTTCCAAGAAACGCAGGTAAGAAAAGTGCATAAGTTCTTCTTCGTTAACAAAGATAACAAAGGTTGGTGGTTTGGTTGCCACTTGGGTCGCGTAGAAAATCTTGAGGCGTTTCCCTTTGTCTGTCGGTGTTGGGTTAATGGCAATAGCATCCATAATCACATCGTTCAAGACAGCTGATGGAATACGTGTGTTTTGACTTTCACTGATTTGCTTGATCATCTCAGGAAGTTTGTGGAGACGTTGCTTGGTCAAAGCAGATACAAAGATAATCGGTGCGTAAGGCAGGTATTGGAACTGCTCACGAATATCTTCTTCCCAGTTTTTCATGGTGTGGTTGTCTTTTTCAAGCGTATCCCACTTGTTGACCACAATAATCATTCCTTTACCAGCTTCATGAGCAAATCCTGCGATACGCTTGTCGTATTCACGGATGCCTTCTTCCGCATTGATGACCATTAAGACCACATCTGAACGGTCAATAGCACGCATGGCACGCATAACAGAGTATTTCTCGGTATTTTCATAAACCTTACCAGATTTACGCATCCCAGCTGTATCAATCATGGTAAACTCTTGACCATCTGTATCTGTAAAGTGGGTATCAATGGCGTCACGAGTTGTTCCAGCAACTGGACTGGCAATGACACGGTCTTCTCCCAAGATAGCGTTAATCAAGCTTGATTTTCCAACGTTAGGACGACCAATCAAGCTAAACTTAATCACATCTGGGTTTTCTTCTTCATATTCATTTGGAAGATTTTCTACAATAGCATCTAGCACATCCCCTGTACCGATACCATGGACAGATGAGATTGGCAGTGGTTCCCCCAAACCGAGGGCATAAAAATCATAGATATCATTTCGCATCTCAGGGTTGTCCACCTTGTTAACTGCGAGGATAACTGGTTTATGGGTTTTATAAAGCTTACGGGCTACGTACTCGTCTGCATCGGTAATTCCCTCCTTACCAGACACGACAAAGACGATAACATCTGCTTCTTCCATGGCAATTTCTGCCTGGTGCTTGATTTGTTCCATGAAAGGAGCATCGACATCATCGATTCCTCCTGTATCAATCATGCTAAAAGAACGATTGAGCCACTCACCCGTTGCATAGATACGGTCACGTGTCACTCCTTCAACATCTTCTACAATGGAGATTCGCTCACCAGCGATCCGATTAAATAGGGTTGATTTCCCAACATTGGGACGTCCTACAATGGCAATAGTTGGTAGGGCCATAATTTCTCACTTTCTACAATAACTTCTTCTGTTCAAGATTTTTTCTAGTTGAGCTTGGTTCTGCTTGACCAAACTGTTCTGCTAGGCGCTGACTCCAACTTGTGGTCGCACGCGCCCCAGCATAGTCAGCCTGCACACGGTCATAAGCTTGGATTGCCTCAGTTGACTGTTCTTTATATTCTTCCTCAAATACCACTTGAGTCAATGGCAAGCGAGGTTTGACTTCATGTTCTTGATTTGGCACACCTAGTGCCATCCCAAAGACAGGATAGGTGTAGTCAGGCAGGTTAAAGAGCTCTGCCACTTCTTCTGACTTGTATCGAACCAAGCCAATGATGACACCACCATAGCCCAAGCTTTCAGCTGCCAACAGGGCATTTTGTCCAGCAAGAGCCACATCAACCGAACTAATCAAGAGACTTTCTACACCTTGTGGTTGGAATGTATCGATATGAAGCTGGGCTCCCTTTTCTGCTCGGTTCAAGTCTCCGACAAAGAGGAGGAAAACAGCTGACTGACGAATGGCTTCTTGAGGTACCAATTCATACAAGGCATCTTTCTTCTCTTGACTTCGTACCACAATCACAGAGTAGGATTGGAAATTCTTCCAAGACGAGGCCATCTGGGCTGCTGTCAGGATTTCAGTCAAGTCTTCCTGAGGAAGGGCTTGCTCCTTAAATCTACGCACTGAAGTATGAGCTTTCATCAGTTTAATCGTTTCTGTCATCGACGGTTTACTCCTTCTAAACGAGTCTCCTCAGCCAAATAACGGATGCGTTCCATGACCCGTCTGGCTTCCCAGGTTTCGTCATTTCCATGCTTCCCTTTAGCGAAATGCTGCTCCAATTCTTCAAAGTTGAAGTTGGAGGTGAAAAAGGTCGGTAAATTTTCCTGCATCCGATATTGGAGAATGACTTGTAGGATTTCATCCCGCACCCAAGCTGTTGATTGCTCGGCACCAATATCATCTAAAATCAGGACTTCAGAAAGCTTAATCTCATCCACCAAGGTCTTGACATTACCATCACCGATAGCATTTTTGACATCAATGACAAAGCTAGGATAGTGGAGGAGAGTTGATGAGACACCGCGTTTTTCTGATAAATCATGGGCTAGGGCAGCCACCATGAAACTTTTACCCACACCAAAGTCTCCATATAAGTAAAGACCTTTTCGAATAGCTGGATATTGCTCCACGAAGGCTAATAGCTTCTCAAAAACTGGCAAACGCCCCAAATCATCCAAGTCTACTTGAGCTAAACTAGCTTTCCTGAGACTAGCTGGCAGATTGATTAACTTAAGACGGTTCTTAATAGCCGCTTCTTTTTCCGCTGCGATTAGTTCAGGAGTTTCTTCATAAGAAACGTCCGCATAACCATGATTCATAACCAAAATCGGCTTGTAGCCTTTGGCAATATAATCCGTATCACCACGAAGAAACTTGTCTCTCTCGGTGATGTACTGATTAAACTTGGAGATACTGCGATTCAATTCCTCTGGAGTCAAGGATTCTTGCTGGATAAAGGCCGCAACATCAGGGTCCTTCATGATTTTCTGAACCAAATCTTGATAATGAAAACGGCTAGGTTGACGTTTGAGTACGTCTCCGACACTTTCCATCTAATCTCCTCCTTTTTCTAATCGAGCTAATAGTTCTTGTTTCTTACGTTCTAGTTCCAGACGAGTTTCCTCACTGGTTTCATTCTTATAATCTGGATTGCTCCACTTGGGTACATTGGACTTGGTAGGACTCGGTTTACTAGCCTTTTGAGCCTGGCTCTTTTGCCCACGCTCACGGATGCGCAAGACTGCCTCTTCTGCCGAATGAATCTTTTGATAGGCATAGTCATTGGCCACTTTCATGGCATATTTCTCATTGATATTTGCCGAATCCACCTTATTAAAGGTCAATAAGAGAATGATATTGATGACTTCGTCCAGCAAGCCCAAACCAGCCATCTGTTGCAAGAGGTCTCTTTCTGTTTGGGTAATGGTTCCCTTGCGTGTTTGCTTGATTTCTGCCAAGAACTGCAATGCCGTTTTACTTTTGGCTTCTTTGATAATAGTTGCTTCCTTAGGACTAAAGTCAGAGGAAATCGGTTTTTGAGCAATTTTTTCCCGCATGCGTTTGGTTGAAATGACCTGGGAAACAGCTGTTGACTTAGCCAATTGATAGGTTTCAAACCAAGTCCATTTCTTCTCCTCGGCAATGGCAAAGAGGTTCAAGACATCGGACTGCTCATCCGCAAAGCGAAGTCCATCTCGAGCCATGAGCTGACGAAAATGGTCCAAGTCAAAATCGTTGGCCACTTTCTTCTTGAGACCAAGGTCTTCTTGACTTCCCAGCTCTGCCAAATCTGGAAAGACTTGATTGAGTGAGACAGATATTTCTTCTCCCTCAGCACTCTCAACTTTCAAATCCTCCACAGCTGCATCGCCAATCTTTTTTTCCAAGAGTCTACGATAAACAGGGTGTTCCAAAAAATCCTGACTCGAAAGAGGAGCATGGAGGGCTAGCTGATAAACATCCCCCTTTTGATAGAGGGTCAAGAGATTAAAAGCAGATAAGATTTTCAGGGCTTTTATCAATCTATCCATTCCAAAGTTAAGATGGTTGAGAATACTTGAAAAGAGGTATTCCTTTCTGCCATTATCCCAAAAACTGATTGTATAAAGATAAAGGCTCAGTGCCTCCTGACCGATAATCGGGAGGTAACACTGTACCAGAGATGAGGTATCTTGCGACACCCGATTATTCTTTAGATAAGAAAAACGGTCAATTGGCTTCATTTATCTTTCCTTTTTCTTTTTAGAGGACTGGGTGATTTGTTGGAGCAAGCTCTCTAACTCACTGACATCCTTAAAACTACGATAGACACTGGCAAAACGCACATAGGTAATCTCGTCCAATTCAGCCAACTCCTCCATGACGAGTGACCCAATGTCCTCACTTTGAATTTCATTTTCATTTCGACCACGGAGTTTCTGTTCGATACGATTGACTACCATGTTGATTTCATCACTTGACACAGGACGTTTCTGGGCTGAGCGGATAATCCCATTAAAGATTTTATCTCTGGAGAATTGTTCCCGTGTGCCATCTTTTTTAACAACCACTAAGGTTCTTTCTTCTACCCGTTCGTAGGTTGTAAAACGGTGTTGGCATTCGTCGCACTCACGTCTTCTACGAATGGTGTTCCCTTCTTCTGCTTGGCGACTATCGATAACACTTGACTTGGTAGCCCCACATTTTGGACAACGCATCCTTTCCCTCCTTATCGTTTTCTTTTCATTATACCATTTTTTAAACGATTCCCAAAACAATTCTTCTTTTTGCTTGACAAGTTTTTTGTTTTGTTGTATTATTTAATTAAGACAAAAAGATAAAAGAAAGGAGACCAAGATGTCCTGGACATTTGACAACAAAAAACCCATCTATTTACAGATTATGGAGAAAATCAAGCTTCAGATTGTTTCCCATACACTGGAAGCCAATCAACAACTTCCAACCGTGAGAGAGCTAGCGAGCGAGGCCGGTGTCAATCCAAACACCATCCAAAGAGCCTTGTCAGACCTTGAACGAGAAGGATTTGTCTACAGCAAGCGCACAACTGGACGATTTGTGACTGAAGATAAAGAGCTGATCGCCCAATCGCGCAAACAATTATCAGAAGAAGAATTGGAACACTTCGTTTCCTCCATGACCCATTTTGGCTATGAAAAAGAAGAACTACCAAGCGTAGTCGGCGATTATATTAAAGGAGTTTAAGCCTATGTCATTACTAGCATTTGAAAATGTATCCAAATCTTATGGAGCAACCCCAGCCCTTGAAAATGTTTCCCTTGACATCCCAGCTGGAAAAATTGTTGGTCTTCTTGGGCCAAATGGCTCAGGAAAAACAACCCTGATTAAACTAATCAACGGCCTCTTACAACCAGATCAAGGACGCGTCCTTATCAACGACATGGACCCAAGCCCAGCAACCAAGGCTATCGTAGCTTATTTGCCTGATACCACCTATCTCAATGAGCAAATGAAGGTCAAAGAAGCCCTAACCTACTTCAAGACCTTCTATAAAGATTTCAATCTTGAACGCGCCCATCATCTACTTGCAGACCTCGGCATTGATGAAAATAGTCGTCTCAAGAAACTATCAAAAGGAAACAAGGAAAAGGTACAACTGATTTTGGTTATGAGCCGTGATGCTCGTCTTTACGTTCTGGACGAACCCATTGGTGGGGTGGATCCAGCAGCCCGTGAGTATATCCTCAATACCATTATCAACAACTACTCCCCAACTTCTACCGTTTTGATTTCTACCCACTTGATTTCTGATATCGAGCCAATCTTGGATGAAATTGTCTTCCTCAAAGACGGAAAAGTCGTCCGTCAAGGCAATGTAGATGACATTCGCTATGAGTCTGGTGAATCCATTGACCAGCTCTTCCGTCAGGAATTTAAGGCCTAAGCAAAGGAGATTATTTATGTTTTGGAATTTAGTTCGCTACGAATTTAAAAATGTTAACAAGTGGTATTTAGCCCTTTATGGTGCTGTGCTAGTCCTTTCTGCCCTTATCGGGATACAAGCACAGACCTATAACAATCTGCCTGTCAAAGAAAACCAACCTGTCCTACTCATTTTTCTAGCTACTGTCTTTGGTGGATTGATAATTACACTTGGGATTTCAACTCTTTTCTTGATTATCAAACGCTTCAAAGGTAGTGTCTATGATCGCCAAGGCTATCTGACTCTGACCTTGCCAGTTTCTGAGCACTATATCATCACTGCTAAATTAGTCGGAGCCTTCATCTGGTCTATACTTAGCTCGGCTGTACTGGCTCTAAGTGCTTTTCTTATTGTGACTATAACGGTTCCAGAATGGATGTCACATTATGACTTGATCCCACTTCTAGGAACATACCTTCCTCAACTCTCTCTTGTGGGGTTATCCCTCCTACTAAATACCATTTCCAGTATCCTCTGCATCTACTTGGCTATTTCCATTGGACAACTGTTCAATGAATACCGTACAGCACTCGCTGTTGCAGCCTACATTGGGATCCAAATCGTCATTGGCTTTATTGAAGTCTTCTTCAATACCAGTGCGAACTTCTATGTCAATTCACTTGCAGGATTTAATGATAATTTCTATATGGGAGCAAGTACGGGCATTGTTGAAGAACTCATTTTCATAGCTATCTTTTACCTCGGAACCTACTATATTTTGAGAAACAAGGTTAATTTGCAATAGTTTTAAAATCAAAAAGGATAACATCTCATCACAGAGAGGCTATCCTTTTTGATTTTATCTCATTTTCCGTCTAACTTTATCTTACAGACGAATCCTTCTAACCAATTAATACTCTTCGAAAATCTCTTCAAACTACATCAGCTTCACCTTGCCGTAGGTATGGTTACTGACTTCGTCAGTTCTATCCACAACCTCAAAACCATGTTTTGAGCTGACTTCGTCAGTTCTATCTACAACCTCAAAGCAGTGCTAAGGAGCATATCTATTATGCACCCCCCTATGTCTCTTGGGAAAGGGGAACTAATGAGAATCACAATAGGCTCATTCGGAGATGGTTACCTAAAGGAACTAAGAAAACGACTCCCAAAGAAGTCGCATTCATCGAAAATTGGATTAATAACTATCCTAAAAAACACTTGAACTACAAGTCCCCCAGAGAAGACTTCTTGATGGAGAACTTGAAATTTGGCAATGAAATAAAGACTATACAAATTGATTAAGGAATTTAAAACATAGTAGATTGAAACTAGAATAGTACACCTCTACTTCTAAAACATTCTTAGAAATCGATTTGACTGTCCTGATCGATTTATCCTGTTCTTATTTCATTTCACTATAATTTCTAACAATATTTTAAAAACTGAACCGTACTATTTCAACTTCCATAAATTACAATATTGATAGGCACAGTTCCCATACCTGTCCAAATTCGAATAACGTTTAGTATAAATTAGAATATGACTACAACATCACAAATAATTAGACTATCTATAATATCTACGATGTAACATATACATAGGAAGCACCGTTATCAAGAGCGCCAAGGCTATCAACCAGATAAGATGAAGATACAAACCTGTCACCTCACCTCCCCATATAATACGAATCATGCAGGTAGCGTGATACAAGGGAGAAAACCAAGTCAAATCACCAAGTATTGGGGGCAAGGAAGTAATGGGAAAGAAGGTATCTGAAAACATATAAAGAGGACGGATTACCAAAACATTGTAGTAATTCAGAAATTCCCTAGACGGTGCCAAGTAGGTAAAGATTAGTCCTAAAACACCAAACAAATAACCCACTATAAATAAAATCAGAGGAATCAATAACATCAAGACATGAAAATGCGCTGTGATAAGCATGGAAATCAGCCAAAAAATCCCACCGAAAATCACTGCACGAATACCTGCCCAGATAGCCTGACCCACCACAATATCACTCGTATTGATTGGCGTCATCAACATAGCATCATAAGTCTTTTCAATCTTATACTGGATAAAGGCATTGACCGTTGTTTCTGCGGTGGCCGCAGACATGGCAGTCGCAGCAATTAAACCTGTAATGACAAAATCACGGTAGAGCATACCGTTAACATGCGTCAAATAGGCACCAACTCCAAATCCCATTGCTAAAAGATAAAAGAGGGGGTCGATAAGGTTGGGGACAATTGAAATTTTAAATAAATTTCTAAAACTCATGTAGTTGCGTACCACAACGTGTCCGATGGACTGAAATGATAACTTAAACATGCAAGTCCTCCTTCTCTGTCCCAGTCAACCCCAAAAAAAGCGTCTCAAGGTTGTCAGCATCATACTTGATGAGCAAGTCTTCTACAGTTCCTTCTTCTTTGATAGTCCCTTGGTGGAGCATCAGCACCCTATCTGTCAAATATTCAATCTCATTCATATAGTGGGAAGTAATAATGATAGAAACACCTAATTCCTTCAACTCCAAAAGTTTATCCCAAATAATATTGCGGGATTGAATGTCTAAACCAACTGTCGGTTCATCTAAAATGATAATATCAGGCCGATTGATGAGAGCTCTTGCCAAGACAAGACGTCGTCGCATCCCATCCGACAGCTGATTCACCATCTTTTGCGCATGTTTGCTCAGTTGAACAAAATCCAAGAGAGAATCGATTCTCTTCCTAAGTTCGACAGATGAGATACCATAACATAGACCGTGAGCAAAAAGATTATCATAAACATTCAAGGTCATGTCCAGCATATCCTCCTGCCCTACAATACCCAGACAAGATTTACTCTTACGACGATTGGTTTCAATATTTTGCCCCAAGATATCAATCTCTCCTGAGGAAATTGAGGTCAGTGAGTAAATCATCTTTAAAGTGGATGTTTTGCCAGCACCGTTGATTCCCAAGATACCCAAACACTCTCCTTCTCCCAATTCAAAGCTAATTCCCTTGACAGCTTCATAAGAACCATATTGCTTTTTTAGATTTTTAACACTTAACTTCTTCACTCTTTCTTTCCCCCACAAATAGAGCATGTTGGATACTTTGTTAATTCATCAAAATGTTGTTCGAATGTTATAAAGTCAATTGAGAATCTTTTATTAAATGTTAGCAATGCTTCGTATCCCCAAAAAATATATCTTAAAATTTCAAACGAAATAAAATACCCTTGAAATAGACAAGCAGGACCTAAAGCACCATTCGGAGTTCTGAACATCTCTAGTTCCAATGAATTTGTCATCGTACGAACAGTCTCCAACTCCTCAGCATACTCAGGAATTTTTTCCAAATCCTCTAAAAACTGACAGTAATAGCACGCTGCTTTATACGGAATAATTGAATATACTTTCCCATTTTTCTTACCAACCACAGCAGACAGACATAATTTATTGTATTGAACACAGGCTTCATTGACCCAAAAATCAATATAGCCTGTTGGATAATCTGCAACATTTACTACGATATCACATTTTGAAGTTTTTATTAACTCATCGACATCCTCTTTTGAACCTATCTCTTTATCAAGTACCTCAAATTCAATTAAAGGATTAAACTTTCTAAGCGACTCTTTTGCAGCCTCTACTTTTCTTTTTCCAATATCAGATGTCGAATACAAAATTTGTCTATTGAGATTACTAGCTTCGACCGTATCAAAATCAACTGCTGTAATATGCCCTATACCTAATTCAGCCAATGCTAGACAGATATTACTTCCTATACCGCCAATACCTAAGAGCAAAATACGCGTCTTTTTTAATTTTAACTGATAATCATATTTTGTTAAAGATAATGTATCTAAAGTATTAAAAAAGTTAAGATTTACGGAATATCTGTCCAATTCTTCTGAAGTTAATTCAGTTGTAGTAACAAAATTATCCTCCAAATACCCTAGTGTATCTAGTAAAGAAATACTTTCTTCTACATCATTAGAAGACAAGTTATCAACTAAACTACAAATTTCATTGATTGTGTATTGTCCATTGAGGAGCTTAATGAGCTGAGTATACTTCTCATCCAGATTCTCAATCTCAATACCATAATCTTTTCCTATACCTAATCTAATTTTATCCTTTAAAAATAGGACACTATGAATATCTTTAATTTTAGGTAAATTCAATTCTATTTCCTCCTAAAATAGACAAAAGGAATGGAAAAATCCATTCACTTTTGAAAAAATGTTGAGAATGTAATCTTAAGATTAACGTCCTTCAACTGTGGATACTGCTGCAATTACTTTTGTAATTTTACCTCCATTTAAACTCAGACAATAAAATTTAAAATATTCTCTAGTAAAACATTTTAAAAATCTATTTATCTTGTGCTTTAATTATAGTATAATAAAAGATAGAAAATCATCGATATATGAAATTTGGAGAAAATTTTTATGGAACCAGATATTTTCATCATCACAAAACTCTTATCAGACCCTTCTCGGATGCACATTTTAGATATTCTAATGGATGGAAAAGCTCACACGGTTAACGAAATTGCCAGCTTTACCAAAATCAAGCAACATACTGTCAGCTATCACCTCAAATTACTTACCGAAGCACAGGTAACCACTCTACAAACCTATGGACGTTTTCATTATTATTCTTTAAAAAGTGCTGCCATTGCAGAAATGCTGGAATTTCTCAGCTTCTACTCTCCTCAGCGTGATGTCAAAAGTTATAAACAACACATTCACAAAAAGGAATTAAAGGTCGCTCGCACCTGCTATGACCATATTGCTGGTGAGCTTGGCATTTCCATTACCAATTATCTCTTGCAAGAAAATCTCCTCAGCGAATCAGAAAAAGACTTCCAACTCACTGAAGCTGGGAAGTCTTATTTCCAAAGAAAATTACACATTGATACGGATGAATTGAAAAAGAAAAAACGGAAATTTTGCCCTAAATGTTTGGATTGGAGCGAACGTAAAAATCATGTCGGCGGAGCTCTCGGCAATGCTCTTTTAGAATTTTTCAGTGAAAAACAATTGGTCATCCCTGCACAAACGCCACGTTCACTTACCATTACAGAGCAGGGCAAAGAATTCCTCGAAAAGGAGTGGGGGATTTAAACATGGATTTTTAAGCAAATAACTGTCCATACCAATTCTATAACAACCTCTCTATTCCCCTTACTCTCCCAACTGGGCACTGTAGGCGATAATCTGATCAACCGTATCAGACAAGAATTGGATGGTATCACGAAGTGGTTTGTCTGTTGAAATATCGGCTCCGATAATCATGGCTGACTCAAGCGGTGTCTTGCTACCACCTGATTTGAGGAGATTGAGCCAGTCTTCAGCTCCGGTTTCAGAGTTTTTAAGATGAAGGTAACCAGCTGTCGAGATAACTAGTCCTGCTGAGTAAGTATAACTATACAAGCCCATGTAGTAGTGAGCTTGGCGCATCCAAGTCAAAGCTGCATCATCGTCGATTTCAATGGCATCTCCCCAGAAATCGGTCAAAACTTCCTTCATAATGCTGTTGAGCTTACTTGCTCCAAAGGTCTCCCCTTCTTCAATCAATGTATACACTTTACGCTGGAATGCTGCTTCCAAAAGGTGAGTGATAAAGTTATGGAAGTAGGTGTCTGTCAAGCGGTGAGCCAGAGCGAAGCGTTTTTGACGAGGGTCGTCAGACTGATGCTCCAAGTAATCACTGAGAAGCAATTCATTGAAAGTTGACGGCGCTTCAACATAGTAAGTCGACATGTGAGCATTGAAGTAACTCTGATGATTGTCTGAAAAGATGAATTGACCAGAATGCCCGATTTCATGAATCAAGGTATAGACATCGCTCAAACGGCCTGTCCAGCTCATGAGGACATAAGGGTGCACGCGATATGAATCCGCCGCATAACCGCCGGAATCCTTGCCACTGTTAGCAGCAAAGTCCACCCAGCGCTCTTCTTGATAGCGAGAAACTTCCTGACAATATTCCTGCCCCAAAGGTTCTACCGACTTCATGACCAAATCATAGGCGTCGTCAATAGTCACTTGAGGATTGAGGGCGCTATCCAAGTCCAATTTCCAGTCTGCAAAGGTCATCTTTTCAAGGCCATTCACCTTGGCAACATGCTTGAGGTATCTCTGAGCAACGGGCGCAAAATCCTTCATGATGAGGTCAATCTGACGATCAAACATAGCACGGTTCACTTCTTGCTCAGCCAGGAGATAATCAAAGACTGAGTCGTAACCCTTCATATCTGCTAGTAGTTTTTCAGACTTGACTTGGGCTAGATAGGCTGCAGCGGCCGTATTTTGGTGCTTACGAAGTCCCTCTGAGAAGGAACGGAAGGATTTCTCACGAACCTCAGCATCCTCATGATTTTGGTAGAAATTTTCATAGGTCACAAAGCTGTTTTTGTAGGTCTTGCCATGGGCTTCAAAGTCAGCCATTTCAAAATCCCCAGCACGCATCTTAGTATAAATATCCTGCGGACTGTAGAAAACTTCACCGAGATTGGTCAAGGCCTTCTCCACATCAGCCCCTAGATAGTGGGCTTTTTTGATTTTGGCCTGACGAATGGCCGCCGTCAAATGAGGCAATTTACCCAAACGGTCCAAGACTTCCTCATCAGCTTCCACCAAGGCATCGTCAAAGAAGGTCAAGGCTACGCTGGCGTCTGTTTCAAATTCCATCCCAGCTTGGGCGATATTAGCAAAATCCTCATTGCTATAGTCTGTCGTCTGCGGCATAAAGCCATAGTTGCCAATATGGCTCATCTGAATGTAGATTTGTTCCAATTCCGCAAAGGCCTTTTCAAAATCCTCAAAAGTATGAAGATTTCCCTTGTAATCACGACTAAATTGGTTGATGTCTTCACGAGCCTTCTCGATCGCACGCAAGAAATCCTCACGGTCTTGATATAGGGCTGTTAAATCCCAAAGTTCCTTCTCTGGAAATTCTGAACGGTGTTTTTGTTCCATTTTCTTCCTCTTATTTCTCTAATTCTAATAAAACACTAAGGGCTGATAAGGCGTAAAGCGGTGCTGTTTCTGCTCGCAAGATACGAGGGCCAAGTCCTGCCAATACTGCTCCCTTAGCTTCGAAACTCTCAATTTCTGCAGGTGACAGACCGCCTTCTGGTCCAAATATAAAGAGCAATTTGGCTCCTTTTTCAAGACCAGAGACTGCTTGCAAGAGAGCAGTGGCTTCACCGTCTTTAGCAGACTCTTCATAAGCTACTATGATAGAGTCAAACTGGTCCAACTGAGCTAGAAAATCGGCTTTTTTCTCGAAAAGCTTGATACTTGGAACAACATTACGCTTGCTTTGTTCTGCTGCTCCAAGGGCAATTTTTTCTAATTTTTCAACCTTTTTACCCAATTTCTTGCCATCCCACTTGGTAACTGACCAGTCGGCAGGAAAGGCCCAGATTTGGCTAGCACCCAGTTCGGTTACTTTTTGAGCGATGAACTCCAGCTTGTCTCCCTTGGGAAATCCAGATGCGATGGTCACTTGGATTGGTAATTCCACATTGTCAGCTAATTCTTGGACCAACTCAAACTGACGGGCTTCCACATCCAGCACGCACGCCAAACGTTTTATGCCATCATCAAAGACCAAGGTCACTTCATCATCTTCTTTCAGGCGCATAACCTGAAACATATGCTTGCTGGTTTCCTTGTCCTCGATGGTGACAGGAGAGACTGCACTCCCCTTGACAAAATACTGCTGCATGCTAGCCTCCAATCACACCTGAAATATCCTTGGTTTTCTTAAAGACACAGGCATTCCATTCCCCTTGAACCATGTGGGTTTCAAGGAAAAATCCAGCTGACTCAGCCGACTCGCGCACCATGTCCCACTTGTCCTTGATAATGCCACTCATGATGAGGTAGCCTTCATCCTTTACCAAGCGATAAGCATCCTCCGTCAGATGAATGAGAATATCCGCCAAGATATTAGCCACGATGACATCTGCTTCAATCTCAACTCCCTTAAGCAAGTCTCCTGCTGCTACATGGATATTTTCCATACCAGTGTTGAGCTCAATATTTTCCTGAGCCACACGAACCGCCACATCATCCAAGTCATAGGCGAAAATCTCCTTGGCACCTAGGAGTGAGCTTGCAATAGAAAGAACCCCTGAACCAGTCCCTACATCTAGCACTGTTTCGCCACCACGAAGAACCTGTTCCAAGGCAAAGAGGCTCATCTTGGTTGTTGGGTGGGTCCCTGTCCCAAAGGCCATACCAGGATCCAGCTTGATAATCTTTTCTCCTGCTGTTGCCTCATAGTCCGTCCATGACGGTACGATGGTCAGGTCATGGGTGATGCGTGCCGGTTCATAATACTTCTTCCAGTTGTCAGCCCAGTCTTCCTCAGCCAAGGCAGTCGTGCCCATCTTGACTTCTCCTAGGTCCATAAAGTCGGTCAATTCTGCCAGACGAGCCTGCAAATCCGCTTCAACTGCTGCTACATCAACCGTTTCAGGGTAGTAGGCGGTCACTACGATTTCTTCCTGTTGCTCCACCTCTGGGAAAATTTCACCGAATCGGTCCACATTTCCCACATAGTCCATGCTGTCTTCAATTGCTACCCCTTGCGCTCCCAGCTCAATCAAGAGATTGGAAACCAACTCCTCTCCCTCACGCTTCACTGTAACTTTTAACTCTTGCCATGTTTCCATTATTAAGATACCAAGCCCGTAAAACACAAAGCCAAAATAGGAAACTCTCTGAAGACGTTTGTGTCTAAGAGAAGTTTATCTTTTTGGCACAGTGTTTAGGGCGGGTTCAGTTTAGAAATGTAACTGAACCATCCTTTCTAATCACTTACTTTTAAATAATCTTTTAATCTCTCTTGCAACTGAGGCACAACTTGACTGGAACTAAGAAATTCCTCAACATTCATCAGCTGATAGCCCTGTCCTTCATCTCCGAAGATGATATTGTCAAATTGTTCTTGTCTTAGCTGACCAACCATAAAGACCGATTTCTTGCCTTTAAAAATTACGCTAGGATAAATCTTGCTCCAAAGCAGACAGTCTTCATCTAAATGAATTCCCAGTTCCTCATAAACTTCACGCCGAGCGCATTCAAAAGGGCTTTCGTCCCCTTCACGGCCACCACCTGGCAACTCCCACATGTTGGGACAAGGGATATCGTCCTTGTCATCACGCAAAATCGTCAGTAGCTTATCCCCACAAAAGAGGGCAATCTTGCAACCTTGGAAATCAGAAATTTCTAGTTCCATCTTCAGTTCCTTCTAACATTTCCTTTTCCAGCTCTGCTAACAAGTTTTCATAATAGCGTTTCTCGTCCCTCAACATTCGACTACTATCCATTTTCTGTCTAGCAATCTTGAGAGCCTTACGAGTTCGATCTACATCTTTCTTCACCTTTAATTGATACCAGGCTTGTATCACTTGAAGATTGGACAGTTTGAGAGACAGAAACGATTTGACCTGTCGAATACTAGCATATTGCTCCGCTTGCTCAAAATCTCCTTCCAACAAGGCGATATGAAGCAGGGATAGTTGGGCAACTGTCTGCATCATCGGAGTAGTTGTCCTCTCAAGTAATGCTTGAAACTGCTGTTTAGCTACTTCTTCCTTCCCTTCCAAAATGGAAACTTCACCTTGCATACCTAATACACCATCCGCAAAACTCCCTCGTGCATCCTCAGGAACTGCTTGAACAAAGTCTTTCAAATCATATTCTTGAGGAGCCAGCAAAGTTTGAGCAGAATGTCTCAATACCAGGTAGGCGTATTTGGTATTTTCAGGGTGTTGTAGTAATTCCCAAATTTTTGCTCCATCGGTGATGTCGACTGGCAAAATGTTATTTAGGAAGAAAGATAAATTAAGAAAAATCCAAGTCCCTGCAAAATACCAGCTTCTTGTCAAAAATCCAAACACTATCGCCAATAATATCAAGCCGAGATGAACCATCAAGCCTCCTGAAAGCATCAGGATGATTCTTTGATCGCTTTCATCCTCTTTTAAACCAATGTATTGAGCACCAACATTTTTCAGAATGGCTGTTCTACTAAGATGAAACCTGCCTGACTTTTTGGTCAAAATAAAATGTCCTAATCCAAAAGCCACCAGCCGATAGCCTGTCAAGTAGCCACAAAAAGCATGACCCAGTTCATGAAGAATAAAGATTAAATACATGCTTAGAAGAGCGAAGGCATAACCAAAAGTAAAGGCTAAAACTGCGGAATACCCCAACTCTGCAAATGCGATTGTTCCACAAGCAAAAGCTAGCATAATAAAGACAACAGCTAGCACATAAACCAAATAAGTCCCAATTTTCTTCATAACACCTCCAACCAACTCCTAGTATCTTGGATAAGGATAAAATTCTCCCTCTTCCAAGCCAACTTTTCCTTCTTCAAAGACTTCTTGATTCCATTCCATGACAAATTCCTCTGCTTCTGGATCTTCCAAAAAGTCCATGAGGGTATCTAGCCCAACCTCAGCAGTATCTTTAAGGAAAAGGGCAAAATAAGCTAAAAATTCACGGGAAAATCCTTTTTTAGGCAGGTAAGGAATAACAGTCAAATAGTCTTCCTCATTGACTGTTGACTTGGCAGGATTGTAGAAAAGGACCGCTTCCTCAAAAAGAATGTCATCTGATGAAACCTCTCCGTCTTCATCCACCATCTCCACACCTGCAGCATTTTGCGCTTCCAATAGAAAACTCACTTCTACCGCATGGTTGCGTTTGTCCCAGCTAATCTCAAAGTCAAAGGGAAAGTTCTTGTCCAACTCTTCCTCTAAAACATCTAAAAATCCGTATGTTGCCATTTTGTCCTCTTTCTATGCGACTCTTTAATCGCCCCGATTGCTCGGAAATATGCTAAAATAGATACTACCATCTTACCACAAAATTATTTTATGTCCTAATTATACCATATTACCTCATTTAAACCCTTGGTATCAGTGATTTTCTTAAAAGTCTGATTTCTTCATTTCTCATAAAAATCAATATAAAAAGCCCGCGAAAGGGCTAATAAATCTATAAAATCAATAGGCGAGTAACTAGCACAAGTGGACGTGCTTTTTTATTGACTATTACCACGATACCACGCTTAATCTTAGGCTTGAACTTTCTTATCTGCAATAGCGTCTGTCAAAGTCTGAGAAAAGTTAAGTCCCATTTCTCGTCCCAACTTATCTGCCCATTTTGGTATGGTCAAAGTCTTTTTAATGGGTTCCTGACTTCCTAGGTATTCTGATACATCAACAGATACCATAGAAATAAAAGATTTATCAAGGTCATAGGTTGACACGAAATCTTCATCATCTTTAAAAGGATCATTATCAATTAAAGACAAGCTATTGATATCTGATGGCTGAGGTAACTCTCCATCACTCTCTATCAAATCTGCAACAGTTATCCCTAGCCACTCCGACCCCATAGCCAAAGCCTCAGAAATCCCCTCTCCTTGTGTAGCTGAGTATTCAAAATCTGGGAAATGGACAAAATAAGTCGCTTCTGTTCCGTCTGTGTCGTCATAATAAAATAAAGCTGGATACGTAACTAACATTTCACTACCTCCATATCAAAAAGCAGGGGCTGAATTTTACAACCCAGCTTGCTTTCTTATCCCTCTTTCAGTGTACTTATTCAGCTCACCATGAAGGATTGTGATAGGTCTTTCCCCTTGCTTCTCGATTTTAATATGGGAGCCTTTACCGCCTCTAGTCTTTATCCAACCATGGGCCGTAAGGAGTTTAACCATCTCTTTTTGTGTCATAGGCATAGCGCTTTTACCTCCTGACAACACCATTATAACACGTGTTACACGTATTGTAAAGGAGTGATACTTATTATTCTATTATACATAAAAACCCTTAGATGTGGTTCTAAGGGAAGCCAATTTATTCATACCTATTTTTCTAATGAGTAGTAAAAACTGCTTCTTTATCGAGCAATTCATCATCTGTATAGTCAATTGTAAAAGTATCTCGATCTAAGACAGATTGAGGCGGAGTTGAATGAATCATAGGAACACTGCGTACTCTATATTTTTTATCTCCAATTTTTACAAACTGATACTCTTCGAAAATCTCTTCAAACCACGTCAACGTCGCCTTACCGTACTCAAGTACAGCCTGCGGCTAGTTTCCTAGTTTGCTCTTTGATTTTCATTGAGTATGATTAACTCTCAAGTATTCAAAATCAGGATTTTCAACAGTTATTACAAGGAGGCGATTTACTACTTCAAAAACATCAATTATTCTATTTTTCATATTTTTTCAACCCATTATTAGAATGAACTTCTTGGTAAGCAAAATCAAGTTTAGATTTAATGTTTTCGTACAAATCTAAAATCTCTTTTGGAGTATCTTCCCGGAAGAAAAGTTTTCTTTTCCCTGAAATAACTTGATCACTAAGAATCCAATGACGAATTTGTTTTGTAAAAATCAAAATTTCCTGACTTGGTAGTTCCATCATTTCCATTGCTTATCACCTCTCTTTTCATTATAGTTCATACAATGACATTCAGCAATATTATTTCTCAAGTCAGCACTTCCACTTCTTTAGGCTCAACTATCCTATTTTGAGCTTTAAAGAAAATCAAATCTCTCATGCTGATACCTCTCCTCATTAAATTAAATAGTAAAAAAGATTCTATCTCACTCCCTGATTATTACAAAACCATTGAAATATCACAACTAATAGGCTAGAATGGATATAGTAGATCAGTCATTCTACTCAAATCCACGCTAGAAAGGACTGCTATGCCAGACAATCTCGCGCTTCGCATGCGCCCTAAAACCATCGACCAGGTCATCGGTCAGGAGCATCTGGTCGGACCTGGAAAAATCATCCGCCGCATGGTGGAAGCCAACCGCCTGTCCTCCATGATTCTATATGGCCCTCCGGGAATCGGCAAAACCAGTATTGCCTCTGCCATCGCTGGAACGACCAAGTATGCCTTTCGAACTTTCAATGCGACAGTTGATAGTAAAAAGCGACTGCAAGAAATCTCGGAAGAAGCTAAATTTTCTGGTGGTCTCGTCCTATTGCTAGACGAAATTCATCGACTAGATAAGACCAAGCAAGACTTCCTCTTGCCTCTCTTGGAAAGTGGACTGGTCATCATGATTGGAGCAACGACTGAAAATCCTTTCTTCTCTGTCACTCCTGCCATTCGTAGCCGTGTTCAAATTTTCGAGTTGGAACCTCTGTCTAACCAAGACGTCAAAGAGGCCCTGCAGATAGCTCTAAGTAACCCTGAACGTGGTTTTGATTTTCCAATAGAACTAGATGAGGATGCGCTGGATTTCATCGCAACCTCTACAAACGGAGACCTTCGCTCTGCCTTTAACTCACTGGACTTGGCTGTTCTCTCTACCCCTGAGAATGACAAGGGCATTCGCCACATCACCTTAGACATCATGGAAAATAGTCTTCAGAGAAGCTACATCACTATGGACAAGGATGGAGACGGTCACTATGATGTTCTATCTGCCCTGCAAAAGTCTATCCGTGGCTCAGATGTGGATGCCAGTCTCCACTATGCTGCCCGCTTGATTGAGGCTGGGGATCTGCCTAGTCTCGCTCGTCGCTTGACTGTTATCGCCTATGAAGATATTGGCTTAGCCAATCCTGAGGCCCAGATTCATACCGTGACTGCTCTGGATGCTGCCCAGAAGATTGGGTTCCCAGAAGCCCGCATTCTCATTGCCAATGTCGTGATTGATTTGGCCCTTTCTCCAAAATCCAACTCAGCCTATGTAGCTATGGATAAGGCACTTGCTGACCTCAAAACATCAGGGCACTTGCCTATTCCGCGACACCTGCGTGATGGGCACTACAGTGGAAGCAAGGAACTTGGCAATGCCCAAGACTATCTCTATCCACACAACTATCCTGGAAATTGGGTCAAGCAAGACTATCTGCCAGAAAAAATTCGTAATCATCACTATTTCCAAGCAGAAGATACTGGTAAATATGAACGGGCCTTGGCTCAAAGAAAGGAAGCTATCGACCGTTTGCGAAAAATCTGAAATCCTTTTCAAAAAATTGCACTTTCCTCTTGATTTTTTTTGAAAAAGTGGTATCATATAAGTATAGAAACGCTGTGGTGTACGACTTCACACTTAAGTGTTGACCGACTATTTTTTGTATTATTAGGGAAACAAAAGTCTTCTAACAGCATGTAGGCCGTCTCACACGGAAACAGCTTCAGTTAGAGCGAGTTGCCCACCTGCTTAATTGCGCGGGTTCAATACAAACCGTGAAGTTTCGGCACCAATACAGCTTTTTTCTTTGCCTCCTTAGCTCAGCTGGCAGAGCAGCGGACTCTTAATCCGTGGGTCACAGGTTCGATCCCTGTAGGGGGCATCTACATACAACAGGAAAAGCCTTGGAACCAAGGTTTTTTTTGCTTAAATAAAATTTTTTTCAAATTCTTTAGAAAACTAGTTTAAATCATAATCCAACACCAATTTTACAAATACCATAAACTAAGCTTATATACCCAAAACACAAAAAGTCCTCTTTCCACTATTTTAGAAAGAGAACTTTTTCTTTAGGAGAAATAACTTTATTTTTAATCGATTCGTGATAGCTCAGCTGGCACTGTTAAGTAATAAGTTGCAGTCAAGCTTGCTTTGCCTTGATTAACAAAAATCTCGATGGAATTTTTATCTAAAATAACATCCAATTCTTTAGCTTCAATATCTACATACCGTCGGCTTGTATCCTGTTCTTCTTCACCTAGAATTTTTTGAACAAGATGGCTACGATCAATGTAAACTTGCTGCGCATTACTGACATAACCAAATTCAAGATAATCTGTATCATTTCCTAAGCGGTAATGACAATCTTTATCTATTTGGATTTGATATTGGCCTTTTTTAACAGGGAATTGTCTTAGTTTGCCATCTTCCAATCTTAGAATTCTAGGTAAAGTCATGGCACATGCCCATTTGTGTTCTTGGTCATGGGTTGGAAGGGTACGCCCCCATGTCTGCATCCAAGCAATCAGGATACGACGATTTTGATCGTCCAACAATGTTTGAGGCGCATAGAAGTCTTGGCCATGATCAATTTCTTGAACTGATTCTGGGATAAAACGTTTTTCTCCCCAATCTACCTTACCCGTGAACAAAACCGATGAGTTGATGTTATGATATGAGTCTCCCTCACGCTGATAACGCATGGGTGACATAATAAGGCAATCTTTCCCCTCTAACTCGAAGTAATCTGGGCATTCCCACATGAAGCCTTGGTGTTCTACCCCTTTTAAAAAGATGGATTCGAACTGCCATTCTACTAGGTTATCGGACCCTAGTAGAACGATACAGCCCACATTATCCTTGTGTTTGGCAGCTACTACGGAGTAATAGCGTCCATCTTTTTCAAAGAGTTTTGGATCACGAAAATCAGCAGCAATCAACTCATCTGGCAAGTCTGCTCCAGTTGCAACTGGATTTTGTTCAATCTTTTCAAAGTGAATCCCGTCGTCTGAAAATGCTATATTTTGCACTTGACGAACACCTGTTTCTTCTTCGATATGCCCAGTATACATGAGCCAGAGGCGATCATCCTTGACAATGGCAGAACCTGAGAAACATCCATTGCGGTCATAATCTTGGTCAGGAGCAAGTGCCACCGGCAAGTGCTCCCAAGTCATCAAGTCCTTACTTTTAGCATGTCCCCAGTGCATAGGCCCCCAAACACTATCATAAGGATAGAATTGATAAAAGAGATGGTATTCTCCACGAAAATAGACAAATCCATTTGGATCATTGATCCAACCAATCTCAGCTGAAAAATGTTCTTCAGGCTTATATTGAGTATTTACGAGATGTTTATTTTCTGCTATAAAACGATTGGCTTTTTCTACTGTGTATTTCTTATCTCCCATAATCAACCTCTAGTTTTTGTTTGCTTGGTATTGGTCGTAGTATTTTTGTTTAATAGCGAGGTAATCTGAAAGTCCGTATTTTTCAAGTTCTTTCTTGTAATCATCCCACTCAGCATCAATATTGCCATTTACAATCCATTCAGCGCGCTTGCGGTAGATATAGTCATTCATATCTGCCTCGATGTGGGCAATCTTATCCAGATCTTCCTGTGTCATAAAGACTCTTGGATAGTTATTGTCATTGCTCATGTAAGGAACATAATATTCTTTGATAAGATCCAAACGCCATTTGGCATCATCTGGCATAGTTGTCACTTTACCATAGTATGAATCTAGGATAGCTAGTGGTCCTCCTACTTCAGTCTTTTGACGAAGTTCTGCTGGTGCAGTTCCGTTTAGTGGTAAGTGTTTGAGGCTGTTAGTTGCTTGGTCAAATTCAAAGATATTTTGTTGCTTGTCATCTCCGTAAGTTCCCCAGTTATTTTGCACAGATTGGAGTGGAGCGTATTGTGCATCAATCCATTTAGCTGTCAATTCTAGGTTTTTGTTTACACTGGTAATAACCATCTTGTCACGTGCAAATCCCATACCGTTTGTACGAGCTACGTGTTTTTGACCACTTGGTCCAGCAAGTACTGGTAAAACATCATAACTTTCGTTACTTCCAATAACATTATTCTTATCCCATGTAAAGTAAACACCAAATTTCTGATCATGACCTTTAGCAATGTAACTATTCCAATCATGTTCGAAAGCTTCTTTATCAATCAAGCCTTTTTCTTGCAATTGACGGATAAATTTGACACCTTCTTTATAGTTATCGTTATCTGCTGTGAAATCAACTTTGCCATCATTTCCTACTACTAAATGATCATCGTTATCCCCTATACCAAATGCAGCAAATAGGAATTTAAAATCTTCGTTTCCGTTACCACTAATAAATGAAAATGGAATTTCATCAGCCTCTCCATTTCCATTTGGATCCCCGTTTTTGAAAGCTTCTAGGACTTTAATCAAATCATCAGTAGTTTTTGGCATTTCAAGACCAAGTTTCTTAAGCCAATCTTTGTTAATCCAAGCCATATCGTTGACGCTTTGAATAGACTCTTTAGATTTGGCATGTATTTATCAATCAAATCTTCAACTGGAATAATAACACCTTTTTTAGCCCAGTTCATCAAGTCCACATCTGAAGCTCCGTCGTTGTGGATAGCATCTGGTAAATCACCACTAGAAATATCCAAGTTACGTTTTTCTGCAAAGTCGGATTGGTAGTTGGTCCAGTCAATATGAACGCCAGTTTCCTTCTCCAAACGTTGCAAAATTAACTTTTCATTTGGGTCTTTAGGAGATAACGGTGAACTGGCTGTCATAAACTTCAATGTTTTCTTTTCTTGAAGCGGGAATGTTACACCTTCCAACTTATAATCTGGACTTGAAGCTGTATTTTTTGAGCCACAGGCTGCAAGTACTGCTAAACTAGCTGTCAACAAAACTGCTGATTTTGAGAATGTTTTGAATTTCATGAGAAAACTCCTTTTATTTTTTCTTTTTTTATCCTTTAAGTGAACCAGCCATAATTCCTTTATCAAAGTATTTTTGGAAGAATGGATACATAACAATCAATGGCAAGCTGGAAATGACAATAGTTGCGTATTTAATCAATTCAGCTAAACGTTTCATTTCATTCATAGCCGCTTGTGCTCCAATCATGTCTTGACCTGGTTGGCTCTGAATGAGAATTTTACGAAGTACTAGTTGCAATGGTTCCAAGTTTGGATCCTTGATATAAATCATTGCATCAAAGTATGAGTTCCACTGGCCGACAAAAGCATAGAGGAAGAGAACAAACATAATTGGTTTTGCAAGAGGAAGCATGATTTTGAAGAAAATCTGTAAATCATTTGCACCATCAATGACCGCTGCTTCAACTAATTCTTCAGGCAATCCTTGGAAATAAGCCCTAGCAAGAATAATATTCCAAACATTGACAGCACCTGGAACAATGATAGCCCATGGAGTATTCAGCATGCCCAAATCTTTTACCAGCAAGTAAGTTGGGACTAAACCACCACCAAAGAACATGGTTACAATCAAGAAGTAGTTAATCCAACGGCGCCCTACCAAGTCTTTCTTAGAAAGAGGATAAGCTGTAAACACAGATAGCAAGACTGTTAAAGCCGCAAAGCCAAAAGAGTATAGTAGAGAATTGATAAAACCTCTTAGAATAGATTGGTCACTGAATACACGCTGGTAACCTTCTACCGTCCAATCGGCTGGATTAAAGCTAATCCCTCTACTAACCAGAACCTTAGGATCCATAAAGGATGCTACGACGATATAAAGTAAAGGAAGTAAGGTTATCAAAACGATAAAGACAATAATGATTTTATTTAAGAGTAAGATACGTCTATCAAATTTTGTATCCATAATCGAATTTTTCATGCTTCCCTCCTTAAATTCCTTCACCATTATTCACGCGTTTAACGATTTGGTTAACCGCGACTAGCAATACTACGTTAATCACTGCATTAAACAAACCAACCGCTGTTGAGTAAGAATAGTCTCCTGATACAAGACCAACTTTATAGACATATGTAGAGATAATTTCAGAAGTTGGCAAGTTCAACGATGTCTGCATCAGGAATGCTTTTTCATATCCGACATTCATGATTCCACCTGCAGCTAAAACAAATTGGATAACCATAATAGGCTTAAGAGCTGGAATATCAATGTGCCAGATTCGTTGGAAGATATTGGCTCCATCCAGTCGTGCTGCTTCTACTAAGGCTGGATCTACATTTACCAACGTTGCCGTGTAGAGCGTTGAAGCCCACCCCATTCCTTGCCAGATACCACTAAAGATGTATAAAGGTCTAAAGAAGTCTGGATTTGTCAAGAAGTCAGCCTTCATTCCAAACATAGAGAGAAAATTGTTAATTGGTCCTCCCACTGAAAAGAAAAGGAAAATCATACCAACGATAACAACGACTGAGATAAAGTTTGGTGCGTATAAAATGAGCTGAATTCGTTTTTTAACTTTTTCACTCAAGAGTTGATTGAGCATAATAGCAAGAATGATTGGTGGTAAAAAGCCAAGCAATAAACCATAGATACTTAATTTTAAAGTATTGGCTAACAAGATACCAAAGTTGGGAGAGGATATGAATTTTGTAAACTCAGAAAAACCAATCCAATCACTCCCTAAAATTCCTTTTAAGGGATTGTAATCTTTAAATGCGATTAAAACCCCGTACATAGGAATGTATTTAAAGATAAAGGTTAAAACTAAACCAGGGACAGTCATCAATAACAAGAGTTTTTGTTTCTTGATTCTTTCCCAAAGAGAAACTTGCTTCGCTTTGCTATTCATAGCAACCTCCTTTTTTGAAACGTTTCATTTTTGGTCGAAAAAGATAACGCTTGGCGCTGTCTATTTGTTTTGTTTTTGAAACGTTTCATTTTTGTTTTAAAAAAATAAATCTTTTTTTATCTGAATTCATTCTAACATTGTTAGCGTTTTCTGTCAAGACTTATTTTCATTTTTTGTTGTTTTTCCTTCAACAAATTTCACTGGTAGGATTGTCTGCAAATTAACAGTCTTTCCATCAATAATATCAAACAAAATCCGAACCGCTTCTTTTGCCATTTCTTCCAATGGTTGTTCAATAGTTGAAAGTAGATAATCTCTATCTCCAGCCATTTTAATTCCATCGTATCCAATAATTTGGACATCATGAGGAATACGTTTACCATTTTTTTCTAGTATATCAATAACATCTAAAGCTGCAAAGTCGTTAATTGTAAAAATTCCATCTATAGAATGATTGTCTTCCAAGAAACTCTCTAGCTTTCCATGATAGTCAGTAACTGTCTCATCCAAATCAAAAATACTAAGAGGTATTTTATGCTCTTGGACATACTTTTCAAAGGAAATTCTACGACGTTTGGTTTCATTAATGGTTGTATTATGTCCGCCCACAAAGGCTAAATGCTGACATCCTTTACTAATTAATTGTTTAGCTGCTTCTCTTCCACCTGCATCATTATCTGATGAAACACAAGGAATGGCAATATCTGAGTATGTGCGGTCAATACTAACAAAGGGAATTCCTGACGTCAAGTAATGTTCAATTGGACTATAGGTAATGGCAACCACTCCATCAACTTTATTATGACGCAACATCTCCAGATAGTCTTGCTCTCTATTTGTACCATTGATAGAACATAAGAGTAATTTGTTATTTCTCTTATAGACTTCATTTTCCACATGCATAGCAAATTCTGAAAAGAAGGGATGCCAGATACTTGGTACAATGATTGCAATCGTTTCTGTTCGATTTTTTTTCATTCCTCTAGCATAGTAATCTGGAATGTAATTCAAAGTTTTAATCGCTTGCTCCACTTTTTTCAAGGTTACTTCTTTAATGCCTTTTTCTTTATTAATCACACGTGAAACTGTTCCAACACTAACTCCTGCTTCTAAAGCAACATCTTTCATGGTAATTGATTTTCTTTGTTCTACCATCTTATCACCTCCTTTCAATATATAGTATCATGCAAACGCTTTTTTAGCAACTATTTCTCAATCATTTTTGTCCAGACCCTTTTTCCCATCATGAATAAAATCACTCCAATCGGCTTTCTAAAATCCCATCAATTTCATATATAGGAATCTACCAACCACAGGAAAAGACTTTGTTTGCTTTCTATCTCCTCTTTTTCATAATATATTTCCGTACAGGTGCTTCAACCATTTGAACGATTTCAAATCCTTCTTTTTGGTAAAGATTCTGAGCTCTTTGATTTGCTTCGAGGACATTTAAAGAAATACTGTCTATATCTTCATTTTCAAAGGCCAAACTAACAAATTTCCTTAAAGCCTGCCTACCTAAGCCCTGCCCCTGTTTCTGGGGGTTGATAAAGAATCTTCCAATATGAAGATTGCTGTCTTCTAGCCTGATTTTCTGGATAAGCCCGACAAACTCGTGTCCATCAAAGATTGAAAAGACTCCTTCCAAGTCTTGCAAGGCTTGAAGGGTCAGTGGAAAAGGAATCCTTGGTCCCATCCATTGTTCTTGAAAGGATTTGCCAAGGGAGTTGGACCATTGGCATACGAGCTGAGCGTTTTCTGTGCTCACCTTTTCTTCAAAACGAATTATCATCTTGACCTCACCATCTTATCTATGTCTCTCCATTATACTACTTCTCCTATTTTTTACGAATAGATAAGTATGATTGATATTTATTTTTTTCTTGTCGGGAGTATTCTCGCTTCCTTTCTTGGTTTGGTCATTGACCGTTTTCCAGAGCAATCCATTATCAGTCCAGCCAGTCACTGCGATTCCTGTCAGACTCGCTTGCGTCCCTTAGATTTGATTCCGATTCTCTCACAGGTCTTCAATCGCTTTTGCTGTCGCTACTGCAAGGTCCGCTATCCTGTCTGGTATGCCCTCTTTGAACTAGGCTTAGGACTCCTCTTTCTGCTTTACTCTTGGGAATTACTTTCCTTGAGTCAAGTCATCCTAATCACTGCTGGTTTGACCTTGGGCATCTACGACTTTCGCCATCAGGAATATCCCTTACTGGTCTGGATGACTTTCCACCTAATCCTAATAGCTTCCTCTGGCTGGAATCTGGTCATGATCTCCTTCCTCATACTTGGAATTTTGGCTCATTTTATCGATATCCGCATGGGTGCAGGGGATTTCCTTTTTTTAGCTTCTTGCGCTCTCGTCTTTAGCGCAACAGAATTGCTCATCTTGATTCAGTTTGCTTCTGCAACGGGGATTCTAGCCTTTCTCCTGCAAAAGAAAAAGGAAAGACTTCCTTTCGTGCCTTTCCTCTTACTCGCTGCTTGTGTGATTATTTTTGGTAAGCTACTGCTTGTTTGATAAAGTCCAATTTCTGCCATATGTCCTTCATGAAATTATTTCACAGTTGAATTATAAATTATTTCTTTTGTACAAAGGAATGATGTTATCAAATCGATCTGTTCTTTTATCTTCTTGATACTGATCAAAAAATTTCATTTCGACTGAAAATATTTCGCTTATAAACTGTAAACGAATACTTTGTTTAGACATTATAGTCGCTAGACTGACTAGATGATTACTCAAAACGACGTCCAGAATACTCTTTACTTTGCTTGGTTTTTTAACAAAAATTTGATCATCCAGAGGTTCTATCATTTTGTAACCTTTTTGCGCAATTTGACGATAAAAGTAAGAATGTTGCTTTGGAGTCAATAATCCTAACTTAAAAGCTCGATACTCTAAAGCCTGTATCGAAACATTCAAATCCGACTTCAATAAAATATAACTATCAGGATTGCTGACACGCTTGCCAACCCTCTCTTCAAATTTGACTAAAAACTCTTCTTTTGGCAATAAAAAACATGATGCAAAATAATTTGCTTCTTGCTCCAAACGATCGCCATCTTCATTCATATCTTTATATTTGTGTAAAAGAATATGTCCTAGCTCATGAGCTAAGTCAAAATTTCGACGTACAGATGATTTATTCGTTCCCAACACAATATAAGGTCTTCCCAATTTTGACCATGCGCTATAAGCATCAGCTTGACCATTAATTAATCGTTCCACGATATAGATGCCTGAACGTTCTAATTTATAAAGCAAATCATGATTATCTTTTGAAATACCTAATTTTTCCCTGGCATAAAGAGCCAATTCCTCAATGGATTTTCCCTTATGATAAGATTCACTCACTACATTACTTAGGTCATGAATTGTAATATTAGGTATAATTACAAAACTTTCAAAATAATCAATCAAACTATCTACCTTATGTAAATACATAGTTTGAATATCTATTGTTTTCCGTGTTGCTAGGTCTGCATTTCTAAAGGCAATTACAGAAGAATCAAATCGAATGCTCTCCTCTTCCTGTTCAAAATAAGTTAAATCAACATGAAATTGGTTGGCCAAATGCATTTTGGTTGATAATTTAGGTTTCGTTTCGTTGGACTCAAACTGCCAAATGGCTTGTTCCGTTAAATTAATTCTCTGAGCCAATTCTGCTCTACTTAAACCATTTAACAGCCGTAATTCTTTCAATACCCGACCATTAAACATTTACATACTCCTTACTACTTTTGACCTTCTTGTTTTTCTATTCTTGGAATAATTTCAAAATCTTCTGTTTCCGATAATTCTGAAAAATTAGGAATATTTTGATATTTAGCTTCTTCGAAATGGTACGAACTTGATTGAATATACTCAGACAAATCCTGAATCAAGTGTAACTGACCAGTTCGTGCATCAGGCATAACAACATCTACAGATATAATATTGTTTTCTGAGTCCGCCTCATAAGTTAAAATCATAAATTTTTCGATATTCGAATTTTTGGTAGCTTGTTCAATTTCTTGAATCATTTCATCAGAAACTAACTCCATCTGAATTGGAAAAGAATGACTATCTTCATCATTTTTGTAGGAAGAATGTTGATTAAGATAAAGTGTATTCATCCGAGCATATTCAAATAAGTAGCCACTCTTATTTTTTTGTACCAAAGGAAATTGGCTCGTAAGTCGCTTCTTACCCTTTATAATTAACAATACTTTCCCATATTTTTCTGTATTTGTTTCAAATTCTAAATATCCCCAAGTCTGTCCTGCTAATTGTAATTTATACTCAAACAAATCTGCTGATGCAAATGCATTATCAATATGATTAGGTCGCGTCCATGCATAACCATTCGACACTTTCATTGTCTCTCTTTTTTCTAGACGTTCATCTACATAATCTTTTTGCCCTTTCATCAAAGTATCTACAATTTTTTGTGCCTCAAGCGAATCAAAGAGATTCTGATTCAACATAATTCTTCCTCCTCCGAATACTTTTTAATGAATTATATCATTTTCTTAAAGAAATTACTACAATAATTAGCTTTTTCTTAAAGTTATATATTAGAGTAATTTAGCAAATGATATCTAAAACCAGCTTTTCTCCTGCAAAAGAAAAAGGAAAGACTTCCTTTTGTGCCTTTCCTCTTACTTGCTGCTTGTGTGATTATTTTTGGTAAGCTACTGCTTGTTTGATAAAGTCCTGAATCGGCTCTCCTTGGTGGAGGGCTTTTACAATTTTCGAACCGACAATAACACCATCCGATACCGCATTGAAGCGTTCTACATCAGCTTGACTAGATACGCCAAATCCTGTCAAGACTGGGATATCGGCCACTTGATGAAGTTGTGCCAAGTGCTTGTCCAAATCTGCGCGGTAATTGCCTGATTTCCCTGTCACCCCATTGATGGCAACCGCATAGACGAATCCTTCTGCCCCATCAATCAACTCTTTCTGACGCTCAAGCCCTGTCGTCAAACTAACTAGAGGAATCAAGGCGATGTCTGTATCTGCCAAAAATGGTTCTACAAAGTTGGCATGCTCATGAGGCAGGTCTGGGATAATCAAGCCCTTCACAGCTGTATCAGCCAGATCTTTGACAAAATTCTCCACACCGTACTGAAAGAGGGGGTTGAAGTAGGTCATGATGACCAGTGGAACCTCTGTTTCAATTGTTTTCAAGGTTTCAACCAAAGCCTGGGTAGAGGTCCCGTGGGCTAAACTGCGCAGGCCAGCTTCTTCTATAACAGGTCCATCTGCAACAGGATCTGAAAAGGGAATGCCCACTTCAATTGCAGAGACACCTAAATCTTCTAAAAAGTGAATTGTTTCCCCAAGTCCATCCAAACCTTTCTCATGGTCTCCAGCCATGATATAGGGAACGAAAATTCCTTTTCCAGCTGCTTTTATAGCGTTTAATTTTTCTGTTAGTGTCTTAGGCATGAGCTTCTCCCTTCTTTGCTGCATCTGCTTCCAAGCGGTCCTTGACTTGAACCACATCCTTGTCCCCACGACCTGATAGACAGACAATCATAGACTTGTCTGGTCCAAGTTCTTTGGCCAATTTCACCGCAAAGGCGATAGCATGACTCGATTCCAAGGCTGGGATAATCCCTTCCACACGAGACAAGAGTTGGAATCCTTCCAAGGCTTCTTCGTCTGTTACAGGGACATAGCTGGCACGTTTAATATCGTGGTAGTGAGAATGCTCTGGACCGATACCAGGATAGTCCAAACCTGCTGAGATAGAGAAGGCTTCAAGAATTTGACCATGGGCATCTTGGAGCACATCCATGAGGGAACCGTGAAGGACACCTGGACGACCCTTGGTCAAGGTAGCTGCGTGGTGCTCTGTATCCACACCAAGTCCAGCCGCTTCAGCTCCATACATAGCTACAGACTCATCTTCTACAAAGGGATGGAAGAGCCCAATAGCATTAGATCCACCACCAACACAGGCTACTAGGGCATCGGGCAGATTTTGACCTGTCATATCGCGATACTGTTGTTTAGCTTCGCGACCGATGACACTTTGGAAGTCACGAACGATTTCTGGAAATGGATGAGGCCCCAAGGCAGAACCAAGGATATAGTGGGTATCGTCGATATTAGCCACCCATGAACGAAGGGCTGCATTGACCGCATCCTTGAGCACGCGCGAACCATCTGTTACAGCCTCGACCTTGGCTCCCAAAAGCTCCATGCGGAAGACATTGAGGGCTTGGCGTTTGACATCTTCCTCACCCATGTAGATGGTACATTCCATGTTAAAGAGGGCCGCAGCAGTTGCAGTTGCCACACCGTGCTGACCAGCACCCGTTTCTGCGATAATTTTCTTTTTACCCATGCGTTTGGCAAGCCAAACTTGTCCTAAGACATTGTTAATCTTGTGGGCTCCTGTATGGTTAAGGTCTTCCCGTTTGAGATAAATCTTGGCTCCGCCGATATGCTGGGTCAAGTTTTTTGCGTAATAAAGAGGAGTTTCACGTCCTACGTACTGGCGCAAAAGCTGGTTTAATTCCTCTTGGAAACTTGGGTCTGCCTGACTTTCACGGTAGGCCTTCTCCAACTCCAAAACTGCTGTCATCAATATTTCTGGGACAAAACGTCCGCCGAATTTTCCGTAAAATCCATCTTTATTTGGTTCCTGATATGCCATGCTTTACCCTCTCTATAAATCTTCTAATCTTTTCATGATCTTTTTGTCCATCTGTCTCCACTCCGCTTGATACATCTACTGCATAGGGAGTAAAGTGTTGAATTGCTTTTACTACATTGTCTTCATTAAGCCCACCTGCGATAAAGAAAGACTGAGTTAATCCAGTCGTATCCAGTTGAGCCCAGTCAAAGGTCTGGCCACTTCCTGCCACAGGGGCATCAAAGAGTAGATAATCTGCCTGAGAATTGGGGACATGCCCATTTCCATCTACCTGCACAGCCTGAATACTGGCACAAGGCAAATTCTCAAATAAATCATCTGCCACCTGACCGTGAACTTGAACCAAGTCCAAGCCAACTTTGTCAATCGCTTCTAGCAGTTCTGCCCGACTTGGTGAAACAAATACACCAACCTTTTTCACATCCGCAGGAATAAGCTTTGCCAGCACAGCTGCCTCTTCTAAAGTCACCTGTCTTTTACTAGGTGCAAAGACAAAACCGATATAATCGGCTCCTGCTGAAACGGCTGTTTCCACCGCTTCTTTGGTCGATAGTCCACAAATTTTAACCTTTGTCAATCTGCAACTCCTTGGTTCTCTGGGCTACATCTTCTGCCTGCATGAGAGCTGTCCCTACTAAAATTCCGTTAAAGTATGGCGCTAGTCGTTCCGCATCCTGCCCTGTGAAAATAGCAGATTCAGAAATGTAATAACGTCCTTCCTTAAAGTGTTGGGACAAGTCTACACTGGTCTGCAAGTCGACTTCAAAGGTAGTCAAATTGCGATTATTGACCCCGATAATCTGGGCACCAAGTCTGTGAGCCACTTCTAGTTCAGCTAGATTGTGGGTTTCCACTAAGACTTCCAGACCAAGTTCCGTCGCGTAGTCATAAAGTTCCTTAAGACGTTCTTCTGACAAGGCTGCCACAATGAGCAAGATGACTGTCGCACCTGCATTGCGAGCGCGGATGATTTGCTTTTCATCGATGATAAAGTCCTTGTTGAGCGTCGGAATGTTTACCTGACTGGAAATCTCCCTTAGATAATCCAAATGACCTTTAAAGAAAACCTCATCTGTCAAAACAGAAATCATCACTGCACCATTTGCTTCATAAGTCTGGGCCTGTTGCACAATATCCACATCGAGATTGATATCTCCCAAACTAGGGCTAGCTTTCTTGACCTCAGCGATTACCTGCAAGCGGTCCTGATGATTCTTCAAAAATTCTGCCAAGCGATAGGTCTGGCGCAGAGGCTGGATTTGCTCCAGCTTCATCTGCTCCACCTCACGCGCCTTCTGCTCTAAGATTCGTGCTAAAAATTCCTGACTCATTTTTGGTACTCCTGTAACAGTCTGAGTTTTTCAAGGGCCTTGCCTCTAGCAATCACTTGACGGGCCAAGGCAACTCCTTCCTTGATGCTATCAATCTTACCATTAGCATAGAAACCAAGACCAGCATTCAAGACTGTCGTTTCCAAGAATGGACTTGCTTCGTTTTTCAGAACGCTGAGCAAAATTTCTGCATTTTCCTGAGCATTCCCACCACGAATATCTTCCATAGCATAGCATTCCATTCCCAAATCCTCTGGAGTAAAGCTTGACAAACTGATTTCGCCATTTTCAAGAAGTGCAATCTTGGTTGTTCCGTTCAAGCCAGCTTCATCCAACCCTTCTGGTCCAGCAACCACGATGGCACGTTTGCGACCCATATTTTTCAAAACCTGAGCTGTACTTTCTAGGAGTTCTGGACGACTAATTCCAAGAAGCTGTGTTTCTAAAGCCATTGGATGAATCAGTGGACCAGTCAAATTCATAATCGTTGGAATTCCCAATTCCAAACGAGCTGGCATGATGTATTTCATAGCTGGGTGCATATTTTTAGCGAAGAGAAAGACGATTCCAGTTTTATCAAAGACCTTACCTAGTTCAGCTGGTTTGAGGTCAAGATTGATTCCCAAGGCTTCGAGGACATCTGCGGAGCCAGATTTAGAAGAAATCGAGCGGTTACCATGCTTGGCCATGTGAATACCGCCACCAGCCAAGACAAAGGCTGCAGTTGTGGAAATATTAAAACTGAAAGACTTGTCCCCACCTGTACCACAGTTGTCCATGGCATCATGAATCTCAGTTGGAATATGCTGGGCATGTCCTCTCATGACTTGGGCAATGGCTGTGCGTTCTTCAGGTGTTTCCCCCTTCATCTTAAGAGCTAAGAGGAGAGAAGCAATCTGCGCTTCAGTTACACGCCCAGTTACGATACGCTCAATGACATCCATCATTTCCACACCTGATAAATTTTCAAATTTTGCTAGTTTTTCAATAATCTCTTTCATCCTAGTTTCCTCACTTTACAACCTTCTCGATAAAATTCCGAATAGAAGACAAGCCGTCTGGCGTTCCAATGCTCTCTGGATGGTACTGGAAGCCATAAATCGGTAGGTTTTTATGTTGAATCCCCATGATGGCTTGGTCATCAGTCGAACGAGCTGTCACTTCAAAGTCTTCTGGCATTTCCTCAATCAAAATACTGTGATAACGCATGACCGCACGGCCATCCTCAATACCTTGATACAAAACAGATGGCGCTTCAAAGTTGATATTGCTCTGTTTCCCATGCATGACTTTTGGAGCCAAACCTAGCTTACCACCAAAGACTTCTGCAATGGCTTGGTGACCCAAACAAATCCCTAGAATCGGCTTCTTGCCTGCAAAATCACAAATCATGTCTTCCATCTTTCCAGCATCAACTGGCCAACCAGGACCAGGAGAAAAGACCAGACCATCTGCTTTTTCAGCTTCTTCATACAGCTTGGAATCATCATTTCTCAGAACCTGAACTTCTGCAAAATTCCCAATGTATTGGGCCAAGTTATAGGTAAAAGAATCATAGTTGTCAATCAATAAAATCATGGTCTTAGTTCTCCAATTCTAGTCATAGATTTTGCTTTGTTAATGGTTTCTTGGTATTCGTTTTGGGCGATAGAGTCGTAGACAATCCCTGCCCCAGCCTGCACATAGGCTCTTTGATTTTTGAGAATCATGGTTCGGATGGCAATGGCCAAATCCATATCACCCGTCGCAGACAAGTAGCCGATTGCTCCCGCGTATACGCCCCGTTTTTCTGTTTCCAGTTCATAGATGCGTCTCATAGCTCGAATCTTTGGTGCTCCAGAAACTGTTCCAGCAGGAAGTGTTGATTTCAAGGCATCCATAGCAGTGAGTTCTGGAAGCAAACGTCCCTTGACCACGCTGGTCAAATGCATAACATAGCGGAAGAGCTCCACCTTCATATACTTAGTAACTTGGACACTGGCCGTTTCAGAGATGCGGCCAATATCGTTACGCCCCAAGTCTACCAACATTCGATGTTCTGCTGTTTCCTTCTCATCAGAGAGGAGGTCAGTCGCCAAGGTCTTGTCTTCTTCATCCGTAGCCCCTCTTGGTCGCGTCCCTGCAATCGGATTGGTTGTCACGATGCCATTTTTGACAGAAACTAAACTTTCTGGACTAGCTCCGATGATTTGATAATCCCCAAAATCATAGAAATAAAGGTAATTAGAAGGATTAGTCACGCGGAGATTTCTGTAGAAGTCAAATGGATTTCCAGTAACTTCTGCTGAGAAACGCTGGCTGAGTACACATTGGAACATATCTCCGTTACGAATCAAGTCACGAGCTGTTTCTACCATTCCCTCAAACTTATGTGGAGCGATATGCGGTTTGAAGTCTAACGGAGATAGATCCAAGTCTTCAAATTCATTTGGAGCAGGAATGCGTAATTCCTCAAGCACTTGGTTCAAGGATTTTTCCAAGGCCTCTTGACTGCGCTCACTATAGAGAGCATCCTCGATGACATGAATTTTTTCCTTCTTGTGGTCAAAGACAATGTAACTCTCATAGACGAAGAAATGCATGTCTGGCGTTCCAATTGTATCTTCAGGAATTTGACCAATTTCTTCATAAAGCGAAATCATATCGTAACCAACAAAACCAATAGCTCCACCACCAAAAGGGAGCTCTGAATGGTGCTGGCTCTTATGAGTCACTTCATAAAGGAAATCCAAGGGATCCTGATCAATCATTTTCCCATTTTGGTAAAGAACTCCATTTTCAAACTTAATCTCAAAAACAGGATTATAGGCTAAGATAGAAAAACGAGCTGTTTCCTTGTCTCTCGGAATACTCTCTAAGATAACCTTGTGTTGTCCCTTTAAGCGCATATAAGCTAAGATTGGTGATAAGACATCTCCATGAATGATTCGTTCCATTGTAATTTCCCTTTCAGTTCTACTTCTAGTCCGTGGCGACTGTATGAAAAATCCCCACGCAAAATAACTTGCGTGAGGACGAAATTCGCGGTGCCACCTCAATTATAGGATTTCTCCTATCTCTCATTCCTGTCTTAGAAAGATTCTGTAACAGGCTGTGCGATAAAGGGCACTCCCTTGAGAATGATGTTTTCTTCTCTCGTTTCAGATGGACCCAACCTTACAGTTTTCTCTGCTTGTTTTCAGCAACCACAAGCTCTCTGTGAGAGAAAGGACTGTAATTTTTCCATCTTTTATTTTTTAGCTTCTAGGTAGTCTGCAATCGCAGCTACGTCCTTGTCTCCACGACCAGAGACATTGATGAAGAGATGTTCATCTCGGTACACCTTTATACTCTTCAAACCGCGTCAACTTCACCTTGCCGTAGGTATGGTTACTGACTTCGTCAG
>NZ_MWSM01000019.1:128207-194644 GCF_002087075.1 Streptococcus pseudopneumoniae ATCC BAA-960 = CCUG 49455
CAAAACAGTGTTTTGAGCAACCTGCGGCTAGTTTCCTAGTTTGCTCTTTGATTTTCATTGAGTATTACTAGCTTTTTCCATATTAATTCAGCTTTTTGTTTATTTTTAGTAACAGGCAAGGAGCTGTAGATAAAACTCAAGTTCATCAAAGCGACTTAAGGCCCTAATAAAAGATAAACAAAATGACGGATAGAAAAAAGCCCACACACGGAATCTACTTCCATGTGAGGGCGTTGGTAACGCGGTGCCACCTCAATTATAAAGGAACTATCTCCTTTACATCTCTGCCTTGTCTAACAACAAGCTGCACTGTAAGGTGTGCGCACCGAATTTTCATTGTTTCAAATTCATTTTTTAAATCAGCCCACTTTCACTACTTCCAACCACCTATTCACAACCACCACAGGCTCCCTGAAGATCAAAAATAGTTACTTTTCTGATTTGTTGAACTTATTTTAATACTTTGTTTTTTCTTTGTCAAGACTTTTTTACGATTTTTTTGAAAATATCATTCGAATGTGACCATGTCTTCCTTAGATCGAACATGAACATGTCCCACTTGTTAGAAATTGGATCCAACTCAATAGAAACTGAATGGAGGCTAAACAGAACTTATTTTAGAACACTCCATCTTTTCCACTAGGATTTTCAAGAATTAAACAATACTAGAAACTCTGTCTCCTAACAAATTTAGGAGAAACTTCAACAGATGTGACACTTTCCCCTTTAATAATTGCTAAAACACCTTCTATCATTTCTTTAGCCAATTTAACATAATTGGGAGCAATTGTAGACAAAGCTGGAGTATAATACTGAGAAATAGGAATATTATCAAATCCAATGATAGAAATATCATCTGGAATAAGAATTCCTTTCTCATAGCACGCACGAATCAAGCCCTGAACCTTTTCATCTCCTGAAACAAAAATAATGTCCGGATCATTTTGGGTAGTCAAGTGCTGCATTGCATAAGAATAAACTGAATCAATTGTAGATAAGCCATAAATGACTTTTAAATCCATAAAGTAATTTTTATCATTCAGAAAAGAACGCACACCTCTTTCACGATCCTTATTAACATGAGATTCTCCTCCCATAAGCAACCACATATTTTTAAATTTTTCTTCAGTTACAGCTTTCATCATATCATAAGTAGCTTGAAAATTATTATTAGATACATAGACTACTCCAGACGTTTGAGATTCACCGAAAACAAGAAAAGGCATATGGTTCTTCTTTAAATACTGAATTCTGATATCATCTACACTTTCATAAAAAACAATAACACCATCTACTAGGCTACCTGTGCTTGATATAATTGAATTACTAATTGTATCCTCCTCTCCAAAGTACTCAACTATAGCATTAACACCATACTCTTTACAAGTTTGTAAAACTTTATCTAATAAAGTTTGAAACCAAATTAAAGGAAAAGAGTCGATTTTTTTTACAGAAATCAATATATTTATAGCTTCTTTTTTAGTTAAATTTTTTGCATACGCATTTGGAATATACGACAATTCCTCTATAACTTTTTGAATCGCTTGATAAGTTTCTTCTTTAACATTTACTCCACCATTAATAACTCGTGAAACTGTTTTTGGAGAAAAACCTGATAAACGTGCAATGTCATAAATAGTTACTTTTTTCCCATTTATATTTTTCATTTCAGTCCTCCATTACGAACATTCTAATATTACTATACAATATTTAATTTTTTTTAACAAGAGAATTTAGTAAATTATTTAAGATCCACAAATTCACAAAATTAATTTTACAAATATTCTTCCCCTTCAAAAAAGTTTAAATTGCATTTCACACCTTTATTTTTAAGAATGTTTCCAACTTCACGACAAATAAATTCATATGAGAAAAAACTACCATAAAATTGTAGATTAACTTTTTCAGTAAAATGTGTAGGATTTATAAAAAAATATAATAGCCTGTCAATGTAACATTTTAACATAGAGTTAATTTTTTCTTTAAAGATAACATTTGTTATCAACTCATCAGGAGATAAATGAAAGGCAAACACCATTTCATAAATATCATAAAAAGAAATAAATTTGTATACTTGTATCAAACAATTATTATCAAAATATTCTATTTTACCTAAATCAAAATTGATTTTATAATCTTTCATAAAAACCTCTGAGCAAAAATCTACTCAAAAATTAGATGATTAAAACATCTAAAAAACAAAAGGACAAAAACATCTGTCCCTTTGTTTACTAAATTTCAGCTAATTTCTTCGACATAAATAACACCTACAATATTAGCAATTTCTTCCATCAAACGAAGATGTTCAAATCTACCTGATAATTCCAGAGTAATAAATGACGCTATTTTTTTGTCTGGAACATCAAAGTATTCAATTCTGTCAGAATTAACATCTCCAAACGCTGTTCTTGAATCGGTCATTCTGATACCATTTTCTGCACAATAAACCAATACACGATTATAGGCTTCTGTAGATTTAACCACTATATACAATTCAATCATTTTAGAACGATTTCGTAGATATTTTTTTAGTGGTTGGAACATGGATATCACACCCCAAACAGAAATGGCTACTAAAAGAGCTCCCTCATAAAAACCTACTCCAATAGCTAATCCAATTCCTGCCGAAGCCCAAATGCCTGCTGCAGTTGTTAAACCAGTTATTTTCTTTTTATCTGTAATAAGTATTGTTCCAGCCCCAAGAAAACCAACACCTGATATAACCTGCGCACCTAAGCGTGTAGGATCTCCTGTACCAAATTTATAAGATACGTATTCATTCGTCATCATAATTAAACATGCAGCCAGACAAACAATACTATGTGTACGAATACCTGCTGGTTGAGATTTACTTCCTCTCTCTAAACCAATTACACCACCAATAACTACTGATAAAACAATCCTGACAACTATTTCAATATGTGATAACCCAAGACTAGTGGCTGTCATGATTATTTCCTTACTTTACGCCCCGGTCTTTGTGTGAAGTATAATACAGTTCCAGAAACAATCATCAGAACAATTGTATAAACAAATACCAGAGCTTGTGCATTAGATGTTGCTGTTTCATCACCTGCAGATCGAATCGTAATACCTAATGGTTGAGCTAGGGGATGGTAAAGGAATACAGATAAGTCGAAGTCAGTTAATAAAGAGTTAAAGTTTAAAGCAATAACAGAGAGAACAACCGGTAAAATAAATGGAATGATAACCTTCATCATAGTATAAAAAGGTGAAGCACCCATACTTCTTGCTGCATCTTCCATCTCATCATCAACACTAAATAAAATAGCACGTACCATTCTATAAGAAAATGGGATTTTTACAACTATATATGCAATAAGTAGAATTACCAAACTACCTACCAAAATCTGATTCAAGACAAGAAATTGTGGCTGATTAAAAGTAAATAATAAACTTACTGCTAAAAGTGTACTTGGTAGTAACCAAGGAAGTAGAGCACCATATTCAAATAAGAAATCAAAACGAGATTTATGTTTTCTGACAACACGAGCAAATACAACTGCGAGAATTGTTGCTGTTGTCGCAGCAATAATAGAATAAATAAAGCTGACCAAGAATGGAGAGAATGCCGCACTATTACTAAAGAATAAGCGATAATTTTCTAAAGTAAAGTTTGATAATGTTAAGTTACCTGTTTGAATTGCAACTGGATCTGTAAATGAGTATAATACTATAAAAATTAGTGGAAGCATGAAAACTGTGAACAATCCATATGCTACAATGTGAGCAATGATATTCCAAGGCTTAGACGCAATTTTTTGTTTTTTAAGAGGCGCTTTAGTCTTAGAGATAGAAATATAATTTCCACCTTTTTCTATCTTATTCATGATAGTAAGCAAAATTGTAGTTGCAATACCTAAAATAATTGCAAGTAAGGCAGCTAAATCACGAGAATTCCCCATCCCTGCAAATGTAATAATCATTGGATTTATAGTTTGAAATTCTTTACCACCAACAATCATGGGTGCTGCTACTGCAGATAAACCACTAAGAAAAACCATAATAGTAAGTGCAAATAGAGTTGGAATTAAGGTTGGTAACACTACTTTTCGGAAAACAGTAAATGGTTTTGCTCCCATATTTCGAGCAGCCTCAATAGTGTGATAGTCAACGCTTCGAATTGTATTTGTTAAAAACAATGTATGATTAGCCGTTCCTGAAAATGTCATAATGAATAAGACTGCACCATACCCAATAAACCAGTTAGGGTCTAAAGAAGGGATAATATTTTGTAAAAATTTTGTAATCAATCCATAAGGACCATAGACAAATTTATATCCAGTCGCTAAAACCACTCCTCCATAAATTAAAGAGGTCATATAACCTAATTTTAAAATTTTAGCACCTTTAATATCAAAGTACTCTGTAAATAGAACACAAAGAATACCTACGACATTAACTGTAATAATGAGTGAAAATGCTAACTTAAAACTGTTCATAATACTCTGAAGTGCCCTCTGAGATTTTAGAACACGATGTACAGCATCAAGGGAAAATTCTCCTCCTTTTACAAATACATTCACTACTAGATCAAAGTTTGGATAAATAATAAATGTTACTAAGAACCAGATTAACCCTAAACGAATAAGCCAATCTTTTAAATTTAATTTATGACGCATACTGCACCTCCTTAAAATTGCAGAACGTCTGATGGAGTGATAAATAATTCCACACTTTCTCCGACAGATCTAATAGCAGCCTGACTATCAATACTTGTTACATTAAGAATCTGACTTTCAGAAACTTTTATTGTATAGTGAATTGTAACTCCAGAAAACTCAACATCAATAATTGTCCCTTTTAGAATAAAATCTTGTTCAGTTTCACGATTGAATCGAACTTTCTCTAATCGAATGTATCCTTTTTTATCCTCTAAGAAAACGCTTGTATTTTTCAATAATACTTCGTGGACTGTTTCATCGGTCAAAACATTAATATCTCCAATAAAATCACATACAAATTCAGTTTGAGAATTATGATAAATCTCTACTGGTGTACCGACCTGTTCGATGTATCCATTGTTAAAGACTGCAATTCTATCAGATAAAGTCAAGGCTTCCTCTTGATCATGAGTAACATATAAAGTAGTAATACCTAACTCTTTTTGAAGTCTTTTCAACTCTTTTCTCAAATCTACACGTAATTTTGCGTCAAGGTTTGACAATGGTTCATCTAGACAAAGAATTTTAGGTTCAAGAACCAGAGCACGAGCCAATGCTACCCTTTGTTGTTGACCCCCAGATAATTCTGATACATTACGCTGTAACTGTTGATCAGAGATCTTAATTTTTGCTGCTACTGCTGATACTTTTGCTTTAATAACATCTGGAGCTACCTTCTTAACTTTTAAACCGAATGCAATATTATCAAAAACAGTCATAGTTGGAAATAGCGCATAAGATTGAAATACAATTCCAATTCCACGCTTTTCAGGTTCCAAATGAGTGACATCTGTTCCATTAACTTCAATACTTCCTGATGATGGATCTAAAAAACCTACCAATGCTCTCAAAGTAGTTGATTTACCACATCCTGAAGGTCCAAGAAAAGTAAAGAATTCCCCTTCATGTATATCTAAATTCAGATTATCAATTGCAACAAAATCACCATATTTAATTTGAATATTATCAAATTTAATCATCTCACTAACTCCCTCTATTACTAAACCAAAAGCCTCTCTTTATTTCTTCCTTAAATTTAGAAATAATAGAGAGACTTGGACATAAAAATTAACTCTTATTTCTTATTGTACGTATTCTAATTCAGCTTTTTCTACCCATTCATCCAAATGTTTTCCAACAGCTTCCCAGTCAATATTTTGTGGTTTCACTTGATCAACAAATTTTTTCGTATCTTCAGGTAACTCTGTTAGGGCATCTTTATTTGCAGGAATAGATCCAAAGTTCTTACTATATTCTACTTGAATTTCTGATTGACCAAACCAATCAATAAATTCTTTAGCTAACGCTTGTTTTTTACTAGTGCTTAAAACCATAGTTTGTTCAGTTACAAATGGTACACCAATCTCAGGAGTCATAACTTTGAAAACAACATTTTGTTCTTTTTGTCCAACTAATGCACCAGAACCCCACATCATTCCATATTGTATTGGATCTTCTTTGTCTAACATCTTAACAATTGAACTTTCTCCCTTTTGAAGAGTGTATGCATTTTTCAAATATTCTTTTGCTGCTTCCCAACCTTTTTCGGAAACACCTAATTCACCTTTATCATCAAGGTATCGAACTAAGATACTTGCTAGAATTGCCCGTCCTGTACCACCTTGAAGACCAGAAATTGAATATTTACCTTTATACTTACTACCTAATTCAGTCCAATCTTTAGGCATTTCTTTTACATCAGGCGCTCCAATTAAAACTAATGGTTGAACAATCACAGGATTATAATAATTATCTTTATCTGATAAAGATTGATCAATTTTATCTAACCATTTAGGCTTGTACTGGACTAGTAATTTTTGATCTCTAATTTTATTTGAATCAACAGCACCAATTCCAAATACCATATCTGCAACTGCATTATTCTTCTCGGCAATAACACGGTCTGCTAATTGAGCGCCAGGAATATCAACCATTTTTATATTAAAACCAGCTTCTTTTGCTTTAGCAGTTAACCAATCACCACGACCATTTGAGACTGAGTTCGAATAGATTACTAATTCTTGACTTTTATCAGCTTTTTCTTCAGATGAAGAAGCAGTCGTAGAATTTGAACCTCCAGAGCAAGCAGCAAGTGTAGTAAGAGCAACTCCCGTTGCAAGTACAGTAGACCAAACTTTCATTTTTTTCATGATAAGTTCTCCTTTTTTATTATTTTATTTAAATTTTTCGTGATATGGAACAAATTGTCTCATATCTTCAAATACAGTATAGTCAATACGGTTTACAGTAATAGTTGGAATCTTCTCTAATAAAATTTCAGTTAATTCCGCTCTAACTTTAGTAAACTCTTCTTCCTCCTCTTCGGTTAGAGGAATCCGAAGATACCCAATTGAAATATGGAATTGATATCTATCATGATTAGGGAAACAAACACCTGCTTTTTCTGAGACATAAGTACGAATTTCTTCTAATCTCTTAGCAGAAGCTTCATCTGCAGGTTCAACTAGTATGTTTTGTTTTCCCATTTCCGTTACACGCATAAGAATTTCTTCATTTAACAATGGAAAAATTTCAAGTTGTTTAGCAAAGTAATCATGTATTTTCTGTAAAGGTGTATCTAAAGGAAGATTACTGCTCCAAAACTCCGTTTCACGATTTTCATGGCACAACAATTCAATTACAGTCATGTGAATAGAATTCCTTGGAGTTAAAGTGAACTTATCGATAAATGGTAATTCTCTATAACGTGATTGAATAATATCAACAACTTCCATCAAATCTTGTTTAGTATAAAGATTTGCTACAACAGTATTTCCTGGAAAATGATTAAATTCCCCATTCTCTTTGAACTTAATTTTTGTTAAGTTTTTCATATAAAGACCTTCTTTTTTTTATATTTGACATCGGTGTCAGCATGTTTACATTATACAATGAAACCGTTTCCTTTGTCAAGCGCTGTCAAACATTTTTTTTAATTTATCTTTCATTAAATATACATTTCATTAAAAGGTTAAGTAATTTTTCCAAAATACAGCACTCATATAGACAGTATCATCAATTATAGCCATTGGGATTTTTTGATTGCCAATTCCATGTATCTCTACACATGTCTTCAATCGATTTTGTTGTTCTCCAATTTAATTCCTTATATGCTTTGTCTGCATTTGCATAACAAGTTGCAACGTCTCCTGAACGTCTTGGAACTATTTTATAAGGAATAGGGATCTTATTAACACTTTCAAATGTATTTACAAGTTGTAATACACTAGTGCCTTCTCCCGAGCCTAGGTTATAGATATAAACATCTGTTTTTTCAGATACTTTTTCTAAAGCTTTTATATGTCCTATTGCTAAATCTACTACATGGATATAATCACGCACACCAGTACCATCAAGCGTATCATAATCATTTCCGAACACACTTAGCTCTGACAGCTTACCTACCGCTACTTGTGCAATATAAGGCATCAAGTTGTTAGGAATTCCTGAGGGATCTTCCCCAATAAGCCCAGACTCATGAGCACCAATTGGATTGAAATAACGAAGCAACGCAATACTCCATTCTGAATCTGCCACATGAACATCTTTTAAAATTTGCTCAAGCATCACTTTCGTATACCCATAAGGATTTGTCGCACTTGTTTGCATCGTCTCAATTAGAGGTGACTGATTGTTAATTCCATATACAGTCGCACTTGAAGAAAAGACAATCTTTTTAACATTAAATTCTGACATCACTTCAACAAGTGCCAATGTACTCATAATATTATTTTTGTAGTACATCACAGGCTTTTGCACGGATTCTCCGACAGCTTTATAACCTGCAAAATGAATTGCAGCATCAATCGATTCTTGTTCAAATACCTTTCTCAATGCTTGTTTATCACAAACATCTAATTCGTAAAACACAGGACGTATTCCTGTAATTGCTTCAATACGGTCTAGCACCAAGATGCTAGAATTCGAAAGGTTGTCGACAATGATAACTTCCTTTCCTAAATTTAGTAATTCTACTACGGTATGGCTACCAATATAACCAGCTCCGCCTGTTACCAATATTGCCATTTGGGTTTCCTCCTAATTAATTCCAACCGACTTAACAAATCTCATAAACGCTTCATGTCCAGATGAAGTATTCTTATAAACACCTGCATCTTCTAGGACTCTCGCAAATGCTTGTCCTACTTCGTGTTGAACTACGCTATTAACCTCTTCTTTTTTAATGTTAGGATATTTTTCTTTCAATTGGTCGGCCCATTCTAAATGATAATCCGCAATTGCGTTTTCCTCTCCTAAAAGATATTTTCCAACTTCTTCTAACTCTGGTTTCAAACGAGGTGGTAATATCGCAAGTCCCATCACTTCGATTAACCCAATATTTTCCTTTTTAATATGTTGTACATCTTGATGAGGATGGAAAACACCATCTGGGTATTGTTCAGTAGTATGATTATCTCTTAGAACAATATCTAATTCATATCTTCCGTCCACTTTACGAGCAATAAGAGTCACCGTATGGTGTGGGACATCTGCAGTCATTGCAATGATGTCTACTTCTAAATCTGAATATTCTCTCCACTTGTTTAGAATTTTAGTAGCTAAATCTAACAAGCGATTTTTATTTTCACTTTGTAACCTAATTACTGACATTGGCCATTTTACAATACCAGCATTAACATCCTCAAAGTCTTTAAAACGAAATTCACTCTCAAATTTTGCTTTTTCCATTGGGAAAATATATTTCCCTCCCTGGTAGTGGTTATGACTAAGAATGGAGCCTCCTGAGATAGGAAGATCAGAATTTGAACCAGCAAAATATCCTGGCAAAATATCAACAATCTCCAATAATTGTTCAAATGTTTTAGAGGTAATAGCCATTGGTACATGTTGACTATTCAAAAATATCGCATGCTCATTAAAATATGAGTAGGGAGAATACTGGAATCCCCATACTTCGTCACCAAGTTTCAACCGAATAATTCTATGATTCGAACGTGCTGGATAATTTATTCGACCTTGATATCCTTCATTTTCCATACATAGTAAACATTTAGGATAATTAGTTGCTTTTACTAATTTTTCAGCAGCAATTGTTTTTGGATCTTTTTCGGGTTTTGACAAATTTATCGTAATCTCTAGCTCTCCGTATTTAGTTGATGCTCGAAACTCAATATTCTTAGCAATAGCAGAAGTTTTAATATAATCACTATCTTTACTTAACTTATAAAACTCTTCAACTGCTTCTTGAGGTGATATATCATATGAACTCCAAAAAATATCATTTAATCGACTAGGTAAAGGAACTATGAAATTCATTAACTCTGCTCCTAAACATTCCTTTTCCTCGATTAAATCTTTAATTTTACCGTTTTTTAAGGCGATTTCCACTAAGTAATCTTTTATTTGTTTCAGGTCATTTTCATCGGAAATGCGATCAGTTCCCTCCTCACCTATTAACGCTAGTACTCTATTTTTCACATATATTTTGTCAATTTCATTATACATTCCGTATTCAATTACTCTATCAACAAAATTATCAATAATTGTTTTCATATATTTTTCTTTCTAATTTATGTTCCCATATTTTCTATACATTATCCATTTATAAATTGCTTGCGTAGTATGAGCAATTTTATCAAGGTGATGAATAATATCTAAAGCACCAATTACTTCAGAAACATTCCCATCATCTTCAAATATGTAATTCATTATTTTCTTTTCAATATTTATACTAAGCTCTTCTATCTCATTCTGTTTTTGTATAACAACCATATCTAAACATCCAGATTGTTCCTCTCTATAACAAGATATAGCCCTATTCATATGCTGTCCGATAACTTCATGAAGTATTTTTATTTCTGAAATAATTTTCTTCAAATTTTCATTATTTTGAATAATCTGTAGATTTTTTAAAATTTCAACAATTCTATCCCCAATACGTTCAATGTCAGTTGATATTTTTATTACACTAATAATTCTTCTTAAGTCATATGAAACAGGATGTTGTAAACAAATTAACTCAAATCCTTTTTTATCAATATTTAGAACTGACTCATTTATGATTAAATCTTCTTTAATCAATTCTACTCGTTCTTCATTTGATAAATATTCAAATAACTTCTCGTATTTATCAAGCACAGATACCCAAATGGTCTCTAAATTATTTGATAATTCTATAATTTCATTTTCTAAATATAACCTTAACATTTAGGTACCTCTTCTTAACAAAGTTCAATAGTAACAATTAATATTTTAAACAATATATCAAACATCAATAACTAGAATACTTGCATCATCCTTCTTTCCATAGATTGGATCAATAGCAGAAGAATTAAATCTCATCTTAATTAACTCTTCAAAAGTCTTATTTTGATTATTTTGATAGAATTCATAAAAGCCATCACTCATTAAAACAATTTGTTCACTAGTAACATCTATTTGATTAATAATAGCATGGTCTAAAAATCTCTCATCCAACGAACCTATCCAGTACCCACTCGGTTGATTAGATAATTTTCTGATTTTTTGTAAAATAATTTTTTTATTTAAAGCACTATTTGTACCAATTGAATCTTTTATCTCATTTTTTCCTTTTTCAAATAAGTTATCTACTCTATGATCAGTTATTTCCATTTCGTTTACTAACATGACGCAGTCACCTAGCATCATATACTCCAACTTTTTTTCTGAAAGTTTAGCAAATATAAAAGCAAATGTTGGTAAGCGATAATACTCTGTTAATTCATATGAGTTTAAACCTATTTCATCTTTACCCTCGAGTAAAGCAGTTTCAAATATTTGTTTAAGAGTTTTTGATTCTTTACAATTAACCGACAAACTTTCTGATAAAATATGTACAACTTCTGAGACTGAATAACCTATCTCCTCTTTAGAATTATATAAATCTGTAGCTCCATCGATAATCCAAAAATACTGATTTTGTGAACCTACAGTATCCTCATTTTCTACAGAACTTCCTTGTATCGAACAAATTTTATTTATCTTTACCATAATACTTCAACCCTTTTAGTGTCAAAAGTAAACCAATTCCTGTCACTGTTAAGAATAGTTCCATAATCTTGTTCGAACCAGTCTTTGGTAATTTTTGTTTTACATCTACTATTTCTTTAGATTTATTAATATGATTTTCAGTTTCTCTGCCATCTCCAACTATTTTATGGTTCACTTCTTCTGTCTTATTATCTTGTTTATTGTCGATCTTGTCATTCATTTGTCTATTATCTTTACTTGAGTTAAACTCTCCGTTCTTCTGGTTACTATCAATTACATTATTTGAATTAGATTGTTTTTCATGCACATATGAACTTGTTTTAAATTTTTCCTCTTTGTTTTTTTCTTTTTCGTTTTTATCACTTAAGTTATTTGTTACAATTTTATAAAGCCCATTCTCCGTTACAATATTGAAATTACCATCGCTATCACGTATAACAGGTTCTTTCTCATTTGCATTAGATTTGATGAATGATATATACTTACCGGATAAATTATAAAATTGGTTATTTAAAACGGTTATTTTACCCTTTGAATCCTCAATAACAATTCCTTCTTTACCACCGAATATACTATTCTCTGAGACTACTAAATTATCACTAACTCGTAATAATTCAATATTTGGTTGTTCTGTTTCCTTAGAATTATTATTAATTACATTTTTTGTTACAGTAATATCTGATACTTTTCCTAAATATTCTGCACTATCTTTTGCAACTCGTATCGCTTTTGTTTTAGGATCGGCAATATTAAATATATTTTCGGCGATAACCACCTGTTTATTTAAATCTAATAGGTCTTTAGTGTTTTTATAGCTATAAGCATTTACTAAAGCTGCTCCGCTTTCTCGATAATGTACACTCTCTCCTTTAACTTTCTTATCAAAGCGATTTCCTTTGATTAATACATCAGTGAATCCTGTAAAACGTACACCTGCATACATCATGTTATCAAAATGATTATTTAAAATTTTAATATTAGAGGGGTTCTGTGTCGACAATGTTTGATAGTGTGTGCCAATTGCTGTTACTAATTCTCCAGATTTATCACTTTTGCCAAAATAGGAATTTTGAATAGTCACATTTTCAGATTTTTTCCCATCATCATTCAAGGCATAAGGAAAACCTTTTCTAGTTAATGGTTCAATCTGAATGCTCTCCTTACTTATGATTTGCCCATCCTTCATCGTTTTGGGTAAGGCTTGCCCAAGAAAACGAGAATTATCAACTAATACATTTTTCGAACCTGCAATTTGAATAGCATGCCCTTGATAACTATCCTTGAATGTTACATTTTTTATAGTTACGTTATTTGAATTCCCAATAGCAAATGCACCTGAAGAATTTATAAGTGGTAGATTTTTTGCTTTAGTTCCTTCTTCATTCAAAGCACCGTTCATATCAATAGTACCACCAGAATAACTAATATCTTCTGTTGGGCTCCATTCTACTTGCGCACCATCATCCGTAAATAAACCTGTCATAAAAACAATGGAAGGGTGATTCTTAATATTTATACCATTTAGAATTGTAGCTTTCTCATTCAATTCTAAGTGTGTATGACTTTTTAAAAAAACAATTTCTTTTACTAAATAAGTTCCTTCAGGAAAATATACATTTCCTCCACCTAGTCCTTTAGCTGCAGCATCTATTGTATCTTGAATTGCTTGACGATCATCATTAACTCCGTCACCTATTGCTCCATAATCTTTAACATTTAAAGCAGTATCTTCAAATTCTTTTTTGATAATTCTGTCACTTATAACATCTTCCTTATAACTCTTATTTTCATTAGTAGATGTTACTGTAGATTCAACTGTTCTGTTGTCTAATTGTGAATTAGAACGAATAGTACCATTAGAGCTGATACTATTAACACTTAACGAATTATCTAAACCATTAGTGGTTGAATTAGAGGCAATCATTTCAGCAGAACGATTCTGATTAACAGTTGGTGAATTATCTAAATCATTAGTAATTGCATTAGAAGACTCTTTTGTAGCCATCGGTGAAGAACTAGTAACAACTTCATCCGATAAAATACCTTGGCTTCCCAAAATTGAAATTGCCAATAGTACCGAGCAGGTCCCCACCTTTAATTTACGAATACTGAATACCTCATTAGGAACAAAATATTTCATCAGAACCTCCAATTTTTTTACTATTTTTTAACAATTGATTATTACTTTTCTTAAAATAGATAGAATGACACCGCTGTCATTATCTTTATCATATATTTTCCAAATTGAATTGTCAAGGAATAACACAAGAAAATATTAAAATTTATACTCTTCGGAAATCTCTTCAAACTAGGTCAGTGCCGCCTTGCCCTAAGTCTAGGTTACTGACTTGGTCAGTTCTATAGTAGATTGAAACTAGAATAGTACACCTCTACTTATAAAACATTGTTAGAAATCGATTTGACTATCCCGATCGATTTGTCCTATTCTTATTTCATTTTACTATATCTACAACCTCAAAGCAGGGTTTTGAGCTATCTATGGCCAACTTCCTAGTTTGCTCTTTAGCCTTCCATTCAAAAGTGATGCTATCTTTCTTAGCTTGAATATAAAATATCCCATTTACTATATTTAAATTTATTGATATGTTGTAAATTATAAATGAAAGAACAAATACCTTGTCATACAAGCATTCGCCAGGGATATTTACCTGAATATCGCTCATATGGCGGATTGAAACTAAAACACTACAATATATTTCTTAAATAGACCTTCTATAAAAGCTAGATTTAACCTCGATAAAAATAGATGCAGTGCTTCTAAAATACTGGAATAGGGCATATAGGTAATCGTAGACAAGTGTTTTATAGATTGTCTCGCAGGAGATCTAATGATGTATAGCAAGCATCACTAAACATATAGAATATCTGTATTATTATAATATCAACATGCTATAAATTCTATCATGCAAAAGAATGACTAGAACATGAAAGACAGGCACAAAACTTTGAACAATATTCTGAAAACAAAAAAAAGACGTGAGTTTCCACAATCTCACTCATGGAAACTCACGTCTTTCAAAAAATAGGGTGAATTGAAAACTAGAACAAGACACTAGATTTTCTAAATGATGTCTAGTAAGGATTCTAAATGCTACACTAAATTGCTCACATCTTATTTCAAACCACGGGACTCCCACAAGAAAGGAAAATCCTATAAAAATTCTCTCTCTGAGGAGAAAGGAGCCTCAACTACAGGTGTAAACTATTATCAATTGAAAACAACAGTTTTTACACTCAATTAGACTTTTTAGGGACAGGATCACTTTCGCTTGACTGTAGTTTGTCATTTTTTTGATAAAGTTAGCACTTTTTCAGAAACTGTTTTGAAAGTCTCAATGATATAGTCCACTTCTTCATCGCTTAATTTAGTGTGAAGAGGGAGCGTAATTTCATTTTCAAAGAAGGCATAGGCTCTTGGATAATTCGCCATATCAAAGCCAAGATTCTTATAGGCTGTCAAGAGCGGAAGCGGTTTGTAGTGTACGTTACTTGCAATTCCTGCTTTAGCTAATTCTTGGATGATAAGATTGCGTTCTTCTAGGCTTGCTCCTTTTACACGGGTGATGTAGAGGTGGCGTGAAGATTCGACAGTTTCAGTCTTGTGTGCCAAAGGATGGATGCGAGAACCTGCAAAACCACTATCATAGCGGTCCACAATGTCCTTACGGCGTTCCAACAAACTTGGATAGCGGTTCAATTGTACCAAACCAAGTGAAGCCATGATATCGGTCATGTTGCACTTATAGGCTGGTGTAACGATATCGTATTCCCATGACCCCAGTTGCATCTTGGCAAGAGCATCCTTAGTTTGCCCGTGAAGGGAAAGGATTTGGAATTCCTTGTACATCTCTTCGTCATCAATCACTGGATTGATTTTCCAAGTCGCACTTCCACCTTCTGCCGTTGTAAAGTTCTTAACGGCATGGAATGAGAAGGAAGTAAAGTCAGCGATAGAACCAGAAGGTTGTCCTTTATAAGTAGATCCCAAAGCGTGGGCACTATCAGAGACAATGACAATACGGTTAAAGGCCTTTTGCCACTTGCTTGAAGCGGTAAAGAAGTCACGTTTTTTCTCCACGACTTGGAACAAACGGTCATAATCGCAAACAATCCCTGCGAGCTCTACTGGGATAATCACCTTAGTTTTCTCAGTGATAGCTTGCTCCAGCAAGTCATAGTCCATCTCAAACGTATCTGCTTGGATATCTACCATGACAGGGGTCGCTCCTACGTGCGTGATGACACTACATGAAGCTGTATAGGTCATGGCTGGAACGATGACTTCATCACCAGGCCCAACTTCAAGCACACGCAAAATTAACTCCAGAGCGGCTGTCGCAGAGTTAAGGCAGACAGTCTTAGGCGTCTGTGTGTATTGGGACAAGCGACGCTCCAGTTCTTTGGTCTTAGGACCTGTTGTAATCCAACCAGAACGAAGGGTATCCGCTACTTCAGCAATTTCTGATTCCGTAATATCGGGTGGTGAAAATGGAATATTGTAATTTGGCATTGATTTGCTCCTTTTATCTGTACTCATTCTCTTATGACTACTTTATTTTAGTACCTCAAATACGGTTTGAAACATGATTTTGATGTCTCCAAGGAAACTAAACTCTCGGAGATAGACGAGGTTATAGCGCATCTTTTCAGGAAGGACGTGTTCGACATAGGCTTGGTCAACCGACAGACCTTTCTCCGTCATTTGACTGATGATAGTGTCCTCATCCTTGTAGTTGATGCTGGTTGGAGAGGTAATCCCTGCTGGTAAGAGCAAGGTCGCCATCATTTCAGGGCTATACCGCTCTGTGTAACGAGGCACTTCAGGTCGTGTACCGACAAAGGACATTTCGCCTTTCAGGACATTGACCAACTGAGGAAGTTCATCCAAACGCACACGGCGGATGAAATTACCAACCTTGGTAATGCGGCTATCGTTAGCAGAAGTCACCAGGCTCCCTTTTTTATCCGCATCCGTCACCATGGTACGGAACTTCCAAATCTTGAAAGGTCGATTGTACTGGGTCACGCGCTCTTGCTTGTAAATCACTGGCCCCTTGCTATCCAACTTGATCCAAATGCTCAAGATGAGAAAGATGGGTGAGGTCAGAACCAGTACTACCAAGGCTAGAACCCAATCCAAGCAACGCTTGAAAATCAGCGAACTCTTCCTTTTAGAGACAAGCTGGTAGTAAGACTCAACCTCGCTTGATTTCATTTCCACGGGCAAGTCTTCCCATTTCAGCATGCTGTTTCTCCTTTGTTTTTATTATACTATTTGTCAACATTTTTCATTATACCACAAAATGGAAAAGGCGGTGAAAGAAATCTGTAATTTGAAAGATTTCCTTCTGGTACTCAATGAAAATCAAAGTACAGCTTTTAGGTTGCAGATAAAGCTGACCTGGTTTTAAGAGATTTTCAAAAAATATTAAGACATAGCTCCTGCCTGCAAGCTATACATCTTGTGATAGGTCCCTCCCAAGGCCAAGAGTTCCTCATGTGTTCCACTCTCAATAATGCGCCCCTTGTCCAAAACATAGATGCAGTTGGCGTCTTGAATAGTAGAAAGGCGGTGAGCGATAGCAATAGTTGTTCGGCCCTGTCTCATCTTCGCCAGAGAAGCTTGAACCAAGCTTTCTGTTTCAGAGTCAATATTGGCGGTCGCTTCATCCAAAATCAGGATTTTAGGCTGGCTGGCAACTGTTCTGGCAAAGGCAAGAAGCTGTCGCTGACCAGTTGAAAAACTCGATCCACGCTCAGACACAGGGGAGTCGTACCCCTTAGGAAGTTCTTGAATAAAGGAATCTGCATCCACAAAGGCTGCCGCAGCCTGAACCTGATCATCACTGATTTCTTGGTACATGGCGATATTGGACTTAATAGTTCCATGATAGAGAAAGGGTTCCTGCAAGACCAAACCGATGTTTTTTCTCAGCTCTTCTTGACTGAAATCCCTGATATCCACATCATCCAAGAGAACTCTCCCTGACTGGAATTCATAAAAGCGCATGAGGACATTGATAATCGAAGATTTCCCCGAACCTGTATGACCTACAAAGGCAATGGTTTCACCCTTGTTGACCGAAAAAGAAATATCATCCAGAATAGGATGTTTGCCATCATATGAGAAACACACATGTTCAAAACGAATATTGCCTTCTTCAACCTCAACCTGACTATTTTCTTGAAGAGGCTCATAGGTTGCCTCGTCAATCAAGGCAAAGACACGGCCTGCAGACACCATAGACGTTTGCAGGGTTGAAAAGTTTTGCGTTACTTCAATCAGAGGATCAAAGAGACGATTGATGTACTGGATAAAAGCATACATAGTCCCGACCGTTATCCCGATAGAAAGACCACGGTAGCCAAAATAGGCCATTAAGACAGTATAACCTAGGAGTTTCAACAAACTCATAGCAGGGCGCAACAAGAGGGCATCAAAGGCTACAGAGCGGTTGGCATAGACCAAGTGTTCTTGGTTAATCTCATCAAATTCTGCCTGCTGGCGCTTTTCTTGATTAAAGACCTGGATAATCCTAATTCCTTCGATATTTTCTACCAGCTTACTATTGATATCTGACAAGAGACTTCTGGTTTTCTCGATAATCTTGACTGATTTTTTACGATAGAGATTGACCAAAAGGAAAATCAAAGGGAGAAAGAGCAGGACTAATGCTGTCAAACGAAAATCCAACACCAACATGGTATAAAGGGTTGTCAAAAAGATAAAAATTGCTGAGATAAAACTGGATAAAATCCCCGAAAACATATCACTGATTGTCTCGGTATCATTAGTCAAACGAGAGACGATAGAGCCTGCTGGCGTCTTGTCAAAATAAGACATGCCTAGCTTCTCCATATTGGCAAAGGCATCGCGACGAATATCCCTCACAATACTGTAAGACACCCGTACAAAGAGAAGATTTCCGACATACTGAACCAGAGTTTGCAGGATATAGAGACCATAGTAGGCCAGCAACACTGTCACAGCGAGTTGATTGAGATTGCTGAGATACTGGTCGATAAAGTGGGAAGCCACAAGGGGAATGACACTTTTAATGACCGTAGTCGCTAGGAGAAAGCTGAGTGCCAAAAAGGTCAGAAGACCATAAGGCTTGAGATAAGATATCAAGCGCTTCAATACAGCCCATTGTTCTTGTTTATTCTGCATCTTCTTCTCCCTTCATTTCCAGCTGCTGAGACTGGTAGGTTTGGGCATACCAGCCATCCAAAGCTAGCAAGTCTTCGTGCCTGCCTCGTTCGATGATTTGACCATTTTGCAGGACTAAAATCAAATCTGCATGGACAACTGCACTGAGGCGATGAGCCGTAATAATGGTTGTCTTGTCCTTTCGCGTCTCCTTAAGGTTGTCGATAATCGCATACTCTGTCTTGGCATCCACGGCCGACAAAGAATCATCCAAAATCAAGATATCAGGGTCTAAAATCATAGCCCGACTCATAGCCAGACGCTGCTTTTGCCCACCAGAAAGACTGACTCCCTTTTCACCAATCAACGTATCAAATCCCTGTGACATGGCTACAATGTCTTGGTAAACTTGAGCTAGCTTAGTCGCTTCCTCGACCGCTGAAATGGGCAAGTTAGGATTGCCAAAGCGAATATTGTCTAAAATCGAAGTCGCAAAGAGGAACTGGTCCTGAGGGACGTAGCCCATAAGACTACGAAGGTCTGTCAAACGATAATCGCGAATATCGTGACCATTTAGATAAATAGCTCCCTTATCCACATCGTACTCACGCAAGAGGAGTTTAATCAAGGATGTTTTCCCAGAGCCTGTCTGCCCAACCAAGCCCAGAGTTTGCCCTTTTTCCAAACTAAAGTGAATATCCATTAGCGTTTCCTCGTTTTCAAAAGCAAAGTTATCAATAGCATACTCCAAGCGCCCGTTTTCAATACCATCCAGAGGAAACTCGGAGTCTTTTACAGATGATTCCTGAGACAAAAGATTCTCAATCCGCTGGTAAGAAACCTTTCCTCGCTGAGTGATATTAAAGAGGAAACCAATAGCCATGAGAGGCCAGACCATCATATCCAAATAACTAATAAAAGTGACCAAATTTCCAACTGTAATCTGCCCCTCCCGAACCATCAAAGAGCCGACTAAGAGTGTTAAAACATAGGATAATCCAACAAACAAGAAAACCATTGGGTCAAAGAGTCTATCGTATTTCATGGTTTGGAGATTCTTTTGGAAGGTTAATTCATTGACTGCCTGAAAGGACTCCAGCTCATCTGCCTGATAACCAAAAGACTTGGTCACTTTGATACCTGATACAGACTCCTGAACCTTGTTATTGAGTTCAGAAAAGGCATCCTGTGACTCTCCAAAGACCTTATGAGTCTTTCTTCCCAAACGACTGGTCGCATATGCCATAAAAGGCAGGGGTAAAATTGCAACTAGAGTCATCTGCCAGGAAATGCTAAAGAGCATGGTCAGCAAAGTCACTAAAGCTGTAATAGAGGCATCCACCGCAGATATAACACCACCACCTGCAAGACTCGTCAAAGAATTGATATCATTGGTTGCGTGTGCCATCAAGTCCCCCGTCCGATAGGTTTGATAAAAGGCTGGAGACATCTTTGTAAAATGCTCAAACAAGCGAGACCTCATAATCTGCCCCAGACGGTAGGATGTCCCAAGAATATACATACGCCAAACATAGCGCAGATAGTACATACCAAAGGCCGCAAGAAGCAAGTAAAATAGGTAAATAAGTAGTTCATTCTGAATTAATTGCCCCGATGTGATAGCATCAATGATCCGCCCCATGACCATTGGGGGAATGAGGTTAAGGACAGAAACCAAGACCAAGGCCACAATTCCGACTAGATAACGGCGTTTTTCTAGCTTAAAAAACCACCAGAGTTTTTGAATAATGGACATAAAATTCCTTTCTAGTTCCAAATGGAAACCTGAGACTCCGACCCCAGGTTTTTCTTATTCATAGGTTACAACTGTAACGTCACCTTTGTCATACTCAGCGATAAAGATATTGGCTACATTGTCATGCCCTTGTTTGCCGAGATTATCAATCAACCACTCTTCGCTACAGCCAAGCGATTCCAAGACTTCTACTTGGATAACACCATCAGTCACAATTAGATACTTAGGATTTTCATCTCCCATTTGGACCACGATGAGTTGGTCATTTTGCTCCTGCACAGCTCGTTCAACTTGCTTCATCTGGAAAATCCCTTGGCTACGAAGTTTGAGGGTTACATCCACCCCAAACAAATCAACCGAACGACAGGCTTCTAGGTCAATCTTCTCATGTTTGATGAGGAGAGTTGGCTTACCATCAATCAAACATTTCACAAAACGAATATTATGAAGCCACTTGAGGGTCAAAACCAAAATAGTCCACATCAGTAAAATCACCTCGTACTGCAAAATGCTGATAGAACTATTGTAAATCACACCACCAATGATAGCACAGAGAACATAATTCTGAATTTAATCTGTCGCAGAGTTAGGTGCTAAGTTCCCCTTTCCTGTCACATTGATAACAAAACAAGTGAGAAGAGCCCCAAGGCCAGTTCGATTACAATTTCCATACAGTTGAGTGTCACTTGTTTACCTTCACCAATTCAATAACGTCTGTTTGATGCAATTCTAATTTCTTTAAAAGATACTTGTCTAATTCGCTCCCGTTCATAGCACGATAGACATTTGAACCTACCTTGACAAGCGCTCCATCAGTGGTAACTGAAGTATTTACGTAAACTTCTGATTTATCCACTCCCAAGTCTTTGGAAACGACCTCTATAAAATGAAGTGAAGTTTGAAATTGGTTGTTAGAGGCTTGATTGGTCTGGTATTTTGAAATTGTCACCAAAAGCATGGCTACTAAAGTCAAGGCTAAAATCATGACCAATTCCCGAAACTTAGTCCCCTTTTTATCTCGATAAGCTTTAAAAGCAAAAAAACCTGTGATAGCTAGGAGAATAATCCCAAAGCCAATCATGATTCCATTTTGCTGACTGATTTGGCTAAGAACATATTCATATGAGTAAAATTTCATTTATTTTCACGCCTTTTCATAAAATCATTCTTCATTATAAATGAAAGAGGGTGATTTTTCAAACCATACGTTGGGGAAATAGACATATCAGACCAACTTCTCAAACTAATGACTCCAGTAGCTATTTCAAGATTCTAATTTTGATAATTGATAAGAATAGACACTAGGAATTATCACTACAAAGAAAAGTGTCAAGAAGAATACCCAGTAAACATATAGTTGCACAAAGGAATTTAGAAACAATAACAATCATCCGAATACCCAAATTTTCCCAGCTAGGCGATGCGTTTTTCTCCAGTTTTTATCATTCTCTAAGGTCCACGGTAGTCGAATACCGATTATATAATTTCGGTGTGTTTTTGGTAGATAATTTCCAATTACGATCATCACGACTCCCATAAAAATCTGAGCTAGTAGCCCACTCATCATGGAATAACCCAAAGATTCTCCGAAGATAGAAATCATTAATAGACAAGATACAAAAGGAATAATCCAGTAAATCAAGAGTTGTATTTTTGAACTGATATTGCTAGATTTAGGATCCTTAATCATTAAAAATAGAAGCAACCAATGCATCAAAAGCATGAGAGTCGGTAATCCAAAGATAGCAGACATTTTATGATTGTAGCCATCTGCTTGACCCAGTAGATTAAAATGAGTGGGTATCTCCTCTGGTAATTGATTCCAGAAAACACAACCTACAAGGGAAGGTAGTAGGATGAGAATGCTCGTAAATAATACCAATTTCTTATTGATTTTTATCTTCATCAAAATGATCTCCTTTCAGATCTGCTAACCAAACCATTATATCCTCTAAAACCGATGTATTTAACTCATAATAAATAAAGTTTTTTTCTTTCATTTCATGAATCAAATCCGCTGCTTTCAAAATCGTAAGATGGTGTGAAATAGTTGCACTAGTCAACTCAAATTGACTGGCAATTTCTCCTGCAGGTAATCTACCTGTTTTGAGTAAATTCAAAATCTCTCTCCTAACTGGATGAGATAAGGCTTTAAAGCTATTTGCAAAACTCATAATGACTCCTTTCCCTCTGTAATATTAGTAGGGCTAGGACTAAGCAAGGTAGAACTGATAGTATTCCTGTCGGTGATGGGCCTAAAATCAAGAGGCTTGAAACTTTTTCTCCTGGTAATTGAAAGAGTAACCCAATACCGGCAGTTGCATTGATTGCCCCATGAAATAGGGCAGAAGCCCAGATAGAACCTGTCTTTTCAAACAACCAGCTCAACAATATTCCTAGGCTAAAACAAAATAGAAACATAGCAACAACTCCCAAAACGGGATAAGAAAAATAAGATAGTCCATAATTATAGCCTTGCAAATTGATTGGTAGATGCCAAAGACTCCAAATGAGACCAAGCAAGACATGAGTCTGGACTCTTGAAAAGCGTCCTCTTAGCACTGGGTAAAGATAGCCACGCCAACCAATTTCCTCCCCTAATGCAAAGAAACTATTAAGAAAAGGAGCGTAAGTCAAACTAGCTAGGATTTGAATCAAAGCCAAGAAAGATAAGGGAATGGCTGATTGAGAGACACCTTTTTCTTGTAAAATAGCTTGAATAGATTCAAAACCAAGGCTGAAATTGCTAGGAAATACAAGAAAATAAAGTCCCGCTCCTAAAAAACTGATAACTGCTGGTAACCAGATAGCTAGTAAGTAAAAGCGCCAGTTCCTCTTGAGATTCACGGCTAATTTAGATTTGATTCCACTAGGTTGATTCGTGATTTTCCCTAAGAGAAAGACTGCAAGCGCAGGCATCCACATGGCTACAATACTAGCAAGTTGACTCCATGGAGAATTTAGACCAACACCACCTATCCATAGTGCCAACCATATTATCCAAGCAAGGGCATAAGCCAAGACCACAAAAAGAAGGATTGTTCTCTTATTTGACATATATGTAACTTCACTTTCTATTTAGATATTTTTCTAAATAACATTATACACCTTTCTATTCTAAACACAAGAGCTATTTAGATTTTTTTCTAAATAGTTTAGGGAATTTTTATTTTCTCAGGATAAAGTCTAAAGAGTGATTTTTCAAACCATACGTTGGGGAAATAGACCTTTTTTTGGTATAATAAAATCTATAATCTGAATGAAAAAGGTAACTTTATGAAACTTATCTCATGGAATATTGATTCCCTAAACGCTGCCCTAACTAGTGATTCAGCTCGTGCCAAATTGTCCCAAGAAGTCCTACAAACCTTGGTCGCTGAAAATGCTGATATTATCGCTATCCAAGAAACCAAGCTTTCTGCCAAAGGGCCTACAAAGAAACACTTGGAAATTTTAGAAGAACTCTTCCCAGGCTACGAAAACACGTGGCGCTCTTCTCAAGAACCTGCCCGCAAAGGCTATGCTGGTACTATGTTCCTCTATAAGAAAGAACTCACACCTACTGTCACTTTCCCAGAAATCGGTGCCCCTTCTACCATGGACTTGGAAGGCCGCATCATCACTTTGGAATTTGATAAATTTTTCGTGACCCAGGTTTACACACCAAATGCTGGTGATGGTCTCAAACGCTTGGAAGAACGCCAAGTCTGGGATGTCAAATATGCTGAGTACTTGGCTGAACTAGACAAAGAAAAACCAGTTCTTGCGACCGGTGATTACAACGTTGCCCACAATGAAATCGACCTTGCAAATCCTGCTAGCAACCGCCGTTCACCAGGATTTACCGACGAGGAACGTGCTGGATTTACCAACCTTTTGGCAACTGGATTTACAGACACCTTCCGCCATGTTCACGGCGATGTTCCTGAACGCTACACTTGGTGGGCACAACGCAGCAAGACTTCTAAAATCAACAATACAGGCTGGAGAATCGACTACTGGCTCACAAGTAACCGCATCTCTGACAAGGTGACCAAGTCTGATATGATCGACTCAGGAGCTCGTCAAGACCATACACCGATTGTCTTGGAGATTGAACTCTAAGGAGAAAACGAATGGACTATCAAGCTGTCATTCCTGAATTTGTAGTATCTGACATCGAAAAATCACGTCACTTCTACTGCGACCTGCTAGGATTCTCTGTCGAATACGAGCGTCCCGAGGAGAAATTTCTCTTCCTCTCGCTTGAAGACTGCCAACTTATGCTAGAAGAAGGCAGCGCAGAAGAATTAGCTCAGCTGACCTATCCTTTCGGGCGCGGTGTCAATATTTCCTTTGGCATTGCAGATGTTCCTCAGCTCCACCAAAAACTGCTGGAAGCTGACTATCCTATCCATCGTCCCCTGACAAAAAGAGAATTTCGAGTAGGAGATAGCTTTATATATCCCCATGAATTTGCGATTTTGGATCCAGATGGCTATTTTTTAAGATTTAGCGAGTAGAATAATAAAGATTGGGAAAAAGTCTTTAAAGTTAGAAAGAGGCATATTGTCAGGTATTTAAAAACCTAATAATATGCCCTTTTATGATGGAAAAACCTTCTAAATGTTAGTCAATAAGTTAATTCTTGCCCATTTTTATTATATTTGTTCGTTTTTTAAACCAAAACACTAACAAAACAGTTGATTTCTAAAGTTATTTAGTGTAAAATAAAAACATTGGCTCAAGCCTATTTGAAATTGAATATCATGTTACTTGTTTATGTCGTGAATTGGCACGACGTTTCTACAAGGTGCCGGAACACCTAACAATAAGTAAGTTAACTTGGAGATATGGCCGTTTTTGCCATGCCTATTTTGGGGACTTACTTAGGGATTAAGTAGATCCTTTTTCTATTTCTTGCTGGAAACTATAAACAAGCAAATGGATTGGCTTTTAGACTTTAGGAGGTCTTATGAAATTATTAGAAGAGCGCATCCTCAAGGATGGGCATATCTTGGGTGACAACATCCTCAAGGTGGATTCCTTTTTAACCCACCAAGTTGACTTTAGCTTGATGCGAGAGATTGGTAAGGTTTTTGCGGAAAAATTTGCTGCTGCTGGCATTACTAAGGTTGTGACCATTGAAGCGTCAGGCATTGCCCCAGCCCTTTTTACAGCTGAATCCTTAAACATTCCCATGATTTTCGCTAAAAAAGCTAAAAACATCACTATGAATGAAGGCATCTTAACTGCCCAAGTCTACTCCTTTACCAAGCAGGTAACCAGCACCGTTTCTATCGCTGGAAAATTCCTCTCACCAGAGGACAAGGTATTGATTATCGACGATTTCCTTGCTAACGGCCAAGCTGCTAAAGGCTTGATTCAGATCATCGAACAGGCTGGAGCCACAGTCGAAGCTATCGGTATCGTAATTGAAAAATCTTTCCAAGATGGCCGTGATTTGCTTGAAAAAGCAGGTTACCCTGTTCTATCACTCGCTCGTTTGGATCGTTTTGAAAATGGTCAAGTCGTATTTAAGGAGGCAGATCTCTAATGCAAACTCAAGAAAAACATTCGCAAGCAGCCGTTCTTGGCTTGCAGCACTTACTAGCCATGTACTCAGGATCTATCCTGGTTCCCATCATGATTGCGACAGCCCTTGGCTATTCAACTGAGCAGTTGACCTACCTGATTTCCACAGATATCTTCATGTGTGGTGTGGCAACCTTCCTCCAACTCCAACTCAACAAATACTTTGGGATTGGGCTACCAGTCGTTCTTGGGGTTGCCTTCCAGTCGGTAGCTCCCTTGATTATGATTGGGCAAAGCCATGGTAGTGGCGCTATGTTTGGTGCCCTTATCGCATCAGGGATTTACGTGGTTCTTGTTTCAGGTATCTTCTCAAAAGTAGCCAATCTCTTCCCATCTATCGTAACAGGATCTGTTATTACCACGATTGGTTTAACCTTGATCCCTGTCGCTATTGGAAATATGGGAAATAACGTTCCAGAACCAACTGGTCAAAGTCTCTTGCTTGCAGCTATTACTGTTCTGATTATCCTCTTGATCAACATCTTTACCAAAGGATTTATCAAGTCTATCTCTATTTTGATTGGTCTGGTTGTTGGAACCGCCATTGCTGCTAGCATGGGTTTGGTGGACTTCTCTCCTGTTGCGTCAGCACCACTTGTCCATGTCCCAACTCCACTCTACTTTGGGATGCCAACCTTTGAAATCTCATCTATTGTCATGATGTGTATCATCGCAACGGTGTCTATGGTTGAGTCGACTGGTGTTTACCTAGCCTTGTCTGATATCACGAAAGATCCAATCGACAGCACGCGCCTGCGCAACGGTTACCGCGCAGAAGGTTTGGCCGTACTTCTCGGAGGAATCTTTAACACCTTCCCTTACACCGGATTTTCACAAAACGTTGGTTTGGTTAAATTATCAGGTATCAAGACTCGCCTGCCAATCTACTACGCAGCTGGTTTCCTGGTTCTCCTTGGACTCCTTCCTAAGTTTGGTGCCCTTGCTCAAATCATTCCGAGCCCTGTCCTCGGTGGTGCCATGCTGGTGATGTTTGGTTTTGTATCCATTCAAGGGATGCAAATCCTCGCTCGTGTTGACTTTGCTAACAATGAACATAACTTCCTTATCGCAGCTGTTTCAATCGCTGCAGGTGTCGGACTCAACAACAGTAATCTCTTTGTCAGCATGCCGACAGCCTTCCAAATGTTCTTCTCAAACGGAATCGTCGTAGCTAGCCTACTCGCCATTGTACTCAATGCTGTATTAAATCATAAAAAGCAATAAGAAAAAGAGGTGCGAGCCTCTTTTTTTGTTTATCACAAATTGATTATAAATACTATCAATCCCAATTCCCATCTAATATTTCTTTTATAAACTTCTTAGGCATCCAAAAGGAGTGTTTTGTAATCCTACGTCCATCTGGAAGTTCATCTGTATCAGATAATGAGCCTTTCCCAACAAATTTTCCTTTTTCAATTTCATAGTAAGCATTGGTAGCATGTAATTTCGTAAATAGAATTCTATTTATCTTACTTTGAGGGAAATTAGTTGAAACTTTATTACCATTTTGAGTTAATTTAACTCCGTCAGAAATAATTTGTCTAGTTTCCTGCCACACTCTTTCGATTTCTTCTAATTGTCTATCCTGAAATCCCCAAAATTTGATAGAATCTAATACAAATAGCTTAGGTTCAATTTCCTTAAAAATAACGAAGAGGAATCGTTTATTATAAATTTCATTATAAACATGTGATGATTCCCAACTATCTGTTTCTGCTAATTCTTTAAAACAATAAGTTTTAAATGGAGAGTCTTCCTTAGGTAAATTATTCTTATCTACTCGAATAACTCTCAAATTCATGTTTGCTTTTTGAAATTCTTTGGTCTTATCCAAATCCCCTGTCAAGCCTAAAATTTTTCTAATCAGAGTACTATTCTTACCTTTTGCCTTGGGATTCACTTCAAATCTATCATATAACTTTTGTTCAGAGAAACCTTTGTAGGAAAGAATCTTCTCTGCAATAACCTCAGTAAATGACTTTTTTTCACCCCTAAAATTAGCCAAAACACTTTCTTGATCTGATTGGTTAAAGATTTTATGATTAATCAGATAGGTCATATAACTTGATTTTAATTCCCAAGCTCTTTGTTTTGCTAATTCATGACTAAATGGTTGCTGTCTTAAATCCTTTCCTTTACCTGCACCTTTTGTACAAGTTGATAAATAGTTTCCATCTGATTCTGATAATTCATGTGCCCTTCCATTTTTGATTTTATCTGTAATCTTCTGATAGTCTTCAAGGATGACTGCCATATCCTCCTCAAACCATTCATATAAAAATATTTTTTCAATGACATAGTCCTTCATTGTTTGATTGGGAATTAAGCCATTGTAAAACAATAACAAAATCTTTGCACATTTTTTCCATAAATGAGTGAAGTAAAAATCCTCTAAATTTTCCTCCATATAGTTTAGTATTGTTAATACAAGTCGTTCTTTTGCACTAAGTGTCCCATTTTTGTTTATCTTAAAAGGAGTAACTTTTAACTCTACACCTATTTTTTCAAAGTCAGCTTCCGAGTCACTATTTGGCTGGTAACCATAGAAATATTTTTCAATATAATTTCCATACTGCCCTTTTGACTTCATACTAATTGCTTTATCTTGTACCTCAGAGACTACTCTATCATTATAATCGTCATATGATTTATAAAGCGAACGATTATACTCTTCCATAACATCGGAAAATTTTCTATTTAATAGTTTGTTAGAATATTCAATAACACTATCGATATCTTCATCGTTATAGTTAAATAAGTTTTGATCCATTTTCTTCTCCTATCTTTTATATTATATCAAATTAAACTAAAGCAAACATTAATACTTGATCAATCATTGAAAATAGTATATAATGGATTAAACTGTAAAAAAAATGAAGGAGAAAAGATGAAAGTTCTCGAACTATTTGCTGGAGTTGGCGGTTTTCGGATAGGATTAGAAAATGCCGATAAGCAACTCTTTAAAACAAAATGGGCAAACCAATGGGAACCATCTCGTAAATCTCAAGACGCATTTGAGGTCTATGATTATCACTTCCCCAATAGCGAAAACATCAATATTAGTATCTCTGATGTAACAGACGAACAATTTTCCAAAATGGATGCCGATATGATTGTCGGTGGTTTTCCTTGCCAAGATTACTCTGTTGCGCGTAGCAAGAAAGATGAAAAAGGTATTGAAGGAAAAAAAGGAGTTTTATTTTGGGAAATCATTAGAGCAACTGAAATCATTAAACCCAAATACTTAATTCTGGAAAACGTGGATAGGCTTTTAAAAGCGCCCTCAAAACAGAGAGGACGTGATTTTGCAATCATGCTAACAGCTTTTAATAACCTTGGATATTCTGTAGAGTGGAGAGTTATTAATGCTGCTGAGTATGGAAGAAGCCAACGAAGACGTCGTGTATTCTTTTTCGTATATCGAAATGATACAGTCTTTGCCCAAAAAAATGACAATCTTTACGAAAAAAATGAAGAAATCTTTGAAGATAATAGGTATGATGACTATATTTTCAATCAAGGTCTATTTGCAAAACAATTTCCTATTAAACCTATAGCAGTTAAAAATCGTCATGTGTTTTATGAGTTACCAAATGATATAGTTGAAGTTTCAGATACTTTTACTGGTACTGTTTGGAATACAGGAATTATGAGACATGGAAAATACTATTCTATTGATACAGAACCTAATTACAATGGCAATCCTATCACTCTAGGAGAAATTCTTCAAGATGAGTCTGAAGTACCTGAAAAATATTTTTTAACTGATCAGTCAAAATTGGAAAAATTTCAATATCTTAGAGGACCTAAGAAAATTGAACGAACATCCTCTGACGGACATCAATACATCTATTCAGAAGGAGGAATGTCCCCTTATGATGATTTAAACCTTCCAGGACGAACAATGCTTACATCCGAAGGAACAGTTAATCGTTCCACACATTTATTATTTGTAAACAATAAATATAGATTAATTACACCCATTGAAGCTGAACGCCTTCAGGATTTCCCAGATGATTGGACAGCTAAAAAGAAATTGTTAGATGGATCTATTGTAGAGGTATCTGATAAAATGAGAATGTTTTTTATGGGAAATGCTTTGGTTACTGAGATTGTAAAAGAAATTGCTAAATTTATTAAAAAAATTGATTAATTTATCTGAAACTAAAAAAGAGGTGCGAGCCTCTTTTTTGTGTGACAAAATAAAAACATCTATCTAATCATATATGCTAGTGTCATAGTTCTGAAAATCATCTGAATCAAGAACAATTTCACAACTCTTATACTTTTCTCTTACAAGTCGTTCGACTTCATCTGGATTTTCAGCCTCTATACTTACTAAACGTGATAAAGTTTCTGTAATTTCTACTGTATACTTTTTCAGTTTTAAATTGCTTTCCAATCATTCACTTATTAGCAATAATCTATATAGTTTTGGGCTTTCCAACCACTCTGGTAATTCATCTCCATATTCCCAGCTATATTTTTTATTCAATAAAAAAAGTTGTTTCTCATCACCAAACTCCATATTTTCAGACAACCACCTCACACAATCAGGGTCTGATAAAGTATAAACCATTACACATAAGTTTTCATAATTTCCGATACTTTCCTCTACCTTTAAATTCTATTATTTCTTTGTCTCTTAATATTTGAAGCTGTTGCCTAATCTTTTCTTTGATATGATTGTTCTTAACAAAGATATTTTTTAGGTCACTTTCAAAACGATACATATCTTCAAGGGTAAATTCTGAACCCTCTATCTTATCTATACAATTTAGAATTTCTATTGTCCAACCTCTTACTGAAAGAGAGTTCTTCCTTAAAAATAAACTTTGCTTAAATTCTTTTGTAACTTTTTCTGGATCTCTAACTTGTCCATTTTTCACAAAAAATATTCTTCCTTTAGAAAGTACTTGTGATAAATCAATGTTACAACCAATCCAACCTGCTCGTCTAGCAGTTGGCGCAAGTGGCTTCCTTTGAATAATTGATTTCGGTGTAACAAATTGCTTCGGAAGGACAAGAAAATTATTTACCTCAAAATTTTTTGTATAAGTTAAAAAAGAAATTAGAATTATTATCTACCTGCACACGCTCCATCATCGTTGCATAAGCACCATCATTGATTGTTGATGAAAAATTTCCTTTTTTGCTCTTTAGTTCAAACTCCTCACTACAATGATTACAGTAAAAATCTGCTACAGGTCTATTATTTTCAAAATGATTTAAAGGATTTTTCCCACAATTAGGGCAATAAGACTGACGATAAACCCAATCCTCCATTAAGATACGTGCCTTCTGACTATTACTTTTATAGGTTTCTACTAGTTCTAAATTAAATTGTAATTCCATTTAAAAATTCCTCACTAATATGAGAATTCACTCGATATAAGCAATTAAAATCTACTATAACTAGTATACCACATATATGTACCTATTACATTTGTATTTCATCATTCTCTTTTATATTTCCTTCTCACATATCTCATAAAATATACCCTAGTTCTTGAGCTAATTTTAAAGAAAAAGCATAAAATTGAGCTATATTCGCTGGTATGGTAATTGCCATGGCAAGTCCACCTGGTAATCCTGCAACAACAGAAGTCCCACTCGCTAATAAAACATTATCCCTAATACAGACATTAGCCACTCGATCTAAGATTTCTTAAGATAAGAGAGACGTTGGGCCTTGTTCTAATAAGGTAGGAATGTCCTGTGAATCTAATTCTTTGGAAAACTTATCCACTAAAAACTTCGAACGATCAACCTTAACAACAGGTAGTTTCACCACTTGTTGCAATACTTGCATAGCTAAGTCTTGTTCAGCCATATAAATACCTCTTTCTCTTGTATCTTTATCTCATAATATCACACTATCTAAATTTTATAAATCTTTTTAATAATTTTTAATACTCTTCGAAAATCAAATTCAAACTACGTCAGCTTCACCTTGCCCTACTCCAGTACAGCCTGCGGCTAGTTTCCTAGTTTGCTCTTTGATTTTCATTGAGTATAAGTCTAGAAAGATTCCCCCATCATGTTTTATTGCCTTTTTCTCCACCAAAAAAGAGGGTTGCCCCTCTTCTTTAGTTCTTATCCAGATTGCGTAGCATCTCGTCAATCTTGTTTCCATACTCGATGGACTCGTCTTTGACGAAGGTCAAATCTGGGATTTTGTACAATTTCAAATTGCGACCAAGTTCACGTTTGATGGTACCAGTTGCTTTTTCAAGCCCGATTTGGACTTTTTGGATATCCGAAGCAAGGTTACTCAAAATGGTGTAATAAACCTTGGCAACAGACAAGTCACCCAGCATCTGAACATCTGTGATGGTCACACCTTGGACACGTGGATCACGGACTTTCTTTTGCAAAATCTCATTGACTTCACGCTTGATTTCCATGCCCACACGATCTGTACGGAAATGATTTGCCATGATATTCCTTTCTCTACTTTGAACCAAAAGCTAGGCCAGCAGACCTAGCTATTTTTATTAGATAGAGGAACTAGAGCCATTTGAATCTAGGAAACAAGCCTTAGATAGAACTGAAGTTCATCAAGGCGCTGTTGACGACGAGTCAAATGAGCTATCGTTTCTCTATTATCTCTTGATTTCTTCCATGACATAGGCCTCAATCACATCATCCATCTTAATATCATTGTAGCCGTCGATCATCATTCCACCTTCACGGCCGTTTGTAACTTCCTTAACGTCGTCTTTATAGTGTTTCAAGCTTGCGAGTTCACCATCATAGATAACGACACCATCACGGATAACACGGACTTTAGAGTCACGGGCAACCTTACCGTTGATAACCATAAATCCACCGATAGTTCCCACTTTAGACACCTTGAAGGTTTCACGAATAACTGCTTCACCGATAACTTTTTCTTCGAATTCTGGATCAAGCATCCCTTTCATGGCTTCTTCCATCTCTTCGATAACCTTATAGATAATGCTGTGGAGACGAATTTCCACATCGTCAGCTTCTGCTTGTTGACGAGCTTGTGGTGTAGGGCGTACGTTGAAACCAACGATAAAGGCATTTGAAGCTTCGGCAAGGGTCACGTCAGATTCATTGATAGCACCGACCGCTGAGTGGACGATGGTCACTTTGACACCTTCCACATCGATTTTCTGAAGTGATGCAGAAAGGGCTTCAACAGAACCTTGTACGTCAGCCTTAATGATAACGTTAACAGACTTGAGTTCACCAGCTTTAAGGGTATCAAAGAGGTTTTCAAGGCTAACACGTTGGGTAGCTTGACGTTGTTTCATGAGGGCACGTTTGGCACGCTCTTCACCTGCTGCACGCGCAGATTTTTCATCTTCGTAGACAGCAAAGTGGTCACCCGCCATTGGCGCTTCGTTCAAACCTGTGATTGAAACTGGCGTTGATGGACCTGCTACCTTAACACGACGACCAAGGTCATTGGTCATAGCACGGACACGACCGAAGGTATTTCCGACAACGATTGGGTCTTGAACATTCAAGGTACCTTGTTGAACAAGAAGGGTTGCGACCGCACCTTTTCCTTTATCCAAGCGCGCTTCGATAACTGTACCGATCGCACGCACTGTTGGGTCTGCCTTGAGTTCTTGAATTTCAGCTACAAGAAGGACTGTTTCCAACAATTCTTCGATGTTTTGGTTGAATTTAGCTGAGATTTCAACAAATTCAGAATCTCCACCCCAAGCAGTTGACATAACTCCATGCTCTGCCAATTCACCGATAACGCGTTCTGGGTTAGCACCTGGTTTATCAATCTTGTTGATAGCTACGATGATTGGAACATTGGCCGCTTTTGAGTGGTTGATGGCTTCGATAGTCTGAGGCATAACCCCGTCATCTGCCGCTACGACCAAAATCGTAATATCGGTAACAGAAGCACCACGCGCACGCATAGATGTAAAGGCCGCGTGTCCCGGTGTATCAAGGAAAGTAATCTTCTTGCCATTTTCCACGATTTGGTAGGCACCGATATGCTGAGTGATACCACCTGCTTCACCTGTCGCAACACGAGAATTACGAAGGGTATCTAGGAGTGTTGTTTTACCGTGGTCAACGTGTCCCATGATAGTTACAACTGGTGGACGCTCAACCAATTCATTTTCATTGAGATAACCATCTTCGACAAAGAAACGTTCGATGTCAGCATTATCCACTTCAACCTTTTGTTTGGCTTCGATACCGTAATCCACCATGAGGAGTTCGATGGTTTCCCCATCCAAGGATTGGTTTTGTGTGGCCATGACACCCATCATAAAGAGTTTCTTAACGATTTCAGCTGGTTCACGTTTGATACGTTTTGCGATTTCCGCAACGGTCATACCATCTGTATATTCAAATTCTGTTGGCAATTCATGGAATTTACGCTCCGTAACAGGTTTTGGAGTCTGATTACGGTTGTTCTTGTTATTGCCTTTTTTGTTCTTTTTGTTCTTTTTGTTATTCCAGTTACTATTTCTTTGATTTCTCACTTGATTTTGACTACTTCGATTCTTTTGTTGTTTTCTAGGACCATCTTCTTCGTGATCGAAATCATCACGTTCTTTGTCTGGTCGAGCTTGTTTTTTACGACGTGTATCCACTGCAGGTTCTTTTTTCTCAGGGACGACTTCAACCACTGCTTGAACTTGCTGTGCTTGTTGCGCTTGTTCAGCTAACTTAGCCGCTTCTTCAAAGATTTCCTCTGGTTCCTTGCGTTTGTTAGCTTGAGCCAAGGCTTCTTTAGCAGCCTGATACTGCTTGAAACGTTCCTCACTTGAACGTGCATATTCAGCATTTTGCTCTGCTTTTAGGGCTGCTGCACGGGCTTTAAAGTCAACACGTGGAGCCGCTTGATTTGGACGTTTATCCTCTTGTTGACGGCGTTCATTTCCTCGATTTTGCTGACCTTGCTGTTTCTTAGCTTGATCATTAAAGCGACGATTATCGCGGTTGCCTTGACCTTGTTTTCCACCATTGCGACCGTCGTTTTTCTGACGGTTTCCGTTTTGTTGTTGGTCACGGTTATTGCCCTTATTTTGCTTGCGTCGTTCTGCCTGTTCTTTGGCACGAGCTTCACGCTCAGCCTTGAAATTACGACTTTGCGGTTTAGCTGCTACTTTTTCTGTTTTCGGAGCGACTGGCTCAGCAGGTTTTGCCTCTTCCTTAGCTACAGCTGGTTTAGCTGGCTCAGATTTTTCGGCTTTCTTTTCTGCACTTACTTTTGGTGCTGCAGGTTTTGCTTCTACTTTCGGAGCAGCTGCAGGCTTAAAGCTGGCAGCAATTTTTGCAGCGACAGCTTCTTCCACACTTGATGAGTGGCTTTTCACATCCAAGCCCAACTCTTTTGCACGCGCTACAACTTCTTTACTTTCTTTTCCAAGTTCTTTTGCGATTTCGTACAATCTTTTCTTAGACAAATCATGTCCTCCTCTTCTATTCCATAAGAGACCTCATTTTCTTTGTAAATCCAGCATCTGTTACAGCCAAAACCTTTCTCGATTTCCCGACTGCTATGCTTAATTCCAGTGTTGAAAACACGGTTACAATTTCCACTTGATAATAATGACTTTTATCTTGAATCTTCTTGGTCAGATTGGGTCCAGCATCATGAGCTAGAAAGACCAACTTGGCCTTGCCGTCTTGAATGGCCTTGACCACCAATTCTTCACCCGATATAATCCGCCCTGCTCGCTGAGCAAGTCCCAAGAGATTACTTATCTTTTGCTTATTCAAGTCCTAACTCTCTTCTTTTCACTTTGTGATCCACATAAGCGATCAACTCGTCATAAAAGCTTTCTTCCACTTCCATGCTAAAGCTGCGGTTAAAGACCTTCTTCTTTTTCGCCTCTAGGGCTTCTGCATTGTCTAGTTTGATATAAGCGCCGCGGCCATTGGCCTTGCCCGTAGGATCAATAAAGACTTGTCCTTCCTTGTTCTTGACAATGCGGAGCAAATCACGCTTATCAATCACTTCGTTAGACACAACAGACTTGCGCAAAGGGATTTTTCTTGTTTTCATCTTTCCCTCCTCTAGCAGCTTTTATTCTTCTACAGTATCGTTTTCTACTTCCAACTCTACTGAAGCAGCGTCTTCCATGGCTTCAAATTCGCTAGCAGACTTGATATCGATACGGTAACCAGTCAAGTGAGCCGCCAAGCGCACGTTTTGTCCACGACGACCAATGGCAAGAGAAAGCTTGTTATCTGGAACAACCACCAAGGCACGTTTGCTGTCGTTTTCATCAAAGATAACTTGGTCAACCTCAGCAGGAGCGATGGCATTGTAGATAAATTCAGCTGGATCTGCTACCCACTCGATAACATCGATATTTTCTTCGATTGGTACCATGCGGTCATTTTTAGCATCGTAACGAGCTGGGTGGAATTTGCTAGTAATCTTCTTGATATTAGCACCACCACGTCCAACGATTGTACCGATAGCATCCACGTTTGGATTGTGGCTACGAACAGCAACCTTCGTACGGTCACCTGCTTCACGAGCCACGCTCATGATTTCAACAGTTCCATCATAAACTTCTGGAATTTCTTGCTCCATCAAACGTTTGATCATTTCTGGATGGCTACGGCTAACAAAGACGTTCACACCACGAGGGTTGTCTTCAACCTTGTAAACATAAACTTCGATACGATCATGAGAAGCAAAAACTTCTCCAGGAATTTGGTCTTGTTTTGACAATTGGGCTTCGATGCTACCAAGGTTGACATAGATAAAGCGGTTGTCAAAGCGTTCTACTGTACCAGACATGATTTCTTGCTCATGTTCTTTGTAAGTATTGTAAGTGATGGCACGTGTTTGCTTGCGCATTTTTTCCATGATGGTTTGTTTGGCAGATTGGGCTGCTACACGACCAAACTCAGCTGGTGCTTCTTCAAACTTGATTTTGTCTCCAAGTTCATAAGCTGAATTAATGGCAAGAGCATCTTTCAAGCTGATTTCCAAACGGCTATCAAATACTTCATCAACAACTTCACGGACAGTATAAACTGTAAAGTCACCTGTTTTTTCGTTGAAGTCAATAGCTACGCTGTCTGACTGACCATAGCGTCTGCGATAAGCGGAACGAAGCGACTCTACTACTGCGTCGATGATGTCTTCTTTTTTGATTCCCTTGTCTTCTTCCAAAATGCGGAAGGCCTCTAGCATTTCTTTACTCATGTTTTCTTCACTTTTGAATCCTCAAAAGCTATCCTTTCTTTTTCTATAATTTAACTGCTAAACGTGCTTTTGATACTAAACTGTATGGAATTTGGACGGTTTTCTTACGCGTCTTGTCCATATATTCCATAGTCAACTCGTCCTCTTCGAAGGCCAACAAGGTTCCTTCAAAGACCTTTTGCTTATCGATGGCTTGGTAGAGCCCGACATGGATGTATTCCCCAACTGCTCCAGCAACGGCATCCTTGGTTTTTAAAGGACGTTCCAAACCTGGACTGGTGATTTCTAGGAAATATTGTTCTGGGAAGGGATCTGGCTTGATGGTATCTAGGACAGGACTGATCATTTCTGTCAAGTCTGCCGTGTCGTTCAAGGTAATTCCTTCAGGTTTATCTACAAAAATACTGAGAATCATGTCACTGCCAATCTTTCCATACTCGATATCCACGAGCTCGAAAGGAGCTTCTATGACAGGTTCTACAACTTCTCTGACTAATTCTACGATTGTTGCGATTGCGTCCACCTCCTCATAAGCAAGAGGCGAAGATATTTCCCCGCCTCACTTTTCATATTCTTACTCTTAGTATATCACATTTGCTAACTTATGTAAAGCAAAAGCACTTATACAGCCTGATTTCAGGCTATTTCTTAAAATTCTACCTCAACTCGGTAGATAACTTGCCCCTTATTGGAGAATTTTTGCTCGTATTCTGTCATGACATTGCCTTCAAAATCACTGACATGTAAGTCTAGCCAGACACCATTGAGCTTCATGCCATACTGAGAAAAGCTCACTAAACTGTACTCAAACAAGCCACGGTTATCCGTCTTGAAATGAATTTCTCCATTTTCAGGCAAGATACGTTTGAAGGTATCCAAGAAGGTCTTGTAGGTCAAACGACGCTTTTCATGGCGTTTTTTCGGCCATGGATCTGAAAAGTTCAGATACAAGCGATCAATCTCACCGTCTTCAAAGTAGTCGGTCAAGTCAGAACCATCTACCCACAAGAGCTTGATGTTAGGCACTCCAACTTCAAGAACCTTGTCTAAAGCATAGCTTAAAACAGACTTTTGAATATCAATCCCGATATAGTTGATGTCAGGGTTCTGCTTTGCCATACCTGAAACAAAGGCACCCTTCCCACTTCCAACTTCCACATGAATGGGATTGTCATTGCCAAACAAGTCCCGCCATTTCCCCTTGGCTTCCAAGGGATTGAGGACCACATACTGGGGATTTGCCTCTAGTAATTCTGTCGCCCCTTTACGATTTCTAACTCTCATCTTCTCTTTCCATACTTGTCTCGGAAGTGACGCAAGCCATGAATCTCCCGATTAACATTTTCTAAATCTTGGTTCATATAATACTTGGAAATCTGGCTCAAGTAAGACAATTGACCGTACCAATACAATTTAGTTAATACCGTTTGATTGTACTTATAGCCGTAGTAGGTCAACCATTCCTTCCACTGATGTTCTGGAATATAATGGCAGAGCATATGGGCCACATCCAACATGCGATCGGTCAAGCGAACCGAATCCCAATCTACCAAATAAATCAAGCCACTATCTGTCTCAATCCAATTACTATGTCGTACATCTCCATGGACAATGGTCGCATAGTCCTCTCTAAATCCTGGAATAGTCTGACGTAAATCAGCCATCACTTCACTGATAAAATGATTTTTACGCAAAGCATCTGGAGCCGTTTCTTGCCAAGACTGTAGTAAATCTACAGGTGTTTCCATGGCATAGCCCAAACGACTCAACTGTGTCATCAACGGACGTGAGCGATGAAGACGGGTTAAAATATTGACAATTTGCTTACGATTCATATCATAGGGGGTCAATATCTTGCCTGTCAACCATTCTTGAGCACACATATCACGCCCATCTGCCAAACGGCGACTCCATAATAACTGTGGAGCAATTTGTTCTCTAGCTAGACCAGGTAGGATTGGAGAGGTGTTCATTTTTACAAAGATGCGCTTCCCATCAGGATAGCTACCCATATAAGCCTTGCCACTTTTCCCAGGTATGGGAGTCAGTGTTAGCTCATTATCACCCAAATCCATTTCTTTCCTCCGTATAAAGTTTCCTTACTATTCTACTAGTTTTTGGCCTATTCGTCAACCGCTCCACACCCGATTCTCAAAGAAAAGCCTCTGGATTGGCTTGGGTATCATTATAGAAAGAAAAAGGCAAGCACCGTCTTCTGCTTACCTTTCATGATTTTTATAAATAATATAAGAGTGGCCAAGCATTGTAAAACATGTGAACTAGAGTAGAAACCCATAGGTTTTGGCTCTTTTTATAAGCAAATCCCAGTAACAAGCCCCCAAGTAGATAAAAAATAAACGAAGGGACATTAGAAGGACCATGCATAAAAGAAAAGAGAGAGGAAGTTAGCACAAGCCCTAACCAAGAATTGTCAAAAACCGCACCTTGAAGAAGTCCTCTGAAAATGAGTTCCTCCTGGATGGGGCCAAAAACTGAGGAAGTCAAAATCAAAGACAGAGAAATTCCTCTGCTGACTTCCGCCAAGTGTTGAACTCCTGCGCCAGAAGAAATAGCGAAGAAATGAATATAAACCAGCGTCTCAAGTACACTTAGAAGAAAGATTGCAATGAAAAGCAAAAGGTCTTTCTTGCTTAACATCCCAAAAGAAATCATATCAAACTTTCTAGCATAAGCAACGCTCAGCGAGGTTACTAGAAGACTTACAAGAATCAATGCAAATTCATTTTGAAAAAAGTCCCCATGGTTAATCGTATAAGGAACTGTAATGACGATTATTAGTACTAAAAATCCAAAGCACAAGGCATGAAATTTATCAAAAAACTCCATAAAATTATCCTCCTCACCAAACAGACTTCCTACGCGTTATTCTTTAGTTCTAGCCTTTCCAAAACAAACCATTTGAGTAACCAAAATCCGACCACATAACCACCCCCTAAAAAGATAGCCATTAAAGATAGCATGGGGTTTAGGAAATTAAAGACCACCGCAGATACAAAGGTTAGCACAAAAACATTAAAGGCAATGGTGTCAGAAGCCAAGACTAGAATATAGGGTGTCAACCAGTCTAAGGTTTTGGAATCTAGGAAAAATAAGCGTTTATACATGATAACCTCCTCTATGGCTGAAAAGCAAGCCTTTTGCTTTTTTTACCCCAAGACCCTATGTAGAAAAGTCAGCAAAAACGGGAAGGTCGCTACAATATTATTGATCACATGCACCGCATAGGATGGATAAATACTCTTGGTATAGCGGGTCAAACCGGCAAAGATGATGCCAAATGTCGCAAAGACGAAAATATCTAACAGACTAGGTAAGTTTGAAAAATGAGGAAGAGCAAACAAAATGGAAGGAAGAAGCAAATCAAGGCCAAATCGCGAATGCTTAAAGAAGGCGTGTTGAAGTAATCCCCTATAAATCAACTCTTCCATTAGTGGAGTCAGGAAAAACAGGGTTACATAGATACCTAGCTCAGCAAAGTTGGTCCCACTATAACCGATCAATACGGCCCAACCTTCAGCAGTTGACTGAACATGTTTAGCTATCTGAACGTTAAAAGAGATCTGGAGCACTAGCACTAATACTGTCAAAATCGAATACCAAAGCCATTTTTTTCTTGGAATGTGAAAGAGATAACCATGACCTGTCTTAACCAGAATCCAAATCATGACTCCGCTAAATAGTAAACTCAAGATATTTTGAATCCAGACGAAATTGCCAATCTGGGAAGAAAATTGCCAATAATTTTGGACGATAAGCGTCAGCTGAGAAAGACCAAATACGAAAAATAAGTAAGAGAAGACTGCACTTATTTTGAATAGAAGTTGATACTTTTTCATAGAAATTCTTCCTCATTTCTTGTATTTCAGCCTATATTCCACATAAATGAAAACCCGCTCCTATATAACCACGGTCATGATAACCGCGCGGGCAGTAACCACTTACTGGAAAAGGACCTGAATTTTTTAATATAGGAGGGTAAGAACCGAATGGACTTACCTGATTAGCGTACCCTCTATAAATATCAGATACATCCCCACCCTCTATACGAGCAAGCATTTCATTATCCATAACTGCAAATTGTGACATCATTTTTGTATCCATGACGAATATCTCCTTTTTTATGTTTAATTTTTGTCCTGTTGCAACCTTAACAATGTTAGTATACTACTATTTTTTGAAATTTTCCATCCAAATCATAAATAGTCATCAAAACATCTTGAGGCGTTAAAATAGTCGAAAAAGAAAGCATTTCAGAAATACTTTACCTTTTACCATTCATTTCATATACAATTATAATCTTTTATATATAAAATAAATACACCTATCTTCTCATTCTTATCTACAGGCAAATTCTAGCCATATATTATTACAAACAAATAGTATCATTGCACCTGTTTACCATCTATTTTTATTTATGAATTTTTTGTTTCACTTTAATCATTACAGAAGTCATAAAAAACGCGACAGCCAGCCGAAGCAGTTGGTAACTTTCTTCCTCTCCTGTTTTCGGTAATAATTTTTCATTCGAAGTAATAGATTTGCTTACATAATCAGTCCCCTTAACATCAGTTGAAGGAGTTTTATTTTCTTGAGCAACATCAAAAATAGGTTTAGGAGTTTCCAATTGATTCTTATTCTCTAACATTGCTAAATTGTCAGATTGAGTAGTTTTAGCTTCAGAAGTTGAGTTTGTACTCTTCACTTTCCCACTATTTTCACTATTAGAATTGGGATTAACATTGGATATTTTCATTTCAGTTCTTTTTTCATCACTCATACCTTTGCTGTCACTTACAACTTTATCACTAATATTCATGCTGTCACTTCTAGTATTCTCATCACGGACACTTTCAGTTACTGTTTCCTCAGAAGATTTCACTGTCTCCGTTTGCTTAGGTGAGTTTCTCGAGTACATATAATCATACACCTGTTGTGCAGTTGCTCCGCCACCAACCCATCCAGATGTCGGATGTCCATTTCTTAAATACAAAATTGTTGGTGTTCCTGGAATACCGACTTTTTTAAATAGAAACTCTCTCGCTTCCTCATCAAAATCCTTACCATCCAAATCATAATACTCTAACTTCTTTTCAATCAAGTTATTAAATTCTTTCAATTCAGGAGAAAATTGACGACAATGAGAGCAAGTTTTTCTACCAAAATAAATAGTATGTTCCAATTGATCCTCTGTAAAAGATTGACGAACAGCTTCAATATCTATCTTTTTAAAGTCCGTAACATTGTTCTCATATTCTTCTGGAGTTACAACAGAAGGTTTATGCTCCACCTTTTCCTTAGCCGATGGCAAATCTGGTGCCACAACAGAACTATCATTCGCCTGGATAGATGAAGTAGTAGGATGTTCTTCTGCATATACAACACCCGTAGTAATAGATGCAAATACAAGTGGTACAAGTAATAGCGATTTTATATTTTGTTTCTTCATAAGAATACTCCTTTACATTTGTTATCTTTATCTTACCTTATTTAAGATTACAAATTCATCTAAATCTTAAATGGTCATCGAAACATCTTGAATTGCAAAAACTTCATTATAAAAGAGTAAGTATTGCGAAAACACTTACCCTTTTCTTTTATACTTCATTAAGCTCTACTTTTTATAATACTTCAAGCCCCAAATGAGTAAAAACATGACAATCAAGCAGAGAATATCACCAATATAGGCGATTATTTGTTGGTAGAATTTTCCTGCTGTGATACTTCTATACAAACAAATAATAGACATAAAACCTGTCAAGCCGACGAACATGAGTTGATTGGTTCTAGGACTAACCAAATCATCATTTACGTATATTTAAGAGCATTTCTTTTATGTTAATGTATGTTAGCACTGAAAAGCAAGACAGGCCAATAATATTTAAAATGAACAGTAATGGGTTTAAGTCTCTAAAAAAATTAGCCACTGACACTATAAGAAATACTAACAATACTATAGTCGAAACTATTTTTTTCTTATCCATAATTATTCACTCCATTCCAAGTCAGTCCATCTTATCAACGAAGAGCGATTTTTAACAGAAGGTAGCAGCACCCGTTGCACCTCCACCCCAAAAACCAGCAGCCGCTCCAGATACAGTACCAATGATAGGTAGCGTTACAGTGCCCACAGCACCACCAGCAACTCCTCTAGTCAATGCACCTCCAACTACACCGAGTCCACATTTTATCCAACCGCCACCTTCAATACAAGCAAGCACATCAGTATCCATAATCTCAAATTGTTCCATCATTTTTGTATTCATGACAAATACTCCTTTTTTATTTTTAATTTTTGTCCTGTTGCAACTTTGACAATTTCAGTATAGCACTATTTGTTAAAGTTTTTCATCCAAATCTTGAATTGTCATCGAAACATCTTGAATTGTAAAAAAATTAAAAAAAGCAAGCATGAAAAACATACTTTCCTCTTTATATTGTCTTGATACCGACTTGTTGGTAAACTTTTCACCCTGCTATCCCATATCACTTTGACAGACGAAATAATATTAAAGAAACTCCCCTGTAAATTAATCTAGCAAATACAGGGGAGAAATTGATTCTTTAGAAAGTACTATCCTTATTCTTTTTGGGAGATTTTGAAAATATTTTTCTAATTAAATCATCCATATAGGGGCCTAACATACCAACTACTAAACCAATAATAAAACTTTTAAAATCCATAATTACCACCAACATGTGGCTGCATAAGCTACACCTCCAAGTATAGCTCCTCCTGCAGCACCAGCTGCTGCACCTTGCCATGTTCTTGTTTTAATTCCTAGCCGAAGACCTCGTGCTACTCCTCCTCCAACACCTGCTTTGGCAAAATCTCCCCAATTGCATCCGCCACCTTCAACGCAAGTAAGCATATCAGTATCCATAATCTCAAATTGTTCCATCATTTTTGTATTCATGACAAATACTCCTTTTTATTTTTAATTTTTGTCCTGTTACAACTTTGACAAGTTTAGTATATCATTGTTTTTTAAAATTTTTCATCCAAATCTTGAATTGTCATCGAAACATCTTGAATTGCAAAAACTTCATTATAAAAGGGTAAGTATTGCGAAAACACTTACCCTTTTCTTTTATACTTCATTAAGCTCTACTTTTTATAATACTTCAAGCCCCAAATGAGCAGAAGCATGATGATTAAGCAGAGAACAGCGCCAATATAAGCGATTAGTTGTTGGTAGGATTCTCCTGCTGTGATACCTCTATACAAACAAATAATAGACATAAAGCCTGTCAAGCCGATGAACATAAGTTGATTGGTTCTAGGACTAACCAAATCATCATCTTCAAACTTTCTTATCCTCATTTCCCTAGTGAGATAAACAGTAACCAAAATAGAAGCCAAGTTAATAACCACTAAAAGAAATTGGAAAACTACGGAAAAATTTAAAAACTGACGAGATAGAAATAGATAAGTAGAAACAACCAAAGGTATCTGACCAAACAACAATCTTACTAAGAATGCATTGCGTTTTGTTGCAAATATTGTGTTCATTACTATCTCCTTTCCTATGCTAACAGGTAAGTGCACCACCAATCCCACCTAGTACAGCACCAATTGCTCCTGTTCCTATAGCATATGGTCCCAATAGAAATGTCGAACCATAAGTTGTTGCATACCCATCAATTGCGCCATACGCAATCCCTGCTCCACAAGCAATTGTTCTTCCCCAATCAATATCTCCACCTTCAACGCAAGCAAGCATTTCATTATCCATAACAGAAAATTGTGACATCATTTTTGTATCCATGACAAATACTCCTTTTTTATTTTTAATTTTTGTCTTGTTGCAACTTTGACAAGTTTAGTATATCATTGTTTTTTAAAATTTTTCATCCAAATCTTGAATTGTCATCGAAACGTCTTAAATTAGCTTTTTTATTTAAAACTACCTCTAAATTTTTTTAAAAAGATAATTTCTAATCACTTTTTTTACCATTCAGGAACTTTCAATGACTATTCAAGATTTCATAAAATATGAACTTATTTTTATGGCATAATATACCTATCTACTATATGAAAGGAATTGCCAATGACTTCTTATAAACGTACATTTGTTCCTCAAATAGATGCTAGAGACTGCGGTGTTGCTGCCTTAGCCTCGATTGCTAAATTCTATGGTTCAGATTTTTCTCTAGCTCACTTGAGAGAACTTGCAAAGACCAATAAAGAAGGAACGACTGCTCTTGGCATTGTAAAAGCCGCTGATGAAATGGGCTTTGAAACAAGACCTGTTCAAGCAGATAAAACTCTCTTTGACATGAGTGATGTCCCCTATCCATTTATCGTTCACGTTAACAAAGAAGGAAAACTCCAACATTACTATGTTGTCTATCAAACAAAGAAAGACTATCTGATTATTGGTGATCCTGACCCTTCTGTAAAAATCACTAAAATGTCAAAAGAACGCTTTTTCTCTGAATGGACTCGAGTAGCTATTTTTCTAGCTCCCAAACCCAGCTATCAACCCCATAAAGATAAAAAAAATGGTCTACTAAGCTTCCTTCCTCTGATTTTCAAACAAAAATCTCTCATTGCTTACATCGTTCTCTCAAGTTTATTGGTCACGATTATCAATATAGGTGGTTCTTATTATCTCCAAGGAATCTTAGATGAATACATCCCAAATCAGATGAAATCAACTTTAGGAATCATCTCAGTCGGTCTGGTTGTAACCTATATCCTCCAACAAGTCATGAGCTTCTCCAGAGATTATCTCCTAACCGTTCTGAGCCAGAGATTAAGCATTGATGTGATTTTATCCTATATTCGCCATATTTTTGAACTTCCTATGTCTTTCTTTGCGACACGTCGTACAGGAGAAATCATTTCACGGTTCACAGATGCCAACTCTATTATAGATGCCTTGGCTTCTACCATTCTCTCTCTTTTTCTGGATGTTTCTATTCTGATTCTTGTAGGGGGAGTCTTACTGGCACAAAACCCTAATCTCTTCCTTCTTTCTCTTATTTCCATTCCTATATACATGTTCATCATCTTTTCTTTTATGAAGCCTTTCGAAAAAATGAACCATGATGTCATGCAAAGTAATTCTATGGTTAGCTCTGCCATTATCGAAGATATCAACGGGATTGAAACTATAAAGTCGCTCACGAGTGAAGAAAATCGCTATCAAAATATAGACAGCGAATTTGTAGATTATTTGGAAAAATCCTTTAAGCTCAGTAAGTATTCTATTTTACAAACGAGTTTAAAGCAGGGAACAAAATTAGTTCTGAATATCCTTATCCTATGGTTTGGCGCTCAATTAGTCATGTCGAGTAAAATTTCTATCGGTCAGTTGATTACCTTTAACACACTTCTTTCTTACTTTACAACTCCTATGGAAAATATTATCAACCTCCAAACCAAACTCCAATCTGCGAAGGTCGCTAATAACCGTTTGAACGAAGTCTATCTAGTCGAATCTGAATTTCAAGTTCAAGAAAACCCTGTTCATTCACATTTTTTGATGGGCGATATTGAATTTGATGACCTTTCTTATAAGTATGGTTTTGGACGAGATACCTTAACAGATATTAATCTCACGATTAAACAAGGAGATAAGGTTAGCCTAGTTGGAGTTAGTGGTTCTGGTAAAACAACTTTAGCCAAAATGATTGTCAATTTCTTTGAACCCTACAAAGGACATATTTCCATCAATCATCAGGATATTAAAAACATTGATAAAAAAGTCTTGCGCCGTCATATCAATTACCTACCCCAACAAGCCTATATCTTTAATGGCTCTATCTTGGAAAATTTAACCTTGGGCGGTAATCATATGATTAGCCAAGAAGATATTCTAAGAGCTTGTGAATTAGCTGAAATCCGTCAAGACATTGAAAGAATGCCTATGGGCTATCAAACTCAGCTCTCTGATGGAGCTGGTCTATCAGGAGGACAAAAGCAACGAATAGCCCTCGCTCGTGCTCTTTTAACTAAAGCTCCTGTTTTAATACTAGACGAAGCCACTAGCGGTCTTGATGTCTTGACTGAGAAAAAAGTTATAGATAATCTTATGTCCCTAACTGATAAAACCATTCTCTTTGTAGCCCATCGTCTCAGTATAGCCGAACGAACTAACCGTGTCATTGTTCTTGACCAGGGGAAAATCATTGAAGTTGGTAGTCACCAAGAGTTAATGCAGGCGCAAGGCTTCTACCATCATCTGTTCAATAAATAAGGAGAATGTCATGAATCCTAATCTTTTTAGAAGCGTCGAGTTTTATCAGAGACGTTACCATAACTATGCGACAGTGTTAATTATACCTCTTTCATTACTACTTACTTTCATCTTGATTTTCTCCCTTGTTGCCACAAAAGAAATTACTGTTACTTCCCAAGGAGAAATCGCTCCTACAAGTGTCATTGCATCTATTCAGTCAACCAGTGATAATCCTATCCTTGCTAATCATTTAGTGGCAAATCAAGTAGTTGAAAAAGGTGACTTACTCATCAAATACTCTGAAACAATGGAAGAAAGTCAGAAAACTGCCTTAGAAACTCAATTACAAAGACTTGAGAAGCAAAAAGAAGGACTTGGAATTTTGAAACAAAGCTTAGAAAAAGCGACTGATCTTTTTTCTGGCGAGGATGAATTTGGCTACCATAATACCTTTAGGAATTTTACTAAACAAGCTCATGATATTGAACTGGGTATCACAAAGACTAACACTGAGGTTTCAAATCAAGCTAATCTTGCCAATAGCAGTTCATCAGCCATCGAACAAGAAATTACAAAAGTTCAACAACAAATTGGAGAATATCGAGAATTGAGAGATACTATCATAAATAAAAGGGCTCGCTTACCAACTGGCAATCCGCACCAGTCAATTTTGAATCGTTATCTTGTAGCCTCACAAGGACAAACACAAGGAACTGCAGAGGAGCCATTTTTATCTCAAATTAATCAAAGTATTGCAGGTCTTGAATCATCTATCGCAAGCCTCAAAATTCAGCAAGCTGGTATCGGAAGTGTAGCAACTTATGATAATAGTTTAGCAACCAAAATTGAAGTACTCCGCACTCAGTTTTTACAGACAGCTTCTCAGCAACAACTAACCGTGGAGAACCAATTAACAGAATTAAAAGTACAGCTAGATCAAGCGACACAGCGCTTAGAAAACAATACCTTAACCGCCCCAAATAAAGGTATCGTTCATCTGAACAGCGAATTTGAAGGTAAAAATAGAATTCCAACTGGTACAGAAATTGCTCAAATATTCCCTGTCATCACAGATACAAGAGAAGTACTAATCACTTACTACGTATCTTCTGACTATCTACCTCTACTAGATAAAGGACAAACTGTAAGATTAAAACTGGAGAAGATTGGAAATCACGGCATTACCATCATCGGCCAACTTCAGACAATTGACCAAACTCCTACCAGAACAGAGCAAGGTAATCTCTTTAAATTAACCGCTCTTGCAAAACTATCTAATGAGGATAGTAAACTTATCCAATATGGCTTACAAGGTCGCGTCACTAGTGTAACTGCAAAGAAAACATATTTTGATTATTTCAAAGATAAAATTTTAACCCATTCTGATTAATTTTCAGATAACACTCTATAACTATTTATTATCTTATCAAAAAGGAGAATCATAACATGGATAAGAAACAAAACCTAACTTCATTTCAAAAACTAACAACTACTGAACTCAACCAGATTACAGGTGGAGGATGGTGGGAAGAACTCTTACATGAAACAATTTTAGGTAAATTTAAAATCACAAAAGCACTTGAACTACCTATTCAGCTATAAAAATAAGACCGAGAAACAAGCACTCTCGGTCTTATTTTTTATCATTCTGTATGTATTATAGTAAACACCTGACGAAATACTTGATTTTGGCAGGTGGTATTTAGACTGGTATTGGGATGGCTTTCCACAAGCTTCATGACGGTATAGAGACCAACTCCTCTATCCTCCCCTTTAGAACTGGCTCCAAAGGAGAAGATTTCAGAAATATCTATGCTCTCTTTTTTGATGGAGTTTTCAATGATAAAGGTCTCCTGTGCTCCATTTTTAAAAAAGGCAATTGAAACATGAGGTTGACTAGTCTCTGCACTGGCTTCAATAGCATTATCACAAAGGATAGACACAATGGTTAGAAAATCAAGTAGGCTCATCCCCTCAACCTGAATCTCCTCAGGAACTTCAACATTAAAGACAATGTTCTTTTCTCTAGCTTTTAGAAATTTCCCTGCTAGGAGACTTTTGAGGGCGCGGTCCCGAACATTCAACAATCGCCCAAGGTCATATTTATTGTCCTGCAATTTCTGACTGGAATCTTTTAAGACGGAGCCGTAGACCTCTTTTATCTGCTCCATATCCTCCTCTTCAATACCCAGACGTAAACTAGTCAAGAGGTTGGTGTAGTCATGGCGAAAACTCCGTACTTCCTTGTAAAGCTCCTCTATATGCCGACTATAGCGTTCCATATCTCTATAGCGCAAGGCCTGCTCTTGGTCCAATCTCTCATGGAGTTTGTCCTTCAAATAGGTATCTAATTTCTTGATAACCCCCATAAAAAAGAGGAGGTAAAACACTAGAATCAGATGGCGAACAGTCTTTGATTGAATACCTTGTTCATATTCAAGGTAAGATAGACTTTGCATCACTAGATAATAAGACCCCATTACCCAGTTAATCTTAGTAAGAGACTTTTGAAAACCTTTATCGAGAAACTCCTTTCTCAATCTAGTGAAATCATAGTCTAACCATTTCAAAAAGACTAAAACTATGAAGCAAACGAATATCATAATCAATACAAAGATAGGATTGCCATCCCCATCTACAATTCCTTGCCCCAAAAATGGAAGCACAAAATAGGAAACACCTCTGTAAAAGAGCTCTACTAATATCATTGGGAAGAGACCATAAAAAATAAGGATTTTTTTAGGAAGCCCTCTTAACAATAAGAAAGATAGACCTATACCGAACAAAGGTTCTATAAAATAGGACAAATATTCACTTACATCCAAAAATTGAAAAGTCGCAAAAATGGCTCCTAGAAGAAATTTCAGAAGAAAAGCTTTGAAAATCCTCTCAAAAGTGAGACCAATTCCATCTACCTTAAAGAAAATGACAATTTCTAGTCCATTAATAACAAGCGTATACAACAATATCCAAGCAACAGCCATAATTTCTCCTTAATCAGTGTAAGTTATTGATAGCTTCAGACACTTTCCTGACCTTATAACGCGCGATTAGACAGCTTCCACCATTGGGAAAGAAAAGCAGTTTTTCTTTCTTATCTAAATGCACCACATTTGCTGGATTGATAAGAAAAGAGCGATGGCACTGCAGGAGACGAGGCTCCTGCTTGAGAATCTCCTCTAAACTCGCTGTAAATTCCAGTCTGTCCGTCTCGGTATAGAGAATAACATGATGAGATTTTGGGGACGTTTCGAGATAGTAAACCTCTTTAAAAGGATACTGGAATTGAGCAAATTTTGATTTAAAATAAAAGCAATCTTCCGCCAGACTTTTACTGTCTTGACCATTGGCATAGAGGAGGGCTGTCTCGATACGAGATTCAAACTTCTCTGCCGAAAGGGCCTTATCAATATAGTCCAAAGCAGACACTTGGTAGCGAAAGGACAGGGGCATAAACTCCGAGTGAGTCGTCACAAAGACGATCAGGGCATATGGATCCCGATCTCGAATCTTTCTAGCCACTTCTAGCCCCTTCATCTCCTCGTTTCGAATCTCAATATCCAAAAAGAATAGCTGATGTGCGCCCTTCTCATGCACCTCTGCCAGTAGCTGGTCTGGCTTACCAAAGACCTCAAAAGAGCTGGGAATGATATGATGTTCTTTCAAAAGTTTCTCAATCGTCGTTTCAATCCTAGTCTGTTGGGAAAAATCATCTTCCAAAACAAATATTCTCATCTTCCTACTCTCCTTCTTTCAACCATTTTTGACGAATTTCTCTATAGCGACGTCTGGCATACTTGACAGCGTATTGACCTTCTTCTCCGAGAAAAAGGATTCTTTCTTGAAAATCAATCGATTTCACTTTATCAAGATTGACCAAACAATTTCGATGACATCTCATCAAGGTTTTCCCATATTGGTTCTCAAGATCACTTAAATTTTGAACCATATTAAAACTAGCTTCTTCTGTAACAATCTGTACAGTATGGGCTTTAGTTGGATGTGTTTGGATATAGTAGACATCGTCGATGTTTACTTTATAAACTGTTTTCTGTGTCTGAATAATCATATGTTTCATTGGATTCTCCTCCTAAGAAAAGAATAACAGAAAAGTTCTCACACAAGCGCACCCAATCCTAAACAGTCTTTGAAAACTCCTAAAAGGACTATTTTTCTACAACATCATGATGAGCTTACAACTATTTTATCATAAAATCTTAACAGTACCATTCAGGAAATTTCAAGGACAATTAAAGATTTGATGGTGAAAAAGGAGATAAAAGTGATAGACTATGATTATAGAAAGACTATGTTTGCAACAACTTTAAAAATCATCAAAAAAGGAGGGGTGCATATGATTTATTCACATCCACCATGATTAACACCCTATAAATATACTCTATTGCAATTGACGTAAATATAACAAGGAGAAAATTATGGCCAAGTCAAATAAAACAAAACAATTAACATCAATCGAACTTTCTCATATAAATGGCGGTAGTATTCCATATGGATGGTATTCTCCGTTTCATATGATTAGCGATAATGTACTATGTAGAAATGGATATTCATATAATAAAGCTAATCTTGATAATGGTAAATGTATCATTGATTGGGGCAACATAGTTGGCAATGTTGCTAATAATATAGGTGCCTCACTAGGAGATTTACACAATCCCTTACCTTAAAACATAAATTATATAGGAGGTCACGTAAATGACAGACCCAATTAAAACTGCTCAGGCACTGATAACTGACTTAAACAAAGCCTACCAAGCATGCAGACAGGCAACCGCTGACGACGTCCGCTTTCAGGAGCAATTAAACTCTATTCTTGGCTTTCTAGCAAAGGCTGAGACAGTGGATAATCGAGTCTTGATTGAACTGGAAAAATTTTACCAGACTTCCAGTCTTCTCATGGGACTCAGCGCTCTCGATCCAGATGCTCCTACTCGTGCCGCTTGGCGGGCCTATGACCGCTTCCACTTTGACCAAGTCAAGACCAAGTTGAGCCTCTACGGGCCAACCATTATCTTGTAGAAAATAAAAGAAGTTGAGGCAAACTGAACTCAACTTCTTTTTTAGTGTCATATAGGCAATGTTAGTCCTGCATCTGACGTTTTACCTGATAAGGCAAATACAAGACTTGTAAAACCAAACCTGCACCCAGCAAGGCTAGAAGGGCTAGTTTTTCTTGGAAGGTAATCAACCCGACAACTAATTCCACAAGTAAAACAAAACTGGTCAATCCTCGGACTACCGCCTGCAAGCCTTTTTCCTTTTGCCCCTTGTCCAGTGGAAAGAGTTGAGTCAAATACTGGTAGTCAAAGGCATGATAGAGGGCCAGCAACTGGAAGAGCAAGAGGTAGTTAAAGAGAACTACCACTGCTGTCGCAATCCAAGCTTGCTCGATAAAGACCTGCGCCAGCAAGGAAAGTAGGAGCAGACGGAGACTGAGCGCAAAGAGATCTCCATTTCGCAAATAAGAACGAAGATAGAGATTTTGCCAAATCTTCCCAGGCACCTTCTGAACAACCTTTAGGATAAAGTCCAGATAGGCACGACGCTTGACGCTGTTTGAAATTCCCTTTACCTGCGTAAAGAGGGCAAAGAAACGAAGCAAGACTTGTTTGCGCTTGCTTTCTTGGGAAATGACATAGTCCCAGTTCAGTCCAGTTTCAGTGAAAAATTTGCTGGCCTTTTGACGAAAGAGGAAATATTTACCTAACCCAAACAAAAGCACATAGATTAGGAAGACAGGCAAGCCATAACCCATGGCTAAAAATAAGGGCGCAAATAAAAGCAAGAAAAGGGTCTGTACAAAGAGCCAAAAGACTAGGGAAATGCCAGTTTGACGCTTGAGATGGAGCTTGATTTCCTCTTCTCCAACTAAGAGAAAGAGCTTGTCTGGAGCCTCCATATAGGTGGCAATTCCACCCCAAAGCAACAGTAAAACAGAGGTAATTCCTACAAACAAAAGGATGGGCCAATGATTTTCAGGAAAATCTTGCAAGAGTTGACTGTACTGGTAGGCTAGAAAGCCCAGCAGGACAAGCAGGAACAAGACAAAGTGGTCATTGAGAACATAGCGCAGATAACCGACACACTCCTTACGAAAAGCCTGCTTTCTCTTTAAAAACAAGTCTTTCATAGCTCCTCCTCTTTGGTCAGAGCCAAGTAAATATCATTCAAACTAGCCTCAGGCATGTTAAAGGCTTCGCGCAGTTGCAGGAGATTTCCCTTAGCACGCACTTCCCCTTTGTGAAGAATGACAAAAGCATCACACATCTTTTCCGCTGAATCCAGCACGTGGGTACTCATGAGAATAGACTTGCCTTTTTGCTTTTCCACTTCCAAAAGCTGAATCAAGTCCGCAATAGCCAACGGGTCAAGACCAAGGAAAGGCTCATCCACGATGAAAAGACTTGGATCCACCACAAAAGCACAGATAATCATGACCTTCTGCTTCATCCCTTTTGAAAAATGAACAGGGAACCAGTCTAATTTCTGGTCCAGACGGAACATTTTTAACAAAGGTTCTACTCGATCAAAAGCAAGATCTTGCTCAATACCATAAGCCATGGCAACCGTTTCGATATGCTCTCTGAGGGTCAATTCCTCATACAAGCTAGGTGTCTCAGGAATGTAGCCAATTTGCTTGCGGTAACTTGTCGCATCTTCTTGCAGGGTCAGGCCATTGATATTGATGGAGCCACTATAAGGTGTCAACAGACCGATAATTTCATTGATGGTCGTCGATTTTCCAGCACCATTGAGACCAATCAAACCGACCAACTGCCCACTTTCAACAGTAAAAGACACATCTTTCAAAACAGGGACATGAACATAGCCACCTGTCAGGTTTTTAATTTCTAACATATTTTCTCCAAATCTGGTATAATGTAGCTATATTATATCAAAATTCAGTACAGTAGAGGTAGATTTTATGTCAGATTGCATTTTTTGTAAAATCATCGCAGGGGAAATTCCTGCTTCAAAAGTATATGAAGATGAGCAGGTTCTTGCCTTTCTTGATATCTCTCAAGTGACACCAGGACACACCTTGGTCGTGCCAAAAGAACACTATCGTAATCTTTTAGAAATGGATGCTACTAGCGCCAGCCAACTCTTTGCCCAAGTACCAAAAGTAGCTCAAAAAGTCATGAAAGCTACCAAGGCTACTGGTATGAATATCATTGCTAACTGTGAAGAAGTCGCAGGTCAAACCGTCTTTCATACCCATGTTCACCTCGTACCTCGCTACAGTGCGGACGATGACCTTAAGATTGATTTTATCGCCCACGAACCAGACTTTGACAAACTCGCTCAAGTCGCTGAAACCATCAAAAATGCCTAAGGAGTTGCCATGAAATTATCCAATCTACTGCTATTTGCAGGAGCTGCAGCCGGAAGTTATCTGGTCACAAAAAATCGTCAAACCATCACAGATGAAGTCTTGAATACTACTGACCGCGTTCAAGCTATCAAGGACGATGTGGATATTATCCAAAACAGCCTGCAAATCATCGACCAGCAAAAAGAACTTATCAAAAAATACCAAGAAGACCTAACTTACAAGTTTAAGGTCTTAGAAAAAGATATCCAGACTAGACTAGCTGTCATCAAAGAAACACAGGAAATTGAAGATAAGTAAAAAGAGCTGAGTGGCTCTTTTTAAAAGGTAAACAAGTCATATCCCATCAACTATACATCACAATTTAGACAACTCATTCATCGTTGCACCACTAAATCGAAGACTTTCCGCCGTACTGAAAACGATTCTGGGATAAAGGTCTAACCTTAAATATAAAAAGCGAACAAAACGAGTTATCTGACACTCAGAATTCTGTCTTGTTCGCTTTTTTATCTAATCTATCGGTTTTTAAAATTTATAATAAAGAATTCCTAAAATCAAAATCTTTTTGTCTCAGACTCGTCCGGAAACTTTGAGACCTAGGCTCAAAGTTTAGGTATGGAACTTCGAAGAAGGTCGCTACCATCCGTCATTACTTAAGGAAAGTCTTAAAAAATCTATAAACAAAAAGAGCCCGACGGCTCTTCTTACTTTATTCTCCATCAAAGGCATCTTTAATATGGTCAAAGAAGCCCTTTTTCTTTGGATTGACTTTTAAATCACCAGCAGCTGCGAATTCTTTCAAGGCTGCTTTTTGGCGGTCATTCAAGCCTGTCGGTGTTACGACATTAACAGTAACGTATTGGTCACCAACTGCACCGCCACGAAGGCTCGGAGCTCCTTTGCCATGTAGGCGGAATTTCTTACCAGTCTGAGTTCCCTCTGGGATAACTAATTCAACATCACCATGAACAGTTGGGATATCAACGGTATCACCAAGAGCCGCTTGAACGAAGTTGAGGTTGAGATTGTAGAAGATAGTGGTTCCTTCACGTTCAAACTTGTCGCTGGCTTCCACAGAAACCACTACATACAAGTCACCATAAGGTCCACCGTTAAATCCAGCTTCACCCTGACCAGCTAGGCGAATTTGTTGACCTGTTTCCACACCAGCAGGGATTTTTACATGTACGCTATGAGCTTGTTTTTCATGACCAGTACCGTGACAGGTTGTACATGGATCTTTGATTTCTTTTCCGCGACCGTGACAGACATCACAGGTTACTTGGCGTCGCATCATACCAAGCGGAGTCTGCGTATCGACATTAATGACACCAGCGCCATGACAGCGTCCACAAGTGACTGGACTTGTTCCTGGCTTAGCACCAGAACCATTACATGTACGACAGCTAGCTTCACGGTTGTACTTAACTTCTTTTTCAGCTCCAAAAATAGCTTCTTCAAAGGTCAAGTTCACACGATACTGGAGGTCATCCCCCTGACGAGGAGCGTTTGGATTGCGCGAAGCTCCGCCTCCGCCAAAGAAACTTGAAAAAATATCCTCAAAACCACCGAAGCCACCTGCCCCGTTGAAACCGCCAGCTCCACCACCGAAGCCTCCAAATCCACCGTTGGCTCCAGCCGCACCATATTGGTCATAGGCAGCACGTTTTTGGTCGTCACTCAAAGTCTCATAGGCTTCCTGAACTTCCTTGTACTTTTCCTCAGCACCAGGCTCCTTGTTGATATCTGGGTGATATTTTTTGGAAAGCTTACGATAAGCCTTTTTGATTTCGTCTGCCGAAGCGTTTTTGGACACCCCCAGACGATCATAAAATTCAGTATTGTTCATACAAGATACCAAGACCGTAAAATTCGACTGAAAAATAGGAAATCTGACGCTGGAGCGATGCTCCTAGACAGATTTATCTTTTTTCCGAGAATTTAGGTCGGGTTCAATTCCTTTCTTTATATATTGACAAGACAAACCCCAAACAAATGAGATTCCGTCCCTTTTTATCGAAAAACAGAGGCTGGGTTGCAACCTCTGCAAATAAGTAAATTAACTTTATTTTGATTTTAAATATCCTATAAGTACAGAAATATTTATATATTTTTGTCTCTTCTTAGTATTTGCTATAAAATTCCAATAGATTAGAAGGAATACACCGACAACCCAAATCATGCCCATTATAAACGATATTATAAATTCTGGTTTTTGTATGGTTGCTGATACTAGTGCTGATACTAGCGCTGACAACAATACTGAAGTAACAAAATTCCTTACCGCCTCATCATTTTTAACACAACTTTCATGCTCAGCTAAAATAATTGCTTTATACCTAGCCAAATATACTGCTGGAATATTATCTATAAAATCTTTTGCAGATTCATAACTATCAGCTTTATTACAAAAATCATTATAAACTTTTCGTGTATTTTTTAGATACTCTTCATCCAATACACTCATCTTATTTCTCAGTAAACTCTCCGTCTACGACGTCATCGCCTGCGTTTCCTGTTGCTTGTGTGCCTTCTGCTCCTGCTTGAGCTTGTTGCGCTGCTGCTGCTTGTTCGTAGAGTTTAACAGCAAGTCCTTGAGCTTTTTCGTTCAATGCTTCAAGTTTTGCTTTCATATCGTCCAAGTTGTTGTCTTCTTGAGCTTTTTTAAGGTCATCAAGGGCAGATTGGGCAGCGTCACGTTCTGCGTCGAATCCTTTGCCTTCAGTTTCCTTGATTGTCTTTTCAGTCGCAAAGATCGCTTGGTCTACTTCGTTACGAAGGTCAACTTCTTCCTTACGTTTCTGATCTGCTTCAGCATTTGCTTCTGCATCTTTCATCATGCGGTCGATTTCTTCGTCAGTCAAGCCTGAGTTTGATTGGATGACAATTGTTTGTTCTTTTTGAGTTCCAAGGTCTTTAGCTTTAACAGACACGATACCGTTCTTGTCGATATCAAATGTTACTTCGATTTGAGGAATTCCACGAGGTGCAGCTGGGATATCTGTCAATTGGAAACGTCCAAGAGTCTTGTTATCTGCTGCCATTGGGCGTTCACCTTGAAGAACGTGGATATCAACGGCTGGTTGGTTGTCTGCCGCAGTTGAGAAGACTTGTGATTTAGATGTTGGGATTGTTGTATTGCGGTCGATGAGTTTTGTGAAGACTCCACCCATTGTTTCGATACCAAGTGACAATGGTGTTACGTCAAGAAGGACAACGTCTTTGACATCACCAGTAATCACACCACCTTGGATAGCCGCACCCATAGCAACTACTTCGTCAGGGTTTACTGATTTGTTTGGTTCTTTACCAGTTTCAGCTTTAACAGCTTCAACAACGGCAGGGATACGAGTTGAACCACCAACAAGGATAACTTCGTCGATTTCTGACAAGCTCAAACCTGCATCCGAAAGGGCTTGACGAACTGGAACTTTTGTACGTTCTACAAGGTCACGAGTCAAATCGTCAAATTTCGCACGAGTCAAAGTCATTTCCAAGTGAAGAGGGCCAGCTTCACCTGCAGTGATAAATGGCAAGCTGATTTGAGTTGAAGTTACACCAGAAAGGTCTTTCTTCGCTTTTTCAGCTGCATCTTTCAAACGTTGCATTGCCATCTTGTCAGTAGACAAGTCAATACCGTTTTCTTTCTTGAATTCTGCTACCAAGTGGTCAATGATTTTTTGGTCAAAGTCGTCACCACCAAGTTTGTTGTCCCCTGCAGTTGACAATACGTCGAAGACACCGTCACCCAATTCAAGGATAGAGACGTCGAATGTACCACCACCAAGGTCAAATACCAAGATTTTTTCTTCTTTGTCAGTCTTGTCCAAACCATAAGCAAGAGCTGCTGCAGTTGGTTCGTTAACAATACGTTCTACTTCAAGACCAGCAATTTTACCAGCGTCTTTTGTTGCTTGACGTTGAGCGTCGTTGAAGTAAGCAGGAACTGTGATAACTGCTTTGGTTACTTTTTCACCAAGATAGTCTTCAGCGTATCCTTTCAAGTATTGAAGAATCATAGCTGAGATTTCTTGTGGAGTGTATTCTTTTCCATTAGCAGAAACTTTTTCAGAAGTTCCCATTTTAGATTTGATAGAGATAACTGTATCTGGGTTTGTAACTGCTTGACGTTTCGCAGCGTCACCAACAATGATTTCTCCGTTTTTGAATGAGACTACAGATGGAGTTGTGCGGTTTCCTTCTGGGTTTGCGATGATTTTACTTTCAGTTCCTTCAAGAACTGCTACTGCTGAGTTTGTTGTACCTAAGTCAATACCGATAATTTTAGACATGTGTTTTTCTCCTTGTTAGTTAATTTTCTTTTTTTATATTTCCCTTAAGTGGTGGGGACGTGAGCAACTCCCTTCGGGATTTCATCACTTATTTTTGAGCCTATTGTCTCAAAAATCCCCTGTTTCAGTAGCAAAAGCTACTGAAACTTTTACCACGGCGGGAAATATCTTCCTTGCAAGCCTCCGGCTTGCCTCTTATCTTTCTTCATAGTTTATTGTCGTTTCGGACAAGTTTTCTATTATGTAAATTGCGACACGAGAAGTCGAAATCGATTTTATTTCGACGACGAGTTAATAAGGAGGCTAGGCAAACGCCATAGCGATTGCCGTTTTCTGACGAGTTGCTTTAGCTACCGTCAGAATTGCCTAGTTGTAAACAACTACCATGGCTGGGCGTAGGATGCGATCATAGAGTTTGTAGCCTTTTTGGAAAACTTGGGCGATGGTATCTGCCGGGTGTTCATCGTCTGCTGGGAGAGTTTGGATGGCCATATGGTAGTTATGGTCAAATTTACCGTCAGCTGCGATTTCTTTGATTCCTTCTTCTTTCAAAGCGTGAATCAAGCTTTCTTGCACCATCTCCAATCCTTTTTTGACATCGTCTGTCAATCCTTCAACCGCGAGTGCACGCTCAAGGTTATCCAAAGAAGGGAGAATCGCTTTTGCTAAGTCCTGGCTACGATAACGTTGCATGTTTTGACGCTCTTCATTAGCACGGCGTTGGATATTTTGCATTTCCGCATGAGCGCGAAGGTATTTGTTTTCGAACTCATCTGCACGTTCATTCGCCAAGTCCAACTCAGACTTCTCAGGAGTTGTTTCTTCAGCTGTTTCCACAACTTCCTCTTCTTGAACTTCTTCTACTTCTTCATTTTTTATATCTTGGGCCATTTTCGCCTCCTTTAATGATTTCAATCTTAATGTACTTCGTAATGATTACTGCTGAGGTAGCGGTAAAAATCTGTCAACTTCATGGTCAAAACACGGTTGACCACATTGACTTGGTTGATTAGCTGTTGGTAATCCAGATTGACTGGACCGATAATGGCTAGAATTCCAACTCCCCGATAAGGAATGAGGAACTTGCTACTAATCACAGCTAGGTCAGCTAGACAGGACTCCTGACTGTCTGCAACACGGACGTTTTGCATCTGATCTTCACGCAACCCCTCACGAATCTCCAGAGCCACCTTTTGCGGTTGATCAAAGAACTGATAGACTGCTAGATTGGCAAAATTCAAGAGATTAACCTTGCCCGCCACCACAATGTTTTCGTTGAACATTTCCTTAAAGATATGTTCAAAGAGATCGATCACATTGTCCGTTGTTGTAAAGTAACGCTGGATAATCTGCGGAATCTCCGTCCGAATCTTGTAGTGAATATCTAAAACGGTGTGACCGAGGAAACGTTCCTGAATGATGCTCTTCAGTTTCAGCAAATCTTCCTGCAAGAAGTTCCTTGGAATCAGAAACTGACTGGTAACCGTTCGCGACTCGTCTAGGGTGAATACTGCCAAGGCTGTATGTTGCCCCAAAACAACGATATCAAAGGCTGTCAAACGTTGCCTGCTCGGCTCAACATCCAGTGCCACTACCGTACAGCCACTCAGGTCTGTCAGTAGATTAGCAGCTTCTTGCAGAATATCCTCCAGTTTGAAGAATTCCTGATCAAAGGCTTTGACAATCTCATATACCTCATTTTCAGCCAGTTGATCAAAATCCAGTGAGTGTTTTACATAGTACTGAAAACCAGCAATACTTGGCATCCGACCGCTTGAAGTATGAGCCTTTTCAAGCAAACCTTGCTTTTCTAGAGCCGCCATGTCATTACGAATGGTTGCACTGCTAGAGTTAATAGACTCTTGCAAGGCTTTGGATCCGACAGGTTCGTGCGTTTTGGTAAAGATGTCAATAATCAGATTTAAAATATCCTGCTGACGCTCTGTAACCATCTCATCACTCCTCTCTGTCTGATAAATTAGCACTCGATACATTCAAGTGCTAACTTATGATTCTATTATACACCCTTAGAAGAGAATGTCAAGATAAAAATTCAAAAAATTAGCACTCTTTTATCAAGAGTGCTAAAAATCAGTCTGAAGACCTAGAACCCTGCCTTCCATCTACTCGGTATTTACTTTTTAGTCTGAAATAACCATAGATTAGATAAGAAATCATAAAGGCATATAGAGCAAAAATAACAAAGAAAGATTGCGACAGTTCTTCTCGAAACAAACTCATACAAACAACAAAACCTCCTAAGAAAGTAGCTGCACATGAACGAAGTCTATATCGCATAACTTCCCACCTGAGATTATTACTCATATAGACTTGATCCTCTGAAAGTATATCAGAAGCCGATTTACGAAGAATCGAACAAAAACCTGCTCCTATCAATTCCCAACCTCTATTTCTAAAATCTTGCAGTTCATGCTTATATTTTTTAAGAAATCTAGAATCATAGATACGGTAGATGACATCGTCTGGTTGACATTGGTCAAGATAGAACAAACCAAAACGACTAGTTCTATACCTCCAACCTTTCAAATGCATCTCATGTAAATATTCTTCTTTCTTGTCCAAATCAACAATGGTGAAAATCCGAAATTCTACTCTGCTATTCATTGTCTTACCCCAAAATTAGACAACATGCCTAGCGTTATTTATTAGATAATTCTTTCCACTTTTGACTCAATCTCCAAAAAATATAAGAAATCTGAATCGCAAAAACTATCAATAAAACCCAATCTATTATGAAAATCAAAAACACTTCCCAACTGAAAGAACTACCTCCAGTGACAAACTTTGAGAAAAACGGTAGTAGAGCTAAAAAGAGAAGCAAAATAGGAAGCATCCGCATTGTTAAAATCCTTTTGGCATAAAAAAATCTTTATTTAAACGAAAATATTATAGCAAAATTTACGCCAGTTTTTGAACGGCTGATGTAGATATTTTATACTTTCAAAATGTTTAAATGTGATTATTTATTTTTGAAAAATATCTCACCAGCCCGACTGAAAGTGCTTATAGAATGATAATAAGTCGCCTGCCGAAAACAGCGGAAAATAGCGGTGTTATGCGGAGATAATCTGACGCGATGCGAAAGTATATTGCATACTTATTTTCAACAATTTAGCAGAGTATTTTTATAAGTGTGATATAATAGAAGTATAATTTGTTCTGATAGTTTATTTTATGGAGAAGTAGATTTTTAGAATGCGGAGGGTTCAATATGGTTGAGTTTATAAAGTCTAAGAAAGAAATGAGTGAGGAGGATATTAAAGCAAATTTCATCACTCCTGCTATTGTATCCAAAGGATGGAAAAATGGTGAGCATATCGCTTACGAAGAATACTTCACTGATGGTCGAATTGAGGTTAGAGGAGATAAGGCTCGTCGTAAAGAAGGAAAAAAATCAGACTATTCACTGTATTACCAATTTGGAACTCGAATTGCAATTGTTGAGGCAAAGGATAATAAACACAGCGTTCGAGCAGGATTACAACAAGCTATTGAATACGGAGAGATTTTAGATGTTCCATTTGTTTATTCTTCGAATGGTGATGGCTTTATTGAACACGACCGTATCACGAGAGAAGAACGTGAGCTGGAGTTAGACGAATTCCCTACTCGTGAAGAATTATTTTCTCGTATGACGAAGGAAAAAGGATTGACGTACGAAATTACAGAAGCTATCTCAACTCCATACTATACAGACGCCTTCTCAATGAAAACGCCACGCTATTATCAGCAAATAGCTATCAACCGTACTATTGAAACAGTTGCCAGAGGACAAAAACGAGTAATGTTTGTGATGGCAACAGGAACGGGGAAAACGTTCATGGCTTTTCAAATTATTCATCGCCTTCGAAAAGCTGGTTTGGCTAAACGAGTTTTATTCTTAGCAGATAGAAACATCTTAGTAGACCAAACGATGGCTGAAGACTTTAGACCATTCGAAAAGGTAATGACGAAAATTACACCAAAACTTTTGACTGCTCCTGAAAAATTAAATTCTTTTGAAATTTATCTAGGGCTTTATCAGCAACTAACTGGTGAAGATGGAACTGAGACACATTATCAAAAATTTGACAAAGACTTCTTTGATTTAATCGTAATTGATGAAGCGCACCGTGGTTCAGCTAAGGAAGACAGTAACTGGCGTAAGGTGATTGATTATTTCAGTTCTGCGACACAGATTGGGATGACCGCTACTCCTAAAGAAACCAAGAATGCTTCCAATACGGAATACTTTGGTGAGCCAATCTATACTTATAGTTTAAAACAGGGAATAGAGGATGGTTTTTTGGCTCCATATCGTGTTATGAGGGTTAATTTAGATGTGGATGTGGATGGTTATCGTCCAGAAACTGGAAAAGTTGATGCTAACGAACAATTAATAGAAGATAGGTACTACAGCAGGAAAGATTTTGATAAAACCATTGTCATTGATGATAGAACGCAAAGAGTTGCCAAGTTTGTTTCTGATTATATGAAGCAAAGCAATGCACGATTTGATAAAACAATTGTTTTTTGTGTTGATATTGACCATGCCGAGCGAATGCGTGCTGCACTTGTAAAAGAGAATCTAGACTTAGTCCAAGAAGACTATCGTTATGTCATGCAAGTAACTGGTGACAACGCTGAAGGAAAAGCTCAACTGGATAACTTTATGGATGTCAATTCTAATTTTCCCGCTATTGTAACAACGTCTAAATTATTAACGACAGGAGTTAATGCTAAAACATGTCGTTTGATTGTTTTAGACTCTAATATCCAATCCATGACTGAATTTAAACAAATTATTGGTCGTGGCACACGTCTTTATCCTCAAAAGGGGAAAGAATTTTTTACGATTATTGATTTTCGAAATGTTACCAATTTGTTTGCTGACCCTGATTTTGATGGTGAACCAGTGAAGGTTCTGGAAACGGGCGCAAAAACAAACAATGGTACTACACCTGGTTTTGTAAACGAAGGTGGTGACCCAGTAGAAAAATATATCGTTACAGACAAGCAGGTTACCATTCTTAATTCTACTGTTCAAGTATTGGATGAAAACGGGAAACTGATTACCGAAAGCCTGACCGACTACACTCGGAAGAATATCTTAGGTAGCTACGCCACTTTGAACGATTTTATCACAGTTTGGCATACGGCGGATAAAAAGAAGCTTATCTTAGACGAACTTTATAAAAAAGGAGTTTATCTAGATGCTATTCGAGAGTCGGAGGGAATATCAGAACAAGAAATCGATGATTTTGATTTACTCCTAAAACTTGCCTATGGTCAAAAAGAATTAACCAAAACGGAACGTATCAATAAGCTCAAACAAAGCGGATATTTATATAAATATAGTGAGGAAGCGCGTGCTGTTTTGGAAATTTTACTGAACAAATACATGGATAAAGGTATTGGAGAACTCGAAAGCATTGAAACATTAAAACTTCCAGAATTTCAGATATATGGTGGAACCTTCAAAATCATCAATACTTATTTTGGAGATAAAAAACGATATTTACAAGCAATTAAAGAATTGGAGCAAGAGCTATTTACAGTAGCTTAATGAAAGGAAAGTATGTCAATTACATCATTTGTAAAAAGAATTCAAGATATCACTCGAAACGATGCTGGTGTTAATGGTGATGCTCAACGTATTGAGCAAATGTCTTGGTTATTATTCTTAAAAATTTATGATAGCCGTGAAATGGTTTGGGAATTAGAAGAAGACGAGTATGAGTCAATTATCCCAGAGGAATTAAAATGGCGAAATTGGGCTCATGCTCAAAATGGGGAACGGGTATTGACAGGCGATGAATTACTTGATTTTGTCAATAACAAGTTATTCAAAGAGTTGAAAGAGCTTGAAATAACTTCAAATATGCCTATTCGAAAAACGATTGTTAAATCAGCTTTTGAAGATGCGAACAACTATATGAAAAATGGCGTCTTGTTACGCCAAGTCATCAATGTTATTGATGAAGTTGATTTCAATAGCCCTGAAGATCGTCATTCTTTTAATGATATTTACGAAAAAATTCTTAAAGATATTCAAAATGCTGGGAACTCAGGAGAATTTTATACGCCACGTGCAGCGACTGATTTTATTGCCGAAGTTCTTGACCCAAAACTTGGAGAATCAATGGCAGACCTTGCTTGCGGAACAGGAGGCTTCTTGACTTCGACTCTGAACCGTTTAAGTAGTCAACGTAAAACTAGTGAAGATACCAAAAAATATAATACAGCTGTTTTTGGTATTGAAAAGAAAGCATTTCCTCATCTTTTAGCAGTTACAAATCTGTTTCTTCACGAAATTGATGACCCTAAAATTGTTCATGGAAATACTTTGGAGAAAAATGTTCGTGAATATACGGATGATGAAAAATTTGACATTATTATGATGAATCCACCTTTTGGAGGGTCAGAATTAGAAACAATAAAAAATAACTTTCCAGCAGAATTACGGAGTTCTGAAACAGCTGATTTATTTATGGCTGTCATTATGTATCGTTTGAAAGAAAATGGTCGTGTTGGAGTTATTTTACCTGATGGTTTTCTATTTGGTGAAGGTGTAAAAACTCGCTTGAAACAAAAACTGGTAGATGAGTTCAACTTACATACGATTATTAGGTTGCCTCATAGTGTCTTTGCACCGTATACAGGAATCCATACGAACATTCTTTTCTTTGATAAAACAAAGAAAACAGAAGAAACTTGGTTTTATCGTTTAGATATGCCAGATGGTTATAAAAATTTCTCGAAAACTAAGCCGATGAAGTCAGAACACTTCAATCCTGTTCGTGACTGGTGGGAAAATCGTGAAGAGATTTTGGAAGGTAAGTTCTACAAATCTAAATCATTTACACCTAGTGAATTGGCTGAGTTGAATTATAATTTAGACCAGTGTGGCTTTCCAAAAGAGGAAGAGGAAATCTTAAATCCCTTTGAGTTGATTCAGAATTATCAAGCGGAAAGAGCAACTTTAAATCATAAGATTGATAATGTATTAGCTGATATTTTGCAGTTGTTGGAGGACAAATAATGACACCAGAACAACTTAAAGCAAGTATTCTCCAAAGAGCGATGGAAGGGAAATTAGTGCCGCAAAATCCCAATGACGAACCTGCAAGTGAATTATTAAAGAGAATTAAAGCTGAAAAAGAAAAACTTATCAGTGAAGGAAAAATCAAACGAGATAAAAAGGAAACTGAGATATTTCGTGGTGATGATGGGAAACATTATGGGAAGTTTG